>CABUCM010000037.1 GCA_902490005.1 uncultured Ruminiclostridium sp.
AAAGCTTTTTATAGTCATTAACACTTAATGGCAGGGATTGATAATAACGATAAAAAGCACAAGGCTTTTCTTCCTAATCCGAACTAATGCCTTTTTGTAAGATTATCGAAAAGGAAGGAAATAAGCAAAGAGTTGGGCGCTTCACCGGCCTGGTATCTTTTCAAATTTAATTGCATATCCATAAATGGAGGTGATGCGATTTGGACAGCGCGCAGCGAGAAGTAGTCAGTGTCTTACTGGAGCGAATTTACTCTCGAGGACTTATATCGAAAACCACCTATTCTGAAGCGATAAATTTAGTGCATTCTGTAATTGACTTCCCAGAGCTGTTACGGTATCCTGTGTGCTTGACAAAGGAGGCGAGAGTACATGAATGTGCTCAGGATACGCGGTGAAATGCGAAACGGGAAATCAATCTTTGATATTCCATTAAGAGTGACTTTTTACGCAAGAGTTTCCACAGATAAGGACGAACAATTAAATAGTCTGGAAAATCAGATACAATATTATACCGAACTGATTCAGTCGAAAGAAAACTGGAGTTATATTCCGGGGTATATCGACGAAGGTATCAGCGGAACAAGTACAAAAAAGCGGGACAGTTTCCTTAGAATGATTGAAGATGCCAAAGCAGGGCTCTTTGACTTCATCATCACAAAGGAAATATCCCGCTTTTCTCGTTCTACTTTGGATAGTATCCAGTACACGCAGGAATTGCTGGAGCACAATGTGGGAGTTCTGTTTCAAAATGACAATATCAATACTTTAGACTCGGACAGCGAATTTCGATTGGTGGTTATGGCGGGGGTTGCCCAGGACGAAGTACGAAAGTTATCCGAGCGGTTAAAATTCGGCTTCCGGCAGGCTATCAAAAATGGTCATGTATTAGGAAACGATAAACTATGGGGATATGACAAAAAAGATTGCGTACTTACAATAAACGAGTCGGAAGCAAAGGTCGTTCGACGAATTTTTGACCTCTATGCCAATCAGCAGATGGGGATCAGGAGAATTTCTCAAACACTGTATGATGAGGGATACACCAGCCGGAGAGGAAACGCGTTCAACGTGCTGACTATCCGGCATATCCTAGAAAATCCCAAATATAAGGGGTGGTACTGCGCCAACAAATCCCAGACTGTAGATTACCGCAGCAAGCGCAAGATTTTTCTGGAAGAAGACGAGTGGGTTATGTATCCCGATCCCTCCATCCCTGCGATTGTATCGGAAGAATTATGGGATCGGGCCAACGCGCTGTATAAGAGGCGCAGCAAGCAGATGATGTCCCACCAGAGCGCCGCCGAGTTTCACAATCGGTATCCATACAGTGGAAAAATAATCTGCGAGGAACACGGTACCAGCTTCCATAGACAGGTACGGAAAAGCGCTAAAGGGGTAAAAGAGGCCTGGCAATGCCGGGTGTACCGAAACCGAGGGCGAGCGGGCTGCTCCGCGCCGCAAGTGCTGACCGCGGAACTGGATCAGATTATGGCTCAAATATTCGACCAGCTGGCCCAGGACAAAAGAGCTATTGTGGAAGCAGTATTAAATGTCATTGAGGCGGTCCCTAGCGAACATGATTACCAACAGGATGCCAAACGCATCAATGCGGAAATATCCTCTATCTGCTCTAAAAAGGATCGATTGTTGGAAATGAGTATTGAGGGGGCTCTTTCAACGGTAGAGTTTAAGCAGCGCAACGATGGCTTTAACCAGCAGCTTAAAGAACTAGAAGGGCAGTTGCAAGTTTTAAAAGCGGAAGAAGAAAAAAGTAAAATCTCTGTGGATCAACTAAACAAGATAAAAACCGCCTTAGAAGAAGAACTTTCCTTCCAGAACGGCATTCATTCAGCCTTGGTGACCACTATACTAGATCATATTGTGGTCAAGAAGGGTTCTACCCGTGAGGAGGTACATCTGGAGATTCATTTGAAATTAGGTGACCCTTATGAAGTCGTTTATGACCGGAAAAATTCTTCCTTCTGCTTCAACTGTCCAAAAAATATTATTCCAGCCAAAGCGACCAGGATGATTTGGTGTCTATCGGCACCATCGGCCTAATCAAGGCGGTAAATACCTTTGATAACAGCAAGGGGATCCGCTTGTCCAGCTACGCGGCTAGGTGTATTGAAAAACCAATCCCCTCATAACGGCTCTTTTGGGTTCGGAGCAGGAAAAAGAAGCTCCCTTTTCCCGGAGCACTCCAAAATGGCGGTTGTTCCTCAAAATCAGCGATAGCCTGTATGTGTTCAGCAAGCAAAAGAACGGACGGACGATTTATAGCCCCCTTGCAATCCACAGTTTTCAGTTTCTACGTCCAAAGAAGCTCACCGACGCCGAAAAGTTCAATATCCAGTACCCAAATCCGGCAATGCTCACGACAACGGCGGACAAGCTGCGGTACTACCGATACAAAAAATCCCTGCTCCAGCGGGAAGTCGCTGAATACGCAGGGATTAACGAGAGCACCTATATTCATTATGAGAATCCGGAACACGACTACTACCCAATAGACAAGCTCAGCCGGATTGCGGAACTGCTGGAAGTGAAAATCACTGACCTGCTGGACGAGTACAACCGATTCCTCTATGACGGACAAGGTTGGCAGATACGGAAGATTCGCAAAAGCATGGGCTTGACACAGTACCAATTCGGGAAACAGTATGGCGTGAGCGCCGGAGCAGTGAAACGATGGGAAAGCGGAAAAGTGAGGGTGACAAAGGGAACGTGGGGGAAACAAAAGTTATATTTGTGCTTTTAAAAAATATGATGTAAAATGTAAAAAGGAGGGATTGAAATGATTTCTGAAGTAAGTTTAAACAATTTTAAAAAATTTCAAGAAAATACAATTATACTTCGGCCATTCTCAATTTTAATGGGAGAAAATAGTTGTGGAAAAACCACAATTCTTCAGGCAATTAACTTATCATTGAGTACATTGGTCGGAAGTGAACTTATATCCACACGTAATAATGGAAATATACTAGCACGCAATAAGGGTATTGGTGCCACTTCATTGCCAGGAATAAATATTTCTGATTTTCGGGAATTATACTATGGTAAAGTTTCTCGCCAAGGGAAGCAGGGAAAGGTTGATAATTCTAAAATAGGAGCACGGATAACTCTAAAAGATGAAAATAATAATTTTTATCGGTTACAAGTATCCTCTTTGTTTGGAGGATATAATTTGAAATGCTTATCTTCCCACGATGATTTATGTAATGCTCCAACTTTACATAATTTTTCTCCTTTATTTATTTCTGGATTTGTGGGATTACAAGAAACCGAACAAAGGTCTTTTCCGGTAACAATCCGCCATTATTTATCATCTGGAAATGTTAGCGCAATTATCAGGAATTTAGTTCTAGATTTAAAAAAGAACAACCCAGATAATTATCAGCTGTTGAGTGAAAGATTAGCTGTTGATTTTAATTTTTATTTAGACAAGGTTGATTTTAATGAACAAAACGATGAGTATTTAACGGCTACATATAAAGAAAGATGTAATCAAAAGACCCTTTCATTTAATTTTAACTCATCAGGAAGTGGCTATATGCAAGTGTTACAAATACTTGCGCCTATTTATACTGTTTGCCCTAAGCAATGTAAAGTTGTACTTTTAGATGAACCAGACGCTCATTTGCATCCAAATATGCAAATAGCCCTAGCACGATCTTTGAAACGAATACAGAAAGAATTAAATATACAAATTATAATATCGACTCATTCACCAGCAATTATTAAAACTGCACAACCCACTGAAGTTATACCTATTTCTTCTAAAAACTTATGCAATAAACCTTTATCATCAGATACTCAGGTGAGTAATTATATTGGGCAATTAGACAACTATGAATTGGCAAAGTCCGTTATAAGTGGAAAAATGTTATTTATCGAAGATTCAAATACCGAAATCATTGAAACATTTGATAAGTTATTAAAGTCAAGTGTGTTTTTTGGCGCAAATACCATCTCCATACATACAGGCAGAAGCAAAGATGATAAAATACCATTTTCTATAAAGCCATTACTAAAACAATTTCTCGGCAAAGACATCGAGATACATTTCATTAGAGATAGCGATGGGTTAGATGCAACATGGAAAGAAAAGTTGCTAAATTACGCAGAAAAGAACAATGTAACGCTTCATCTTTTAAATAGATATGAAATTGAAAACTATATTTTAAATAGTAAAGTAATTCATAGGGCATTGGAATCTAAATTTCCGGACAAAGAAATACCCGAAATTCATGACATAGAACAAAAAATAAAAGAATATTTAAATGCCACAATATCCATGAGTAAATTTAAATATGATGATAATCTGGAAGATAGCATTTTCAAAACATCTCTGTTATTAAAATTAGACCAATATAGAGGACAGAATAATATCCGAACCGAAGCAGAAAGAATGCGTTCTTCGTATGAAACTTTTGATACTGTTGACAAACTTATTACCGTTGGTATGGGTAAAGAAACATTAAAGCTCTTGTTTAACTGGCTTAATGAAGATAGAAAATTAAATTTATGCAAAGAAGACATATTAGAAGCTTTCACTGTTGAAGATATCCCAGATGATATTAAAGAAATGCTGAAATTGTTACGTTCTAATATTGCCGATACGCAAATAATTGACAGTGTAGAGGTAGAAGACCAATTAATTGAGCAATCTGAAGTCAATGAAACTTATGAGGAAAGTGCACCTATTGACAGGTTCATGCAGCTTAATCTATTCCAAATGTAAACAGGACGGTCAAGCCTAACCAGCCTGACCGTCTCTTTTTATGTACCTACTTGCCGTTTTTCAAATCTTCCTGAACAGCTTTCAGTAATGCCAGCTTCTGTTCTTTAGGGCATGGCAGTTTGGTGAGATACTGCTCTACCACCTCAGCATGAACAGAAGCTATTCTTTTTTGAAGTTCGCGCCAGCCCTGTTCCGTCTTAGGGTAGTGCATGATTATCTCCACAGCCTACCAAAGCTCCCTTCTCCCGCTCTCCTTTCATTTTATGAATGTCGGCTTGTACGTTATGCAACCGCACTCTAAATACTCATTTTCTGACGAATTGAATCAAGGGCTTTGTCGATAGTATCAAACTCTTGTCTTATATCTTCGCTTAATTCGTTCGTTAGCTTAAACCAATAGCGCAAGTCCTCCATCATCATTTTGTGCCTGTCAATAATTGAAATAAAATCAAACAATTCTCTAGCGCTTTGCATAGTTTTTCCTCCAATCATCATTCAGGGCAAAAAGGGCAAAGGTTTACAACAATTGTTTTTGTTTGCAATCTGTCAAGTCCCGTTTCTTGAGAAGCAAAGCGTTTTTGCTTTTTCTTTGCCCAATTTGCCCAACTCAATTTAAAATTTAGTAGATCGTCAAAGGGTAGTAATATTCACCAGACTTCATGGCGGTAATGCCCCGCTGTTCCAACATGATTTTTATCTGGTTCATGGGTTCTACAGCTAAATTGTTTTCCTTACACCATTCCTTGTAAACTCCATTGAAAACACTGCGGCTTGTTCGTCCAGAATGCAAGACACATTTTTCTTGCAGGAATAGTGCAAAGGAATTGTTTTTAATTGCGTAATTTTTGCGGTTTTCCACCACCTTAGCACTTTCAGTCAAATGTCCTCTGGTAAGTGCCTTTTGTAAATGGCGGACAGCCACGCTTACAATCGCTTCTTTTTCAGTCAACAACTTATTTACTAAATCGTTATCCTGCTTTTCTTTTGGTATCGGATTGTCACAAGAGATGATTAGAAAGCGGTCGAAAACCCATTGACCACGATCTCCAGAAAACAATGGCAGTTCATTACAACAGTACAAAAGAAACCCTTTATAGCGGAACTGATAACTGTTCTGATATTTTGCTTCGCCCCGTGTGGAGTCCCCTCCTGTAAGTTCTTTGATTTTATCCATTGCTTGAACATTTATAAAAGATAAATCACCATAGCCTACAAGTCTTTTTCCGTCTAATTCTGAAAGTGCAAATCTCTCATTAAGATGTTTAATATCAAGAGAATGCGTGTTTTCTTCACCGACTAATTTTTCAAGGAGTGTGCGGAACTTCGACTTACCTGTATCACCAACGCCATGCAGAATGAGAAGCTTTTTAAAATAGCAACCTTCAACATTACTGATTATCAAACCGATAATCTCTAAAAGAGTCGTTTGGTCATCTGTATTTCCACTGGTTAAGGTGTCTATAAACCCTTTGAATATGGGAGCATCATCCAAACTCAAATCGGGATTCCAGTTGCAAGGTATTTGAATTGTAGTAAGGTATTCCGGACTATGCGGAAGCAGTTCTCCTGTTTTGATGTTGAGTATCCCATTTAAAAAATTGATAATATCCTGATTGGAGTTCAAATCATTTTCAGAGGTATCCGCATAATCTGTCATCAGCTCCTTATATACTCTTTCCCAATCGCTGGGCTTTCGGCTTTTTATGGGCAGAAAGCTTTTAATGTAAGCTTTACAATCGCTTTCTGTTAGTAGCTGATAGCAATTATTTCTGTATTGATAAAGTACCACCCCCTTGTCGTTTCCTCTTTTGATGACTCGGATATTTCCGTTTTCCCGAATATAAAGGTATAGTTCCTGTGTGTCGATTTTTTCTTTGCTTCCCGTGTCTATAATCCATGGTGTAGCACCTACTACATTTTTATCTTGACTGTTATTGAATTCAGCCACGATAAAATTCCTCCTTTATTTTGGTACGCGTACTATTGATAAATTTGAGCTTTGGCCTTAGCTCTTGTCTATATCATAATTTAAAAAAATTCTCTCTGCACTGATGAATACTTGCACTTTATATGTTATAATTAGTCAGGAAGCAATATTTAAAAAGTTGAGGATAAAGCAATGATTTATTTTAAGAATGATTCCGACCCGTATTTTCTATATTATTATCACGACCGAAAAAACCAACAGGAATATCTGTTCCTTTATAACCATGATTTAGAGAAGGAATCCTGTTTTGTGGAAGACTTTGACTATCCCTATCCAGTAGGAACACTTCTATGCAAATGTCTTAATATTATCGCTGAAATCGGTAAGTCGGTAAAAGGCTATAATGATGTGCCAGATTCTTTGCAGAGAATACCGAAAATCATTTATGACTTTCTTCCGGAAGGGAAAGAGAGAAACACTTCGCTTGACGATTTGCGAATGTTTATGGAGTATGAGCTATACCAAACTGTAGTAAGCAATTTCGATATTTACGGAGCAGAATTTTCTCGAATATTAAACTGCTATCATTATGTAGAGCTTTGCTCACAAGATAAAAGATACAGCACGTTAGACTGTTTGGTTAAGTTTTCTATCCTGAATGGTTTAAGAATCCAAAGTAGCTTTAAAGCACTACATGGTTTTCCTGAAAAAGAATTTGAAACTGTAATGACACCATGGGAAATTAAAAGCTATTTAGACGGCAGATATTCACCGGACAATCTATCCGAAAATTCAAATGATAATAGTCTGCAACAAACCTATTACGAACTATTTTATTTGGATTCTTTATCAGACCTTATTTTAACTTCTCTCAGCGAACTATTTGCAATAGGCAAAACTGTTAATCGGTGCGATTTATGCGGCAGTTTCTTCATTCCCAAAAGATCAGATACAAAGTATTGTGATGGACTGTTTCCCGGTGCTCCAAATCGTACTTGCCGTCAGGAAGCAAAACTACAAAAGCAAAATCAGCGCATACAGTTAAGTGAAACCGAAAGACAATATCGAAGCATTAGCCAGATGATGAGACAAAGGGTATCTGATTTCTACGCAGGCGGAGATGATATAAATGGAAATTTAGCAACAGATGAACTTGTGAATTTTCAGAAAAAACATAAAGAATTAAGAGCAAAATATAAAAACTTTGAAATTCCAGAGTGGGAGTATTCAAATTGGTTAAAATCCTTTTATAAAAGAAAATACAAATAATTTGATACCTTCTCCATAATCAATAAAAAAGATAAACGTATTTTGTTCTATACCTGAATTTCTGTGTCAAAGCAGAGAGGAGGGAAAAAGATGATACACATTGTCAAAGAAAGTGTTGATGTAACAGCCAGTTTGGAAAAGGCAAAACGTGAAATTCTTGCAATTCGTCGTCAACTGGTACAGGACGGGGAAGTAAGCAATCATCTCGGTATCAGCTTTACAGTGGTAGACGATACATTGGCAGCTATGATTGAAGAGCTTAGAAACCTTTAAGCCTCAAGAACCTTTCTTTTTGTCTCAGAAGCGGCTAAGAGACGTATAGAACAAAAGAGATATGTTTTGCGGAAAGCTTGCCCCAAAAAAGAAAAAGCTCTCTATGAGCCTTAGAGACTGCATAGAGAGCAAACGAAAAAGACGCCCTGATTTTGTTTCAGAGCGTCTTTTAGTTTAAAAGTCAGTATAATAAATTAACAATTTCCTTTATGACGGGAAGTTCTTTCTCCTGATAAAAGGTAGTCGTCGAACCTCCCTCATTGGGTGAATGGATACGAACCGGATTGTCTGTTAAGTTTTTAATCCAATAAACTTTAATACCATCTTGACCTGCGTAACCATTTGCAACACATAAGTCTGTATTTGTTACAATCCCTATTGCCTTAACATCTAATCGGCCATTTTGAATAAATTTTGATTTAATAAAAATCAAATCTCCTACACAAACCAATTCCCGCATTAATTTATGATAGGTATCTTTATCTTCCTCATTATATCCAATAGCCGCAGTGCTATAACCTACAAACTCTTTTGACACGTCTTTGCCGTCCCAAGTAGCTCCGATTCCCCAAACTGCCATTTAATCCTCTCCCATCTTGCAAAATATTGTACTTTCATTTTAACAATTTGGGAGAGAAAAAACAAGGTAGAGCAACAATTTTGCCCTACCTCAAAAATTTAATTTGCAAAAAACAGATTGATTACTTCGTTGATGTCGGAAGTCTGTCCATTTTGTGCCGCATAGCTTAACATAATTGTTCCATCTGTTTTGTACTTCTGAAAGCTGAGAATATTTGTATAATCGACGCCATTATTCTTAGCCGTTATCGTAAGGGTAACACTTAAAGTTTCTCCCTCGTCCTTGTCAATTTTCCAATCCATCTGATAAGAGTCAAGATTGTCTTTTAAAACCTGTTCAATCGCTTCTGCTACTGTTTTTCCGTTTAAATCAATTTGCTTAATTGTTTCTCCGTCTGAAGCGTTATCATCAAAATAGTTAAATGAGGTAGCGTTTTTAATATCAGCAACACCGCTGTCTTCTCCTGAACTACAACCTGCCAACATTAAAGTGAAAATTACCATAATAAAAGCTAATCCCGTTGTCATTGCCTTTTTCATTTTATCTGCCTTCTTTCCCTTCTCTTTTTTGTACCAGCCCTACTATTAGCAATACGACAGCTATCACCAGAAAGACAATACATGCCGCTATCATAATATTAGGGAGCATCCGCAAAAAGTCTTCGCTTGAAGTATTTCCATAAGCCTTTGCAACATCATACGAAACCCCGCTCGGTAAATTTGTAGAGGCGACCAGCCCTACTATAAAGCAGATCACCGCTAAAACACCGCTGATACCGAAAAATAAAAACCACTTCTTCTTTTTCAATTTGAGCCCCCCTTATCCCTTTTGACCATTAAAATACTGGAGAAATTCTTCTCGTGTCTTCTTTGGCTTACTGCCGTTTAACTGAAATTTCAATTCTTCACTGGATTTCAGCATAAACTTCATGCCGGCTGCGGCAGGAATCCAATAGCCTGAAACGGTTACAATTTCCGATACTGGAACAGATAAATAGTCTGTCCCAGCTAAAGAAAGAAGTCCTAACCCAACGGCGTTTGCAAGGCCACTCTTTTCCCATATCAACCGCTGATTGGTCAAAGCAAGCTGACCGCTCACCCGTACCCCTTTCATAATCGTACCTTTATGACAAATGAAAAGCGTTTCTCCGTCGCTTAACTTTGTTTTTAGTTCAATCGCTTTCATGTGTTCACCCCTTAAATTTCATAGAATGTATATGCATACTTCTATTATATATTTCGTTTTGTTATTTGTCAATTCATTTCGTGGTTTTTAAGAGAATAATTAAGGTGCTCTCCTTTAGAATAATAAAGAGGTGAGCAAACATGAAATTTGGTGAGATACTGCGGGAACTCTTAGAAGATAACGATATAACACAAAAGCAACTAGCAACCGATTTAAATATAGCGGCAACCACAATTGGAAATTATATTCGGGGAATGCGTGAACCAGACTTTGAAATACTGAAGCTCTTTGCCGCTTACTTTAATGTAACAACAGATTATTTGCTGGATTTTCAGTCTGGCATTGAAAAGGATCACAGCGAAGAAGAATTGCTCCGTCTATATCGTTCCTTACCAACAGACAAAAAGGAACTTCTGCTGGAGCAGGGAAAACTGTTAGTTCGATTGAATTTGAAAGAAGATGTAAAATCATCAAAATCGACTTTACAAGGAAAAAATAACGTAGGATAATGTGAAACCGTCTGCGGAAAACGTAGACGGTCTTTTTTATGAGAAAATGTTTTGCTTTTTTGGCGTATTCGGTTTATAATAAGGTTGTAAGGAAAAGCCGTTATGTGACAAATTTAAAAGTCACATAACTTAATATGGAGGGTTAAGCTAATGAAAGGACAGGATAACCGAAAGTACGCCATCTATTCGAGAAAATCAAAGTTTACCGGCAAGGGCGAAAGCATTGAAAACCAAATTGAGCTTTGCCGTCAACATATCAAGCTCCATCATGAAAATGTAACGGAAGAGGATATCCTCATTTTTGAGGACGAGGGATTCTCCGGCGGAAACGTCAACCGTCCGCAGTTTCAGGCTATGATGAAGCAAATCAGGGCAAATCAGATTCAGGCTGTGGTCTGTTACCGCTTAGACCGTATCAGCCGTAATGTGGGAGACTTCGCCAAGCTCAAGGATGAATTTGATTACTACAACGTGGAGTTTACTTCAATCCGGGACGATTTTGACACCACTTCCCCAAGCGGCAGAGCCATGATGATGATGGTTTCTGTCTTTGCACAGTTGGAAAGGGAAACTACCGCAGAACGTATCCGGGACAATATGCACGAGCTTGCCAAGTCTGGACGTTGGCTAGGCGGCACAACGCCTACCGGCTATAAAAGTACGCAGATTGTCGGGAGCGTTACAGTGGACGGAAAAGAGCGAAAAGCCTATAAATTGGACATCATCAAAGAAGAAGCGGAGATTATCAAACTTATTTTCTCAAAATTTATAGAAACCAATTCGCTTACCAAAACAGATACTTACTTGTTGCAGAACAACATCACCACAAAAAACGGGAAGAATTTTACCCGGTTTTCCATTCGTTCCATTCTGCAAAATCCGGTTTACATGATAGCCGACCAGAACGCATGGGAGTATTTTGACAGCTTAGGCGTGGAGATTTACGCCGAACAATCAGAGTTTGACGGCAAGCACGGAATCATGGCCTACAACAAAACCATTCAGAAATCCGGCAAGTCCAATCAAATGCGGGATAAGGACGAATGGATTGTGGCTGTTGGAAAACACAAGGGCTTAATTGCTGGAGTTGATTGGGTAAAAGTACAGGATATGCTGAATCAAAACCGTTCAAAGTCCTACCGCAAGCCCAAAAGCAATGTGGCATTATTATCCGGTTTGTTGTACTGCGGGAACTGTGGGAGCTTCATGCGTCCCAAGCTCAGCCAGCGGACAAACGCACAGGGAGAGAAGATTTACAGCTATCTCTGTGAAACAAAAGAACGCAGTCGTTGTCAGCTCTGCAACAGCAAGAATCCCAACGGCAATGAACTCGACAAAATGATATGCGAACAAATCAAGCTGATTTCGGAAGATAGCTCCGACTTTATCAAAAATTTAGAGAGCGTGCAAAGAAAGCTGGAAGGTAACCGCGAAGAATACGACCAGCAGTTAAACGCTCTCAAAAAGGAATTGCAGGAGAACGAACAGCAGATTGCCAATCTGGTGGATACCCTTGCAAAGACGCCGAACACCCCGGCATTTGATTACATTACCGAACAGATTAACACCCTCCATGAGAAAAACGAGAAAATCAAGAATCGGATTAGCGAGCTGGAATCCCTCACGAAAAACCATCTCTATTCCAGCGAGGAGTTTGACAGGACAAAAGAATTGTTAAAATCTTTCGGACAGTCCTTTGATACTATGAGCGTAGAACAGAAGCGAATGGCATTGCGTGCATTCATTCGCCGGATTGTCTGGGACGGGAAAAACGTCCATGTGGTGCTGTTTGGCGACACGGAATCAGAGATTGACTACACCGATTTGGCAGAGGAAAATCCAGAGCCAAACCGAGGGGATAGCGAATGAAGTCCTGATGTTTTTCCGCAACGGTAAAAAAAGCGCGCAGGACGTCTCCATGAACGAGCCTATCGACACCGACAAGGAGGGCAATACCCTGACTCTGATGGACGTTATGTCCACGGAAGATAACATCGTAGATAATTTGGATATCAAAATCAAGTCGGAGCAGCTGAAAAGATATCTGGTGGAGGTGCTTACCCCCAGGGAACGAATTATTATCGAACTGCGCTACGGCTTAAACGGAAATCAGCCCCTAACCCAAAGAGAGGTCGCGCAAAAGCTGAAAATATCGCGGTCTTATGTTTCCAGAATTGAGAAAAAAGCACTGCTGACCCTGCGCAAGCGGTTTGAGCGTGTGGAAACCAACCGGTTTCAATAATCAGAGGCGGAGGGATTGCCCTTCCGCCTTTTTTCTTAGGAAAGACAGCGTTGCTGGAAATTTTAAAAATTATGGTTGTTTTTGCGGGTAAAATAGTTTATAATAATAAGGCTGAATCTCTAGGGAAAATCAGAAAAAGCAAGGCAGATGCCATGAATTTGGATATACGGGCGGGTGAGCCCTGTGCGGCGGCGGGCCGGGAACCATGTCAGGCGGGGAACCGAGCAGCATTAACCGGAGTTTCGCTGTGCGATGCAGACAGTTTGTCCGTTCGTATATCCAAGCGCATGACGCCGCGACCGCGGCCTGTCTTGCTTTCCATTTATCCATTGGAAAGAGGTGACGGTTTTGTACCAGGTGCTGTATCGAAAATGGCGTCCAAAGACGTTTTCCGACGTGGTGGGGCAGCCCCAGGCGACGGTGACGCTGCAAAACGAATTAAAGGCCGGAAGAATCGCCCACGCCTATTTGTTTACCGGTTCCCGGGGAACGGGGAAAACCACCTGCGCTAAAATCCTGGCCAAAGCGGTCAACTGCCTGTCCTTAAAGGATGGCGACCCCTGCGGCGAGTGCGAAAGCTGCGTGGGAATTGACAACGGCTCTGTAATGGATGTGGTGGAAATTGACGCCGCCAGCAACAACGGTGTGGAAAACATCCGGAACCTGCGGGAAGAGGCATCCTTTACGCCGGCCTCCGCTAAATATCGGGTGTATATTATCGACGAGGTCCATATGCTCTCCATTGGGGCGTTTAACGCCCTGCTGAAAACGCTGGAGGAGCCTCCGGCCCATGTGGTGTTCATTTTAGCCACAACAGAGGTCCATAAGCTGCCGGCCACCATTCTTTCTCGGTGCCAGCGGTTTGATTTCCACCGGATTGACCCGGAGGTGATCGCGGACCGGCTGCAGTTTGTGGCGCAGGAGGAAAACGCCCGCCTGGAACGGGACGCGGCTTTGCTGATCGCCCGCATCGCGGACGGCGGCATGCGGGACGCGTTGTCCCTTTTGGACCAGTGCATGGGAAGAAACCCGCAGATCGATTTGGATGTGGTGTCGGAAACCGCGGGCTTGGCGGGTAGAGACCATCTGTTCAGCTTAGCGGATACGGTGCTAAGGCAAAACGGCGGGGAAGCCCTGGAATTAATCGACGGGCTGCATAAGGCTTCCAAGGATATGGTTCGGCTGTGCGAGGAGCTTATCGGGCATTTCAGGAATTTAATGTTGTTAAAAACCATGAGGAACCCCCAGAACCTGATCGTGGTTTCTCAGGATGAATATGAAAAATTACAGGTGCAGGCGGAAATGTTCACCTTGGCGGGGGCCATTCACGCCATCGACGTCCTTCAGGCGGCTAAGGAGCGGATGTTCCGGGGCTTTGACCGGCGGGTGGAGTTGGAAATGGCGATGCTGAAGCTGTGTTCACCGGAGCTGGATGAAAGCATGGACGCCATTTTAAGGCGGCTCTCCAGGCTGGAAAAGCAGCCGCGAGCCGCGGCGCCAGAGCAGACTGCGCCGGCGGAGATACCGGCTTCGGCCCCAATGCCCCCGGCGCCGGCAGAAAAAGAAGAGGCGCCTCTTCCTCAGAAGGATGAAGCTCAGCCTGTCCCAGAACGGAAAGAAGCCGGGGCCCCGGCTCCTGAAGAACAGGAATCCACGGAAGAGAGAAGGGACCCCGTGAATATGGAGACCCTTCAGCAGGGCGCCAAGCGTATGGCTGACTGGCCGGAGGTTTTGGAATATTTAAAGGAATATTCCCATGTGATCGCTTCGGCGTTTCATGGCTCCGTGGCTTACGTCAACGGTGATTTTGTCCTGATCGACGCTCCGAATTCCATGGCGTTCGAGTTGCTGCGGAAATCCGCCCAGCGGGATAAAATGAGGGTGGCCATCAAGGAAATTACCGGAAGGACCTATAAGCTGGGGCCTTACCGGAAGGAATACCAAGAAAAAAAGCAGGAGGAAGACCCCTTGGAGCAGCTGGCCGCGGCGGCGGAAAACGCCGGCGTGCAGGTGACAAAAGAGGACTAATTTCTCACTGCGGAAAAGATAAAATAGAAATGAGGAATACGACATGAAAGCGAGATTACCCCAAAACTATAATCCAGGCGCGGCAAATATCCAGCAGCTGGCCCGCCAGGCCCAGAAGATGCAGGAGGAAATGGATGCCGCAACCACACAGCTGGAAGAGAAGGAATACTCTGCCGCCGCCGGCGGCGGCGCGGTGACGGTTACCGTGACCGGGAAAATGGAAGTGAAATCCGTTGAGATGAAGCCCGAAGTGGTGGACCCAGAGGATCTGGAAATGCTTTCCGATCTGATTATCGCCGCTACCAACGAAGCGCTGCGGACCGCGGCGGAGGAAAAGAACGCTACATTGGAGAAAATCTCCGGTGGATTAAACGTTCCGGGAATGTTTTAACCTATGGCAGGGTATCAGGTTGCGCCTCTTTCCAGGCTGGTGGAGCAGTTCGAGCGCTTGCCGGGCATCGGCAGAAAAACCGCCCAGCGCCTGGCTTACCATGTTTTGCAGCTGCCTAAGAAAGAAGCCGAAAATTTTGCCCAGGCTATTTTGGATGCCCACGAGAAAATTCATTACTGCTCGGTTTGCTGTAATTTGACAGACCAGGCGCTGTGCTCTGTCTGCCGGAACGAGGCGAGGGAAAAGGGCGTGATCTGTGTGGTGGAGGATCCTCGCGACGTGGCTGCTTTTGAGCGCACTCACGAGTATAACGGAACCTATCACGTGCTTCATGGCGTGATTTCCCCTTTGGGGGGAATCGGCCCCGACCAGCTCAAAATCAAGGAGCTGCTGGACCGGGTGAACCAGGGCGGCATAAAAGAAGTGATTATGGCAACCAATCCTACTGTGGAGGGAGAAGCCACCGCAATGTACCTTTCCAGGCTGCTGAAGCCTTTGGGGATAAAGGTCACCAGGCTTGCCTATGGCATCCCGGTTGGCGGGGATCTGGAATACGCCGATGAGGTGACCCTGACCAGAGCCTTGGCGGGACGGCAGGAGTTTTAGGATTTGACAGAAGCTTAAAAAACTGCTATGATGAGAGATCCAAAAGGAGGGAAGCTTTTTGAAGGAAAATTTAAAAACCATCGCTCAGAATAAAAAAGCTTTCCATAATTACTTTTTGGAGGAAAGCTTTGAAGCGGGTATTGAGCTTTGCGGCACTGAGGTTAAGTCCATACGCCAGGGCAGGGTGAATTTAAAGGACAGCTGGTGCTCCATTGTAGACGGCGAGATGCTTGTTAACGGCATGCATATCAGCCCCTATGAGCAGGGCAATATTTTCAACAAGGACCCTATGCGGGTCCGCAGACTGCTGATGCACAAGCGTGAGATCATGCGGCTGTTCGGCTTGGTAAAGCAAGAAGGGTATTCCCTGATCCCAGTTTCCCTTTATTTTAAGGGCTCCCGGGTCAAGGTGCAGGTGGGCTTGTGTAAGGGTAAAAAACTCTATGATAAGCGCAGTGACATGGCTGCCCGGGATGCCAAGCGGGATATTCAGCGGGCGATCAAAGAAAGAAACCGGTAATTTCGCCGGTTTTTATATGGGGATGTAAAGGTTTCGACGGGGATCGTGAGCAAAGGTAAGCGAGTAGTGGAGGCGGAAACACTTTAAACTTCGCACGTTTAAAAATAAACGACAAAACTCAAAAAACCAATAACGTTATTTCCTTTAATAGGAGCGTAGCGTTAGCAGCCTAACTTACGGCTGCCGTCCTTAACCGTGAGTACCGCGGCTCGGATAAGGGCGTAACCTAAGCGGTGAACGTGAACCGGAAACCGCCTCGTTTCCGGTCATGACTGAGAGGCTACCAAAGCGCTGAGCCCGCCATTTGGCGCGGCGCTAAGGGAATCTTAAAAAGATGGCTACACTCGTAGAAAGCCTTTGTAAGTGGTTTTCGGACAGGAGTTCGACTCTCCTCATCTCCACCAAATGGACATTGCACGAACACCTACTACTTTAAAGGCGGCTTCGCTGTAGAGGTATGGCTGTAATGTCAACACAGAAAAACCGAGAGTTAAGGTTTTAGCCTTGACTCTCGGTTTTTCTATTCTTCGCTTTTTTCGTCTTGCTCTTGTTGCTTAACGAATTCCTTTCGCATTTCAGCAACAATAAATCTTGCCAAGGATTCAATTATCGCTTGTGGCAACTCAATATCAAATTTGTGCTCCGGCATTGATACCATAGGATTTCATCGTCAATATTGTATGTCAGCACCTTCTCCTTTCTTCAAATATCTCAATATCACCTTTCTATATAAACAAACCTATGTAACGAGGGAAAAATCCCCCTCGTAGGCTTACGAGTCTTCTAAATCGTCAGAATAAAACTTCTTGACTTCGTTCCTGTGGTGTCCCATACGCTCGCTGAGTTCATTTTCAACCTGTCGTTTTGTGAGCTTTCTTTCAGCAAGTAAACGGCGTTTGTTCTCTTGAAAGTACAAATGCCGCAGTCCGTGCCATGACGGTCTTTTGATGCGCGGCTTCTTACCCGGCGCTACAAGCTCGGTGCGGTTCGGATCAATGAACTTGTTTCCGTGATTGGTACGCCAATTCTGCAAGGATGCCATCATCTTTTTTACGCTGTTTTGATGACCATCGCAAATCAGATAGTCATTACCGGCTTTCCCGCTTTTCTTGGCATACACTAGACAGCGTTCCAGAATGGACTCTTGGATTTTAATATCCACAGGTATATCCCGTTTTTGACCGCCCTTGCCGTTGGTGATGTGCAGTTGCTTGTAACGGATTGCTTCTTCAATTTGGAACACACGCACGGTTACGGCTTCTTCCAATCGCAACCCAAAGTATCTCGCAAGATAGCTGACAATCACCGCATCATATCGTTTCATCGAAACGGCAACCTGTATCATTTCCTTAAATTCGCTCGGCAGAAAAGCACGATTATATTTGTAATCATCATTAGGCATGATACCAAGTTGCTTGTTGGTGGGCAGTTTGTTCTTACTGCCTAAACGCTTGTGGAAAAATCGAATGGCAGCCAGCTCTGTACGAATATACTTGGGCATATGATCGGTTTCTGTAAGCATGGTGGCATAGGCATAGATGTGTCGTGCTTCCAAATTCTTGAGATTTTTAGTCTGATAGCGCTCAGACATAAAATCACAAAAACGGTGTTCTGCCGCTTTGTAACGCCGTATGGTAGCATTGCCTTTATTGTTGTTCATACGAAGAACGGTCTCAGCCTGTTCCCACAGGTTTTCGGAAATGTTCTGTACCTTTTCAGGCAGAGCATCGTGGCGAACTTTACCCATAGGCAACTCCCTCCTTTCTCTAAAGTCACCGATATTGTTTCGGTGTAGGTAATATAGATAGGGCAGACTCAAATTTCAAGAAAAACGCTTTTTTCGTTATCGGCAGATGGAATATGTGATATGGTGTTTCAAAAAGCAAGTAATTAACAGAGGGCAAAAAATTCGGCTGCGGCAGAAGAAAAATCTTCCGCCGCAGCCTTTGAAAATGTATATCATATTTTGCGGTCATTCCGAAATACATATCATAATCATTCCGAAACGATGGCTTTGAACTAAGATAAATCTTTAATGGAACCCCTTTTTTTAGTCGACTGCTTGATGTTTAATGAGAGTTATTTGTGAAATTATATCATTGAACATCAAACAGTCGGAACACACGTCCGCAGGCGTGTGAAGCTCCTTCTATTATAAATCTGGTAAGACTTTCGAAAAGTTTATCGTATAAAAATATCATTCCGAAAATATGGTATCATTTTTCTCATTTGAAAAAGCCTATCATAGCGGCAAGGGCATAGCTCGTCCATTGGCACTCTTACCGATTTTACCTGCCGTTTCTCCCATTTTCTTTTTTAAACATCCCAAGAATACCCTTGCCGACGGCATCTCCGTTTCACTTCGATGCCGTTTCTATTTGTCTGCGACCTATAGAAACGGCACCGAAAATGACAGTCATAATCATTCCGAAAAGAAAATCATTATCATTCCGTAATGATGGGGTTATTCCGAAGAGAGTGTCATTTGAAAATATCATATCGGAGGGAGTATCATATGAAATCATTCCCGTTAAAGTTGGTTAGCACTGTGGGATCTCTCCCAACGCATACTTGCCATTCGGCAAGTGTTCCGAAAAACTGCGCAGCACCATATACAATACTAAATTTGCCTGTCGCACACCGACAGTATGGCGGGGTTTTCATTACCGATTGAACCCATAACTTCGGGTTGTGTTATCGCACACAACAAACGCCATAGGATATCTGCACCCTATGAAGTGGTAGCAACATTTTCTAACTGTCTTTTGTACTCATTGAAAAATAAATTTCTTAACTGCTCGATATTTTGAAAATGTCACTTTGCTTTTTTCGTCCCCACAGCTATAAAGCACAAACTCACTGCTTCGGTCTACATAGTTTTACGCCTCCTCGACTGCGGCGGCAACCGTTTTTACGGAAAATCAATTCCTCCTTACTATATTTCAAAGGTACGCCTGTAATATAAATAAGGCAACTTCAAAAAGCAAGAAAATAAAAAATCAAGAGGGATGATACCTATGCATCATCCCTCAAATCCTTATTGAACAGATTCAATTTTATTATATTTTTGCGACTTGATTTTATTGATTAGTAACCATACAGCTCCGACAATCGTAATGATTGTCGCCACATAGAATATGTAATATCCGGCACCCCAGTCGTACGAGCTACTCGGAATAATGCTCCTATGAACTTATTGACAAGCGACAAACTGAACAACTACCTCTCCGATATTGACAAACAGGCAGAAGATATGTTTTTTCGGATGGTTAAAGAAATGGCTGAAAATCAGGGTGTAACCGAGCAGTTAAAAGCTGCTGACCAAATGGCTTGGGTAGGAAAAATGAATGCTATCCGCAACGCCGCTATGGAGATTGTGAACAAGGAGCTGATATTTGTATGAAAACTCCGAAATATTATCTATATTTAAGAGAGGATGAATACCGCCTACTGTTTCATACTTTGGTGGAGTTTAAGAACAAATTACATCGTGAAGGTAGATACACCGACTCAATAGACGAACTGCTTATTAAAATATCAAAGGCAAAAAGAAAGAGAATACGCATAGCATAGAAGCAAGAGGCCGATACCGTTGAAAGTATCGACCTCTTGTTTTCTATTATATTGTTGGTGCTGTATTATTAATCTTTTTCTGCTTACTGCCACCAATGAATCCAATTATCGTAATCGGTAATCCAAACAGGAAATAAACCGGGAAACAAATCGTTCCAATCAAATATAGTGTAGCTGCAAATTTTGCACTACCGCTTTTTTTGCTGGCATAAGCAATCCACCCTATTAGGCAACCAAGAACAAATGTGATGATATGGACACAAAGCAGAATAACGATGGCGTATAAAACATTCATTGCTGGGGAACTCATACCAAGTAATTCAAATGCCAATTTAAAATATGCACCAACCGCTTCGATAAAATCAGCGCCACCAGCTTCAATGATCGCACCGCCAAAAATCCACAGTAATACAGCGGAATAAATGGTGGCAAAAATGTTTGATACTAAAAGTGCTTTACTTCTCATATGAACTTGTCCTCCTTATTCTGCTACTTCAAGCAATTTTTTAGTTACTCGTGTTTGAACTTCAAGGTAATATGCAGTTTCCGCTGCATTCAAATCTTCATCTTCCCATTTTTCAAAGTCTTCAACGAAATCTGCATATTTGCTCATATAATCTGCATAGTCAGTAAGGATACTTAAATCAGTACCATCGGACTCAGCATACTTTTTCATAAAAGCAACATACTCGTCCATAAAGGTTTCATAGCTGTCCATAGCTGCTTTGAAGTCAGGATCTAAACCATCGTCATTCTTATCAGGTTCTTCAGAACTGTCAGGCTCAGACGGTGTATCTGTTGAAGGTGTTGTAGTATCTGATGAAGTTGTATCGTTACTTTCTTCATCGTCCGGGGAATCAATATTAATACTCATAACATTATTACCTTCATATTTCAAGGAAATATGCCAACCGTCAGCGTTGTCGGCATAATAATATGTATCGCCTTTATCATAGTCAACAGTAAATCCTTTATCCGAGCAAGCGGCTACATAGGCATCAAAGTCGGCTTTTGATGTATTTCCAACATAAACAAAGAAATTATCATCGTGTTCATAAGAGAATTTGCCTGTTGTAGACTTTGGAGTCGGAAGCAATTTTCCGGCTGTGCTTGACGGCCAACTAATTATACCGAATTCCATTGGAGCATTCAATTCAATTTCCATATCTGCATCGCTGTCATAGTGACTCAAAGACAGCTTATAGCCTTTATCATTAAAAGCTTCAAAAGAGAACGAGTCAGAAATTTCGTCAATAGTGAAGCCTTTTTCCTTACACGCTTGAACATAATCTGCATATTGCTTATCAGAAATATTATTGATATCAATCCACAGCACATCGGTAGAATTATCGTAAATTTCGCCCTTGTTAGCTGGCGGTTCAGGAAGCATATCTCCCAATATCATATCGGACCAAACATTTTTTCCGTTTTTTCCACCGCCACCAATTATGATTCCAACTATTGCAATTACCGCAACGGCAACGATTCCAATGAACCACCATCTCTTGAAAAATGGCTTTTTCTTCTTTTGGGGAATTTCGGCTTGCATGGGTACAGGTTGTTGATAGAACTGTTGCTGAGGTTGCTCTGTCGTTTGCTGGATAGGCGGCGGTGTTACGGATGTTTCCGCCTGCGTTTTTGCCCCGCATTCAGGGCAAAACTTGCCTTCAAATTCTGTTCCACATTGATTGCATTTCATAAAGTTTTCCTCCCTTAATATAATTGAGTTCAAATTTATAATGAAAACAAAAACTATATTTGCTTATCATTCCATCGGTGGAATAGGCGGGATAGCTGTAAATAGTTGTTTTAAGATGTCTACAGTTCCTGCCGTTTTCCATTGCTCCATTCCATTTGTCCAAACCAAACTGTCTATGGTAAGCTGACCGTTAGAAACCATACTTTTGAGAATCGTAAAATCGAATGGGCCGGTTGCTTGATTATTAACAGCAACATAGTATGAGATAATGGGTATCGGCGGTGGGCCAATGGGCTGTGTGGGCTGATTCACACCTTGCATCATAGAATTCATCGAGCCTGCAATATTTTGGCCGACTGCGCCGCCTACAGCCATGCTTGCCATCATTGCAGCCATATTAAAGCCATCACCGCCACCTCCGAGATTTATATCACCAGCACCGTTAGCCCCCATCTGTCCAAGCGCTTCTGCTCCAGCAATACCGACTTCTGCTTGCTTTTCAACCTGGAAAGCACCGATATTAGAGGACTGTGTTTGCTTATGCTGCGCATACTGACCTTCTTCGCGCTGAATACGCAGAGTTTCCTCGTAGTTCTCTGCTTCAATACGCTGTTTGGCAGCAATATTTTTGATTCGGGCTTCCGCTTCTGCATGGGTAGTTGCAGCAGTAATATCTTTTGTTACTCCCATAAGAGAACGGTAACCTTCGCTCGTTTTATCAATCTCAATCGCACCAATATCAACGCCGGAAACATCAACTCCGAAAGTTTCTCTCAATCGTTCACTAATGTCGAGTTCAACAACATCGTTAATTTGGGATACTTTCGTTTCAATCTGTATCAAAGGAATATTGTGGGCTGCCGGAGCATTGGCAACGGTATCCTTAACATACCTATTTACCGCATCTTTAACTTGTGTTTGGAAGTCTGCAAGATTAAAGGTACTGAGTCTATGTAATTTGATAAACTCCTTATAATCCGAAATCTTAAAACTAATTGTCCCCCTAACAGCGACGGGAACACCAAAATCCAAAAATCTTGGATCATATACATCAAAGAACGGTACGCCAAATTTCACTTGAATAATTTGCGCAAGATTTATGAAATATACTTCTGCTTGGAAAGGCGTACCACCGTCATATGCAAGCTCTACAATACTTGCAAGTATTGGGAAGTTTTCGGTTTTAATTATTTGGTCAAACGGACCTACAATAAAATCTTGCATTGTTCCGTTTTGTTGCTTGTAAACAAAAACCGCCACTTCTCCATCCTTAACTCTTAATGACGAACCCCAGCGAATAGCATTCTCACGATTATTGTTACCTCCTTGAGAACCGTTGGGATGCCATTTCCAAATCAAATACGATGACTCATCACATCGTATTTCATCCATAAAGCCGCCTGCTTTTGGTTTACTTAATAAGGACATCTTTCTTCCTCCTATTTTTTGGATTTTCCTAAACTCTTAAAATAATTGACCGCTACGATTATTAAAACAATAGCACCACACAATTCAGCCATTGAACCATTATATAAGAAAAATGACAGTAAAATTGTTAGTAACCCGCTTCCTGCACTAACAGCATAGTCGAGGAAGATAGCACCTCTCTTGACAAGAGAAGAAGCGGAAGCTATTAGGATTATATATGCTGCTATTTCCACAAGCGAAGAATTACCGTGAGAACGATCGATAACAATTGCAACGAAGAACAAAAGCATTCCGACACAAACGGCAATGTTTCTTACGACGGTATCTACCGTAACTTTACTGAATTTTCGTTGCTTTTCTGAATGGATATTGCTTTGACAATTTTCATATATTCGTTGGATTTTTATGAAGTCAGTTTCTGAACTAAAAAGCAATACTGATTTTTGATATGCCTGTTCAAATTTAGCAAGCCACGCTTCGTAAATATCCTGATTATCTTCTCCAAGTATATTTGAAGAAGCCAATATCATAAATTCGAGAATATCCTCCTTTGAATTTGGAATAGGGAAATTGCGTATCATATTATTCTTTTGCACTTCAGTAGTTGTTCTGCATAATTCCCAATACAATTCCTTAACTGAATTGGTGGCAACATTTCCCCTTAACTCATAACCGCAGGAAGGACAATTACCTACAAAAGATGGCAGAACTTCTCCACAACTTGGGCATTTATGGATTTCACCATCGTAAAACGCTTTACGCTCATTTGTATCAGCTTTTTTATGAGGAATAATCGTTGAACCGCAGTTAGTACAAAATTTTGCTCCTTCTTTCAATTCATATCCGCAATTAACGCAAAAGGCTATTTCATATCTCCTCCTTTCAAAATTAGTATTCTTCTTGACGAACAGCATCACATATATCTCCGATGTTACAGTCAAGATAATCACAAATTCTCAACAAAACAGAAAGTGCTACTTCTTCGTTCTTTCTCATTTTAGTCATAGTACCCGTTGCTATATTTAAGTCCTTACGAAGCGTGGCGGGTGATATGTCTTTTTCAATCAGCAATATCCAAAGTTTTTTATAACTAATTCTCACATTTCATTCCTTCTTTAAGACTTGCACCTACCTATAACCACACAAGCTCCTTTTGATACGAACTGAAATAAAATTCGCAACTTCTTGAGACTACAAGTTCAAAATAAAAACCGTATTCTAACGGCTAAAACATTTCATATGCACCGCACAGTGCCTACACAACATAATCTGTATTATGTTATAACTCAAGATAGATTGCTTGGCAAAGATACATATAACAATCAAAAAAACTATTAAAAGGCATAACAAAAAAGCTTTTCCACACTTTCAAAAAGAAAGATTAAGGAAAGGCTCTTTTGTCATGTTCAATTATTTCAGTTTGCCAACCAAACTTTTGAAAGATTAAAAAACAGTTGATTTTAAGTCTAAATAACGCTATAATATATTTAACAATTCATGGTCGTTGCAATTTCAGACTAATCAAATACCACATAATACAGATTATGTCGTCACCGCCATTTCTATGGCGGTTTTTATATTATCAGACGCATATTTTCCATCTTGCGTTTGTGTTCAGCGCCACTTGAAATGATATAAATGCGAGTAGTATTGATGCTCTCGTGACCGAGAATGTCAGCAAGCTTGGCAATATCTTTTTCAATTCTGTAAAAGGTACGAGCGAATAAATGGCGTAGGTTATGCGGAAACACTTTATTGGGATTAACTCCGGCTTGCTCACATAAGGCTTTCATCTCTCGCCAGATATTACTTCTGTTCATAGGTTTGCTGGTTTTGGTAATAAATATTGCCCCCGAAGTAATGTTAAGTTCTTTAGCATACTTTTGTAGTTTTTTACAAAGGTCTTTTACGATAAACACTTTACGACTCTTGCCCTTACAAGAAACTATTGCTTCACCACAATTAATAGCCTCAACCGTAATAAATTCTAATTCACTAACACGAATGCCTGTACCGCAAATTGTTTGGATCAGCAGGGATAGGCGTTCGTTCTTTTTATGCTCTGCTGCTCGGACAAGCGCGATATACTCCTGTTTCGTTAGTTCACGTTCCTCAGAACAGTATGTTTTTCGTTGCACCTTAAATTGCTTGATGCACATATCTGTCCAACCGACAAATTTAAGAAAAGTGTTTAGCGCAGCAATCATGGAATTAGCACTGGTTAAAGCAAAGCTATTTTCCAAATAGGCTTTATATTCAAGGACAAGGGATTTGTCAATAATCATGCCATTCATAAAATCTGCAAAGCGGCGAATATCCCTAAGATATTTCTCAATTGTGTTACTGCTCCTTTCTTCATTTACCAGCATTTCCTTAAAGTTTTGCAACAATTCTGCTGTAATAATTCTCTTTTTCATATCAAATACCTCCGTTTTTATTTTACAATAGCGACTTTACTATAGCGTAACGGAGTATTATTTACGGTACTTCAAAAAGCAAGTAAATTACAATTAGGGGATCGCAATTACAAAAAACAACAAAATCATACGCAAACCTACAATTATCTTTACAAATCCTGCATTTTCCGCTATAATTTTATTAAGCGAGGTGTTACAAATGCTTCAAATTGAAGATCGATATTACTCTATGGTAGAGATATGCAAATACTTGGGCATAAGCAGAGATACTGCATTAAAATGGATTGCAAATAAAAATATGCCTGCTCATAAAGTCGGCAAAAAATGGATGTTTAAGGTTTCCGAAATTGATGCTTGGGTAAACAGTGGGCAGAGTGAAGAGGAATAAAAAAGGAGGCGAAAGCAATGCTTAATTATGGAAATCTAAACGATGTCGAATTTGAATATTTATGTCAAGATATTATGCAGAAAAAACTTAATATAGCATTGCATAGATTCGCCTGCGGTAAAGATGGCGGCATTGATTTAGCTGACGATGTTCATTCAAAAAATACTATTGTTCAAGTCAAGCACTATATGGCTTCTACGGTTTCTCAACTTATTGCAAATCTAAAAGAGGAAGTACACAAAGTAGAGAAACTTTCCCCTAAAAAATATTACATCTGCTGTTCTAAAGAATTATCTCCGCAGAAAGTTGACGAAATATTTCAGTTGTTTTCAGACTATATGAGTTCAACTGCAAACATCATTACATTAAATGAAATTGATGATTTTTTGAACGCCCCTGAAAATATAGAAATACTTAAGAAACACTATAAATTGTGGATTGAATCAACCGGAATTCTTCAGGAAATTGAGAACACTAATGTATTTGTTGATTGCGAAACTCTATTAGCTGATATTGAAAGCGAAAAGAATTTGTTTGTCAAAACAACTGCTTTTAACACTGCTCTAAAATGCTTGCAAGATAACAAAACGCTTTTTATAACAGGAAACCCAGGCGTTGGAAAAACAATTACTTCAAAGATGTTGGTATTACATTATGCTGCATTAGGGTATAGAGTAAGATTCTCCACCAATGTATCTGATTTGGATGAATTAAAGAAATCTTTATCCAGGAATTCAGATATCAAAGAAATTATTCTTGTAGACGATTGCTTTGGTCAGGCCTATTTCAATATGAAAGAAAGCCAAAACGCCGAATTACTTTCATTAATTAACTATGTTAACGCATCTAAAAACAAGCTCTTGATTTTAAACTCTCGAATCACTATTTTACAAGAAGCTAAGGAGCGCAAGCCAGAACTTCTTAGATGCTTTGAAGGTAAACAGTGCAAAGTTTATATTTTGGATATGACCGCAATTGACATCGTCGAGAAGGCAAAGATTTTTTATAATCATATTGCATTCAACGGTATGGATAAAGAATACTTTTCTGAAATTAAAAAGGACAAGCGTTATTACCATATTATTAAACACACAAACTATACGCCACGTATCATTGAGTTTATTTGCAATCCAAATCGGTACAAGGATGTTGCTCCTGCCGCTTATTATGACTTTGCGATTCAACAGCTTAACAATCCTAAGGAAATATGGAAAGATGAATACGAACGCAGACTTGAAAAAGTTGACAGACTTCTTTTGCTGACTTTGTACTCTCTTTCCGATTCAGCTGTTAGCGAGGAAAAGGTAAAGAAATGTTTTGAGCAAAGAATATCGTGTGAAACAGATATCGACACTACCGTAAATCAATACGAAGCCTCATTGTCCAGACTTTTAGATGGATTTGTACAACTCGTTTCTGAAAATGGCACAAAAAAGCTCACCATGGTTAATCCATCTGTAAATGATTATCTTGATGGTCGTATGAATGCGAGTAATTTGGAAAAGCAACAATTAATAGACCGCGTTTTCTCTGTCCAGCAAAAGAAGAGGCTTCTGACCGAAAGAGAATTTGAAACATTCATCGAATTGTCTTTAAAGAACCAAGAGATTAAAAGATATCTATTCGACAGTGAATCTCAAAAGAATGCGTTTATTGCTTATTATGTTTGCAAATACGCGATCTATGATAATGCTTATACCGACAACATATACTCTTTTCTCAACTCCCCAGCCTATCTGCGCATTTTTGGTAATGAGTCGATTTCCGCTATAACAATTTTTAACGGTATTATGCAAAAAGATGTTTGCGAATTCTATAATGTTGGAGAATTTCTTGCGAACAACTGTTCCTTGGAGCAGTTGTTAAATGCATTTGTTTTCGATGAAATGGTTGATGTTATTTGCATGATTAACCGTTTTTACGACAACAATAACCGAAATGTGTTTATTGAAACGACATCTGAACAACTCAGATATGCAATCGAGTCTCTCTGCGGAAATTTAGATGCGGATGAATTTGATCTAGACGTTGATCAGGCGATTGAATTATCTCGTTATGCCGGCGAACATTATGAGGGTGTTGACACTTCTAAGGCTGTGTCATATATAGAAGATGATATCATAGCAGATGTCGAGAGCGATATTGACACCAAACTAGCGTTGTTGCCGACAGATGTAGGACGGATTTTGCGGACATTCAAAATAAAAAAGAATGTGGAGGTAACAG
>CABUCM010000038.1 GCA_902490005.1 uncultured Ruminiclostridium sp.
AGTCAGCGCAATAAAGCAAGCCGGAGAATAAGCCTTGCCGTCCTGTCTTTGTAGGGCGGCGTTTGTTTGCCCTTAATTCCTGCACCCTTTCAAATACCTGTTCCTCGATAATCGCAGGTTGCGTGTTGGGAAAGATACGGTAATTTTCCGGTGCATTTTGCAGACGTTTTTTCAGCTTGTGGGATTTGGAATAGGTTTTGAAATTGACTGTACACCCTGTATATTCCGGGCGTTCCAATATCCCCGCTATGGATTTGTAATCCCAACGATAGAGATTATTCGGCATAGCCTTTTCGTCACGCTTTGCATAGTAGGCTTTGACTGTCAACACCTTGTCCGCTGTTAGCACTTTTGCTATCTGCATGGGTCCTTTTCCGGCAATACACAAATCGAAAATTTTCTTTACCACAGCGGCAGCTTCTTCATCTACAATCCATTTCTTTTTGTCGTCTGGGTCTTTCCTGTACCCATAGGGCGGATTGGTACAAAGATGTTCTCCGGCATTGCCTTTTGACCGCATGACTGCGCGGATTTTCTTGCTTGTATCGCGTGCGTAAAAATCATTGAACAGATTGCGGAAAGGGGTAAATTCATTATCGCCTTTTTCACTGTCTACTCCGTCGTTGATTGCGATATAGCGAATGTCACGCTCCGCAAAGAAACTCTCGGTATAGTAGCCGACTTTCAGATAATCGCGCCCCATGCGGGACATATCTTTGACGATAACCGTTTTGACCTTTCCGGCTTCCGAAAGCCTTATCATTTCATTCCAACCGGGGCGGTCAAACGTTACACCGGAAACGCCGTCATCAATGAAAAATGTAGGATTAGGAAAACCGTTGTCCTTTGCATACTTCAAAAGAATTTTCTTTTGATTGGCTATGCTGTTGCTCTCTCCGTCTAAAGCGTCCTCTTGAGAAAGCCTTGCATATAAAGCGGTAATGTTGTCGGGATAGTTTTTCGTCGTTGTCATGTGTTCATTCCTCCTGTAATGAACGCCCGACAAACAGGTTGCTATCTTCATTATAGCGGACTTCTTTTTCTTTGTCAGTAGGCGTTTTGCCGGATTCCGCTTTTATGAGCCTTTCCATTTTGCTATAAAGCGGTTCAGAGCCACCGCAAATCGTTGATACCTCAAAAATTGTGCCGCCGATTTTGTAAGTAACTGTTTCATGCAGAGGATTGCCCTTTTGTGGCATAAATCCGTTGTTTTCAATATCTCGTTTCTTTTTCATTCCTTTCCCGTCCTTTCGTAGTTTGATAGAAGAAAAGTTTCTCAGCAAGCATAGGAACGGGGTACCCTTTCCGTAAAATCGTCCGATTTCTGTCTGTCGACAACGGACGAATTTTGCTTGTTGGGAAGTGTCCCAAACCCTCTTGATTTTCCTTTCACTACCTACAACACCACACAAGGCGATTTTGCCAAACTTTTGAGAGAGATTTTTCAAAAACTTTTCTTACTCCCTACTACGGGGAAGTTTCAGAAATGCCAATCAAAATTTCATATTCTTGACACCACATAGATTGTGCTATATAATGTAAAGTAGTTAGCTTACTGATTTAAAAAAGGAGATAAAAATGACAAGAAAAAATTATGAACAAAACAGTTATGGTGCATACCTTGTCGCTTTAATAAAAAAACATAATTTTTCTCAATCTGAATTTGCAAGGAAAATCAATGTATCACGCACATATCTTTTTGATTTATTTAATGGCAGAGTAAAACCGCCTGCTCCAGAAATGCAAGAGAAAATTGTTTCTGTATTGGGATTGACAGGAAATGAAAAAGACGAATTTTTTAATATTACCGCCGCTGGGCGAGATGAAATTCCGAAAGATGTTTTTGATTTCCTTTACAATAATGCTGATGAAATAGCAGCTATCAGAGAAAGAATGAGGGCGTAACAATGGCAAAAAGAGAAGTTAAAACCGATTTGTGGGTTTATGATTTACTAAAGCAAGCGAATATTCATCTTGACCCACAGGGAAGTTCTGTAAAAGAAATTGATACCGCCCTCAAAACTGCGTCTAAAAAGGGGACAGGAAATGTCGGTTTTCCCGAATATGTTGGCGTTGTAAAAGATTATCTGCTCGTTATTGAGGATAAGGCGGATTTGGCAAAACACATCAAGTTGGACGCTAAAGGAAATATCAGTACAGAAACAACAGCAGTTATTGAATATGCCGTAAACGGTGCGGTCTTTTATGGAAGGCATCTTGCAGAGAACACCTCTTATAAAAAGATAATTGTGTTCGGGGTATCTGGTAATGAAAAAAAGCATAAAATCACGCCTATCTACATTGATGAAACGGAATTTTATCGTGAATTACCAGAAGTAGAATCGTTCATTTCGTTTAATGAAGATAATATAGACGAATATTATATTCGTGAAATTCTCAAAGAAAACACAGACTACGAAAAAGAAACTGCGGAAATCCTAAAAGACGCAAGTATTTTGCATGAAGATTTGAGAAACTATGGAAATCTTCTTGATACCGAAAAGCCGTTAATTGTTTCGGGCATCTTGCTTGCGCTTCGTGAAAGTGAATACAAAAATTTCTCTGTAAATGACCTTACCGGCGATAGTGTAAAAACAGATGGACAAAAGATATATGACGCTATCAATGCTAATTTGCAAAGAGCTAATGTTTCACCGGAGGTTAAGAAAGATAAAATCCTTAGTCAATTTGCTTTCATCAAAGACACTGTAAAATTGAATGAGATTGAGCCAAAACTAAAAAAGACACCATTAAAACATTTTGCGGAATATCTGAATGATAAAATCTATAAATCCATTCGATACATAAGCAGTGCGGAGGACTACATCGGCAGATTTTATGGGGAATTTATGAGTTATTCGGGCGGCGACGGGCAGACGCTGGGAATTATTCTAACCCCCAAACACATCACGCAACTATTTTGTGATTTGGCTGATTTACGTCCTAATGATATTGTGTTTGACCCTTGCTGCGGAACAGCAGGTTTTCTGATTGCCGCCATGCACAATATGTTGGCGAAAGCTGAAAATGATACGCAGAAAAAAAGTATCAGGCAGAAACAGCTTCATGGAATAGAAATGCGCCCGAATATGTTTACAATCGCTACTACAAATATGATTTTACGTGGCGATGGAAAAAGCAATCTAATAAACGATGATTTTTTCAAACAGGACGCAAACAAACTGCAACTAAAGCAGTCCACCGTCGGCATGATGAATCCGCCTTATTCGCAAGGTTCAAAGCAAAATCCGGACTTATACGAGATGTCTTTTGTGGAGCATTTGCTTGATTCACTTGTTGAGGGAGCAAGGTGTATTGTTATTGTGCCGCAATCCTCTATGACAGGAAAGACTAAAGAAGAACAGGCGTTAAAAGAGAATATCTTAAAGCACCATACGTTAGAAGGCGTTATTTCTTTGAATAAGGACACTTTCTATGGTGTCGGTACAATTCCTTGCATTGCAGTATTTACAGCTGGAGAGCCGCACCTAAAAGAAAAAGTGTGCAAATTTATTAACTTTGAAAATGATGGTTATAAAGTTGCTCCGCATATTGGATTGATTGAAACAGAATCGGCAAAAGATAGGAAACAGCATTTGCTTGACGTTTGGTTTGGACGAATAGAAGCAGAAACAAAATTCTGCGTTGAAACGACCATTGAAGCTACAGACGAATGGCTGCATAGCTTTTACTATTTCAATGATGCGATTCCGACAGAGGAAGAATTTATAAAAACCATAGGCGATTATTTAACATTTGAATTCTCAATGATAATGCAAGGACGGGAATATCTGTTTAGGGAGGGAAAAGAACCATGCTGAATTTGAATGACAGAGAATGGAAACCATTTTTTCTAACAGAGTTATTTCCTGTAATTCAACGGGGTAAACGCCTAAAATCAGAAAACCATATACCTGGGGAAATGCCGTATGTATCTTCTTCCGCATTATGTAATGGTGTTGATAACTTTGTTTCAAATACAGAAAAGGTTAGAATTTTTTCTGATTGTATCAGCCTTGCTAATAGTGGTAGTGTTGGATCAAGTTTTTATGAACCCTTTTCTTTTGTCGCAAGTGACCATGTTACACATTTAAAAAATGAAAAGTATAATAAATATCATTATTTATTTATTGCATCAATTATGAATCGGCTTTCGCAAAAGTATAATTTCAACAGAGAAATTAACGACAATAGGATTTCAAGAGAAAAAATCATGCTTCCCATAGATACAAAAGGCAATCTTGATTTAGACTTTATGGAGCAATATATCAAAGAACGCGAAAGTCAACTTATACAAAAATACAAAGCGTTTATTGGTGAAAATGTACAATCGGGGGGGGTACTGCCAGACCTTAAATCAGTAAAATGGAAAGCGTTTTATGTCAATGAAATTTTTACCATAAGTGCAGGGAAAAGATTAACAAAAGCGGATATGGACAACGGCAATATTCCATTCGTTGGAGCAACTGATTCACATAATGGAATTACGAATTGGATTGCAACACCTAACTCCTCTTTTGATAAAAATGTACTCGGTGTTAATTATAACGGTAGTGTGGTTGAGAATTTTTATCATGCTTACGGCTGCGTTTTTTCAGATGATGTAAAAAGGCTTCACTTGAAAAATCATAGTGACAATAAATATATTCTGCTCTTTTTCAAAACTGTTATTTTACAGCAAAAAAATAAATATACATACGGTTATAAATTTAACGGACAACGTATGGAACGGCAAAAAATTTTGCTTCCAACAGATGTGCAAGGAACGCCAGATTATCATTATATGGAGCAGTATGGAAGGAAAATCATGTTGCAAAAGTATCAGCAATATCTCAAATATATCAGTGCATAAGAAATAGCAAAACTCAAATAGCTGTCAAGGATAAACTTTGCGCAAGCGTCCTTGACAGCTATTTTCGTCTTTGCTTCCTTAGTAGCCAAGAGAGCGTAATCGGATAGACCGCTTGCGCTCTCTATTCAGTATGATATGTTCGCATTTAGAGGGTAAAAAAACCTTGATTTATGCGGCTTTTCAGACGTGATTATAAACAAGGTAATGGTTTTATACTTGTACCCTTAAAAATGGGTTTCTACTGCGTAACATAAGCAGACAGAAAAACAGAGAGCCGACCACTTTTGAAAGTGATTAACTCTCTGTTTTTGTTTGCAATCCTGTTTGTCAGCCGTTAAGTTAGTTTACTCGTGATACTTCCTTATCGGTGTTCATCTAAGGCCGCGCCCTCTTAAATAATTGCCCTTTGGCCGGCGGTGCATTTCCGACGCTGATCTCGATTATCACCATGTTTTTCGCCGGCGCCGTGGCGCTGCCATTACAATCAGTCCTTTCCACCCTAATGCTCACCGGCGTGATCCTGCTGGGAATCGTCATGACCCTGCTGGTATCCCGGTTCCTTTCCGCCACTGTATTAAAGGGGGAAGCCTCCTCTTTTGCCCTGGAACTTCCACCTTACCGGACGCCCCAGGTCGGAAAGGTTATCGTCCGCTCTATTTTTGACCGCACCCTGTTTGTGCTGGGGCGGGCCGCTGTGGTGGCGGCGCCTGCCGGGCTCATCATTTGGTGTATGGCAAACCTTTATGTGGGGGACGCCAGCGTTCTCACCCACTGCGCTCAATTCCTGGACCCCTTCGCCAGGCTTTTGGGCCTGGATGGGGTCATTCTACTGGCGTTTATCTTAGGCTTCCCCGCCAACGAGATCGTGGTGCCCATTATCATCATGACTTATCTATGCACTGGAAGCATGATGGACTTTGACAGCCTGTCCCAGCTGCACACCCTGCTGGTGGACCACGGCTGGACCTGGGTCACCGCCCTGTGCGTCATGATTTTCTCCCTGATGCACTTTCCCTGCGGCACCACCTGCTTTACCATAAAAAAAGAAACTGGAAGCTGGAAATGGACTGCTCTGGCTTTTGTTTTACCCACCGCCTGCGGCATGGTTCTCTGCTTCTTGATTTCCTCCCTCGCCAGAATCTGCGGGTTGGTATAACAGTTGGAATCAGCCCCCTGCTCTTTGCCCCGGCGGCGCCGTTCCGCACATGGGCGCCTACCCCATAGCTAAAATTTTTTCAGCCATAAAAAGGCCCGGGATATCCCGGGCCTTTTCCTTTGTTTCCTTTTTATTTCAATTTCTCCAAAAGGATTTCCTGTATTTTCACCGGGTTCCCCCTGCCCTTGGTTTTCTTCATCATCTGGCCCATCAGGCCTTGGAACGCGGCGGTTTTTCCTTTTCGGTAATCCGCAACCATTTTCGGCTGCTGAAGAAGAACCTCATCCGCCAATTTGGAAAGCAATTCGGGATCGCTAACCTGCTCCAGGCCCTTTTCCGCCACCAGGGCCTCCGGGTCCTGGTCGTTTTCCCACAGCAGGGAAAGCACCTGGCGGCAGGTGCCGGAGTTTACCCTTCCGTCCCCGAACAAATCCGCCAGCCTGCCAAGGTGCTCCGGCGATACCGGAATTTCCGCCTCATCCGCCGGCAGCAGGCGCAGGACCTCTGACAAAACCAGGTTGGCCGCCAGCTTGGGATACCGGGTCTTTTCTGCGGCCTGCTCAAAATAATCGGCGGCCTCCCGGGAAAGGGTGACCTGCTCCGCGGCGTAGGCGGTCAGGCCGTACCGCTTCATATAATCCTTTTTCCGCTGGTCCGGCAGCACGGGAATCCGCGCCCGCAGCTCCTGCAAAAGCGCCGGCGTCACCTCAATGGGCGGCAGGTCCGGGTCAGGGAAATACCGGTAATCGTTGGCGTCCTCTTTCCGCCGCATGGAGAAGGTCTTCCCCGCGGCCTGGTCGAAGCGCCGGGTCTCCTGGATAATTTCCTCCCCCGCTTCCACCGCCTCCACCTGGCGCTGGAACTCGTATTCCACCGCCTTGGCGATAAACTGGAAGCTGTTCAGATTCTTCATCTCCGTCCGGGTACCAAAGGCCTCTTCCCCCTTTTTCCGCACGGAAAGGTTCACGTCCACCCGCAGGGAGCCCTCGTTCATTTTACAATCGGACACCCCGGTGTAAAGGATGGTGGCCCGCAGCTTCTGCAAATAGGCTTTAATTTCCTCCACGCTGCGGAAATCCGGCTCGGAAACGATCTCGATCAAGGGCACGCCGCACCGGTTGCAATCGATCAGCGTCCCCTTGCCCTCCTGGTGGATCAGCTTGCCCGCGTCCTCCTCAATGTGGATGCGGGTGATGCCGATGCGCTTCTGGCCCCCGCCGGTTTCAATATCCAGATAGCCGTGCTCGCACAGGGGCAGGTCGTACTGGGAAATCTGATACGCCTTGGGCAGGTCGGGATAAAAATAGTTTTTCCTGTCCTCCTTGGAATAGGAGGCAATTTGGCAGTTGGTCGCAAGGCCCGCTATCACGGCGTAATTCACCACCTGGCGGTTCAATACCGGCAGAGAACCTGGCATTCCAGTGCAAACAGGACAGCACTGGGTGTTGGGCTCCGCCCCAAACGCGGTGGGGCAGCTGCAGAAAATTTTCGTGGCGGTTTTCAGTTCCACGTGGGTTTCCAGGCCAACCACCATTTCATAATCCTTCACGCTCATTTTGCCAGCCCTCCTTCTTTCGCCTGTTCAAAGGCATAGCCCGCCCGGTACAGCATGGGTTCGCTGTAAGCCGGGCCGATAAGCTGCATGCCAACCGGCAGGCCGTCCTCATCCTCCCCGCAGGGCAGGGAAAGGGACGGGATGCCCGCGATATTCACCGGCACCGTGCACACGTCGCCTAAATACATTTGCAGGGGGTCGGCTGTTTTCTCTCCCAGACGGTACGCGGTGGTGGGCGCCACCGGCGCTAAAATCAGGTCGTGGCTTTGCAGCGCCCGGTGAAATTCTCGCTGAATCAGAGTGCGCACCTGAAGGGCCTTTTTATAGTAAGCGTCGTAATAGCCGGCGCTGAGGACGAAGCTGCCCAGCATAATTCGGCGCTTCACCTCTTTGCCGAAGCCCTGGGTGCGGGTGGCTTTATACAGCTCGTCGATGTTCTCATAATCCTTGGCCCGAAAGCCGTATTTCACCCCGTCGAACCGGGCCAGGTTGGAGGAAGCCTCGGCGGAGGAAATGACGTAATAGGCGGGCAGGGCGTATTCCAACGCCGGCAGATCCGCCTCCTCCACAACGGCGCCCAGCGCCTCATATTGCTTTGCCGCCGCCAGCACGGCGTCCTTCACGCCGGGGGAGATTCCCTCTCCGAAATACTGCTTGGGCAGGGCGATCCTCATGCCCTTCACCTCTTTGCCGATCTCCCCGGTAAAATCATCCCACCGGTGGTTCAGAGAGGTGGCGTCCCTTGGGTCTTTTCCCGCCAAAGCGTTCATTACTAGGGCGTTGTCGGCCACATTTTTCGTTATGGGGCCAATCTGGTCCAAAGAAGAAGCAAAGGCGATCAGGCCGTACCGGGACACCGCGCCGTAGGTTGGCTTCATGCCCACCACGCCGCAGAACGCCGCCGGCTGGCGGATGGAGCCGCCGGTATCGGAGCCGATGGCGTAGGCCGCCTCTTGGGCCGCCACGCAGGCCGCCGCCCCGCCGGAGCTGCCGCCGGGCACCCGGGTCAGATCTCTAGGGTTTTTGGTCACCTGGTAATAGGAATTTTCCGTGGTGGAGCCCATGGCGAATTCATCCATATTCAGCTTGCCCAGCATTACCAGGCTTTGGTTTTGAAGCCGCTCCATCACCGTGGCGTCGTAGGGGGGCAGGAAGTTTTCCAGCATTCTGGAGGCGCAGGTGGTTTTGACCCCCTTGGTGCAGATATTATCCTTGATGCCCGCCGGAATACCGGCAAGAACCGGAAGGCTTTCGCCCTTTGCGCGTTTTTGGTCCACTTCTTTCGCCTGCTTCAAGGCGGCCTCCCGGGTCACGGTGAGGTAGGCCCCCACCTGGGGCTCCCGCCGCTCCATCTGCTCCAGATAGGCCAGAGCCGCTTCCTCGGCGGAAAGCCTCCGGGCCTGAAGCTCTTGGCTTAATTCTGAAATCGTCATATCGATAATGGCTTGGGTCATTGGTTTTCCCCCTTTCTCACTCCACCACCTGGGGCACGAAAATACAGCCGTCGTGCCGCTCAGGGGCGTTTCTCAATAGTAAATCCCGGTCAAACGGCGTTTGAGGCGTATCCTCCCGGAATACGTTTTTCAGTTTCGCCGCGTGGGCGGTCACCGGTACATTTTCCGTATCGATGGCCCGGAGCTGGTTGGCAAAACCCACGATTTCTTCCATATCCTTTGCCATCGCTTCCTTTTCCGCCGGACTTAACAGCAGCTTAGAAAGGTTCGCCACGTTTTCCACATCGATTTCCGGCTTCCGCTTTTTTCCCGCCGTTTCTCCCGCTCCCTCTCTGGAGTACAGCTGAGCGAGGCCCAAAACCTCCAGCTGCCGGGGATCCACCACGTTAGGTGCCTGGGTCATCGGGCACACCGCGTCCTTGTTTTTGGGGAACGCAATCACATCCCGCAAGGATTCCGCCTCCAGCATCTGCATCACCAGGCGGTCCAGGCCGAAGGCAAAGCCACCGTGAGGCGGGGTGCCGTATTGGAACGCGTTGACCATAAAGCCGAACCGCTCCTCAATCTCCTCCTGGGAAAAGCCCAGAGCCTCGAACATTTTCCGCTGGACGTCCCGCTGATGAATCCGGATGCTGCCGCTTCCCAGCTCAACGCCGTTTAACACCACGTCGTAGGCCTGAGCCCGCACTCTGGCGGGGTCGGAAACTAGATAAGGGATATCCTCGGGATAAGGCATGGTAAAGGGGTGGTGGGTGGCGATGTACCGGCCCTCTTCTTGGGAATACTCAAATTCCGGGAAGTCGGTGACGATCAAAAACCGGTAGTCCCCCGGCGTTCTCAAAGAAAGCATATCCGCAAGCTCCAGCCGCAGACCCCCCAAGGTACGGCATACGGTGGAGAACTGGTCCGCGCAGAACAAAATGAAATCCCCCGGCTTGCCGTCCACAGCGTCCAGCAGAGCCTGAAACTCCTTTTGGGAAAAGTATTTGGTCAAAATGGAATAAGGCTCTCCGTCGTCCTTCAGAGCGATCCACGCCATACCCTTGGCTCCCAGCTTCAGGGCCTTTTCCGTCAGTTCCTCAATGGCGCTGCGGGTAAAGTCGCCGCGGCCCTTCACGTTGATGGCCCGCACCACGCCGCCTTGGTCGATGGCTTTGCGGAATACGGAAAATCCGCAGCCCTTCAGCAGCCCGGTCAAATCCACAATAGGAAGCTCAAACCGGAGATCCGGCTTGTCGCTGCCGTACCGATCCATGGCCTGGCGCCAGGTCATTCTAGGAAAGGGCTCCTTGAAATCAACGCCCAAGGCTTCCCGGAACAGGTTCTTGAACAGCTTTTCCAGGTGAACCAGAATATCCTCCTGGTCCACAAAAGAAAGCTCCATATCCACCTGGGTAAATTCCGGCTGGCGGTCCGCCCGTAAATCCTCGTCCCGGAAGCACCGGGCGATCTGATAGTATTTATCCACGCCTCCTACCATCAGCAGCTGCTTGAATATCTGGGGAGACTGGGGCAGCGCGTAAAACATACCCTGGTGCACCCGGCTTGGCACCAGGTAATCCCTAGCCCCCTCCGGTGTGCTTTTTGTGAGCATTGGGGTTTCCACCTGCAAAAAGCCCTCGGCATCCAAATAGTCGTTGATGATTTTGGTCAGCTTATGGCGGAATTTCAAGTTATTCAGCAGCTTAGGCCTTCTCAGGTCCAGGAAACGGTACTGCAGCCGCAACTCTTCCCGAACGTTCCCCGCCTCGCTCATGGAAAAGGGCAGGGCCTGGGACTCTGAAAGCACCTCCAGCTTTTTTGCCGCCAGCTCGATGGTTCCGGTGGCAAGCTTGGGGTTATAGGTTTCCTCCCCGCGGATTCGCAAGGAGCCTTCCACCGCGATGACGGATTCCAGCTTCAGCCCCTCCGCCGCGGTGAAGTCCGCCGGGGTCAGGTTCCGCCCGTCAAACACCACCTGGAGCAGGCCCTCCCGGTCTCTTAAATCGATAAAGATCACGCCGCCCATATCCCGTTTATTCTGCACCCATCCCATCACAGTCTGGGTTTGGTTCACGTTGCTTTCCCGCAACGCGCCGCAGTAACTGGTCCGTTTCATCTCACTGTTCTCTCCTTTGCGCTGTTTTCACCAAATAAAAAAGGCCATTCATCCCATCCCTGGGACGAAAGGCCAAAGCTTTCCGCGGTACCACCCAAATAGGCCCGAGGGCCCACTCACAACACTATGGTTTGCGGCTGTAACGCGCCGCCCGCGTCCAAGCCTACTCGCGCGCACGCTTTCGGTTGGCGGCTCCGGGATGTTCTTCCTCCGGGCCTCTTGTTCCGGCTTTCACCACACGCCGGCTCTCTGAGACGCAAAACCCGGTCTACTCTTCCCATCATTGCCATTTTGCACTTATTCGGATAGTCTTATTATAAGGGATTCTGCCCCGTTGTCAATGGTTTTATGAAAATAAATCCTGCATTTTTTTATTTTTAATTTACATTTTTCCGATTTAAATAGAATTATTTTAAAATATATGCAAGTTTACAGCAAATTTCCTGCGTTTTTAATTGACACGCGGCTGGATCCGCCGGTTATCCTTAGCGTCTGGGATAAGAAAACTTCTATAAATCTCCTGTTCCCGCGGGCAGCGGCCAATTGAAAAAGCCCCGGTTCCGTTTGGAACCGGGGCTTTTTTGTGCCTGAAATTATTGTACTGGGATGTCGAAGCTATATGTCTCGATATCCTCCTGCCAATCGTCGGAACGCCCTTCAAAAGTGATCTTAAAATCAGCTTGGTCGATGGCGGGAAACGCGATAACGCCCTCCGTGGTTACCCCCGGAACCAGATCTGTCTGGATTTCAGGATAATCCGCGGAGTAATTACGGGCCTCCTCATACTGCTTTCCATTCTGAATGATCTTACTGTTAAAGGAATAGGCGGAAAAGTTTGAACTGCCGTTGTTTTGAATGGTCACATAAACCCGGGTCTCTTTTTCGGCGAACTCCACCTTTTCCACGGTAATGGAATAGCCGAGCTGATCCTGGGTGACCCCGCTTAATTCCACAGACTTGATTGTGGGAACCACGGCGTCCATATAGGTGACCACTTCAACGGAATCCGCAAGGATTGCCGGCGCGGACACGGAGCCGCCAAAGGCATTCTGTCCTTTTAAATTCCCCCGCACGATCCCGGTGATTCTAACATAATCGTCCGCGGACACGGAAACATCGGTGGATTTATATATAACGGCCGTGTTTCTATCGTACTTTTCCGGATCGGCGAAAATTTGAAAATAAACGCCTTCCCCATCTTTCTCTGGAGAACCAAAAACCTTTCCTGTCAGGGTCACGGACCGCCCTTCGAATTTCTTCGGGTCGGTATATAGCTGATCTATTTCATCCGCGGTCAAAGGCGCGGAATCACCGGTGCCAGCCGGCTCGGAACCATCTACGGAAGGAGTCCCCTCAGCGCCTTCGACAGAAGAGACAGTTTCAGAAACGCTGCTTGCAGGAATAGAATTTGCCGCTTTCGAGGAATTGCCTCCAGTGGCCGCCGAGACGATCAGGCTGATAATGATAATGAGGATAAACACAGCCACGATGGCGCCGACTACAATGAGAAGGATACCCCACCAACGGATTCCCTTTCTCGGCGGCTGGGGATTGGGATACCCCGCATTCCCATATTCCGGCGCAAATGGCATTTCCGGTCCTGGGATAGGACTTGGCTGCTGTACCGCCTGCTGGAGATTTTCGGCCGTCCTATAGCCGCAGTTGGGACAAAAATTAGATTCATACTCAGTTCCGCAATTTGGACACTTCATGATATAACCCTCCTGAACGTTACTATATTTTTTCTGGGGAATTTATATAGGTTTTGTGATAATTTACCACGAGCCTATTTTTACACCGCCCAGTGTTGGGCGGTTATTTTTTGTCGGTGCCAGACAGGCATACTCACCAACAAAATCCCGCATTTAGGATAAATATTTCTAAAACACCTTGATTTTTTATTTTTAAGTGGTATAATAGCAATATAAACAGAACATACGTTTTATTTATATTGCGAAAAAAAGTGTCACAGGAACCAATAGACCCACAAATGGGACAGTAACGTTTCCGTATTGGCTGATGGCGTCCTCGCCGAATCCCGTAGGCTTTGCAAGCTGGGACGGCCTAATGTTTTTGTTTTGCACGGCTTGTTCCAGGCGTTTTTTAAACTCGGTCAACCGATTATCTTTTGTTTAATTTTACCATAAATTATTGGGTAGCTCAAGGAAAATTTTAGATAGTTATGATCTTAAAAAAATCAAAAATAATAGGAACAGCCTGTCAGGAGGTGAGATATCATGCGGCAATATGATTACTCCAAATTATTAGGCAGAATAAAGGAACGGGGCTTTACCCAGGCGGCCTTTGCAAAACGCCTGGGAATCAGCCCTTGTACCCTGAATTTAAGCTTGAACAATAAGCGCGGTTTCCGGCAGGATGAAATTTTTTGCGCCATTGGCCTGCTTCACATTCCCACAAACGAATTGGCCAATTATTTTTTTATGCCAAAGCTTCAGATCACTAAATATTGAAAAGAAATCAGCGAAAAACAAACCGACAGCCTGGCGGGAAACGCCAGGAACGAGGTGTGGAAACGTTCCGATTAAAAAACCGAGATAGGAGGCTTTCAGCATGGATGACAGGGAATTAATCGTGAGGCTGGCAAAAAGGGCTGCCGAATTGGAGGACGAGCTAAACGCGCAAAAGGAGACCTCCGACTACTGGTATCACGAATATGAAAGGCTGAAACATGAAGAAAAGCAATGACAATGGCCTTTCCCGGGCTGAATTTCAGTATCTGACCCCGCCGGACAACGAAGCGCCAAGAACCAAACAACGCCCGAGATCCCCGGCGCTGGAAAACAGGCTTCTGTTCCCGGCGTCCGGGACATGCATCTTCCCAAAAAGCACCTGCTAGGCGGCAGGTGCTTTTTTCTGTCCATTCTTATCTGCATAATCATTAAAATAATCCACACAACACAACCGCGGAAATGATACTGGCCGCCGTGAAAAACACGGCCCGGTTTTTTATGGCTTTCGTGAATTTCAATTGCTTTAGGCGTATCTTTTTTTAATCCAAGGCAAGCTTGTCAAACCTTACAGGAGGTAAAATCCGGCGCCGTACCGAACAATCCCCTTCGGCAGCGGCTGGCCCTGGACCGTCAATTGTTCGTATTTAGGGCCATTTCCACGGGGAAAAATGCCTATTCCACGAGATCTTCATCAAGGAAAACCGGCAAAATTTTATTGGGTATTTTTCCATAAAGTATTACCGCCTTTCTTAGACGCGGCCTAATATTCTAACATTTTTCCATCAAGAAGGCAAACAAGGGGTAATCTGATTCTCATCCTGCGCATAGGCCGTTCTTTTACGCCCCGGCTTCAAGGCGTCAAGATAAGGGAAACCACGCTGGCCTTGGGCAGCGTCAGGTTCAGCCGGCCGTTTTCCAGCCGGAAATCCGTAAACCTCGCCGGAACCACCGTTTCCGGCGCCTCAAAGGTGTTCCGCGCGTGGATCTCCCCAGTAAGAATTTCCCCCTGGCACCGGCGGCAGTCCCAATGGAGAACTTCCGCCTCCAAGGCGTAATCCCGGTCCAGACAGCAGTTCACCAGGGTAACCAGCAGGCCCCCGTCTTTTTCGGAAACAGAATAGGAAACACAGGGCAGCTCCTGCCCCTGGAAGGAAACCGCATCCTCCTCTACAAAGCTGTGGACCAGAGTGGCGTCCTGGTGGTTCTGGTACATGCGGAACACGTAATACACCGGGGTTTTAATCAGCTGATCCCCCTTCGTTTCCAGAATGCTGCACAGGGCGTTGATGGACATACACAGGCTGCACAGCAGCAGATCCCTGGATCTTTTGTTGTAAATGTTCAGCACCGCGGCGGCCACCAGCGCGTCCCGCATGGTCATATGCATGGACCACAGCTCTTGGGGGTTTTCCTGGCGGTACCAGGTGCCCCACTCGTCGATAGCTAGCTTGACGTTTTGGTTCCCATCCCGGCGGTTTAAAATTCCCAGATGCCGGGTGATGCTGGCATCGATTTTCAGCGCGTTCTGCAAAGTGGCATAATATTCCGCCTCCGTGAATTCCACGCTGCCGCCGCTGACAATGGGCCCGCCCCGCATGCTTTGGCCGCTGCCCTCCGGAATGGACGGGATGATCTGGTAAAGGGTCATAGCGTCAAAGCTGCCTGGCTCTGCCAGCTCCGCCAGCTGGTCCGTATGCTCATAGGAAAAATGCTGGGGCCCCCTCAGCAGGCGGACCAGTTTATTGTCCCCGTATTCCCGGGCAAATTGGCTGTACCGCCGGTAATCCTCCGAGTAGCCTCGGGCGGTCTCGTAAAACCACCACTCGTTACCCATACAGATGTATTTTAGCCTCCAGGGCTTTTCCCTGCCGTTTTTCTTCCGCAGCCGGGTCATTTCGGTATCCCCGTCAAAGGTGATGTATTCCAGCCAGGACGCGGTTTCCCGCACGGTGGCGCTGCCCACGTTGAACACCAAATAGGGCTCGCAGCCCAGGGTTTCGCAGAGGTTGAAAAATTCATGGGTGCCGAAGCTGTTATCCTCCACCTGATGGGTCCAGCGGTTGATCAGAGGCTTTCTCTCCTCCTGAGGCCCCACCCCGTCCAGCCAGTGGTAAGAATCTGCCACCCCGCCGCCGGGCCAATGGAGCAGCGGCACCCGGATATCCCGGTAAGCCTGGATAATATCCAGCCGGACTCCGTCCTGGTTGGGAATTGGGGAATCCTTGCCCACAAACAGCCCGTCATAGACGATTCTGCCCGCCTGCTCGATAAATTGGCCGTACAATTCCTTATTGATTTTACTTTTTTTCTGAAGGGGGTCGATGGTCATGCGAAGTTTTTTCATTTTAAATACCTCCTGTTACAATTTGTTGGGATGCTCGGAAACCGAAATAGACGGGCTGGGCCGATACCGGCTGGGATCCAGGCCCAGCCGGTGAATGTTGGCGCTGCGGTACTGGGTCGGGGACATGCCGAAAATCCTGCGGAACAGGCGGGAAAAGTAGTTATAGTCGTCAATGCCCAGCAGGGTGGAAATGTAATTGATTTTATAGTCCGTAAGATAAAGATACTCGCTGGCCTTGATCATTTTCCGGCGGGCTACATAGTTGCTCAGGGACATTCCTGTGTTTTGCTTGGTCCGGTGGTAGATCGTAGACGGACTGATAAAGATCGCGGCGCTGATATCCTCCACCGTGATCTTATCGTGGATGTGCCCGTCGATATAGCTGTCGATCCGCTCCCAAATTGGGTCGTCCTGGATTCGGATGTATTTCGCGGTGATGGTTTCAATGCAGGAAAGCATCACCCTGGCGCCGGCTTCCCGAAATTCCTGGCTGATGACCGGCAGGGCGCAGATTGCGGCCCACCATTTCTCTTTTTCTTTCCTCGGCATAAAATCCTGACACCGGCTGAAGATTTCTTTACGGGCACGCTCAGGTTCGTCCTCGGTAAGCATAGAGCCAAAGATGATGTAACCGCAGGTCTCTTTATTGCACACCACAGGAAAACATAATTCCGTTAAACCGATATGGCAGCGGTAAACATAGTAATCCTGACCGGAAAGCCGTGCGCTGGTACAGCCGCCCCGGTCGCTGGCAAGGCACCGCCTGTATCCCTCCGACGTGCTGTGGACCAGCTCGCAGAAGGGATACAGGCCCCCAAAGTGGATGCACTGCCCAAAGTAATTCCGGTCCAGCAGATCAGCGCAGAAGCCGCTGATCTGGGAGAAGCTGTTGAGCAAAATCCCGATCCTTTCAAAATCCAACGTAAATCCCATGGGCCGTATCCTCCGTAAAAGTTTCATTCGCCAGACTTGTCCTTTGCGCCGTCTTGCTGAAACTAATTTATTATTTCACGGCTCAATATGCAATAAGCAGCAGGCCTCCAAGCAGTATAGTGCTAAAAATGTGCAGAACACTCACTTTGCACCGTATCTGATGTCAATTATAATAAACACATAATTTTTGATCGGCGGTTTTATTTTGTAAAAAACAGGCGGTTTTATCAAAAAGTACGGTTCTTTCCCCTGTTTTTCCTGTTTTCCCGCCCCGGTATCCCGTGCAATATAGTGCGTTTCGTTTGACAATATATTCTTTGGGAGGTATGTACATGAATTCGTCGTCCGTAGCAAGCAAAATGACGAGGGCCCATGGCAGGCGGCCTTCAAAAAACCGGATGAGAGACCATCTCTCCGGCTGGCTGTTTGTCCTGCCGCTGCTGGTGGTATTTCTGGTGTTTATCGGTATCCCGGTATTCCGAACCGTCTTCTATTTGGGGTTTACCGATTACAACCTGATGAAGGACCCCACCTGGGTAGGGCTGTCCAATTATGAAAAGCTGTTCACCTCGGACCCTAACGCGGGCAACATGTGGGGCGCTACCTTTCGGATCCCCCTGTATCTAATCCCCCTGCACGTTGGGCTTTCCCTGCTCATCGCGTTTCTGGTCCACTCCTGCCGGCTGAAAGCGGTGCAGTACGCCACCCGCACCCTTATTTATTTTCCCGTCCTGGCAACCACCGCTTCGGTGGCCATCGCCTGGAACTATATGTTCAATGAAAACCGGGGCGTCATCAACTGGCTGCTGCAGCAGGTCGGAATTTTAAGGCCGGACCAAAACGTGCGCTGGCTTATCAGCACGGAAACCGCCATGTGGGCCATTGTCATCTTCAGCGCCTGGAAATTCATCGGCCAGCATTTCCTGTACTATTTCGTGGGGCTGCAAAATATCCCGGACACCTACTATGAGGCCGCCAAAATCGACGGCGCCAACAGCCTTCAAATGTTCTGGAAGGTAACCCTTCCCCTGATTACCCCCACTATCTTTTTTATCCTGATGGTTTCCCTTACCGGCACCATGCAGGCCTTCGACGAGCCCTTTTTCGTCACCAGCGGCGGCCCGGGCTATTACACCACCAACGCGGCGCTGTATATTTACCGCAAAGCGTTCCAGGCCTACGACATGGGCTACGCCTCGGCGGTAGCCGCCATACTGTTTATCATTGTGTTCCTGCTGACTCTTTTGCAGCTATGGAGCCAAAAGAAATGGGTGGTGTATGACTATGAATAAAGGAGAGGCCAGCTTGAGAAGAAGAAAACCCAAAGTGAAGCGCGCGGTGTCCCAGGGGCTGATTATCCTGGGCTGCCTGGCGATCTGCCTGATATGGGTCCTTCCCTTTTTGTGGATGATCGGCACCAGCATGAGAAAGGAAATCGATTCCTTTAACCTGCCGCCAGCCTTCTGGCCGGAACAGTGGAATATTGAAAATTATCAAAAGGTGTTCGATATGATTCCCTTTCTGAAATTCACCTGGAACAGCTTTTTTATTTCCGCATCCGCTACCCTGGCTATGCTGATCGTCACATCAATGGCGGCTTATGCTTTTGCCAGGATCGACTTCGCTTTTAAAAAAATCGCGTTCCCTATTTTGCTTTCCGGCATGATGATCCCGGTTTCCTCCACCCTGGTGCCCCTGTTTTTCACCATTCGGGACCTGAACCTAATGGACACCCAGGCGGCGGTGATCCTGCTGGGAATCTACTATCCCATCGGCCTATTGCTGCTCAGGCAGTTTATGATGACCATACCGAAAAGCTACGACGAGGCGGCCTACATAGACGGCGCCAGCCGCCTGCGGATTTTTTGGTCCATTATCCTTCCTATGTCCCGGTCCACCATGATTGTGGCGGCGGTGCTGTGCTTTGTGGTGAACTGGAATAATTACCTGGTTCCCTTGGTGTTCCTGAATTCGGAAGGCAATTACCCCCTGACCCTGGGAATGCAGTTCCTAAAAGACAGCTGGACCATCGACCAGACGGTGATGCTGGCGGCGGTAGTGCTCAGCGTCATTCCCCCGGCGATCGTATACATCACCTGCCAGAAATTCCTGCTGCAGGGTGTCATCACCTCGGGACTGAAATCTTAAAACGCGCACGTTTGCCCAAGGGCGGCTGGCCACCAACCAAGGGCAATGGAAATAATGAAAGGAGTATCATGATGAAAACAATGAAAAAAATTGGAAGCCTGCTGCTGGCGGCCGCTATGCTGCTGTCCGCGGCGGCCTGCGGTTCCTCCGGCGGAGAAAGCTCCGCCGCTCCCAGCGGGGACGGGTCCAGCGCGGCGGAAAACTCCCAGGGCGGCGCCAGCGCCGGCGGGGATACCGTTACGGTCTGCTATCACGGCGACACCTATGTCAAGGATGCCGACGGCAACGACGTCATGAAGGACATTTTCCAGGACTTTACCGATGAAACCGGCATCAACGTGGAACTGACCTACATCGCCAACAGCGACTGGGCGGACTATACCACCAAGGTACAGACCCTGTTCGCCTCCGGCACCGCCCCGGATGTCATTTATGTGGCGGTAGAAAACCAGGAAGCCTTCATTCAAAACGACATGCTTCAGCCGCTGGACCCCTATCTGGACGCGCATCCGGAGATCGTAGAGGACTATGAGGAAAACGTAGCCGAAGCCTTAAGAAACGCCGCCCAGTACGACGACGGGCTGTACGGCTTGTTAAACTGCTATGAAACCTGCGTTATGTGGCTGAACAAGGACATTTTGGCGGAGGCCGGCTTAGAGGTTCCGGATCCCAATTGGAACTGGGATGACTTTGTTTCCTACTGTGAAACCATCGCGGATAAAACCGACAAATTCGCCTATTGCATCCCCACCACCTATTTCACCGCCAACGGCTGGTACTATTCCTTCGGCACCGGTTACGTCAACGAGGACTACACCGACACCATCTTCGACAGCGACCAATCCAAGGAGCTGATGCAGTTCTGGCTGGATTCCTATGAAAAGGGCTGGTGCCCCGGCGATCCATTTAATCTGGACGGCCCGGTGGAGCTGGCCTCCGGCAGAATCGCCATGACCTCTGTAGGCCGCTGGGGTTCTTCCACCTGCTTTAACAACGACATGACCAACGTAGCCACCGCCTATATCCCCACTAAGTATTCCGATAAAAAGGTATCCGCCTGGGGATTCCTGGGGGTCTCCTCTAAAACCGATAACTATGACGCTGCCGCCGCCCTGGCCTGCTGGACCGCCAGCTACGACTTCTCTAAGCGCTACTGCTCAGAGGTCAACGGCAACATCCCCGCCAGAACCGATGTGAACACTCCCGACAATTACCTGTTCGACTGGGATGGCCAGGAGATTTTCTACACGGTTGCCGACAGCGCCGTGGGTATGCAGAACCCCACCTGCTACGCCGAGCTGGAAACCATCTGGAAGTCCGCTGTGACCAACGTGCTTTCCGGCGCTAAGGATGTGGATACCGCGGTCAACGACGCGGCGGCGGAGATGCGCTCCTCTCTGGCCTCCTAAAATTCCCCCTCGCTTTTGAAAGTAAAACGGTAAGCTGGGAGACGCACTGATTGGTGTTCAGTGCGTCTCTTATTCTAAATAATAGGGAGAGTCTGTCTATGAGCCATTGTTTTCAAGTTTACGGGCTGACCTGCGGCCATGTAACCAATCCTTTAGCTATTGAGCAGGACGCCGTTTCCTTTGGATGGAAGGCTAGTCATCCCATCCCGGGAGCGCTGCAAAAATCATACCGTATCCAGGTGTTTCAGGGCAATGATAATAGTACACCGGTTTGGGATTCGGGAACTATCCTTTCCAGGGCGTGCTATGGGATTCCTTATGAAGGCCCCGCTTTAGCCGAGGGACAAGATTACCGGTGGACAGTGGTGGTACAAGATGAGTTCGGCGTTTTTTGTGAAAGCAGTCCTGCTAGTTTCAGTATCGGTATTTCCCAATGGGACGGCTGCTGGCTGGCCGGCGCCAACTATATGGCGGGAGATACGGCACCTTTGTTTCGAAAGGAATTCTCCGCGCCCGCGGACCTGGTCTCCGCCAAACTTTACCTGGCGGCTGTCGGATACGCTGAGGTGACACTGAACGGCAGAAGGATCAGCGACCGGGTCTTAGAGCCAGGCTGGACAGATTTTCGGAAAACCGTGCTGTATTCCGCCTATGACGTCTCCAAACTTCTGCGCGCCGGTGAAAACGCGGTGGGCGTCATGATGGGAAGCGGCTGGTATTCCAATGGGAATTTGTGCTATGATACCGCTTCCATGGGCGGGCAGTTCCTGCTGCAATTGGTGATGGTTCGGACAAACGGGGAAAGGATTACGGTTTCCAGCGGCCTGCATCAAGGCTGGCTTACCACCAGCAAAGGACCAGTCCGCCGCGAAAGCGTATATCACGGTGAAACCTATGACGCCCGTATGGAAAAACCAGGCTGGTCCCAGCCTGGTTATCTTCCGGGCCCAGAGGATGGCTGGCAGGAGCCCCTATGGGCAGAGCCGCCGGAGGGCAGGCTACGTCCCCAGGTGATGGAGCCCATCCGCGTGCGAAAGGCGCTGGAGCCGGTGGAAATCCATCAGACAGGGCCGGATGAATATGTGTTTGATTTTGGCCAGAATTTGGCTGGATGGGCAAGGCTGAAAGTACAAGGGCAAAGGGGGCAAAAAGTAGAACTGAAATTCGCGGAAAATGTCTATCCAGATGGTTCTATCGACGTCACAACCACACGGAACGCCCTGGCCCAGGACGAATATATTTTAAAGGGCCAGGGGGTGGAACAATATGAGCCCCAGTTTACCTATCACGGTTTTCGCTATGTTAGGATGCGGGGCTATCCAGGGATTCCCGGCCCGGACGCTTTAAAAGCCTGCCTTGTTTGCTCCGATGTGGCTTCTCGGGGCCAGTTTTCCTGCGGCAGCGAAATCTTAAACAGAATCCACCAGGCGGCGCTGTGGACTGAGCTTTCTAACCTACACAGCATTCCCACCGATTGTCCGCAGCGCGATGAGCGTCTAGGCTGGTTAAATGACATGACGGTTCGGGCGGAGGAGGCGGTTTATAATTTTAATATGAGCGCCTTTTATGAAAAATGGACCGACGATATCCTGGATGGCCAGGGCCCCGTGACAGGAGCGCTGCCGGATGTGGCGCCTTTCTTCCGGCTTGGACGCCGCCCCGCCGATCCTGTCAGCTCCTGCCTGCTGGTGGTTCCGTGGCTGGTTTATCTTCATACCGGCGACAAAAGAATCCTCGACAAATGCTATGACGGCATGAAGCGCTGGGAAGCCTATCTGGAACGGGTTTCAGATCAGGATATTGTAAAGTTCAGCTATTTCGGGGACTGGGCTGGGCCTGTCACAGCCTCCGACCCGGAAAGCGGCGCCAGCGGCTCGTATTCCGCTGTTACGCCTCCCGATTTTATCTCTACCTGGGCTTACTATTTAAACTGCGTCCTATTGGAAAACATCGCCCGAGTTTTGGGTAAAGGGGAAGACGCCGACGCCTACCAAGCAATGAAGGGCAGAATTTTGAACCGTTTTAACCAAAAATTTTTTCACGATAATGAAAATCAATACGCAGCCGGAAGCCAGGCCTCCAACGTCTGCGGCCTGCTGCTGAACATGGTTCCTTCTGGCAAATCGGATCAGGTGCTCGCAAATTTAGTACATGATATCAAAGAGCGGCAGGGCACACATCTCACAACAGGGAACCAATGCACAAAATATGTCATGGATGTGCTTACCCTCTACGGCCATATAGATACGGCCTTTGCGTTAGCCTCCCAAACCTCATACCCAAGCTGGGGCTATATGCTGGAAAACGGCGGAACTACCATTTGGGAACGATGGGAAAAGGCCAGCACCGGCTTAGTAACGGAATGCTGTTCCCAAAGCCATCCCATGAATGCTTCTATTGACGCTTGGTTTTACAAATACCTAATAGGGATCCAGCCTGATCCCTCAGCGCCAGGATTCGAAAACATCCTGATCCGGCCCCGCATTCCCCAAAACCTGTCTTCCGCTTCTGGGGTACTGGAAACAGTGAGAGGCCCCATCGCCTCTTGCTGGAGCCAAAACAGCAGGCGGCTCACCCTGAAAATTGAAATCCCCTTTAATTCCACAGGGGATGTAACCTTAGAGACATCGGGCTTTTGCCGTATCGTTCGCGACGGCCAGGTTTTATGGCAAAAACAGGATTCCTCCCCCATGTCTCAGCAGTCTATTACTCTTAGAGTGTTCCCTGGCAAGCACTCTTTTGTCTGTGAAAAGGACGTCTGATAGGAAAGCGCACAGTCATCTTAACCGGGGAATCAACCTATGACAGCCTGATTTTGTAATAATTTTTGTTAAATATACTTTATGTAAAATACGCCAAAGAAAAGGAGAATCCCATGGAAAAAGTACTTTTTGACACCGACATCGGCACCGACATTGACGATGCTCTTGCATTAGCTTACCTGCTGTGCCAGCCTGAATGCGACCTGCTGGGCATTACCACCGTATCCGGCGATGTGGTGACCCGGGCTAAGCTGGCCAGCGCCGTATGTAAAAAAGCGGGCAAAGACATCCCTATCTATCCGGGCTGTCCCGACTGCATCGCCACACCGCAGATCGAGCCTTATGTCCCTCAGGACCAAATTCTATCAGATTTCGACCATGATACCATATTCCCTCAGGGAGAGGCCATTGAATTTATGCGCAGAACTATCCGTGAAAACCCGGGAGAGGTAACGCTGATCGGCGTGGGCCCTATGACTAACATTGCCCTGCTGTTCCTGGTGGATCCGGAAATTCCCAGGCTGTTAAAACGCCTATGCCTGATGTGCGGGAGGTTCGGCTCCTTTGAAGAGGAAAAACGCCCTCACGCCGACTTATTGGCCTTTGTCCCTAATCCCCGAACCCAAACCGTCCTTCAGGGCTATACGGATATGAACTCCATCGTAGACCCTTACGCCACCAAAGTGGTATACGACGCTCCCGTGGCGCTCCACCGCAGTGTGGGTATGGATATCACCCGGCAGGTACGGCTCGACCCTCAAGTCTTTCGGGATACCTACCATCATCCTGTGCTGGATCCGGTAAAGGCAATGGCGGAACTGTGGTTCCGGGAATCCAACAATGTTTCCTTCCACGACCCTATTCCCACTGCCTCTATTTTTATGCCCGACGGAATCCTTACCTATCGTAATGTAAATGTCACCGTAGAAACCACCAGCCCCCGGCTGGCCGGCTTTGTATTTTATGACGAACAGGAAAACGGCAGCCACCAGGTGGCAGATACCATTGACGCGCAAGGGTTCCTGTCCCATTTCCATTCTGTATTTCAAGGCTGACCCAAAAGGCCCGCCCCGTGGAAAAGCGGCGGGCCTTGGTCCTGTTGAATATACGCCCGCCTCGCGGGCGCGGGATTTTTAAAGTAAAAGACGGTATGAAATAAGACATTCCAATAAAGAATGTTCAAATCTCATACCGTCTTTTTTGGTGCGGATGAAATGATAACGGCCACTTTGGGCCAATCCCTCCGGCGTGTCCGGATGGGTGCCCCGCTGGACCGGCAGCCTGTGGGCAAGCATTTGAATGGTTGTGGAGCAGGCAAAGCCTCCCGCGGCCCCTTTTTTCAGAGGGCTTTTTGAGGAAATCTTTTTTCGGCCTGTTATATGGGCGTCTATCCGTCTTCTTCACGACTGCGATTATTGGTTGGCGAACTACGGTATTTCGTTAAAAATCGCCCTCGCTGATTGGGATGGCGCCAACGTTTACTTCGGCTGTCTGGAACGTTTAAAGGTTCGAATTGTTCTGCGGTCTTACTAAGCTCTTTCGCTTTCCCTGGATCAGCCTTACGCGGAACTGATTTTCAATTTCGCCATCGTTTTAGATCCCCTGCCGTTTATTGCCGGCAGGGGATTTTTTAATTCGGTTATTTAGGGATACGGGGCAGCTTTCGTCTCATATTTGGGAAAAATATTACGAAAACCTCTTGATTTTAAATCTCAACGTGTTATAATAAAAACAGAACATACGTTTCCTTTTGAAGGGAGAAAACAAACTTATGGAGCATTTGATAAAGATACCCCCTAGCAAGGATCATACCGCCTTGAAAGAAAATAAAAATCTTCAAAAGAAGGATTCCATATGGGATGAAGGTATCAATCAAGAAATCCTAAATGAATTTAGAAAACAGCCGTTAAAGAAAAAGAAAATGACTATTTATCTTCTTCGCTCATTAGTTTCATCTGCGCAAGAAGAAACTTCTTTTGCTCCAAAGTCAACCGGTCAACATAATCCATAAGTTCCTTTTCGATTGAGGTAAGCGCGTCATCTTCGGCCTCACGCTTCGGCGCGGGGTCTTTTTTGTTGTCTTCTTCAAGCGTAAGATGAGGATTTTGGCTATAACCCATCAAGTAATCAATGGTAACCCCATATCTTTCGGCCACAGAAATCCAAAAATCCGATTTTGGCTCCCTAATCCCTGTTTCGTAATTATTATATGTTGTCTTGGCAATTCCAACTGATTTTCCGAACTCTGACTGGGTCATACCAAGGGATTCCCGAAGTTTTTTTAAGTTTTCCTGCATATAAGGCACCCCATTTCCATTGATCTGATCATAGCACAGGAATTCAAATTAATCAAGAATAAAATCCACGATTCGGGGATTAAAGCGTTGACAAATCTCGGCACGTGGACTATAATATAAATAATCCACAAATCGTGGATTATAATAAGCGATAAAATCCCTGTAACCATTGAAGCATATGAGAAGAGTAGCCATTAAGAAAAGCAATCGATGTGTAAGGCGCTGGGCGCAGCCGGCAAACTTACAACGGGTATATCCGTGATAAAGCCGTTCCCACAACGATGTTCAAAAAATTGGTAACGTTTTATAACAAAACAGGAGGCACGATAATGGTTTACAAAGAAATAACCCTTGACACATGGCAGCAGCCCAATGAGGAAATCCGGGTAATCCAGGAAGAGGCAGACGGCAGGGAATTAATCATCAATTTATTTGACAACGCCAGTCCCCTAGATTTAACCGGGAAAAAAGTATCTCTTTTCATTCAGAAACCGGACGACACCGTGATCTATAACACATGTGCGGCTGAAGGGAACACGGTAACCGCCGTTCTCACAAGGCAAATGATGGCGGCTTATGGCGTAACCAAACTGTGCGAGCTTCAGATCATAGACGCCGATAACCACACGCTAAAGGTAACCCTTCCCCCTCTGCGGATCATAAGGAGCAATTACGACGGGGCTGTGGAGAGCACGGACGAATTTTCCCGGCTGGCGGAAGCACTGAACGCGGTGAATTCCGCATCAGAAATGATCGAGGACGCCACCGCTGAAGCATTGGCTGTGAAGAATGATCTGATTGAAAAACGGGACAGCGGCTTTTTCAACGGCGCTCCCGGTCTCCAGG
>CABUCM010000039.1 GCA_902490005.1 uncultured Ruminiclostridium sp.
TTTTCACGTTCTCGTGGTCCACGTTGCCTACCTGGCCGATGGTGGCCATGCAGTTCACCGGGACGTTTCTCAGTTCGCCGGAAGGCAGTCTCAAGAGAGCCATGTTATTTTCCTTGGCCATCAGCTGGGCCATGTTGCCAGCGGCGCGGGCAAGCTGTGCGCCCTTGCCGGGGTAAAGCTCAACGTTGTGAATGAAGGTACCGGTGGGGATATTAGAAAGCGGCAGAGCGTTGCCGGGCTTAATATCCGCCGAGGCGCTGGCGACCACTGTGTCGCCGACCTTCAGGCCGTTGGGGGCGATGATATATCTTTTCTCGCCGTCCTGGTACTCGATCAGGGCGATGAAAGCGGAACGGTTAGGATCGTATTCCAGGGTCTTTACCGTTCCCGGTACGTCAAACTTCTGACGCTTGAAATCGATGATACGGTACTTTCTACGGTTGCCGCCGCCTCTGTGGCGAACGGTGATTCTGCCGTAGCTGTTACGTCCGGACTTCTTGTTCAAGGGAGCCAGCAGGCTTTTTTCCGGGGCTACCTTGGAAAGGCCGGAGTAATCCGTAACCGACATGTTACGCCGGGAGGGCGTAGTCGGCTTATAATTAATGATAGGCATACGGTTTCACACTCCTCATGATGGCTTTGCGGGGATTTGCCTAGTCCCCATACGTTGCCTTTGGCGGAATTCCGCCAAACTTCAGATCCGCTTCTACATCATAGAAACGGCTGCGGGGATTTCCCCTTACATCATGCCTTCGAAGAACTCGATGGGCTTGCTGTCCTCGGTCAGGGTGACGACGGCCTTTTTCCAGGAAGGGGTATAGCCCTCGTATCTGCCCTGGCGGCGCATGTGGCCTCTGACGTGAAGGGTATTCACTTTGGAAACCTTTACGCCGAAGAGTTCTTCCACTGCCTTGGCAATTTCGATTTTATTGGCATCCTTGCAGACTTCAAAGGTATATTTCTTAGAAGCCATGCCAGACATGCTTTTTTCGGTAATGACCGGACGAATGATAATATCCTGTGCTGCCATTACGCGTACACCTCCTCAATCTTTGCGACGGCGTCCTTGAGAACGATGAGCTTGTCAGCGTTCAGGATATCGTACACATTGATGGTGTTGACCTGGGCGGTTTTCACGCCGGGGATATTCCTGGCGGACTTGATCAGCTTCTCGTCAACGGAAGGAAGCACGATCAGGGCCTTTTTCTCAGCGCCCAGAGCATTGAGCATTGCGGCCACAGTCTTGGTCTTGTACGCATCCATGGTCATGGAATCCAGAACCACCAGGCTCTCTTCCTGCACCTTGGAGGACAGAGCGGACTTCAGCGCCAATCTCTTAACCTTTTTGTTCACGGTATAACGATAGCTTCTCGGCTTGGGCGCAAACACGATGCCGCCGTGAGTCCACTGGGGAGCACGGGTGGAACCCTGTCTCGCATGGCCGGTGCCCTTTTGTCTCCAGGGCTTTTTGCCGCCGCCGGAAACTTCGCTTCTGGTGAGCGCGGACTGGGTGCCCTGGCGCTGGTTGGCCAGATAATTCACAACCACTTCATGCATCACGACAGCGTTGGGCTCAATCCCAAAAACGGCGTCGGAAAGGTCGATCTTGCCGACCTCCTTGCCGGTTACGTCAAATACTGCTACATTAGGCATTCCAATTCCTCCTTCCCTTAGGCCTTAACGGTGTCATGGATCACTACGGTACCGCCGTTAGGACCCGGAATCGCGCCCTTGATAGCGATAAGGTTGTTCTCGGCGTCCACCTTGACAACCTGCAGATTCTGAACGGTGACTCTCTCGCTTCCCAGATGGCCGGCCATTTTCTTGCCGGGGTATACTCTGGAAGGATCGGAGCAGGAGCCGATGGAACCGCCGTGGCGGGCGACCGGTCCGGAACCGTGAGATTCCTTCAGTCTCTGGAAATTCCAGCGCTTAATCACGCCGGCGTAGCCTTTACCCTTGCTGGTGCCGGTGACGTCTACCTTGTCCCCGGCGGCGAACGCGTCCGCCTTTACCAGGTCGCCGACGTTGTAAGCGTCGATGTCGTCAAACCGAAACTCTCTCAGGGTTCTCTTGGGGGCCACGTTGGCTTTCGCAAAGTGTCCGCCGATGGGCTTCTTCACCTTGTGGGCCTTCAGATCGCCGAAGCCGATCTGAACCGCGGCGTAGCCGTCGTTTTCAACAGTCTTTTTCTGGGAAACCACGCAGGGGCCGGCTTCCACGACTGTCACGGGAACGACTTTCCCGTTCTCATCGAAAATCTGCGTCATGCCGATTTTCTTGCCGATGATTCCTTTTTGCATTTTACCTTTCCTCCTAGCAGGTTATTGGTTGGCATTTGCCAACTTGACCGCTTCCGCCTGGTTGGTTGGAATCTTTCCCGCAGCCGTTAGGCCTTGATTTCGATTTCAACGCCAGCAGGGAGCTCCAGGCTCATCAGAGCCTCCACCGTCTTGTTGGACGGCCTCAGGATATCAATCAATCTCTTGTGGGTCCGCATTTCAAACTGCTCCCGGCTGTCCTTATATTTGTGGACGGCACGCAGAATGGTGATGATCTGCTTTTCCGTGGGCAGCGGCACCGGGCCGGAAACCCTTGCGCCTGTGCGCTTCGCCGTTTCGACGATCTTCTCGGAAGATGCGTCTACCAGCTTGTGGTCGTACCCCTTGAGTCTGATCCTGATTTTTTCTTTGACTGCCATTGAACAACGCCTCCTTAAAATAGTTGGCGGGCGACGCTTCTATTTCGACAACCCTTCCGGGTGTTTCCTCGACCTGCATTGAAAAACCGGACTGGACTCCTTAGAGTCTAATCCGGGTTCGGTCAAAAAGCGTCTGAGTACCATGAAAGCAGAGTATTCCTGGCTTTCACTTTCTCAAAATATTTCTGTCGCCCGGTTTAAAATCGGACATACTCCACGGAAAAACCGGCGGAAACCGCCGCAACCTCCCGCTTCATCGCATATCTATCGCAGTCACGCTCAATTATAATACCATTTTCCACCGGAACATGCAAGCTTTTTTTCTGTAGACTTGCAAAAACTTTTCTGAAATTATTTGTGCAAACTATCTAAATCTGTTTTCAAGGGCAAAAGCCGCCTTAAAAGGCGGGAAACAGCGCCGGGCCTGGAAAAAACCAGGGCCGCCGGAAATCCTCCCGGCGGCCCTGTCCATTATTGGAAATTATCCCACGCCGGGTCGCCGGTGCGAAAATCCCCGGTCTGGCCGTAGGGGATCTCCACCAGAGCCGTATCGCCCACAGCATGGGGCACCGGCACCGCGATTCCCACGCCGGTTTCCGTAAAGTAAACGCTGGCGTCGCCTACCCCGGAGAGCAGGGTTTCCTCATCCACAGAGGTGTCGTTGTTGGCTGTCAGCGCGCTGCGGAACGCGTCGTTGTCCTCAATGGCGCTGGCAAAATCGGAAAAGCCGCTGTCCCCCAGAATGAAGTTCACCGTTCTCACCGTATGAACTGGGTACACCATCCCCTCGGCGGTATAATCGATGGTCATGACGATGCTGAGAAGCTTTTCAGAATAAAAAGGGACCTCGCTTTTCAGGGTCAGACTGCCGGTGTGGTAGCCGGAATCCGCGATAATATCCTGAACCGTGCCGTTAATCTGCCGGGTGATCTCGCCGCCCAGGCCGTATTTCTGGGCCGCCGCGCCGCCCATCACCGGAACCGTCATGGAAACGCTGATCCCGTCTATGTCAGTTGGGTCCGACTCCACGATCTCCAGGGTATAGTCCGCGCCGCTTTTATAAACCTTGTCCGGCTGGGACTCCGCGGCGGATGGCGAGGAGGAGGACGCCGCGCCGGACGACGCCGGCGCCGAGGAGCTGGGCGCCTGGGAGCTGGCTTGAGAGGACGCCTGAGAGGAGGTTTGTCCCCCGCCTTCCTTGCCGTTCTGGCAGGAGGCCATCAGGGAAGCCGCCAACAGGGCGCATAATAAAGCAATACCGATTCTTTTCACCGGTAATCATCTCCTTTCTAGTGTAAATTCAGTTTACCATAATATTCTCCATTTTGCAATCTATCCTTTACCTGGTCCGCACTGCCCCGGCGATACCCTCGAAAGGCTCGCTGATTTCTGAAATAGCGGCCGCTACCTCCGGCCCGGCGTGGCGGCGGGCGATATCCGCCATGCTGACCATACCGTCCAAAACCCCATCTCTTACCACCGGCAGCCGCCGCACCTGCTCTTTCCCCATAAGCCGGGCTGCCTCGCTGACGGTCTGGCTGGGAGAAACGCTGACGACATCCTTGGTCATAATCTGATAGGCTTTTACCTCGGCGGGCAGCTTGCCCTTGGCCACGCAATGCAGTATGATATCCCGGTCCGTCACCACGCCCTTCAGTTCCCCTCCGGACACCACCGGAAGCACCCCCACGTCGTGGTCCCTCATCAGCCTGGCGGCCTCCTCCAGGGTATCTCCCGGCAGAACAGCCACAATCTTTTTGCTCATTACGTCGTTTACCGTTTCCTGCATGGTTATCCTCCTGAAAAAATTTGAAAATACCATGTTAGCTTTCCAGAATTTTTCTGGAATATTCTTTACGAACCCCTAGGTTTATGTTACTCTTAGAATACAGGCAACTGGTGAAAGGGAGCTGAAAGTTTGAAAAAGGATAAAAAAGAAAAGAAAGAGAAAAAAGAGAAACGCGCATCTATCCCCCAGCTGGAAGCCGCTCTTTCCAATCCCGGCACAGATTCCGGCCTCCCGCCCCAGGACCCGCTGGAATACGCTCTCGCCCGGATAGGCGGCAAATGGAAACTCCGCGTTTTATGGGGCCTTGGCCAAGTTCCGGATAACGGCGGCCTGCGTTACGGCGACCTGAAAGAAAAAATTCCAGGTATCACGGACATGATGTTCAGCCAAAGCCTGAAAGATCTGGCCGCTGAGGGCTTCATTCAGCGCACCCAGTTTCAGGAAATCCCGCCCCGGGTGGAGTACGCCCTCACCGCGGATGGGATCTCCCTGCTGCCGGTGATTGCCGCGCTGTACGACTGGGCGGTAAAACAGATGAAGAAATAAAAGCACGCGAAAAGCCCCCTCCAGGGATGAGTAAGTTCTCTCGTTCCTGGAAGGGGCTTATTTTAATTCCGATAGTTTTTCACAATGTTAGGCACCAACCCGGCGGGCGTGATGTCGATGGTACCATAGGTACCGTAGCTGCCGTGAAGGCTGCCTGGATTCATTAGGTACAGGCCATCCCGGTAATCGATATCCGCTTGGTGGGTGTGGCCGTAAAGGGCGATATCCGCTTTTCGGTCCCGGGCGGCGCATTCCAGGCTGTACAGAGTCATTTTTACCTGATAGGTGTAGCCGTGGGTATAAAAAATCCGTTTTCCCTCCACAGACAGCTCATCCTCCCAGGGAAGCAGAGAGCCGAAATCGCAGTTTCCCCGGACTCCCACGATCATTTTTTCCGGGAACATGGGCTTTACCTGCATCAGCTCCTCTTCGCCATCCCCCAGGTGGAGTACGATCTCCGCCTTGGGCTGGGTTTGTATGGCGTGATGCAGAGCGCCAAAATCCCGGTGGGTATCAGAAACCACTAAAATACGCATGTCACCGCGTCCTTTCGTAAATAAAAGCATTTTCCTAAGGAGAAAACCGGAACAAAAATCCCGCGGCGGCATAGGATGATAGCCGGGGGAGTTTGCCGGCGATGGGAGCGCCCGCGCCATGGGCCGGCTGAACTCCCCGCCCGGGTAGAACCCGACGATATTATATCATACTTTTTCAGGGTTTTACATAGTATAGAAGGGCGGCGTTTTCCGCCCTTCATTGACAAAAGGAGGGATTTTCCTATGACCGATAACGAAGGCCAAAAAAAAGTGAACGATATGCTTAGCAAGCTGAGCCCCCAGGATCAAGAGAAACTCCACAAGCTCCTGGCGGATAAAGAGGCCACCGACAAGCTTCTGGCCACGCCCCAGGCCCAGGCGCTGATGCGCCAGCTGATGGGAAACCAAGGGGGAAAATAATAAGGAGGCAGCCATGGATGACTTAGCGGGCAAGATTTCTGAAATTCTAAACGACCCGGCCAGTATGGAAAAGATCAAAAGCCTTTCCAGCATGCTGGGCGTTTCCCCCGACGGCCAGCCTTCCGGCGCGCCGGCCCAAACGCCGGTTCCAGCCTCCGCTCAGCCACAGCAAAACGCCAATCCCCTCGAGTCGCTGCTGGGCAGCCTGGGCGGCGGTTCGGGCGGCCTCAGCGGCCTGGGCGCTTTAACCGGTTTGGGAGGCAACGGAGGAGATCAGGGCGTGAATCCCGAAATGCTTCAGTCCATTATGAAAATCGCCCCGCTGTTATCCAGCGTTCAGCAGGAGGACGACAACACCCGCCTGCTCTACGCCCTGCGGCCCTTCTTAAAACCCCAGCGGCAAAAACGGCTGGACGAATCCGCCAACATGATGCGCATGTTTAAGCTGCTTCCTCTTTTAAAGGGCAGCGGTATTTTGGGCGGATTATTGTAGCCCAGGCAGGCGAAACCACCAAAAACGGTTCTCACACCGCGGAAAGGCCAAGGGTAAAAGCCTGCATTTGAAACGCTTGATTCCACGCGCGGGCGGAAATCTCAAGGCTTTAACGCAATACCCTGGGCGCGATATAGGCCCAGGCTCAGCCTGGAAAAAGGCTTTCGCGCCAACAGAAACCGGCGCGGGCGCAGTATTTTCAAAAAGCAATCAGGGTGTAGGCGCGATATGGGTCCAGGCTCAGCCTGGAAAAAGGCTTTCGCGCCAACAGAAACCGGCGCGGGCGCGGTATTCTCAAAAAGCGATCAGTGTGTGGGCGCGATATCGGTCCAGTCTCAGCCTGGAAAAGGCTTTCGCGCTAAGCAGAGACCGGCGCGGGCGCGGTATTTTCAAAAAACAATCAGGGTATGGGCGCGATATGGGTCCAGGCTCAGCCTGGGGGAGGCGATAACAATGCCGGCAAATCAAAACAGCGAGGATATGCAGCGTATGCAGCAGGAGGCGGTGCGCCGGGTTCGGGAAATGCAGGCCAGGGCCCAGCACCCGCGGCCGGAGACGGCGCAAAGGCACGAGCCCTCCGAGCAGGAATCCCGTCAAACGCATCGCCAGGGGGAGCATACCAATGAACGCCGCCAGGAGACGGCCACGGTTCCAGTTGCGGCGGGGACACCCAAGCAGCCGGCGGGCGGAATTTTCCAGTCTCTGATGAAGGACAGCGACCAAACGCTGATCTTGATCCTGCTTCTGCTTCTAATGGAAAACGAGGCGGACATGGAGCTGCTCTTCGCTCTGATGTATCTGCTGATTTGAAAAAGGTTCAGGCGCCGTTTTACGGCCCTGAACCTTTTTTCTTACCGAATCTGCCCGCTGCCCAGCACGATAAATTTCATAGAGGTCAGCTCGTTTAAGCCCATAGGCCCTCTGGCATGGAGCTTCTGGGTGGAAATGCCGATTTCCGCCCCCAGGCCAAATTCCCCGCCGTCGGTAAACCGGGTAGAGGCGTTGACATACACCGCCGCCGCGTCCACACGGCTGGTAAACTCTCGGGATTTCTGATAGTTTTGGGTGACAATACACTCGCTGTGCCCGCTGGAGTACGCGGCGATATGGCGCAGCGCCTCCTCCATGGAGGGCACCACCCGCACCGCCAGCTTATAATCCAGATATTCCCGCGCCCAATCCTCCTCGGCGGCGGGAATCACACAGTCTCCCAGGATCTCCCGGGTTTTCTCATCTCCGTGAAGCTCCACCTGTTTTTCATCCAGCCTGCGTTTCACCAAGGGCAGAAATTCCTTGGCCACCGCCTCGTGGACCAAAATCGTCTCGATGGCGTTGCACACCGACGGTCGGGAGGTTTTAGCGTTATAAACGATGGACGCCGCCATCTCCAGGTCCGCGTCGCTGTCAATATACACATGGCAGTTTCCCACGCCGGTTTCAATCACCGGAACCTTAGATTTCTCCACCACGGCTTTAATCAGCCCGGCGCCGCCCCGGGGAATCAGCACGTCTAAATACTCCGTCAGCTCCATCAGCTCCACCGACGACTGGCGGGACGTGTCCTCTACCAGCTGGACGCTGTCCCTGGGCAGCCCCGCTTGGGCGACAGCCTCCCGCATGATGCCGGCAATGGCCATATTGGAATGAATCGCTTCCTTGCCCCCTCTTAAAATCACCGCGTTGCCCGCCTTCAGGCAAAGGGCCGCCGCGTCAGAGGTCACATTGGGACGGGCCTCGAAAATGATGCCGATCACCCCTAAGGGCACCCGCACCTTGGTGATTTCCAGGCCGTTGGGCTGAGTCCCACCGGAAAGCACCGTGCCGATGGGATCCGGCATGGCCGCTACCTGCCTGACCCCCTCCGCCATAGAGGCGATCCGCTCCCGGGACAAGGCCAGGCGGTCCAGCAAGGACGCCGTCAGCCCGGCGTTCTTTCCATTCTCCAAATCCTTTTGGTTAGCCTCTAAAATTTCATCAGTGTTATTTAACAGCCCCTGGGCGATGGCCTGCAGGGCGCCGTTTTTCTTTTGCCCCGCCACCGCCAGTATCGCGGCGGCCTCCTTAGCCTTCTTTCCCATCTGTTCCATTGCGGTCATTCTTGTTTCCTCCTTCGGCGATAGCGTTTGTTACCCTTTTTTCTTTGCCAGGAACCGGGTGCCTATCTCCCGGCCCTCCAGCAAATCGTATAGCAGCCCCGGATCGGAGCCGTTGATGACGCAGCAGTCGATGCCGGCCTCAGTGGCCACCACCGCCGCCGTAATTTTTGTGCTCATTCCGCCAGTACCCCGGTTGGACCCAGTGCCCCCGGCGATTTCCCGGATATGCCCGTCGATGTGTTCCACCACGGGAATCCGTTTAGCGTCCGGGTTCTTCCGGGGATCCTCCTCGTACAGGCCGTCGATGTCCGTCAGGATCACCAGCAGGTCGGCCTCCACAATATCCGCCACAATGGCGGAAAGGGTATCGTTGTCCCCGATATTTTGGCCCTCCAACTCATCAATCGCCACGGTGTCGTTTTCATTCACCACCGGGATAATCCCCATTTCCATCAACGCCTCAAAGGTGTTGCCCACGTTCTGCTTGCTGTGGTCCTGTTCCACCACGTCCCTGGTCAAAAGGATCTGGGCCACGGTGCGGTTATATTCCCCGAACAGCTTGTCGTAGATAAACATCAGCTCGCACTGGCCCACCGCAGCCACCGCCTGCTTTTTCCTGGTTTCCTTAGGGCGCTGCTTCAGCCCCAGCTTTCCCACTCCCACGCCGATGGCGCCGGAGCTTACCAGAATAATCTCCCGGCCGGAATTCTGCAAATCGCTCAGCACCTTGCACAGGTGGTCGATCCTGCGGATATTCAGCCTACCGCTGTCGTAGGTCAATGTGGAGGTTCCCACCTTGACCACAATTCGTTTCGCTTTCATGATATTCCCCCGATTGCTTCGTAAAAGCTTGGATTCAGCTTAGGCCCCACCACGGAAACCGAAAGCTGGTTAAGATTGAAAATTTGATTGGCCATGTCATTGACCTCTTCCATGGTGACGCCGCCGATCATCTCCAGCAGCTCATCCTCGGAAAGCACCCGGCCCTTCAGCAGCTCACCCCGGCCCATATGCCCTACCTGGGAAGACGCGTTCTCCATCCCCATAACCAGGCCGGCCTTCAGCTGTTCCCGGGCCCGTGAAAACTCGGTGAAGGTCACTCCCTTTTTCAGCTCCTCCAGGGTTTTCAGGATTTCTTCCACGGCGGTTTCCGCCATTTCCGGGTTCACCGCGGTCTGAATCTCAAACAGGCCGCCGCTTAAATAGGCGCAGGTGCCGCTGTCCACCGAGTAAGCCAGCCCCAGCTCCTCCCGAAGCCGCTGAAACAGCCGGGAAGAGGTGCTGCCGCCGGTAGCCAGGTTCAAAAGGTTCAAGGGCTGAAGCTGGGGGGACAAGCTGTCCACCCCCGGCAAGCACAGGCAAATATGGGTTTGCTCCTGGTCCTCCTCCTGAAGCATACAGGAACGGGTATAAGACATGCGGCAGTCGTCCACCAAAGCCGCCCCCGGCTTTTTCTCACCGAAAAAACGCCCGGCCAGTTCCATAAATTGCGCCCGGTCAAAATTCCCGCACGCCGCCGCCACGATCCGGTCAGGGGAATACCGCTTTTCCAGCACCTTTTTCAATTCGGCCCTGCCGATCCGTTTCAGGCTCTCCCTGGAGCCCAGAATCGGCCTGCCGTAGGAGGAGTTCCGCCAAACGCCGGCGTATTGGTTTTCCGCCACCCGGTCCTCGGGCATATCTTCCGTCATGCTGATCTCTTCCATAATGACGTTTTTTTCCGTCTGGATATCCTCCGGGTCCAATTTGGGGCTGGTGACCATGCCGGCTAAAATCCCAAACGCTTTCTCCAGGTGCTCCGTTAAGGTTCTTCCGTAATAACAGGTATATTCCTTGGTGGTATACGCGTTCATCTGGCCGCCGATAGCGTCCATTTCCTCCGCGATCTGCCGGGCGGAAAGTTCCGCCGTTCCTTTAAACGCCATATGTTCCATAAAGTGGGAAACGCCGTTCTCGGCAGCCGTCTCATAAGAGGAACCGCTTTTGATCCAAAAGCCAAAGCTCACCGACCGGACATGGTCCTGCTTTTCCATCAAAACCCGAAGCCCGTTGGGAAACGTCACCTTTTCCATGAAGTTATGTAATCAGCACTCCTTACTGGGTCAATACCCGAATCCACTTCCACCGGTTCACCTTGACCAAAGCCACAAAGGATTTGAGAATCTGGTCCGATTTCAGGCACAAAAACACAATTTCCGGCGAAGCATGAAAAACAAACGCAGCCAGCGCCGACGCGGGCAGAACGATCAGCCACATAAAGATGCTGTCGTTAATCAGGACAAACGAGGTATCCCCGCCTCCCCGGACAAAGCCGGTGAGCACATTGAGCTGATAGCCGGTTCCCACCGTAGTCACGCAGAGAATCAGGATAAAATGCTCCGCCATAAGCTTGGTTTCCGGCGTGATGGCGTAAAAGCCCAGAATAAAGTCCTTGACCAAAAATAACACCGTTCCCGTGACGAGCCCCAGTCCGAGAAACACAAACTGAAGCCGTTTCACATACCGTTTCAGTTCCTCTATCTTTCCGGCGCCGATCCACTTGCCGGTCATCACGCCGGTGGCGTTGGCGGAGCCGTGAATAATCACCGTCAGCACCTGTATGACAGTGGTGGCGATGCTGTTGGCCGCAATCGCCGAGGCCCCCAGCCTGCCGATAATGGCGGTTTGAGCGCCCTGGGCGATGCCCCACATGGAGTCGCCCCCTATAGCCGGCGCCCCCACCCGGACAAATTTTTTCAAAATAACACGGTCCAGGTGCAGCAGGGACCGGAACTGGAACCGGATCTTCCGGTCCACCGCCTTTAGGTAAAAGCAAATGATCCCAAACTCTATCACCCTGGAGGTGAGCGTAGCGATGGCCGCGCCTTGGCTTCCCAGCCTGGGCGCGCCCAAATTGCCATAGATTAAAAGATAATTCAGGCACACATTGATAATCAGGGTGGAGCCGGCGACAAAAAAGCCGATTCTTACCGTTTCCACACTCCGCAGGCCCGCCAAAAGAGTATTGGTCATGCCGAAAAACACATAGGAAAAGCAAATGACTTTCAGGTATTTGACCCCTTCGCCGATGACCTCCTGGTCGTCGGTTAAAAGCCCCAGGCACCACCGCGGGAAGAAAAAGGCCGCGCACCAAAGCAGCACGCTGACCAGCACCGCCACCCAAAAACCAACCGCAATGATTTTCTGAATGGACTGGGTGTCCTTTTTTCCCCAATACTGGGAGGCCAGCACCACCATAGCCGCGCCGATTCCCATGACAGTCATTTGCAGAAAATACTGGATCTGGTTGCACAAAGCCACCCCGGAAAGGGCCAGCTCGTTGTATTGGCCCAGCATCACGTTGTCCGCCAGGCTTACGCTGTACACCACCAGGTTCTGCAGGGCGATGACCATGGTCATGGAAAAATAGCTTTTGTAGAAAGACTCGGTCTTTCCAGGAGCATTGCTTGTCTTTTCCATCTTTTACTACCCCCTAAATGCCAAAATGAGAGCAACCGGTTAGCTGCTCCCATTTCTTATTCAATTGTTATAATCCTCAAGCCGCTGTTTTATTCAAAACTCCGAAAGCCGCAATTCCAGAATTTTGAAGCTGATTCCCGGCGCTTGCCGCGGCGCCGTTCTATCACAAGAGGCCGTCAGCCGTTCCGCCCGCCGCAAAGGGGTGAAACGCCTCTTTCCTCTTTTCCGCGCCCCTTAGCTGCGGGGGCGGTTGGTGTTGGGGCGAAAGCCGTTGGGGCCTCTCCGGTCGTCTCTTCTGGGACGGCGGGGCGCGTCGGAAATCTCATTTTCCGGGGTCAGGCCCTCCACCTCGATGAGAGCGTCTCTCCGGGACAGGTTCAGCCTTCCCTTATCGTCGATTTCCAGCACCTTGACCAGCACCTCGTCGTCAACGTTTACCACGTCGGTGACCTTCTCGGTGCGCTTCACATCCAGCCGGGAAATATGCACCAGGCCCTCTTTGCCGGGAGCGATTTCCACAAACGCGCCGAAATCCATCAGCCGGGTGACGCGTCCCTTATAGATCGCGCCCACCTCCGGGTCCTCCACAATGGTCTTGACAATGGTCAAAGCACGGTTGCAGTTATCCAGATCGGTGCCGGAGATGAATACGTTTCCGTCTTCCTCCACATCCATCTTAACGCTGCACTCGGCGCAGATCTTCTGAATCACCTTGCCGCCGGAACCGATCACCTCGCGGATCTTATCCACCGGAATGGTGATGGAAACCATCTTGGGCGCGTATTTGCTCAGTTCCGCTCTCGATTCCGGGATGCATTTCAGGATAATCTCATCCAGGATATAGTCTCTGGCCTTGTGGGTCTTTTCCAGAGCCTCCTTCACGATCTCAGGGGTCAGTCCGTCGATCTTCAGATCCATCTGAATGGCGGTGATACCCTCGTGAGTACCGGCAACCTTAAAGTCCATATCGCCGAAGAAATCCTCCAGCCCCTGGATATCCACCATGGTCATCCAGCGCTCGCCCTCGGTAATCAAACCGCAGGAGATACCGGCTACCGGCGCCTTAATGGGCACGCCCGCGTCCATCAGCGCCAGGGTAGAGCCGCAGATGGAGGCCTGGGAGGTGGAGCCGTTGGAGGAAACCACCTCGGAAACCAGACGGTAAGCGTAGGGGAACTCCTCAACCGGCGGGATCACCGGCAGAAGGGCTCTTTCCGCCAGAGCGCCGTGGCCGATTTCCCGGCGTCCGGGGCCTCTGGAGGGCCTGGTCTCGCCCACAGAGTAGGACGGGAAATTATATTGATGCATATACCGCTTGAACTCGTCGCCGTCGATGCCGTCCAGCATCTGCTGGTCGCTGACCGGGCCTAAGGTCGCCGCGGTGAGCACCTGGGTCTGGCCTCTGGTAAACAGGCCGGAGCCGTGTACCCTGGGCAGCAGGCCAACCTCGGCGGCCAGGGGACGCATCTGGTCCATGGCCCTGCCGTCCACACGCTTCTGCTCATCCAGCAGCCAGCGGCGGACCACGTTCTTCTGGGTTTTATACATACACTCGTCGATCTTAGCCTCGCACTCGGGATAGATGGGGTCGAAATGCTCGTGAACCTTCTCATAAATGGGCTTTAACCGCTCGTCCCGTACGGTCTTGTCGTCGGTATCCAGCGCGGCCTTCACGTCCTCGGTGGCGAACTCCATCACCGCGGCCAGCATTTCCGGGTCCGGCTCGTTGCTGGGATAGGAGAACTTCTCTTTGCCGATTTCCGCCTGCATGCCCTTGATGAACTCGATGATCTGCTGGTTGGCCTCGTGGCCCGCCATAATGCCGTTGTACATCACCTCGTCGGACACCTCGTTGGCGCCGGCCTCGATCATGGCGATGAGCTTATCGGTAGAGGCCACGGTAACGGCCATCTGGGATTTCTCACGCTGCTCCGCGGTGGGGTTGATGACATACTCGCCGTCCACATAGCCTACGGAAACGCCGGAGATGGGGCCTTTCCACGGGATATCGGAGATGGTCAGGGCCGCGGAGGTTCCCACCATAGCGGCGATCTCCGGGGAGCAGTCCGGGTCCACGGACATGACGGTGCAAACCACGGACACGTCGTTTCTCATATCCTTGGGGAACAGGGGGCGGATAGGCCGGTCGATGACCCGGGAGGTCAGAATGGCCTTATCGCTGGGGCGGCCTTCCCTTTTCAGGAAAGAGCCGGGAATTTTACCCACGGCGTAAAGCTTTTCCTCAAAGTCCACGGACAGCGGGAAAAAGTCGATGCCGTCCCTGGGCTTGGCGGAGGCGGTCACCGCCACGTTCACCACGGTATCGCCGTAGCGGACAAAGCAGGCGCCGTTGGCCAGCTGGGCGATTTTGCCTGTTTCGATTTTGAGGGGGCGCCCCGCAAAATCGGTTTCATAAACCTTGTAATTTTCGAACATATTGTTTCCTCCTAAAAATTTATCTTCCGCAGGAGGAGAAGCGATTTAGCAATAAAACCAAACTCCGGAACGCCGGGGCCTCGTTTCACTGCTAAAACCGTTTCCAGCCTCCTGAAAAAACCTGCTGTAAACTTCGAAAGGGCAGACGGCTAAAAGCCGCCTGCCCGATGAAGCGAATTATTTACGGATGCCTAATCTGGCAATGATGGCACGGTATCTTTCGATATCCACCTTGGTCAGGTAGTTCAAAAGATTTCTTCTCTGGCCAACCATTTTCAAAAGCCCCCGGCGGGAATGGTGGTCCTTCTTGTGGGTTTTCAGGTGCTCGGTCAGGTCGTTGATTCTCTTGGTCAGAAGGGCGATCTGCACCTCAGGAGAACCGGTATCCCCTTCGTGCTGGGCATACTCCTTGATAATTGCGTTCTTTTCTTCTTTTAACATGCTTTTTCACCTCGTTGTTTTATTTCCCATATCCCAGTAGCAGGCAGGTGGGTTCCCCATTGGGGCTTACTCCTGAAACCGGGGTAAGGGCGTTTGTGCGCACGCAGATACGTGGACTTATAAAGTATAGCACAGTTACCGTACCTTGTAAACCATTAATTTACGGAAAAACGGCCAACTTTTCCACTGTTTTTTAGCCTATTTCAATGGGTTCATCACCAGGCCGGTGATGAGCTTGGGATAGAAATAGGTAGATTTCTGGGGCATCTTCTCCCCGGCGGCGGCCACGTCCCGGATTTCCGTCACCCGGGTGGGATTTAAAATGAAAGCGCATTGGCTCTCGCCCTTTTCCACGCTTTCCACCGCCTCCTGGAAGCTGCGGGTGTAGGTTAAATTGACCTGGTTCGCCATGTTTTCCTTATCGATGCCGAACAGTTTTTCCAGCACCAAGGTGTGCAGCACCGTCACGTCCAGGCTTCTGGACGCTTCGCTGAGGCCCGGCAGAAGCCCGTCCAGCACGGAAAGGTCCTTTAAGGTCAGCAGGGTCCAGCGGTCCCCGCCGCAGTAAAAGCCGAAAGCCTTTTCCCCCTTGGCGTATTTTTCATCCAGCACCCTTTCCATATCCGCCGGGCCGGTTTTCTCCTCCACCTGGAAATACGGCTCGCAGGCCTTCTTGGCGGCGGCTGGGTCGAAATCTTTCAAATCCCGCAGCAGGCGGTGGGTGGGGAACACCACCAGGCCGTCGTGCTCCATATCCACCAGCATCATCATGATATCATCCGCCGGGTCCCCTTCCTTGGCAAGGCCATGCTGGCGGCAGTAGTTTCTGAAATTCAACGCGGTTTCATACCGGTGGTGGCCGTCGGCGATGTACAGCTTCCGGTCTTTAAAATCACCGCACACGGCGGCAACTGCCTGTGGGTCCGACACCACCCACAGCCGGTGGGTCACTCCCTCCCCGTCGGTAAATTCCACCTGGGGCCTGCCTTGAGACAGCTCATCGATCTTTGACAGGGTGGCGTGCTCCGGGTCCATATATAACGAATAAATCTGGCTGAAATTGCAGAAGGTGGCTTTCATTAGGTTAAACCGGTCCTCCTTGGCCTTGGATAGGGTCTCCTCATGGGGCAGCACCACGCCCTTTTCAAACTCCTCCAGCTTCACCCGGCAGATAAAGCCCTTGACCTTCTTCCGCTCTCCCCGGGCGGTGAACTCCTCCTCGTAAATATAAAGGCTTTCCTTGTCCTCCCGCTTCAAAATTCCCTGCTGAATCCACTCGTCCAGCAGCCTGCCGGCGGTTTCATAGGGGTTCTCCCCTTTTGGCAGTTCCAGCCGGATGACGTTGTGCCCGTTTCTTTCTAAATAAGCCTTTCTCTGCTCCTCGCTGATGATATCGTAAGGCGGGCAGCACAGCTCCTGGATGCTTCCGGCAGCCGGCGTTTGGAACCTGAGCCCTTTCATTCCTTTTACTTCAGCCATTTTTAATACGCTCCCTTCAACCCTTTGCTTTTATTGTAGTAAAAACCAAGGGAAACGTCAATCTTTATCTTGACAAAAGAAGGGTGGTTCTGATAATATTATAAATTGGGTTTTAATGGTCAAAAATTGAAAGCCTTGAAAATTTTCATATCTTTGAATAGAAAGAAGTTTTATGCCATGATGGATATTATTGATTTTCACGCCCACATTTATCCAGATAAAATCGCGGAAAAGGCTTCTCACAGCGTGGGGGAGTTCTATTCCATTCCAATGAATAAAATCGGCAGCGTGGACACCCTGCTGAAAAGCGGGGATGAAGCCGGGGTTGGCATGTTCGTGGTTCAATCGGTGGCCACGGTATCCAAGCAGGTCCAGAGCATCAACGATTTTATCTGCGAGACCTGCCGGCAGCATCCTGACCGGCTCATCGGCTTTGGCACCATTCACCCGGGCTTGGAAAACCCGGTGGACGAAATTGATCGCTGCATCAAGCTGGGGCTTCACGGCATGAAGATCCACCCCGACGTCCAGCGGTTTCATATGGACGACCCGTCCATGTACCCCATTTACGAGGCCATCGAGGGCCGCCTGCCAATCCTGATCCACTGCGGCGATTACCGTTACGACTTTTCCCATCCCCGCCGCCTGGCCCATATCCTGGACGATTTTCCCAAGCTGGAGGTCATCGGCGCCCATTTCGGCGGCTGGTCCCTGTGGGACCTGGCGATGGAATACCTGCTGGACCGGAACTGCTGGCTGGACACCTCCAGCTCCTTCGCTTTTCTGGGCAAGGTGCGCAGCAAGGAGCTCATCCGGGCCTACGGCGCGGACCGTATGCTGTTCGGCGTGGATTTTCCCATGTGGGACCACAAAACCGAGGTAGAGACCCTGCTTTCCCTGGGTTTGACCGACGGCGAATATGAGAAGATTTTCAGCGGCAACGCCAAAAAGATTCTGCGCATGACCCCCAACCCCTGATTTTGATTTTCAAGCCAGGCGCGGCAGAAATCTCAGATTCCGCCCCGGTGTGAATATAAAGGAGAAAATAAAACATGTATCATTATGACGTAATCGTAATCGGCGCGGGCCCCGCGGGCATCTTCACCGCGCTGGAACTGGACAAGCTCATGCCCCAGATGAAGGTGCTGGTGGTGGATTCCGGCTCAACCATCGACAACCGCTCCTGCCCCGCCAGGACCTCCAGCCACTGCGCCCACTGCAAGACCTGCCACATTATGAACGGCTGGGCGGGCGCCGGCGCTTTTTCCGACGGCAAGCTTTCCCTGTCCGAAGAGGTGGGCGGCAATGTCACCGACTACCTCACCGTGCAGGAGGTCCGGGATCTGATCCATTACGCCGACGATATTTATTTGAAGTTTGGCGCGCCGGACAAGGTGTTCGGCAAAAGCGACAAGTTCGCCGAGCAGGTGAGCTACGAGGCTCACAAGCACAACATTAAGCTGATTCCCTGCCCGGTCCGGCACATGGGCACGGAGTATTCCTTTGAGGTGCTTCGGGAAATGTACCGCTATCTGAACAGCCGGGAAAACTTTGAGTTCCGGGAATACACCAAGGCGGACACCATTGAAATTGAGGACGGGCAGGCCACCGGCGTATGGCTTATCGGCAAGGACGGGGAACGCAGGCTGGAAAAAGCCCGCTTTGTGGTGGCGGCGCCCGGCCGGGGCGGCGCCGAATGGCTCACCGCCGTTGCCCGGGCCAACCACCTGCAGACCATCAACAACGCCGTGGATATCGGCGTCCGGGTGGAAGTGCCCAACGCCGTTATGGACCACCTGACCAAAAACCTTTACGAGGCCAAGCTGGTGTATTACTCGGATACCTTTGAGAACAAGGTGCGCACCTTCTGCATGAACCCCGGCGGCATCGTCAGCGAGGAGCACTATGAAGGCGGCGTGGGCGGCAAGGGCATCGCCGTGGTCAACGGCCACAGCTACGCCGACGAGGACAAGCACTCGGAAAACACCAATTTCGCCATGCTGGTTTCGACCAAATTCACCGAGCCTTTTAACCAGCCCATCGAATACGGCCGGTATATCGCCCAGCTGGGCAACATGCTCACCGGCGGCGGCATTATGGTGCAGCGCCTGGGGGACCTGCTGATGGGCCGCCGCACCGACAAGGAGCGGCTTTCTAAGTCCACCACCGAGCCCACGCTAAAAAACGCGGTGCCCGGGGACCTTTCCTTTGTCCTGCCCCACCGGCACCTTACCAGCATTGTGGAAAGCCTAAAGGCCTTCGACAAGCTGGCGCCGGGCCTTTACTCCAAGAACACCCTGCTTTACGGCGTGGAGGTAAAATTCTATTCCAGCAAAATCCAGGTGGACAACCGGTTCGAGACCAAGGTTAAGAACCTGTTTGCCATCGGCGACGGCGCGGGCATCACCCGAGGCCTGATGCAGGCTTCCGTCACCGGCGTGGCGGTGGCCAGAAACATTGCGGAGGAAGCCGCGAAATAAACTTTCAAAAACGGTATTGGTATGGTGAATGAAAACCGTTTCATTGCGAAAAGCCGGCGTACCCAAAAGGGTACGCCGGCTTTTTTCATGATTTTATCATAGCTCAATGATTACGCAAAGGGATTCTCGTCTTTATACAGGATTCCTTTGGGCTGGTTGTAAGCGATATCCTCCACACCCAGATACTGGAACACGCTGTACAGCGCCTTACCCACATGGCCGAAGGCCACGGCGCCGTGATGGGGATAGTGCTTGGAAAGAAGCACGTGGCGGTAGAACCGGTCCATCTCGGAAATGGCAAAGATGCCGATGCCGCCGAAGGAGCGGGTGGCCACCGGCAGGATCTCGCCCTGGGCGATGTAGCTGGTAAGCTGGGTATCCGCAGTGGACTGGAGACGGTAGAAGGTGATCTGGCCGGGGGCGATATCCCCTTCCAAGGTGCCTCTGGTGAAATCAGGCTCTCCGCCTTTTTCCAGGTTCCGGTTCTGGATCAGCTGGTATTTCAGCGCGCCGGAGTTGAGCTTGCACATGGGCGTATTGCCGCAGTGGAAGCCCATGAAGGTTTCATGCAGGCGATAATCGTAGTTCCCTTTGATTTCCTGGTCATACAGGTCCTGGGGAACGGTGTTGTTGATATCCAGCAGGGTCACCTGGTCGCCGGAGACGCACAGGCCTATGTATTCGCTCAAAGCGCCGTAAATATCCACCTCGCAGGCTACCGGGATACCCCTGGCCATCAGGCGGCCGTTCACATAGCAGGGCACAAAGCCGAAGGCTTTGGGGAACGCCGGCCAGCATTTGTTGGCGAACGCCACATACTGGCGGGAGCCCTTGTTTTCCTCCGCCCAATCCAATAAGGTCAGCTCAAACTGGGCCATCTTCGGCAGCAGGTCGGGATACTGGCAGCCGGCGCCCAGTTCCTTCTTCATGTCCTCAATCACCCCGGGGATTCTCTTATCCCCCTCATGGGCCTGGTACGCAACCAGCAGATCCAGCTCGGAATCCTCCTGGATTTCCACCCCTAAATCATAAAGGGCCTTGATGGGGGCGTTGCAGGCGAAAAAGTCGTGGGGACGGGGGCCGAAGGTGAAAATCTTCAGATTGCTCACGCCCAGCAGAGCGGTGGCAACCGGTACGAACTCCCCGATCAGGTCCGCCAGCTCGTCGGCGGTGCCAACCGGGTATTCGGGGATAAACGCCCGGATTTTTCTTAAATTCAGGTTGTAAGAGCAGTTCAGCATGCCGCAGTAAGCGTCGCCTCTGCCGTTAATCAGGTCGTCGCCGGATTCCTCCGCCGCGCCCACGTACATCACCGGGCCGTCAAAATACTGGGCCACCTGGGTTTCGGGGGTCTCCGGGCCGAAGTTGCCCAGGAATACCACCAAAGCGTTGCAGCCGGCGTTTTTGGCCTCTTCCACCGCCTTGAGCATGTCGCTTTCGTTTTCCACCGTGGTCATCACTTCATAAATCTCGTTGCCTTTTTTGGCATAGCTTTCCACAACCGCTTTTCTGCGGCGCTCGGAAAGAGAGATGACAAAGCAGTCGCGGCTGACCGCAATGATGCCTAATTTTACCTGAGGGATGTTTTGAAACATAGTTTTTTTCCTCCTATCTTGTCACTTTGGCTGAGGTTGGTTCTTTAAGGCTACTATACCACTTCTTTTCGCGCAAAGCAATGGATTTTTTCAAAAAAATTCAGAAAGTGTTCGAGCACGGTGTAACAAACACAAAAAATGGCTTTCCCCCGCCGTTTTTTGTGTGTCCGAGCACGAAAACATGAAAATAACGGCAAAGGGCCGGAGGTTTCCCCTCCGGCCCTTTGCCGTTATCCCTGTGTCTCTATGGTAAACGCGAAGCTTTTCAAATCCGCTTTTAAAACGGCCTTGTGCCCCTGGTATTCCCGGACAATTTCCAGCCTGCCGCCTTCCGCGGTGGTTTTGCAGGTGCCGTTCAAATCAAAGGCCGGGCATTGGTTCCTGAATTCCATCAAATCCCGCAGGTCCCGGACCACCTTCCGCTCCAGCTGGCGGGCCACCTCCTCTTTGGTATAATAGTGCCGGTTGATATCCCGCCCGTTTTTCGTTTCCTCCATCAGCGCAATATCGTTTTCTCCCGCCAGCAGGCCCACATAGTAAACCATGGGAATCCCCGGCGCGAAAAACTGGATCGCCCGGGCCAGCAGATAGGCCTGGTCCCGGTTGCCCAGGGCGGAGTAATAGGTGCAGTTGACCTGGTACACATCCAAGTTGTTGTAAGCGGCGGTATTGTAGATTTTTTTCACGTTGGCCCCTTTGGTGAACATGCTCTCCTTGGTTCGTTCCACCTCGTCGTCCGGCATCAGGTCCTTGACATCTACAATACCGATGCCGTCATGGGTGTCCAGCGTGGTGAACTGCTTCATTGGGCTCTGGTCCAGCCATTGCTTCAAATATTTGCCGTTTCCGGTATACAGGGCGTTCAGCACCAGCACCGGCAGGGCGAAATCGTAAATCCAAAAGCCCTTTTGAGCGATTTTATGCTGAATGGTGTAGTGCTCGTGGATCTCCGGCAGAATCATGACCCCGTAAGGCTCCACCACCCGTTCAATCTCATGAAGCAGGTCCCAAATTTCCGGTTCCACAAAGAAGCAGTTGGTGTTTTCTTTTTTCACCGCGTAGGCAAAGGCGTCCAGCCGGATGATGGAGGCGCCGTTTTTACACATGGAAACCAGGGTATCCTTGATAAACCTTTTGACGGCCGGCGCGCCTACATTCAGGTCGATCTGCTCCTCGCAAAAGGTGCACCACACCTTTTCCCTGGTGCCATCCTGAAATTCCACCTCGATGTAGGGCGCCCGGGGCTTTCTCTTGTAAATCAGGTCCACCTGCTCCTGGGTAGGTTCCCCGCCGGTCCAAAAGTCCTTGTAGCGGATGAAAAAATCCCGGTACTGGGACGCGTCCTTTTTCTCCTGAAAATCCTGAAAATATTTAGAACTTTTAGAAATATGGTTTACCATGAAGTCAAACATCAGGTAATGCTCCCGGCTCAGGGCCCGGACATCCTCCATACTGCCAAACTGGGGGTCCACACGCTCATATTCCATGGGAGCGAAACCCCGGTCCGCGCTGGAAGGGAAAAAGGGAAGAATATGCACGCCGCCTACCGCCTTGGCGAAATGCTCCTTCAAAACCTCTTTCAGCTCCTTCAGGTTTTTGCCCAGGCTGTCCGCGTAGGTGATCAGCATGATTTTGTTTTCAACCGCCATATCATCCGCTCCTTTTTTCTATTTGTTTTTAGTCTGTGCAAAACCCCGGCGGTTTACACAGCTTTTCCGCTTTGAAGCATAGCATAAAAAAGGGGAAATGTCAATCGGTTGACATACGATTTTCCGGCGCTATTCCTAAATGTTTTCCATCTCCGTCCATGGCTGTGGTTCGCCTGTGCCGCCACAAAAAAGCCTGAAAGGAAAATTTCCCTTTCAGGCTTTCAACAGCGTTGTTTTTACAGGTCCGCGCCCGGTTATTCCTGGGAGAAATCGTCCCACAGGGGAGACAGGGCGTCGGACACCTTGCGGTAAAGCTCAAATTTCTTTTGATAAATTTTATGGTTTTCCATATTGGGAGCCACCCGGTCGCCAATGGTCACCATGTGCTTGGCGGCGTCTTTGCAGTCGCTGTACAGGCCGGCGGCTACCGCCGCGGCCATGGCGCAGCCTAAGGAACCCAGTTCCTTCACCTTAACGATTTCCACCGGCAGGCCGATAACGTCAGCGAACATCTGCACCCACAGGGGGGAATTGGCGGCGCCGCCCGCCAAGCGGATGGCGTTGGGCTTCATGTGACGCAGCAGCTTCTCGATATGGACCATATGGCAGAACACCACGCCCTCCAGCACGGCCCGGATGATCTGCCCCCGGGTGTGGTGGCTGTCCAGGCCCACAAAGCAGGCCTTTGCCCTGGGGTCGTAGTTGGAGCCGTAAAGGAAGGGCAGGAAAATAATATTCTGGTCCGCCGGGCCCACCTCAGCGGCAAGCCGGTCGGTATATTGGTAAACGTTCATCCCCAGGCGCTTGGCCTCTTCCTTTTCTTCCTGGAGGAACATCTCGGTAAACCATTCATGGTTCCCGGCGGAGGTGGCGCTGCACTCTTCCACCAGATAGTACTCTGGCAGGGCGAAAATGGAATTCATCATGACAGTGCCGTCTAAAACCGGGGTTTTAGACAGGAACTCGTTGATGCTCCAGGTGCCGGCAATGACGCACAGGTTCTCTTCATCAGTGACGTCCATGGCCACGGCGCAGGCGTCGATGTCAAACATGCCGCCGGCAACAGGGGTGCCTTCCTTCAGGCCGGTGCGCTCCGCGGTTTCCTTGCTGACGGTGCCGCACACGTCGGTGGCGTTTTTCAAGGGCGGCAGGCAGCCGATCAAATCCTTCAGGCCAAACAAATCAAGCAGGTCCGGGTCAAAGCACCGGTCCCTCAGGTTCATCAGGCCGGAGCCGGAATAGTCGGTTTTCTCCGCGTACGCTTCCCCGGTGAGACGGAACCGGATATAGTCCTTACATTCAAAAATCCACTGGGTATTCTCCAGCACTTGGGGCTTATGTTCCTTGAACCAATTCAAAATGGACACCGGCTGCGACGCCAGAATCCGCTGATAGGTTTTTTCAAAGGCCTTTTCCGCAGTGCCGTCTTTCTGCCATTGCTCGGGATATTTCCAGGCCCGGCCGTCGGTGGATACAATGCCGTTGTAAGCCGGCTTGTTGTCCTTACCCCACAGGTAAAGGCCCTTTCCGTGGCCGGAACACGCGATGCCCCGGATTTTCTCCGCCGCGCCGTCGCCGGCCTTGGCCAGCGCCTCTCGGATCACCTGGCAGTTAGCCTCCCACAGTTCTTCCATATCCCGTTCCGTCATGGAAGACTCCGGCGTAATCATACGCAGCTTGGCAGCCGCGCCAGCCACCTCTTTTCCGTTCCCGTCGAAAATAACGGCTTTTACCATGGTGCCGCCGTTATCCAATCCCAGCAGATAATTTTCCATGAAAGCGCCTCCTTGTATAAAACGTTTTTCTATTTGATTTTAGTATAGCCGACTCCCCTGGCAAAGTCAATCTTCAGAATTTTCCGAAAGGACCTCGGAAAGGGCCGGCTGGCTAAAACAATACCGAAAAAAGGGCAAAATAAGTAACTTTTTATAGATCTTAAAAATATATTTTATCATTTCCTTTTGCAATATGTTTTCCTAATTATAACGTTAAAAATGATACCGCGATGCCCAAAATCGCGCCGCTGATGACCTCGGTGGGCTTATGTCCCAGGGCTTCCCGCAGCGGCTTGCCCCATTCCGGGAAAGGGTCCTCCTCCACCTGGTCCTCTGAGATTTTTTCCCGCAGCTCGTTAATGGCTTCCGCCTGCTCTCCCGCGGCCCGGCGAACCCCCATAGCGTCATACATTACCACCATGGCGATCATAAAGGCCAGAGCGAAGAAACTGGAGCCAAACCCCTCCCGAAAACCGATGCCCATGGCGATGGAGCACACAAAGGATGAATGGGAACTGGGCATGCCGCCGGATTCAAAAAAGCGTTTCCAATTAATTTTGCGGTGGCTGGACAGCTCAATGATAAATTTAATCAGCTGGGCGATAAACCAGGATAAAAGCCCAAGAAAAACCACGCTGTTATCCCTGAGAAATGGTATCATTCTGACTCTCCTCTTTTTCTTTTTCCTTTTCCTGCTTGGAAATCCTCCGGTAAACGAAAATTCCGATTAAGCTGATAATAATGGTAATGGTAAACACTACCGCCGCAAAAACATACTGCTGGGTCCCCAGGGCATGGCCTCCTATGGTGGAGGTAATCACCGAAGGGATTCTGGCAATGGTGGAAATCATCAAAAACGTGTGCAGCTTCATGGGCGTCAGGCCGGCGAAATAGGTAAACAGGTCTTTGGGGGTGCCGGGAATAAAAAACAGAATAAACATCAGCAGATTCAGCCGCCTGCTGCTTTTGATGAATTTCAGCGAATTGATTTTTTCCCGGGAAATAAAAGCTTCTACCATTTTGATACCCAGCAGCTTTACAAAGAAGAAGATCATGGCGGAACCGATGGCCGCGCCGACCAGGCACAGCAGCAGCCCCTCCCAGGCGCCGAAAGCGTAGCCCGCGCCGATTTCCAGCGGCTCGCCGGGAATCACCGCCACCACCACCTGGAGGACCATCATGCCCACCATGGCCATTTTGCCGCCGAAGCCGTGGGCGTCCACCCACTGGCGGAACATTTCCGGGTCCTTGGCAAGGTTGAGCATAGGCCTGCCCACATAGACAGCCACTACGGCAAAAAAGCCGATTAAAATCAGAAAAGATACAATGCTGACCGCTCTTCTGCGGATGATATACTTTCTATCCTCCTGAGGGTCTCTCTGGGTTTCGTCAAGTTTTTTACCGGATTCCTTTTTTTCTTCCGCTAACATCAAAAAACTCCTTATTTTGAATTCCCGCTGAATTTTTTATGATACCATAATGACAGGCTGACACAGCCTGCACCTTACATGAAAAACGCTTGCCGTTTTTCGTTCATGGTCAAATGCTCTCTCAGCCATCGGCGGCTTTGCCGCCG
>CABUCM010000040.1 GCA_902490005.1 uncultured Ruminiclostridium sp.
GCTGTAGCCAAAGGGCATCATCACCACCGAAAGAACGGCGGGAACACCCGTTTTGGCTTACTCGGTTTCCCGGTAGTTTCCCAGGAAGGAGAAACTGGGCAGTTCATCGCTTAAAGCGCAGATTAAATCCAGCACCTTTTCATCCCTGGCGCTTCCGGTGAAGTCCAAATAGAAGAAATATTCGAAGTTCCGGTCCGGAATGGGACGGGACTCGATTTTAGTTAGATTCAGCCCCAGCATGGCGAACCGCCCCAGCACGCTGTAAAGGGAGCCGGTGGTGTGGTTCAGAGAAAAACAAAGGCTGATTTTATCGGCGTCGTCCGGAATGGACAGGGCCTTGGAGATGACCACGAAGCGGGTTTGGTTGGTGGAGCTGTTCTGAATATTTTCATCTAAGATTTTCAGTCCATATTCCTTGGCGGCCTCCAGGGAGCAGATGGCGGCAAAGGCCGGATTCTTCTTCTTTGCCACCATTTCAGCCGCGGCGGCGGTATTGGAGTATTTCTCCGGTTCCAGCCCCAGTTCCTTGATTTTCAGGGAGCATTGGGACAGAGCCTGGGGATGGGAATACACCTGCCTGACGGTGTCAAGCGAGGCGTTTTCCGCGGCGCAGAGGGAATGCCGCACGGAAAGATGGGTGGCGCCGATGATGGAAAACCGGTAGCGGAGAAGCAGGTCATACACGTCGGTTACCGATCCGGCGGAGGAATTTTCTACCGGGATTACGCCAAGATCCGCCTGGTCACGGTCGATTGCGGAGAACACATCCGCAAACACGGGGTAAAACACAGGACGGCTATGGGGGAAAAGCTGTGAAGCGGCCTGATGGGAAAAGCTGCCGGACACCCCGGGACAGGCTAAAATAAGATCTTTTCCAGAAGGCGGAGCGGCGCTGGCGGACTGAATCTGCCGGCGCAGTTCCCCACCGGAATTCAGAGCCCCGTGCTGAAGGGCCCGGCTGGCCTGCATAATAGAGGCGTATACCATGCGGGCGGCGTCGCCGTAATCCCCGGCTTCCCGGGCCACCCGGTCTAAAATCTCGTCCTCCCGCTGGGCGTTGAAAATGGGAAGCTGCTCCCGCTCCTTGATTTTAGCCACCTCCCGGGAGCAGTCCATCCGCTGGCAGAACAAGGGTACCAGTTGGCTGTCGATGGCGTCGATCCGCCGGCGCACCTCTTTTAATGTCATGATAATCCCCTTTCCAGCAGTAAATCTAAGATAGCCACAGCGGCGGCGGCCTCCACCACAGGCACCGCCCTGGGGACGATGCAGGGATCGTGGCGGCCCTTGACCACTAGTTTCGCGTTTTCCCGCTTATTAAGGTCGATGGTATCCTGTTCCCTGCCGATAGAGGCCGTAGGCTTGACCCCTACGCGGAACAGGATTGGCATACCGTTGGTAATGCCGCCTAAAACGCCGCCGCAGTGGTTGGTGCGGGTTTTCACCCGCTTGCTTTCGTCGTAATAAAAGCTGTCGTTGTTTTCGCTGCCCCGGCGGCCGCAGCAGGAGAACCCGTCGCCGAATTCCACGCCTTTTACCGCGGGGATACCGAATAAAATGGAGGAAAGCGCGTTCTCCACGCCGCCGAACATGGGAGAGCCCACACCGGCGGGCACGCCGGTGACGGCGCATTCCACTATGCCGCCCACGCTGTCGCAATCCAGCCGGGCCCGTTCGATCTCGGCACGCATGTCGTCTTCAGCCCTAGGCCGTATCACGGCAAAGGGGGAATGGCTCAGCCGGCCCATCAGCTCCTTGGGAATATCCAGGGTGGGGAAGGGCTCGTCCTCAACGGCGCCGATAGCAGCGATGTGCGCGGCGGTCTCAATACCCTGCCGTGCCAGTACCTGGCGGCAGACGGCCCCGGCGAACACCAAAGGCGCCGTCAGCCGTCCGGAAAAGTGGCCGCCGCCGCGGATGTCGTTGGCCCCCTGGTAGCGGATATGCCCGGTGTAATCGGCGTGGCCCGGCCTGGGCAGGGCCGACAAATTGCCGTAATCCCCGGAACGGACGTTGCGGTTGCGGATCACCGCCGCCAAAGGGGCGCCGGTGAGGGTATCGTTCAGCAGGCCGGACAGAATTTCCGGCAGGTCGTCCTCCCTGCGGGGAGTAGAGGCCAGGTCCCTGCCCGGGGCCCGGCGGGCCATTTGGGTTAGGATCTCGTCTTTGTCAATGGAAACGCCGGCGGGCAGGCCGTCCAGCACCACGCCGATTCCAGCCCCGTGGCTTTCCCCGAAAATAGACAGCTTTAGTTGGGTTCCCCAGTTAGATGACATCCGCTTTTCCTCCTAACGCGATAAAATCCTCAAAAAAGTCCGGGTAAGATTTGCCGACGCTTTGAGCGTCGGTAATGACGACGGGCTGATCGCACCCAAGGGAGGCGATCGCCATCGCCATAACAATCCGGTGGTCGTTAAAGCCCTTCACCCGCCCGCCGGCAAGGCCGGGCTTTCCGGTAATCACCAGGCCGTCAGGCAGCTCGCGGATATCCCCGCCCAGGGCGGTAATGCCCTGGGCCACGGTTTTCAGCCGGTCACTTTCCTTCATCCGCAGCCTGGCCGCGCCGGTGATGGAGGTGACGCCGGGGCAAAAGGCGGCGGTGGCCGCCAGGACCGGCACCAGATCCGGAATTTGGGAGGCGTCGATAGAGGAAACCGGCTGTAAAACGCCGGGAGCGGCCCGAAGGCCCTCCGGCTCCCAGCAGAGCCTGGCGCCGAACTGCTGGATTAGGGAAAACGCCTGCCGGTCCCCTTGGGTGGAGTGCTTTTGCAGGCCCTTGATGAGGATAGAGGTATCCTTATTTTGGGAAAGCGCCCCGGCGGCCAGGAAAAACGCCCCCTGGGACCAATCTCCCTCGATGGCCAAATCCCGGGGGATGTAGCTTTGGTTTCCAGGCACCAGCCAGCCGTTTTCCATGGGAGTAACGGAAACGCCGAAACGGCTCATCATTTCGATGGTCATGTCCACGTACCCGGCGGACTCCAGCGGGGAGGTCAAAAGGATTTGGCTGTCTCCCCCAAGCACCGGCAGGGCCAGCAGCAGGCCGGTGATAAACTGGGAACTGATATTGCCCGGCAGAGAGAAAACGCCCGGCCGCAGCGTTCCGCTGATTTTCAGGGGAAGCCCGCCCTCAGTCTGGCAGGAGACCCCAGCGTTGGGCAGGCAGTCCAGATAAACCCCGATAGGGCGCTGGGGCAGCCGGCCCTTGCCGGTAAACTCGGCGCAAACCCCTCCAGCGGCGGCGATAGGGATCAAAAACCGCAGGGTGGAACCAGATTCGCCGCAGTCTAATACCGCCTGCTCTGGCGAAAATAAGCCCCTGGAATCCACAATCAAAGTATTTCCCGCGAGACGGGTCTTTACCCCCAGGGCCTCTACCGCCCGGCAGGTGGCCTGCATATCCTGGGAAACACCAAAGTTAGAAAGATGGGAAACCCCCTTTGCCAAAGAAGCGCAGAGAACCGCCCGGTGGGCGGCGCTTTTTGAGGGGGGAAGGGTAACGGTCCCGGCGAGGCTTTTTCCAGGGACGGAAACTTCACGGATCAAATAGAGAGCCTCCCCTCTAAAAAGGGCAGTAAGTCCCGCTGGCCAATGGGAACCACGGCGCATTGGCCGATACTTTTCAGCAAGATTAGGTTCAAGCTGCCGTTTAAGGATTTTTTATCGTTGACAGCGCCCTGGGCGGCGGCCTGGTCGGAAACGCTGTCGGAAACCGGCAGGCCGTAGGACCGCAGGACAGAACAGAGCTCATCGGCGGTTCCCTTTTGGGTAAAGCCCGCGGCCTCCGAAGCCTGGGTGATCCGCACCATGCCGACGCCTACCGCCTCCCCGTGGGAAAGGCCCTGGAAATGGTGGGCTTTTTCCAGGGAGTGGCCCAGGGTGTGGCCGAAGTTTAAAATCATCCGTTCGCCCTTGTCCCGCTCGTCGTTTTCCACTACCTGGCGCTTAATGTCCACGCACTGGAAAATGATGTCCTCAATCCGCTCCCGGGCGTTTCCGCCCTTCAGGCTGTCGAACAGGGCCCGGCTGCGGATGCAGCCGTATTTGATTACCTCGCCCATGCCGTCGGCAAAATAGCGGGCGGGCAGGGTGTCCAGCGTGTCCGGGTCGATAAGCACCAGGCTGGGCTGCCAAAAAGCGCCCGCCAGGTTTTTGCCCTGGGGCAGGTCCACCCCGGTTTTTCCACCCACGGAGGAATCCACCTGGGCCAGCAGGGAGGTGGGAATCTGGACAAAGGGGACGCCCCGCAGATAGGAGGCGGCGGCAAAGCCCGCCATGTCCCCGGTGACGCCGCCGCCGAAGGCCACGACAAAATCGGTACGGGTCAGGCCGAACTGGGCGAAGGCTTCCAGCATAGCGCCGACAGAGGAAAGGTTTTTGCTTTCCTCCCCGGCGGGGAAGACGTGAGCCATCACGTCGCCATAGCCCGCCGCTTTCAGCGAAGCGGCTACCCCCCGCGCCTGGCCCTCCAGGTTGGAATCGGTGACCACCGCCGCTTTTTTTGCCTTTCGCAGCGCGGGAACCTGACGGATTTCAGCGCCGGCCCTTTGGGCCAGGCCCCGTTCTATTTTAATTTCATATGGGTTTCCTGTTTTCACCAGTAAAATTTTCATTCGCCCAGCGCCTCCTTGATTTCCCGGCCCTTTCGCAGCAGGGCCATCAGTTTTTCCTGACCGCCGCCGCTGATCTGGTCCCGGATGGCGGTGATGTTTTCTATCAGCGTGTCCAGCTCCGCGGTAAGCGGCTCCCGGTTCTCCAGGAACAACTCGCTCCAAAGCACCTCGTTGATCCTGGCCACCCGGGACACATCCCGATAACTGCCGGCGGAATAGCCCTTATGCCTGGGGCACTGAGGGCTCATGACATAGGCGCAGGCCAGCACATGGGGAAGCTGGGAGGTAAAGGCGATCATGCGGTCGTGCTCTTCCGGAGTGGTTTCCGGGGTCATGGCGAAGCCGATTTCCAGCGCCAGCTTTTTTAAGGTGTCCACCGCCATTTTGGGAGCGCCGCAGGGCACCAGGATGTAGCTGGCGCCGTTGAACAAGGAGGCCTCGGAAACCTCAAAGCCGCTGCGCTCTTTTCCCGCCATAGGGTGGCTGCCGACGAAAATAAAACCGTATTCCTCCGCCAGGGCCTTCAGCTGGGAGCAGATGGCGGTTTTGATGCCGGCGGCGTCGGTAACGATACAGCCGGGCCGGATGGATTCGTGATGTTCCTTGACAAACGCCACCGCCGCCTGTGGATACAGGCAAAGATAGATCACATCCGCGGTTTTCAACAATTCGGGGGTGCAGATTTCGTGAATGGCCCCTGTCTCCAGGGCCTTTTGGGCCACGGAGGCGGTGCGGTTATAGCCCATGACATAGTGGCCGGTGTATTCCCGAAACGCCTTGCACAGGGAGCCGCCGATAATTCCCAGCCCAACGACAGCGATCCGCATCTCAGCCCACCTTGCGGCCGAAGGCCTTGGCGGCGGCGTTGATATGCTTGGCCACCTGGTCGAACTGATCCGGGGTCAGGGACTGGGCGCCGTCGGAAAGGGCGTGGCGGGGGTCGTTATGCACCTCGATAATCAAGCCGTCGGCGCCGGCGGCTACCGCGGCCAGTGCCAGAGGCTCCACCAGCCAGCTGATGCCGGAGGCGTGGCTGGGATCGACGATTACCGGCAGGTGGGAAAGCTTTTTGAGAATGGGCACCGCGGAAATATCCAGGGTGTTCCTGGTGTAGGTTTCGTAGGTGCGGATGCCGCGCTCGCAAAGGATCACCTTTTCGTTGCCGCCAGCCATAATATACTCGGCGCTCATCAAAAGCTCCTCAATGGTGGAGGACAGGCCCCTCTTCAGCAGAATCGGTTTATCCAGCTTGCCAAGCTCCTTTAACAGCTCGAAGTTCTGCATGTTCCGGGCGCCAACCTGGATCACATCCACGTCCTCAAACAGGGGTATGTGGCTGACCCGCATGATTTCAGTGACGATAGGCAGGCCGGTGACTTTTCTGGCCTCCCGCAGAAGCTCCAGGCCCTCGGCCTTTAGCCCCTGGAACGCGTAGGGGCTGGTTCTGGGCTTGAAAGCGCCGCCCCGGAGGAACTGGGCGCCGGAGGCCTTCACGCTTTTGGCGATCTCCACAATCTGAGCCTCCGATTCCACGGAGCAGGGGCCGGCGATCAGGCTTAAGCCGCCGTCTCCGATTTTCTGGCCGCCAGGCAGGGTGACCACCGTGTCGTCCGGATGGAATTTCCGGTTGGCCTTTTTGTAAGGCTCCTGGACCCGCTTGACGCTTTCCACAATGTCCTGGGCGGCAATGTAGTCGATATCGATGACAGAGGTGTCGCCGATCAGGCCTAACACGGTGGACTGGGTGCCAACCCACTCGTTTACCTTTACGTCGTAATTCTTTTGCAGGGAATCTACGAACTCGTCTACCACCTTTTTGCTGCTTTGGGGCTTTAGTACGATAATCATGCTGGTGTCCTCCTAGAAAATAATTTACTTTAAAATGGAATCAAAATTTCATTTGGGCAATAAAAAAGCGGAACTCTCTGCGAGTTCCGCGAAGCATCCGCCATCATTATTTTACTAAGCATAGAAAAATAGAAGGCAATTATGTCCGAAAAAAGTCGCAGTTTCTGATTCGATTGCACGCAGAAAAATCCCAAGCCATAAAATAGCCGGGATAAATAAAGCTTGTAAATCGCTTTGTTTCTGTGGCGGAAATCATAACCAGCGTCCTTTCGAAAATTGATTCTGGTAACATAGTAATACAGTTGTCAGCCTTTTGTCAAGCTTTTTTCCTGAAGAGCCGCTAAAACCTGCCGGCAGACCGCGTTGGCAGAGCCCCTGGTGACGATCGCCACGTCGGCGGCCTGGCGGTATAGGGGAAGCCGCCTGCGGTGAAGCTCCTGGATAAAACGCTGCCGGTCCGGCCGCTGAAGCAGAGGCCGGTTTTTGTCGTTTTTCAGCCGCAGCTGCAGCACCCGCAAGGGGGTATCCAGCAGTATGATGACGCCGCCCTTTTTCAAGGCCTCCACATTCCGGGGAAAGGTCAAGGCGCCGCCTCCGGCGGCCACCACACAGCCTCCCCGCTGGGAAAGCTCCACGGCCGCCCGGTGCTCCAGGTCCCGAAAATAGCCTTCCCCGTGCTGCTCGAAAATCTGGGGAATCTTCATACCCGCGTTTTGCTCAATATAATCATCCATATCCACGAAATCCAGGTTCATCAGCTTAGAAAGCTTTTTGCCAACGGTGGATTTTCCACAGCCCATAAAGCCGCAGAGGATAATATTCTCCTTGGTTTGCGCCATTGGTTTCATCACTCCGGGAAAAGACGAAGAAGCTCTCGCTTTGTTTCCTCGCAAAGAGCCGCGATTTCATCACAAGTATACTGGGAGCCATCCCAAATTTGGTGAGCCGCAGCAGCCTGCCATACCAGCATGGAAAGGCCGCCCAGGGCCTTGCAGCCGCATTCCCTGGCGGTTTTCACCAGTTTGGTGTCCATGGGGTTGTAGACCGCGTCGAAAACATAGTCCGTATCCTCCAGGACTTCACGGGAAACCGGCATTTCGTCCGGGTTGGGATACATACCCACCGGGGTGGCGTTGATCAGCAGGTCGATATGGCCGGAAAGGCAGTCCAGGCGGCAGGTTTCGGTGTCGCCGTTGTGAACGTCGTTGCGAATGGCCCCGGAAAGGGCTGCCGCGTGGCTGAGGCTTTTGGGCCGTACCGCCAGAACCACGGAGCAACCGGCCATGGTGGCCTCATACGCCATGGTGCGGGCCACGCCTCCCGCGCCTAAAATGACCACCCTCCCCTTTAAAGGAAAGCCTGCCTGGCATAACGCGGAAAGAAAGCCGTCGGGGTCGGTAGTGTAACCCTCCAGGCCGCCGTCATTTTTCACAGTATTTACCGACTGGAACAGAGATGCTTTTTGATCCAAACGCTTTAAAAAAGGAATGATCGCCTGTTTATGGGGAATGGTGATATTAAAGCCGTCCAAGGTCTTCAGCTCCTGAATTTTGCCGATCAGGTCCTCTGTGGGGATATCGTAAACGCCGTAATCAGCGTCAATGCCCCGAAGTTCAAAAAGGCGCTTATGAATAAACGGCGACATGGTGTGACCGATTGGATGCCCGATTACCGCATAACGTTTTTGGCTCATAGAATACACCCCTTAAATTACAAGAAATTTTTTGAAGAATGTGCTGAAGATTTGTAAAAATGAAAATTTGTTATTGACAAAGGCTATTTTTACTAATAAGATGTGGATATAGAAGTTTGGCGGGACAGGGAACAAATCCCTTTTGCTACTCTGATTGTACACGAAAAAAGCGGATTTGTCTATGTCATGTTCCGGAGAATGATTATTTTTTAGGAGGAATTTCAATATGGTATTAGAAAAGGTGAAAGCTATTTTAAGCGAGCAGTTCGATGTAGAGGAGGATTCCATCAGCCCCGAGACCAACCTGACGGAGGACTTAGAAGCGGATTCCCTGGATGTGGTGGATTTGCTGATGTCCATCGAGGATGAATTCGAGATCGAGGTTCCCGATGAGGAGATCGAAAACATCAAGACTGTGGACCAGTTGGTAAAATACATCGAAGCCAACATGAAATAAGTTTGCCCTGTCTCAAAAAAATAAAACGGCAAATTCAAAAGCCGCCTTGTTGATGATACTGCACAAGGCGGCTTTTTATTTTTCCTTATTTCATCCGGGGACAAAAACCGCGGAGGGGGGAAAGGGAATTACCCCGGAACGGCGCTTTTTTTGAATTCCTGTTGAAAATTGGGAAAAGATTCTATATAATAAATTTATATGTGTGTCTGACACGAAAAGGAGAGAATTTCTTTGGGCGATTTTTCATTTTTAATCAATGGAATACAAGGAATTACCCTGCCTATGGTTGTGATGTGGATCATCGGCGCGGTCCTGATCTGGCTTGCCATTAAAAAGGACTATGAGCCGGCTCTTTTGCTGCCTATGGGCTTTGGCGCGATCCTGGTCAACCTGCCGGATACCGGCGTGCTGGGAGACAGCGGCATCATCCAGTGGCTTTACAACGTGGGCATCGGCGCCTCCGAGGCGTTCCCCCTGCTGCTGTTTGTGGGCATCGGCGCTATGATCGATTTCGGTCCCCTGCTGTCAAACCCCAAAATGCTGCTGTTTGGCGGCGCCGCCCAATTCGGCATCTTTATGACCGTGGTGCTGGCGGTGCTTTTGGGCTTTCCCCTCAAGGACGCTATGTCCGCCGGCGTTATCGGCGCGGCCGACGGCCCAACCGCCATTATGGTTTCCCAGGTGCTCAACAGCGACTATAAGGGCGCTATTACCGTGGCGGCCTATTCCTATATGGCCCTGGTACCGATTATCCAGCCCATGGCCATCAAGCTGGTGACCACCAAAAAAGAACGGCAGATCCGTATGCCGTATAACCCAAAATCCGTATCCAAGACGACAAAAATTTTGTTCCCGATCATCGTTACCCTGATCGCCGGCCTCATCGCCCCCGATTCCATCGCCTTGGTGGGCTTTTTGATGTTCGGCAACCTGATCCGGGAATGCGGACGGCTGGAGACTCTTTCTCAAACCGCCCAAGGCCCTCTGGCCAATCTCATCACGATTTTCCTGGGCATCACCATCGCGTTCCAAATGCGGGCGGACCAGTTCTTAAGCTGGGGCACGCTGCTGGTCATGGCCCTTGGCCTGTTCGCCTTTGTGTTTGACACCATGGGCGGCGTGGTGTTCGCCAAGATTTTGAACATTTTCCTGCCCAAGGGCAAGAAGATCAACCCCATGGTAGGCGGCGCCGGTATCTCCGCTTTCCCCATGAGCGCCAGAGTGATTCAAAAAATGGCCCTGAAAGAGGACAACCAGAACCATATTTTGATGCACGCGGTAGGCGCCAATGTGGCCGGACAAATCGGTTCCGTGGTAGCGGGCGGCATAATCCTTTCCCTGGCCCGCACCTTCGGCCTGCTGTAAGGAGGTAGCGAAATGACATTGATGACGATTTGCAGCTTTTTAAATACGGCGTTCAACAGCGCCCTGGGCCCGGTAGATATGGAGGATATCTGGAAATCCCTGCGGCTGATGCTGGAGGGCATGGTAGGCATCTTTGTGGTAATGGTGCTGATTTTTCTGGTGATCTTTATTTTAAGCAAAACTTTTGACCGTAAGAAAGACGACGATACCGATAAAAAGGAGTAATCACACATGGCAGAACAGAAAAAAATGGTAGAAGCCATCACCTCTATGGAAGAGGACTTTGCCAAATGGTACACGGACATTGTGAAGAAAGCGGAATTAATGGATTATTCCAGCGTCCGGGGCTGTATGATTATCGAGCCGTACGGCTGGGCCATTTGGGAAAACATCCGGGACATTCTGGACCGCGAGTTTAAGGAGCTGGGCCACGAGAACGTGGCTATGCCCCTGTTTATCCCGGAAAGCCTTCTTCAGAAGGAAAAGGACCACGTAGAGGGCTTCGCCCCCGAGGTGGCCTGGGTCACCCACGGCGGCGAGGAGGAGCTTCCCGAGCGGCTGTGCGTCCGTCCTACCTCAGAGACCCTGTTCTGCGACCACTATAAGAACATCATCCACTCCTGGCGGGACCTGCCCAAGCTGTACAACCAGTGGTGCTCCGTGGTGCGCTGGGAGAAAACCACCCGGCCGTTCCTCCGTTCCGTGGAGTTTTACTGGCAGGAGGGCCACACCATGCACGCCACCGCCGAGGAGGCCAAAGAGGAAACCGAGCGTATGCTCAACGTGTACGCGGATTTCTGCGAGAAGCAGCTGGCGATCCCGGTGATTAAGGGCAGAAAGACCGAGAAAGAGCAGTTTGCCGGCGCCGAGGCCACCTATACCATCGAGGCCCTGATGCACGACGGCAAGGCCCTGCAGTCCGGTACCAGCCACTATTTTGGCGACGGCTTCGCCAAAGCCTTTGATATCACCTATACGGATAAGGAAAATAAGCCCCAGTATCCCCATCAGACCTCCTGGGGGATGTCCACCCGGATTATCGGCGGCATTATCATGACCCACGGCGACGACAACGGCTTGGTGCTGCCTCCCGCGGTGGCGCCGATTCAGGTGATGATTATCCCCATCGCCCAGCATAAGCCCGGGGTGCTGGAAAAGGCTGAGGAGCTGCGGGCGCGGCTGAAGAAGATTTGCCGGGTAAAAATGGACGGCAGCGACCAAAGCCCCGGCTGGAAGTTCAGCCAGTATGAAATGAAGGGCGTGCCCCTCCGTTTGGAGATCGGCCCGAAGGATATGGAGAAAAACCAGTGCGTGCTGGTGCGCCGTGATAACCGGGAAAAAACCTTTGTCTCTCTGGATGAACTGGAAACGAAGATCCCGGAGCTTCTGGAAGCGGTTCGGCAGGGTATGTACGACAAGGCCCTGGCCCGCCGGGAGCAGATGACCTATTCCGCCGCGACCCTGGAGGAAATGAAGAAAATCGCCGACGAAAAGCCCGGCTTTATCAAGGCCATGTGGTGCGGCGACCTGGCCTGCGAAGAAAAACTGAAGGACGAAGCCGGGGTTTCTTCCCGCTGTATGCCCTTTGAACAGGAGCATCTGGCCGATACCTGCGTTTGCTGCGGCAAGCCTGCCAAGACCATGGTCTATTGGGGTAAGGCGTATTAAGAAAAAGAAAAAAGTGCCGGCTTGCGCGCCGGCACTTTTCTATCTGCGTTTATTCTCTAAGGAGCTGTGATGAAGCCGTTCTCTGCCCTGCTTGTCATGAAGGCTCGTTTTCCATGTGCTCCATCGCGTAGTCGATGCACTGGTTGATGAATTCACTGCGGCTGACGCCGGCTTTTCCCGCCGCCTGGTCAATCCGGCGCAGCTTGTCCTCCTTGACTCGGATGGTGATGGGCTCCGTTTTGTACATTTTAGGAATAAAATTTCTCATAATACAAACCACCTCTTGCAATCAGTGTAGTTTGTATTGTATTCTTAATATAGAGTCATTATTCGAATGCAATTAAGAGTACGAGAGGGTGGTGTTATGGCGAAGGTGATTAGGTGCGAAAATGAATTTTGTATCTATTATCAGGAGGATCATTGTATTTTAAGGGAGGTCTTTTTGGACATTCAAGGAAATTGTTCCAGCTGTATTTACGTGGCAATTGAAGAAGATTATTTGGAAACAAAAAGGAACCATGGCCTGGCACAAAACTCTTAAGCCCAGAGTTTACCTATGTGAAATTTTATCACATTGGCGAGCCTGCTGAACACATTGGTAACAGCCTGGGGATTTACCATGCTGGTGACAAATACGGCGGTAGGGCCGTCGGCGCCGCCGATGATGCCGATGCTGGCGGCATCCCTTGGCTTACCGACGATTTTGATGCTGTGCTGTTTGCCGCAGACGCGCCTGGACACGGCCTCTCCTATTTTTAGAATGAAAACCGTAACCGCCACCATGCCGGCGGCCTTGCATAAAAATTTGAACATTTTGACACCTCTTTCATTTGCCTTATCGTTACTTTTGGTGTTTTTTATATTTTTACAAACCGGCAGTTACCGCCGGTTTCTAGGATTACTTATTACTATAATGGTTTTTCCCTGTTTGTCAAATACAAAAAATCGGAGGGATGTTTTTGGAAACGCCTCTTTACAGCGCCCTGCTGGCGCATCAAAAAAAGAACCGGTCATCCTTTCATACGCCAGGGCATAAAAACGCGGAAAAAATTTTTCAAACGAATTTTTATGAATTGGATTATACCGAGCTGCCGGATACCGACAGCCTGTTTGAAGCCGAAAGCTGCATTTTAAAAGCGGAAGCCGCCGCCGCAAAGGCGTTTTCTTCATTACTATGCGTATTATCTGCAGGCGGCTGTACAATGTGTATCCAGGCGATGTTCCGCCTGGCGGCGCCAAACGGTGGGAAGATGGTCTGCGGCAGGGTGATTCACCGGTGCGCCGTCAATACCATGGCGCTGCTGGGGATCGACCCCGTTTGGATCATGCCGGAGCCAAACGCCGGGGAGGGCCTTGCCGGGCGCGTGACCCCGGACGGGGTTCGCCGGGCGTTGGAGGAAACCCCCGGGGCGAAGGGGGTTTATCTCACCAGTCCCGATTATTACGGGGTTATCAGTGATATTCAGGGGATCTCCGGCGTATGTAAGGAATATGGGGTGCCCTTGCTGGTGGATAACGCCCACGGCGCCCATTTGGGCTATTTAAAGGAAAACCTGCACCCGATTCATTTAGGGGCGTCTATGGCCGCCTGCTCCGCCCATAAGACCCTGCCGGTGCTTACCGGCGGCGCTTGGCTGCAAATCAACGACAGCCGCTATCTTGACGGCGTGAAGGAAGCCATGAGCCTGTTCGGCTCCACCAGCCCCTCGTACCCGGTGATGGCGTCTTTGGATTTATGCCGGGCCTGGCTCCAGGAGGAGGGGAAAGAGGCCCTTGAGAAGCTGGAAGCCAGGGTGGCGCCCATTAAAAAATTGATGGGGGAAAAAGGAATGGCGCCGCCCGCGGGCTTGGCGGACCCTGTCCGTATTACCCTGAATACCGCCAGTATCGGCCTTGAGGGCCGGCAGGCGGCCCAGCGGCTGCGGGAATACGGCGTGGAGCCTGAATATGCCGACGACGGTTTTGTGGTGCTGATTCCCACCCCCTTTAATACCGAGGAGGATTTCCAAAGGGTGGAGCGGGCGATAGAGGCCATGCCTGTTGCCAGGCCCCTTTCCATCGGGCGGCGGATCCCGCCAGTGCCGCCGCGGGCCGTTTCCCCAAGGCAGGCGGTGCTTTCCTCAAGCGAGGAGGTGCCCATGGCCCAGGCGGTGGGAAGAATCGCCGCCCAGGCGGCTTGTCCCTGTCCGCCGGGGGTGCCGGTGGTGATGCCGGGAGAGGTTATGACGGAAAAAGCGGCGGAGTTTTTAATTAGGTATGGCTTTTTTTCGGCGAAAGTGCTAAAATAAATTTGAAAGGTTTCCTTTCATCCTTCAAAAACAGATAGGAGGTTTTTTCTATGAAACTAGTACTTGCAATTGTGAGCAATGACGATAGCGCCTCGGTTTCCAGCGCATTGACTAGAAACGGATTTCAGGTAACGAAACTGGCCACCACCGGCGGCTTTCTGATGGCGGGAAACACCACCTTTTTAACCGGCGTGGAAGACGACCAGGTGGATAAGGTGCTTGAGGTGATCGCGGAAAAAAGCAGCAAGCGGACCCAGATCGTTCCCAGCACCACCACGGCGGATGTGGGCATGTATTCCGCGTTCCCGGTGCAGGTCACCGTGGGCGGCGCCACTGTGTTCGTGATGAACGTAGAGCGCTACGAAAAGGTTTAAGCGCCGGGGATTGATTATGGAGTATCATTTGTCCCATGCGATGATTTTAGAGGGAGCTGATTCTGAAGAGAATTTGGCTTTGGCAAAGGGGCTGGCCCAGAAGGCGGTTTGCACCGCCCAGGGGCAGCGTCCCTGCGGCGCCTGCCGGGACTGCCTTAAGGCTTTGAACGGCAGCCACCCGGATATCGCCGTTTACGGCGGTAAAGGGGGCAGCCGTTCCTTTCACGTGGAAGAGGTCCGGCAGATCCGGGATTCCGCGTCGGTAATGCCCAACGAGGCCCAGACAAAGGTGTATATTTTAGACGGGGCGGATAATATGACCGAGCAGGCCCAAAACGCCCTGCTAAAGGTGCTGGAGGAGCCGCCGGCCCATGTGATGTTCCTGCTGACCTGTACCGCGGCGTCCTCACTGCTGCCCACCGTCCGTTCCCGGGCGCAGATTTTTCATACCCAGGAGGCGGACAACCTGGAACCCAGGGACAGCGAGGCCTTTATGCTGGCGGAAAGCATGGCGAAGGCGGTCCCTTCCGCCAGGGAGTATGAATTGGTGTCAAAAACGGGAAAGCTGGTAAAGGATAAAGAGCTTTTCCGCGGTGTGTTAAAGGAGCTTACCCTGATTTTCAGAGACGCCTGCGCCTTGGCGGCGGGAGGGGAAACACAGGTTGCCCAATCGGAGAGCGCCGGCTATCTTGCCCAGCGGCTCACCCGAAAAAAATTGATGGCCCTGCTGGATACGGCGGGTCAGGCGCGGGCCATGCTGGAAAGGAATGTAAACCAGGCCCTTCTGGCAACGTGGCTGTGCGCCAAATTAAAATAACGGAGGTAAGAATGGCAGAGGTAATCGGAGTTCGGTTCAAAGAGGTAGGTAAGGTCTATTACTTTGATCCCAACGGCATTGAAATGAAAAAAGGCGATATGGCCATTGTAGAGACCGCCCGCGGTGTGGAATGCGGCGAGGTAGCGATGGAAAATCGTGAAATAGAGGACAAAAATATTGTCCATCCCCTGAAAAAAATGATCCGTAAGGCCACCCAGGGGGATTTGAAAAAGGTGGAGGAGAATCGGAAAAAGGAAAAGCACGCTTTTGAAATCTGCGAAAAGAAGATTCTGGACCACAAGCTGGAAATGAAGCTGGTGGACGTGGAATATACCTTTGACAATAATAAGATCCTGTTTTATTTTACTGCCGACGGCAGGGTGGATTTCCGGGAGCTGGTGAAGGACCTGGCCTCCGTATTCCGCACCCGGATCGAGCTCAGGCAGATCGGCGTGCGGGATGAGGCGAAAATGATGGGCGGTTTGGGAATCTGCGGCCGGCCCTTCTGCTGCACCTCCTTTTTAGGGGAGTTCCAGCCGGTTTCCATCAAAATGGCAAAGGAACAGGGGCTGTCCCTGAACCCGGTGAAAATCTCCGGCACCTGCGGCAGGCTGATGTGCTGCCTGAAATATGAGCAGAATGCCTATTCGGACCTGCTGAGAACCACCCCCAAAAACGGAGCCGTGGTCAATACGCCAGAGGGCCGGGGCGTCGTAGTGGATGTGAACCTGATTACCGGAACGCTGAAGGTGAGAATGGACAGGGCGCCGGAGGCGGCTCCGATGACGTTCCAGGCAAAACAGGTGAAAGTCATTAAAGATTCCCAGATCAAGGTGGCAAAGGAAGAAGTCGAAAAGCTGAAGGACCTGGAAGACCAATAACATTTATTTCATGTTGAATTTACAAAAAAATAGTTGCTTTTTCAGAAACACATGATACAATAAATATGATAATAAAAAGGAGGTGTTTCTTCCATGGCATACAAAATTTCTGACGAATGCATTTCCTGTGGCGCTTGTGAAGCCGGCTGTCCGGTGGACGCAATTTCCGAGGGTGATGGCAAATACGTAATCGACGCCGATACCTGCATCGATTGTGGCGCTTGTGCGGATGCTTGCCCTGTGGGCGCTCCTCAGGCGGAATAATTAAGTACATTTGCGAAAAAGGGAAAGGCGAGGCGGACACGTCCCGCCTTTTTTCTATTTGAAAAGGGGGCGCAAAAGATGTTTCGATGGGGCGAGCATTTGGAAGCGTTGGGCAACGGCGTTTCTGTTTTAGTCAATGAAACCCATCATTTTGGAACCGACACCATTCTCCTGGCGAACTTTTGCCTCTCGGTAAAAGGAAAGCGGGTGACGGAGCTGGGAGCGGGCTGCGGGGCCGTCTCCATGATCTGGCTTCGGGAACAGCCTCCCGCCCACATTACCGCGGTGGAAATTCAGGAGGAGGCGGCGGATCTGCTGCGCCGTACGGTAAAATACAATGAAAAGGAAGAGCTGGTGACGGTCCTTCAGGAGGATCTGCGGCTTTTGCAGGGGAAAGCGCCTATGGGTACCATGGACTTGGTGGCCTGCAATCCCCCTTATAAAACCGTTGGCACAGGTATAGTGAACCCGGAAGAGGGAAAACGGATCGCCAGGCACGAAATTACCTGCACCATCGAGGATGTGTGCCAAAGCGCCGCCGGGCTGCTGAAATACGGCGGAAGTTTGTGTATCTGCCACCGGGCGGAGCGGCTGTGCGATGTGATAGAGGCCATGCGGGAAGCGGGACTGGAGCCGAAACGGCTGCGGTTTGTGCAGCAAAGGGCCGAAAAGCCGCCTAAGCTTTTTTTGCTGGAAAGCAAAAAAGGCGGAAAACCGGGGCTTGTCATGGAACCGGTTTTGCTGGTGGAAGATGATAAGGGGGATTACAGCGGCGAGATGAAGGAGATTTACGGCAGCTACCGGAAGGAGCAGGAGTGATTTTCGTTGTAGGAGCAGGGGACGGCTGCGGATGACGGAAGAGCTGCTGCGGCGGGACGCGGGAGATGCCACAAAAAGCGGGTACGTGGCTGCGTCTAGCCACCCTTTCCGGAAGGGCGCCGCTGTCACCGGCCTGACACGCCGCGTGCTTACGGCGGTTTAGACTTTCCCAGGCTCCTGCCAGGGAAGTTTCTTATCAAGGAATGAACAACAAAAGGCCGGTCTTGGCCTTTACCGGAGGAAAAAATGAGCGGAATACTAACGGTGGTGGGGACACCCCTTGGAAATCTGGGGGATATGTCTCCCAGAGCGGTGGAGGCCCTGCGCCAGGCGGACTTTATCGCGGCGGAGGATACCAGGGTGACCCTGAAGCTGCTGAACCATTTTGAGATCAAAAAGCCGATGATTAGTTATTTTGAACACAATCGAAAATTCCATGGAGAGCTGATCTGCCAGAAGCTGGAGGCGGGGGAAAACTGCGCCTTGGTTTCCGACGCGGGAATGCCCGCGATTTCCGACCCAGGGGAGGACCTGGTGCGCCTTTGCGGGGAGAAAGGGATTACGGTCAGCGTGGTGCCGGGCCCCAGCGCGTTGACTGCGGCGCTGGCGGTTTCCGGGCTTCCCACCGGAAGGTTTACCTTCGAGGGATTTTTGTCCAAAAACAAAAAAAACCGGAAGGATCATTTGGAGCAGGTGAAAAATGAGACCCGCACCATGATTTTTTACGAAGCGCCCCACAAGCTTTACGCCTGCCTGCGGGATATGTACGCCTGCTGGGGAGACCGGAGGATCGCGGTGGTTCATGAGCTGACCAAAATCCATGAGGAAGTGTTCCGCACCACCTTGAAAGAGGCGGCCGAACGGTACTCTGAGGGAAATATCAAGGGCGAGTTCGTTTTGGTGATCGAAGGGGCGAAGCCTGAGGAGGCCCAGGAGACCTATTCCCTGGAGCAAGCGGTGGAAATTGCCGTAAGGCTGATGAAAGAGCAGGGTGTTTCCGCCTCTGAGGCGGCCAAGGCGGCTTCCCAGCAGACTGGGCTGAAAAAGGGAGATATTTATAAAGGCGCCTTGGCAGGGGATTGATCCCGGCGGCGGGGAAAAGTTAGAAAATAAATTAAACGATGCGGTGGAAATGCTAATGGAACAGATATTGTTAGCCATAAGCGATATGAGCGTAGCGCTGTTTGATTTGTGGCTGTTTACGAGGCTAGTGCCCTTAAAAGAGAATACGTCACGGCAAAAGGCCGTGATGTACGGCGGCTGCGGACTGATTCTGACGGCTTATTTTGTGGCGGCTTATTGTATCAAGATACCAGCCTCTATCGCGATGGCGTTGCTTTTGACCGTGCCCAGCCTGTTCCTGTTTTTGTATTTGTCCAAGTTCAGGGACAGCCGGCTGATCCTCACCTTTTGCTTTCTGGACACCGCCAGCCTGATCCTGGCGTTCTTTGCCCGGTGGGCGATTGTCGGGCTGGAGGACTGGGCGGGAATTACCTGCCTTGTGACGTTGATTGCATTGATGCTTGCCGTGGCAATTCTCGGCGCTCCGTTCTTCGAAAAATACAAAAGGCTGTTACATGTGGAGAACGCGGGCTGGGGAAGTATGGCTGTGAGCACCGTCTGTATTTATATTGCCATGATTTTTATCGCCGTTTACCCTAAGCCTTTAATGGAGCGCATGGAATACGCCCCGGTTTACTTTGTGTTTTCCGTGGTTGTGCTGGCTTGCTATTGGGTGTTTATCCAATCCGTGGTCAAGACGCAGCAAATCCACGACCAAAACCTGAGCTTGAAAAAGGAAGCGGAGGTTTATCGGCTGGCGTATACGGATTCCTTGACCGGGCTTCTTAATAGGGCCGCCTATATAGAGCTGCTGCACAATATCCAGCAGGAGGAGCGCAATGGTGAAATGTGCTGTCTTTGTTTTGATCTAAACGAACTGAAATGGATCAACGATCACATGGGCCACCATGAGGGCGACCGGGCCCTGGTGACGACGGCAAAGGTGATGGAAAAGTGGTTTCGTATGAAAAACGCCTGGGTATACCGGGTAGGAGGAGACGAATTCAATGCCTTGGCGCCAGGATTAGACGCCGCAGCGGCGGAGGAGCTGATTAAAAATATTCGAGATGACCTTCAGCGGAAAAGCGAAAGGGAGGCCTTTCAGCTGTCTGTTTCCGCGGGATACGCGTTTTGGCAGGGAAATCCGGATAGTTCCCTGGAGCAGGCGTTTATTCAAGCCGACCGGAACATGTACCAGGATAAAAAATTGCAGAAGAATTTTCAGCGGTCCTAAGTTCCGGCAGGGTTTTCTGTCTCAGCCTTGCCAGCGGAAAACGGTTTAGAAATTATTTTGAACCCTGGAGAGACGGAAGAATTTAAAAACTCTCTGGGTATGAAAAAAGCTGTAAGGCGGATATCCGCCTTACAGCTTTTTATTATCTTTTTTTCTTCGGTTTTGGATTATAAACCTTAATATTCGTTTTCGTGCCTTCTGGAGCGTAGAATTTGGTCTGCCAGCCCTCTTTATAAATCAGCACGTTGTCGGGCAGGTTGTGTAAAGCGATGGCGTCGTTTACCGGGTGATAGCAGGCCAGCAGGCTGGGAAGCTGGAACAGCAGGAACATCCAGAAAAAGGCGCCGGAGCCGGTACAGGCCATGCCTACAAAAAACGCCACGGTGAAAAGAACGGGGGGCAGCAGCAGGTAAACATAGAAAGCTTTTTTCGTCCAATACCATTCCTTAACGCAGGCCACCGGCGCCATGGGACGGAACCGGTATTTTAACCGTTTGCCCTTGGACATCACGGCGCAGTAAATCAAACGGACCAGCTCGTGGAAGTTCCACATCAACAGGATACAAAACAGCACCACAAGGAGAAATACCACCTGCTGGGGGGTATCAGTGATGCCCGGCACCGCCAGGGTGAATTCAACGCCGCCCAGCAGGATGGGAAACGCCACCAGCAGAATATCGATGAAGAAGGCGGCTACAAACAGGATCACAGCCATAGGCCCTGGGCTGCGGTGGTCGATGAGGTAAATCGGTGTATAATCTTTCGGTAGGGTTCTTACACAAGATTTCGTTTCATTTTCCAATGTTGTCACTCCTTATACGTTAAACCGGAATAAAACCACGTCGCCGTCCTGCATGACATACTCTTTGCCCTCGGAACGGACCAAGCCCTTTTCTTTGGCCGCGGCGATGGAGCCGTTGTCCAAAAGCTCCTGATAACCGATCACCTCGGCCCGGATAAAGCCCCGCTCAAAGTCGGAATGGATTTTGCCGGCGGCCTGGGGCGCCTTGGTTCCCTTTTGGATCGTCCAGGCCCGGACCTCCGGCTGGCCGGCGGTGAGATAAGAAATCAGCCCCAGCAGGGAATAGCAGGCCCGGATCAGCCGGTCCAGGCCAGATTCCGTCAAGCCCATGTCGCTGAGGAACAGCTCCTTCTCTTCCGGCTCCATGCCGGCGATCTCCGCCTCGATTTCCGCGCAGATGGGAAGCACTCCCGCGTGTTCGGAAGCGGCGATGTCCGCCACCACCTTATAATAGGGGTTGCCGTCGATGCCGTTTTTAAAATCGTCCTCGCTCATATTGGCGGCGTAGATGATGGGCTTGTTGGTCAGCAGGGCCACAGAAGCCAGCAACTCGCTTTCCTCCTCGGAGCACTCCACGGAGCGGGCGGGCTTGCCCTGGTTGAGGGCCTCCTTGACCCGCTGGAAGAAATCATATTCCGCCTGGTATTTTTTATCCGCCTTTACCATTTTCAAGGTTTTATCCATCCGGCGGTCCAGCATCTCCATATCGGAGAGGATCAGTTCCAGGTTGATGGTTTCAATGTCACGGGCCGGATCGATGCTGCCCTCCACATGAACGATGTCGTCGTTTTCAAAACAGCGGACCACGTGGACGATGGCGTCCACCTCGCGGATGTTGGAAAGAAATTTATTCCCAAGGCCCTCTCCCTTGGAAGCCCCCTTCACCAGGCCGGCGATATCCACAAATTCGATCACCGCGGGGGTTACCTTTACCGGATGGTACAGCTCCGCCAGCTTGTCCAGCCGGGGATCCGGTACCGCCACCACGCCTACGTTAGGCTCGATGGTGCAAAAGGGGTAGTTGGCGGATTGGGCGCCGGCATTGGTAATGGCGTTAAAAAGGGTGGATTTGCCCACGTTAGGCAAACCGACGATTCCTAGCTTCATATGGTAAAACGACCTTTCGAGTTAATACTAATTTCTATTATAGTGATTTCCCGGGGCGGAAGCAACCAAAGAAAGGAAATTCAGCCCGGAAAGACGGAAAAATTTACGGTTTATTCAAAGCCTTTTCTTTAAGGGCCTCAAAGGCGGGACAAAAGTCCCCTTCAAAAGGGAAAGCGGCCCCTGTCCTTATTTTTTGCTGTGCAAGCGCCGGCGGTTTGCCGCTATTGCTTCGGCTCCTTCATGGTCAGGCCGATCCTCTTTTTGACTGGGTCCACATTAAGGACCCATACCTTGACAATATCCCCCACCTTCAGTACCTCGCTGGGATGCTTGATGTACTTATTGCAGATTTGGGAGATATGCACCAGCCCGTCCTGATGGACGCCGATATCCACAAACGCGCCGAAATCGATCACGTTGCGCACCGTGCCGGTTAACTCCATACCCGGCTTCAGGTCCTTCAGCTCTAGGATATCCGTCCTCAGCAGAGGGGGCGGCAGTTCGTCTCTGGGGTCGCGGCCCGGCTTCAAAAGCTCCTTGACGATATCCCGCAGGGTCGGCACGCCTACGCCCACCTGCTGAGCAAGCTTCTCTTCGCCGAAAGCGGCGACCTTATCAGGAAGGCCGGCAAGGCGGCCGTTTTTCACGTCGTCCTCCCGGTAGCCGCACAGCTTCAAAAGCTCTTTGGCGGCGCCGTAGGATTCCGGATGCACTCCGGTGTTGTCCAGCACGTTTTTGCTTTCCGGCACCCGCAGGAACCCGGCGCACTGAACAAAAGCCTTTGGCCCAAGCTTGTTTACCTTTTTCAGCTCGCTGCGGGAAGAAAACGCCCCGTTTTCCTCCCGGTATTTGACGATATTTTTCGACACCGCGGCGCTCAGGCCGGAAATGCGCTCCAGCAGGGAGGGAGAAGCGGTGTTCAAATCCACGCCCACGTTGTTGACACAGTCCTCTACTACGCCGCCCAGGGCCTCGTTCAGACGCTTTTTCCCCATGTCGTGCTGGTACTGTCCCACGCCGATGGCCTTGGGGTCGATTTTCACCAGTTCCGCCAGAGGGTCCTGAAGCCGCCTGGCGATGGAGACGGCGCTGCGCAGGGTCAGGTCGAACTGGGGAAATTCCTCCGCCGCCAGCTTGGAGGCGGAATATACCGACGCGCCGGCCTCGCTGACCACCATATAGGCGCAGCGATCCTTTGCCTGCTGGGGCAGGTGGGAAAGGACATCTACAGTGAACATTTCCGTTTCTTTGGAGGCGGTGCCGTTGCCGATGGCAATGACTTCCACCCCGTATTTCTGAATCATCTGAGTCACCAGGGCCTTGGCCTCCTGGACTCGCGCCTGGGAGTGAGTAGGATAAATCACGCCGGTGTCCAGCACCCGGCCGGTGGCGTCCACCACCGCAACCTTACAGCCGGTCCGGTAGCCTGGGTCCAGCCCCATCGCCACCTTTCCCTTCACGGGAGGCTGCATCAGAAGATTCCTCAGGTTTACGCTGAACACCTTGATAGCCGCTTCCTGGGCGTTTTCCGACAGGGTGGAGCGAAGCTCCCGTTCCACCGACGGGAAGATCAGGCGGGTATAGGCGTCCTGGGCGGCCTCTGATACCGCCTCATAGCAGGGGGAAGGCCCTTTCAGGGCCACGGAATTGACAATATTCATGGCCTTGTCCTGGTCAAGTTCGAGAGAAACCTTTAAAAATTCCTCCCGCTCTCCCCGGTCGATGGCAAGCACTCGGTGGCCGGCGATCTTTGCCGCGGGCTCCCGGTAATCGTAGTATTGGGCGTAAACGGAATCCTCATCCGGTTTTGCGGCCTTGGATACAATCACACCCTGAGACATGGCGATGACGCGCAGGCGCCTGCGGATACCCGCGTCGTCAGAAATCTCCTCGGCGATAATATCCAGCGCCCCGGCCAAAGCGTCCTCCGGGGTTTCCACTTCCTTTTCCGGGTTGACGAATTCCTGCGCCATATCGATGGGATAGGCGGAATCCTTTTCCTGGGCGTAAATCCGCCGGGCCAAGGGCTCCAGGCCCCGTTCCTTGGCCTTGGTGGCCCGGGTCATCCGTTTGGGGCGGTAGGGACGGTAAATATCCTCCACCTCCGCCAAGGTGGCGGCGGCGTCCAGGGCCCCTTGAATTTCATCGGTCATAGCGTCCTGGGCGGCAATGGCTTCGCTGACCTCTTCCTTTCGTTTCTGCAGGTTCCTTAAATAATCCAGCCTCTCGCTGAGCTCCCGGATTACCTGGTCGTCCAGGGTGCCGTGGGCTTCTTTCCGGTAGCGGGCGATAAAAGGGATGGTGTTCCCCTCGTCTAAAAGCTGAATCACATTGGTCACCTGCCAGGGCTGCAGATGAAATTGGTCGCATAGGGCGGCGGTAAAATCCATAGTTGAATCCTCCTAACAATATGTAACGCGGTTACCGCGATATCATCCAGGAAATTAAGGTACAGACGCCGAAAATCAACGGCTGGTGGACAATATACAAAATCAGGGCGTGGCGGCCCAGCCAGCTTAGGGATGAAAACCGCAGCCGGTAAGTAAAATTCGGGAATTTGCCGTCCCTGGCCCAGCGGCCCAGATAGGTGCCGCCAAAAAACAAGAAAATCCAGGGGAATAAGGGGAAATAATCGGCGGAGAAGAAATCCGCCCGGTGGATGCCTAAGGGGAATAACCAGCCGAATTCAAACCAGCCGGCGGGAATTTCCCAGGCCAAGGTGCCGGGCAGGCCCACATAGCCTTTGGACACCGGTATGGTGATTAAAAACAGCACCGCGCAGAGGGCCAGCCCTAAAATCAAAGGGATTTTATTCCAAAGCTTTTGGCCCAGGCCGAAAACGATCATACAAATCGCCAGCATATGCAGGATGCCAAAAACAATCAATTCATTGGGGATGATAAAATAGGTTACCAAAGTCAGCGCCACGGCGACGCCCAGCAGCTTTAGGCCCCGGACCAGGTTGCTGTGGGAAAGCTGGCTGGAAATGCCGGAGATCAGGATAAAAAGCCCGGCGAAAAAGGGCTCGGCGGGAGTGAAAAACACCAGAAGCTTTGTCCCAAGCCGGAAATTGAAAAGCATGGACATGGTGTAAAAGGCGTGGTAAAAAATCATTAATAAAACGCAAAGGCCGCGGATTTCATCCATCAGATGGATGCGGCCCTTCCGGTTGATTCGAGAGGCGGGAGGCAAACGATCACCTGCTTTGTCAAAAAATTCGGGAGCTCTGCAACACAGACAGCCCTAGCTTTTAGAATATCATAAATTGAAAAAAAACACTATCATTTTTAAAACTTTTCTTTGGCAATTGATAAAGAAAACAGGGACTGGGCTTTTCAAAGGTTCTATTTTAATATAGAAAGGAGCGCCGGGAAGCGGGACCGCCGTCCGCCGCAAGCCGCGGAAAAGAAGCGGGACGGAAAAAGCCGAAAGGCGGAGGCTGAAAAAGGCGTGAATCGCAGAAAAAAAGAAAAAGATTATGAACCAAGGAATCATGGAGAGAGGGATTGGAAACAGAAAAAGCCTCATGGCCGAAAAAGGGGAAAGGGCGGCGCAACGTCAGAGACTTCTACCGCA
>CABUCM010000041.1 GCA_902490005.1 uncultured Ruminiclostridium sp.
ACTCTTTTTGACCAGGGCAATCCCTGATTCTTTACATCCTTTCTCCGCCGTCATCCTACAAAATTTCCTCGCCCTTTTCTTGCAATTTTAAATCGGCGTTGACAATAAATACAATGATTAACACTCCAATAATTACAGGAAGGGAGTAATATAGAGAACCAATAATATATTGAACAGGCTTTTTTTGTCGATCAAACCATTTTTTAAGTTTTTTGGGTGTGATTTTATCTAATATTATTTCAACTAAATCAGGAAGATCATTCATTAGTATTTCACCTCCGGAATTTCTTTTTATTGAACATAGAAGATAAAGCGTTAAGACTGGCTTTCCCTCCTAAACGAGTGCCTATATTTCTAGCAGCATCCAACGCGGGATTCAGTAATTGCCATGGTTCCACTACTTGAGAAAGTAATGGCGCGGATATGGGAACAGCGGTCGGGTCAGGAGGCCCGAAAAAGGTGGGAAGTCCCAAGGGATTACGTGAAAATAAGTTTTTTCCAGTCAGTATGGTGCCGCCAATGATGGATGTCGAAGCTCCAGATACAATAGCGTTAGCACCAGCATCCACTAAAGTGCCACCGTGATTTATTGTATGAGCGGCGGCTGAGCCGGAATTAATAATAGCTCTTCCAAAAACTATATCGGCTGGCGGCAGGCCGGCAGAGAACAGAAGACCTGTAAGACCTCCATTAAGCGATTCGATGATAACATCTCCAGCATCAATTTCAGCAAAACTTTTACCGTTTAATATCTGGCTGATAGACTCAAGTAAAGCGCTGGTCATAGCTCCAACCACAATACCAAAGACAATCACTTGCCAGACTTGGCCTCCAAAATCGGCCCGAATGATCGGGTTATTATCGCAATAGGAAAACAGGTTTTTATTCCAGGTGGGATGTCGTGGAGAAGATATAACGGCAGATTCCACATCACAGTTTATGAACCTTCTAACCGCCGGATCGTAGTAGCGAGACTGGAGATAATAGAACCCGGATTCGGTATCATAGTAGTAGCCGCGGTAGCGGATAGGATTGAGCTGGCCGATGGTGGAAGCCTCGGAACCGTCAACGGACAAGACCTTGCCCCAGGCGTCATAGGTATAAGATACGATTTGATTACCAGCCTGGTTTAGGATACCGATTACATCGCCCTGTAAGTTAAATATATAGTAATACTTTGTGCCGTTGTAGTCAAACCCGTATTTGTTCGCCTTTTCATCATACAGGAAAACGATGGTGTCACTGCCCTTGGTCTGCCCTAAGAGGGTTCCGTTCATTACATGATACTTGGTTGTCGTGCCATTCACGGTTTTGCCGGTTCTGATGCCGTCTGGGTCGTAGGTATAGGAAATAGAATCATCACCATGAGAGAGGGAGGCCAGCCGCATATCACAAAAGATTAAGGCCAGCCTTTATAGGCTGGCCTTAATTTGATTTATGCTAAAGGACGCGGAAAATCAATTATATTGTATTTTTCCAAGCCGTTAACTTGATTTGAAACAGGCAGCAGAACAAGTTTTCCAAAATCCGAAAGAATTTGGCAGATTTTTTCTACCCTTATATCATAACGATTAAAAGTTTTACAACTGAGCCAAGGAAAGCAAAAAATTGTTTTTCCTTCAATAAAATTAATCGCAGCGTTGCAGCAAAAAAGATGGCCGCTTACATATTGAATTGGCTGGTCGATTCTTTCAGGATCAATGAAAAACATCTCGCATATATCTTCCACCGTATAGTTCAAGTGGTTTTTCTGTAATCCCTTTTTTATTCGGGTCTCAACGGTGCTTTGCAGCATTCTGCTTAACGTATTTGAAGGAACATAATCAAGATTGCAGGCATGCTTTTGGATTTCTTTGATGGTGGCCTTTTCCCCCATGTAATACAGCGTTGTTTCATCAAGCGCCATAATTATATTTTTAGAGTTTTGAGGATAAAGGGAAGCGGCAAAGGCATAGTTCCCACTGTCAATTTCTCCGGAAAGCGCATATACACCCGGCTTAAAATCATACGTCAATCTGTCACAAGTAGATCTGAAAGACCCCAATAACCGTGTTTTACTGGTGAAAAAACCTCCGAAATTTTCTACTGCTAATATACTATTCATTTGAAATCCTCCTAGAATGAACCAGCAAAATTGATATCCCAAATTGTAACGCGGCCTTGTAAAACAGACCGGACCGGTAGAAAACGTGTTGAATAAGGATGGTCAACGCCGGGATCGCGTTCAAAAGCCGCGTTTGTACGGAACGAAATGATAACTTGTCCTTTGGTTCCCAAACCCGCAAACTTGACGGCTCCTTTTGTAGGCTTTAAGCGCCAGGCATATACATAGCCTCCTTCATAAGACCTTGGCAATAACGCTTGTGAAGCCATGATAAGCATGGCATTTTCATAAGTGGTTACATGATAATATAAGCTTCCCTTGGGATTACTCCTATCGCTTGAAGCCGTCTGTTCCTGTTCGGCGGCAATATCCCGTCCGATAGAAATTGACTGCGAAATACTTTGGGAATAATCTGAAGCAGGAGGATTATAAACGGGAACTTCAATGGGAGGATATTCAACCACCGGAAAAGATGGAATTTCAATTGGCGGCAATGTAGTTGCAACACCACCGGCAAGGGCGGTTACAGTATAAGAAAAAAATAAATAGAGTAAAGTGATAACGAATGCTTCTTCAATACCGGTTAAATATCCTGTGGGATCAGCGAAGTTGACAGGATTATTAGAGCAGTAATTAAATAAATTATTTTGTCCCACACTACCTACATTGCCCACAAGGATATCCGAGTTCAAAAACCTTCTAACCGCCGGATCGTAGTAGCGAGACTGCAGATAATAGAACCCGGTTTCAGTATCATAATAGTAGCCGCGGTAGCGGATAGGATTGAGCTGGCCGATGGTGGAAGCCTCGGAACCGTCAACGGACAAGACCTTGCCCCAGGCGTCATAGGTATAAGATACGATTTGATTACCAGCCTGGTTTAGGATACCGATTACATCGCCCTGCACATTAAAGATATAGTAATACTTTGTGCCGTTGTAGTCAAACCCATATTTGTTCGCCTTTTCATCATACAGGAAAACGATGGCGTCACTGCCCTTGGTTTGCCCTAAGAGGGTTCCGTTCATTACATGATACTTGGTTGTCGTACCATTCACGGTTTTGCCGGTTCTGATGCCATCCGGGTCATAAGTGTAAGATATAGAATCCGTGCCCTTGGTTACAGAGGCCAGCCGCCTGCCGTTCTGCCAGGTGAACTGATAGCCCTATCGGTAGATTCTGGGAGTTTCAATTCCATTTTAGAATGCTTGCGAAAATCCCCTGGGTTAAACCCAAGGGATTTTCTTCATTCATCTCAAACATATTTTTTCCATAATACTTGAATTAGAGTTATTATTCCGATGAGTAAAAAGATAATAATACCCACAATTAAAACAAAAAGAATAAAAGGTAATGCATAGTATACAGGTCCTATAACGTAACGAACAGGTTTATTTTGTCTATCTAACCATTTTCGAAACTTATTTGGAGTAATTTTTTCCCATATACCTAAAATTAAATTTGTTAAAACTTCAAGAACTCCTTCAAAAAACTCCATAAAATTATCCTCAAAAAGCTTATTTAAACAATCCATTCCACCATTCAGAAACTGCATTTGCTGTTTTTTGCAACGATTCCCAAAGAGTAGGTGCAGAGGGACTAACATAACGTACAACTGCTCTACGTGTGCGATTGCCAAGAATATCATATGTGAGTTGCCACGGTTCAGGGAAGTGGGAGAGAGGTTGAGAAGGTAAAGGCCCAACTCTAGTACGAGAGGTTGAAAAAGTTGGTAGGGAATTGAATTTATTACTTAAGACATTCATACCGAATTGAGGGAGTGTGCTGGCAGCATAAGAACCAACCCCTGTAACGATGGCATTCGCTGTTGTATCCATCAGATTATCCCCCCGATGGATACTATGAGCGACAGAGGTCCCGCTATTAACAATGACTTTCCCCCAAGTAATCTGTGGCGTAGGAAGACCTGCAGAAAATAGGAGACCTGTTAGACCTCCATTCATGCCCTCAACAATAACAGAAGTCCAATCAATTTCATTTAAGCTTTTATTGCCAGCTGCTGCTTGGTATACCCCTTCAAACAATGCACTGGTTAAACCTCCAATTGCTACGGCGAACACGATAAGCTGCCAAGCCCCACCACCACAATCAATTCGGATAATCGGATTATTATCACAATAGGCAAATAGATTTTTGTTCCAGTTGGGCTGCTCCGGTGACAAGGTGACAGCAGATTCCGCATCACAGCTTAAGAACCTTCTTGTAGTCGGATCATAATACCTGGATTGAAGATAATAGAACCCGGTTTCAGTATCATAATAGTAACCCCGGTAGCGGATAGGATTGAGCTGGCCGATGGTGGAAGCTTCGGAGCCATCGACTGACAAGACCTTGCCCCAGGCGTCATAGGTATAAGATACGATTTGATTACCAGCCTGGTTTAGGATACCGATTACATCGCCCTGTAAGTTAAATATATAGTAATACTTTGTGCCGTTGTAGTCAAACCCGTATTTGTTCGCCTTTTCATCATACAGGAAAACGATGGTGTCACTGCCCTTGGTCTGCCCTAAGAGGGTTCCGTTCATTACATGATATTTGGTTGTCGTGCCATTCACGGTTTTGCCGGTTCTGATGCCATCTGGGTCGTAGGTATAGGAAATAGAGTCATCACCATGAGAGAGGGAGGCAAGCCGCCTGCCGTTCTGCCAGGTGAAGGTGAAGCCGTCCCGGTAGGTGAGGGGGTTGCCGATTTCATCATAGGTAATGTATCAATTTAATAGTAATGACTGGCGCTATCTTACATACAAATAGCGCCAGTCAAAAAATATTGCTTTATTCTTCGTCTTCACTATTATTTTGTAAATGCCGATAGCGACAATGATGATAGATAATTTTAAACAATAAAAAAATACTAGTAATTGAACCTGAGATGATATAGGCAATCATGTAATTATAAATATAAAGAATCGGTTCTAAAGTTGACATAAGAAGAAAAAGTATGACACAACAAACTCCAACAATGATTATTTCTAAAACCCAGATGATACTTAAAGAATAATTATGCTTTTGTACCAAAAATTTGTTTTTACCATTTATCTTATTAAATGCTAAGGTGATCATGCTATATAAAATGATCGGAACGCCGGTAAGAATGCAGTATGATGGTGCTGAATATAAAGTGCTTTGGAATAAATAAGGATCTAAAATAGGATAAATGTAGTTACGAAAAACATAAATAAAAAGTGAATATAGTATTTGTGGGAAAATGGCGAAAATAAAGAACACAAATCCAGAGACCTGAGTCTTTGAAATAAGCATAACAAAACTCTCCTTCTCATTAAAAATCATTTTCAGTTGGGTGGAGAAAAAGAAGCTAATTCTGATTGGGAAGAATTCTTTTCAGATGGTAAATACGAAATCCTATTAAAAACAATAACATCTTTATCATAGCCATAAATACAATATTGAGTATGATTTATTTTTATAGCTAATTGATCTGGCAATAAGGAGCATTCGCCTTGTAGTATAATTTCCCCTTGATGATACAGAAAAGCATTAGGTCCGTTGTCTATATGCAATTCAAAATTTATTGTTTTTTCACCTACTGTCAATTCTCCTACCATATTTCCATTGTCATTTACAATAAACCAAGAGTCTGAATCCTCAGAGATCCATTTGGAAGGGCCATACTCATTGGGGTATAAACCTAAATAAATATTTATATTGCAACCGCCCAACAAGGAAATTAGAACTATGGATAAAAGACAAAAAGAATATTTTTTCATTTTTTCTCCTCAGTCATACATTCCAATTAAATACATTGCCTCTTTCCCTTGTGATATCAACCTACTCAGCACTGTATAAATCGATACCGGATAGTCATAACCACGTTCATTTAAGACTTGAAAAGTAGCCCATTTACCACCAACTCTAATTCCAGAGATATAATGCATGCGAAAATCAAAAGCACCGTTAAACTTATATAAAAGAATAAAAGCAGCAGAACGGGCAGCAAGCTGTCCCCAGCCTGAATAGTTAACATTAAATAAAGTTACGACATTATTGTAGTAATTTTTAAGATAATTGGCAACAGTCCAAGGAACAGCACCTAAAATCCCCTCTAATAAAGGAGCACCTTGCTTTTCTAGGTCATCGCGGACCTGACCGAAGCTAGTTGTAATTTTAGGGCCTGCTGTGGGATTAGTATACTGTATTTGACGTTCTTCTTTGGCGATTATGACATTATAGGCAGCAATCACACCGCACCCGTTGGCAGCAATATTTCCTACGGAACCAAACCCTATATCCTTCATTTGAGCTTGAACACCAGGGTAAACGGTTACTACGGTATCAGCATATTGTTCATTAATATATTCAGGAGCGACACCTTCGTTATCAAACATATTCACCGGATTATTAATACAATATGAAAACATATTGGTTCCAAGTATCCCAACGCCATTATTAACAACTTTATCTGCATTCAGAAACCTTCTGGTGATAGGATCATAATACCTGGACTGGAGATAATAGAACCCGGTTTCAGTATCATAATAGTAACCCCGGTAGCGGATAGGATTGATCTGGCCGATGGTGGAAGCCTCGGAACCGTCTACGGATAGCACCTTGCCCCAGGCGTCATAAGTATAGGAAACTATCTGGTTTCCTGCTTCATTCAGAATCCCTATAACGTCGCCCTGTAAGTTAAATATATAGTAATACTTTGCGCCGTTGTAGTCAAACCCGTATTTGTTCGCCTTTTCATCATACAGGAAAACGATGGTGTCACTGCCCTTGGTCTGCCCTAAGAGGGTTCCGTTCATTACATGATATTTGGTTGTCGTGCCATTCACGGTTTTGCCGGTTCTGATGCCATCTGGGTCGTAGGTATAGGAAATAGAGTCATCACCATGAGAGAGGGAGGCAAGCCGCCTGCCGTTCTGCCAGGTGAAGGTAAAGCCGTCCCGGTAGGCGAGGGGATTGCCGATTTCATCATAAGTGATGGCCTGGCCGTTAAAGCTGGTGAGCAGATCCTTCCAGCCCGCATCCGTGTAGCCGTAGGTATCCGTCACCGTGCCGTTCAGCTTTACAGAGGTCAGGTTCCCGCCCGCATCGTAGGCGTATTCCGTCACATTGGCGCTGTTAGTCACCTTGGTAAGCTGGTTCAGGCCGTCGTATTCGTAGCTTTCCACCACCGTACCGTTTTTGGAAACGCTCACGATATTTCCAAATTGGTCGTAGGTATAGCTTAAGGTCTCGCCGCCGTTTTTGATTTCAGCCACCAGCGTTGTCTCGCCGCCGGCATTAGAGCCCTTTAAATAGGTGTATTGGGTGGTAAAGGGCGCCGCTAGGTTCAGAGTCCGGGAAATCATACGGATCAGATCGTCCCAATCATAGGTGAGAATCTGGGAGCCGTTGAGCTTTACCCCTTCAATGATACTGGTATCGCTGTACTGATATTCGTTTTTCAAGGTGACTCCAGCGATCTTTTCCAGTGTGGCGTCGATCCGGTTCTGATTGTCGTAGGAGATCCGGTATTCCCCGCCGTCGGAGGACGTAACCCCGGTGATCCGGTTGATCAGGTCATACTGGGTTTTAAAGGAAATGTTATTCAGCAAATCCTCCGTTTCCACCAGACTGCCCATGGCGTCGTATTTGTAGGAAACCGCCGGCGTGCCGTTAAAGGATTTCCCGACGAGCCTTTCTTTATTATCGTAGCTGTAGGTTACCGTATCGCCGTTCCCGTAGGTGGAGCCGGTGGGAAGCCCCGCCTGCAAATTAAAGGTATTAGTTGTGAGCGTGCGGCCGCCAACGGCTACGCTGGTGTTGTTTCCATAGCCGTCATATCCAAAGGTATAGCTGAAGCCGTTATGGGTAATGGTGGAAAGCCGGTAATCCTCATAGCCATAGCCCGCTGTGGAACCGCCGGAGGAAACCGAGGTCACCCGGTCCAGGCCGTCGTAGGCGTAGGAGGTGCTTTGAGCATCGCTGCCGCTGCCTATGGTAACGCCGGTGTTCATGCGGTTCTTGGAATCATAGGTATAGCTGGTCTTCGTCCCCCGGGAATCCGTCACCGAACTGATATGCCGCCCGTCGGACGTATACGAGGCAGAGGATGGCATGGTCAGCGTCTTCTCTAATATCCATTCCTTTCCCCTTGAGGCAGAATGAGCGGTGGACACCAGCGTGACAGATAGCGAAAAACTGTCTCCCGGCACACCTATAGATTCACCTGGGTATGCCTTACAGGTGATCCGGTAGGTTCCATCACTGTTTTTGGTGAAGCTGAATTTCTGATCGTCGCCTCCGTCCTTGCCAAACTGCCTTACCGTTTTGTTTCCATCTACCAGGGCAGTTGTCACCTGGAGTACCTTATCATAATTGGTGCCGGAATGAATATAAAACCATCCGTCCTGACCGGGGACCGTCTCTAAGGTAAACTTTTGATTTTTCCCTCCGCTATCACTATAATAATATTGATTGATCAGAGTATTATCCTCAGTCGATATCCGCTTTACATCCATATACAATCCTGTCAGCATAGAACGAAACGCATAAGAATTACCGCTTGTAGGAGCCTCAGACAACGTAGCGCCAACCTCTTCAAAATACCAAATCTGTTCCTTTTTATCCGCTTTCGGCTGCAATACCACGAATATGGAATTACCCGTACCGGAACTGGCTAACGCCAAGGCCATATTGGGCGCGTGTTTGGGTACGATGCGGTATCCTCCGCTCGCCCGATATTCGAGAGTAAAGCGCTGCCAATCCCTGTCACTCGGCCCGGAAATTACTGCGGAACCTCCCGCTGTGGCGGCGCCAAGGTCAATACCAATACACCGGGTTCCGCCGCCTAACTTGGTATAAATCCGGTAGGTACCCTCCTTGTCCTTCACCAGCTTCCAAATCTGATTGGCGCCGCCGTTATACTGATACTGCTGCACTTTCGTGCCGTTCGCGTCTATGGCGCCCTTTACCTCCAGGTATTTTCCCGACAAACCATTGCGAATCCGGTAAACCCCAGTATTCTTAATTCCAGACAGATAGCTGTTACTAAAAGTTGCCGATTCTGTTGGCTGCCCTTTGCTGTTATAGGTAAATGCATAGGTTACGCCATCAGAATTTTTGGCTGATGTTAGATTTTGCTTATTATCGTAATAATATCCGAAGTGGTTTCCGCTTACGTCCACCATCTGCTTTAGGTTGCTGTGATCGTCATAATTGAACTTGGATTCCTCGGCGGCATCTGCGGAGGTGGTCACGTTGCCGTCGTCGTCATATACATAGCTCTGGCCGTTGTCCTTCACTAACTGAAGGTTATCGATATATACCGGGTTCAGCTGGTCTTTATAGAACACATAGACGTGAATCGCGCTGTAGGTACGGGTGGTGGTGGGGTCTCCGTCGTCAGCCACGCCGATCCCGTTGGCGAACTGCCAGCCGGTTACGCTCTCGTTAAACGGCGCAGTAAACCATTGCGCTGGGGCTCCATCGAAGATAAACGCCGCGGCAATGCGGAATTCGCCCCCCGGCTTCGCTCCCGTAGTGCTGGCCCAGCCGCTGAGGGAATAGACGTCCCCCTCTTTTCCCTGCACATTGATGGCTTGGGAAAACTTTGGCCTGCCGGAGATCGTGGGGTTGATCAAAGCCGCCTGCGTATGGCTGGGAGGGGACCCTACTCCGCTGCCGGCCGGGGTTTCCGAGAACGACCAGTGATCCAGCTTGCCGTTAGTCGTACTCTGAAAGCCTGAATTCTTAATTAGATTCAGCTTATTGGCGGCTTCGCCGGTTTCTAACTGTATGCTATCGATCCAAACCGTTCCAGTCGTATTAGCGATACCTGCGAAAACTTCTGCTTTGGTATTATTCTCCGCCACAGTAAACGTAAGCGTCAACCGAACCCATCCGTTGTCAAATTCCGAATCTGTCGTCCCCGTCAAGGATCGCTCCATATCCTGACGAATAGTCGCGCCCGAAGCATTTTTCTGGTCGATCCAAATCCCGGCACCCGTTTCCTCATCATGAGCAGCACCGATGTCTTTCGACTTTAAATAGGCTGAAAGAGTATAGGTTCCTTTTGATAGCGTGAGTGTCTGATAGATCGCACTCACTCCGTTTGCGTCATTTTGAGTTACCTCATAACTGGTATTTCCTATGTGTCCAGTATCTGTTTTCTTGGTAACTGTATAGGGAGCACTGCCGCTATGGGCCGTTTTCCATGTAGAGTCCATATTATAATCGGCCAGCAGATTGAGCACAGGCTTCTGCATGGAACTTGCCTTCATTAGCTTGTGGGGCTCTTTTTCATCGTCGGTATCATACTGGTATTTATTTGCGTTGCCATCCTGATCCTGAACCGCTACCGGATGCCCGAAATTGTCAAACTGATAAGTAATTACCTGATTGTCGCCCTCGGTGTCATAATTGCCGTCCATTCCATGGGTAGTAAAGGTGGTTTGGTTTACTTTGCTGTAGTCCATCTGCATCCCTTGCGCAACCGCCCCACCCACTCGCTCTTGAATCTTATTTACGCGGTAGGTATCGGAGAGATAATAATAATTCATTCCATAGCCTGTAGGATCCGACACGGAGTTCAAACGTTTCGAACTGTAGCCATAAGTTGCTTTGCCTCCGTCGCTGTGAGTAATCGAAGTTAAGTTGCCGGCGGAATCATACTGGAAGCTGGTTACTCTCCCGGTAGACTCGTCCGTAATTTTGGTAAGCTTGGAATAATCGCTGGTATAGGTTAGGGAAATGGTATTTCCAGTTGGATCCTTAATGGTTTTTAAATAGTTTCCTTTAGCATGGGGGCCATAACCATAATATACAGAATTTCCATTGGGATCTATTGTAAAACGCAAAAAGCCCCATTTATCAAATTGAAGCCTGGTTTTATCTTTCAATGTGATTTGGTGGGCAATATCTCCTCCATCGCTGTAAGGAGAATATACCATTCCCATCCCGTCTTCATCCTTGATCTTGTTTCCGTCTTTGGTATCTTTATAGAAATAGTGCTTGGTTCCGTCCCCGTCGGTGTATACGTAAGGATACTGGGCCGGATCGACGCCGCTCCCGGATTTCACCGCTTCCAAGGTCTGCATCACGTTCAGCCGCCAGCCGTTTCCAAACCGGGAAGCTTCATTGGACGCACTGGAGTTATACACATGGCTGACGGTTACCGGCATCAGGTCGCTGACGGTGGAAGCGTCGTCGTGGAGAAACACCAGATTGCCGTTGAAATCATTAAGGTAACCGTTGCCGGCGATTCCCACGGAATGGCTGTGATAGCTCCAATAATCCTCCAGGCCATTGGTATCACGATACCAAAACGCATACTGGGGATCGCTGTTTCCCACGCCATTATCGCTGTCGTAAAATCTCGCCAGCCTGTCCCCGGAGGAGGGAAGGTTGACGCCCCGCAGCAAGATCCCATAGTTCGGCGTCCCGTTGACCCATTCCTGGACCGCCCGGGTGATATCGATTTCCTTCCAAACTCCCTCTGACGAAGCCGCGGAGTCATTATATATGAAATAGTCCAGCGCGGCGCTGTCATAGGAAGGGGTTTTCGGGCTGCTGTCCGTATACAGCACCTTGTTTTCGTTAATATTTCCTACATTCCAATCGCTGGTGATCCGGTAGGCGTTAATTTGGGTATTGCTGGCGCAGGTGGAAAGCCCCCCGCGGTAGCCGGCAACCGACATTTTTGCCTGCACGATTCTGGCGGACTTGGGAATGTTGGAGGGAACCGCAAAATATACCGCGGCGCCCAGCTCGTTTCCGTTATACTGCCGTCCCACCTTCAAATACGCGATTTCCGCGCTGGATTCCAAGGAAGACGCGCCGACGGTGGCGCCTCTGGTTTTAAAAGAAACCGTGGTATCCTTCACATTGGCATAGCTGGTGATTTCCTCGATATGGGGATCGATGGTTACCGGATAGGCCCGCTGAGGATCATTGAGCCATTCCTCGCTGGGCGTCATGGTGTAAAGATATCCGTTGGCTGTTTCCGTCAAGGCAACCTCTACCTCGCTGGTACGGACCCCGGCGGCGTCATACATAAAGGGAGCGTTCATCAGAAAGGAGGTTTCCTCTTCCGCCTCGTTAAAAATCAGTACCGACCGGTCTTCCTGAAGCTCGGCTGTCATACCGTTGGTGTTCAGCGCAAAACGGAAAGAATCCAAGGCGGATTTTTCCTTGATGATGATATTCTCCTTCAGGTAATTTCCCACCAGCCGGTATTCAAAGCTGATGTTGGGCTCCGTCTCGTAAAGCGCCTTAGATTCCACCTTTTCGGCCTTTTGCATGGCTTCATTGGACTCTTCGATTTTTTGCTCCGCCGTGACAGCCCTGGTGAGAGGCCGGGCTGCCGTTTTTACGGCGCCCACGCGGTTAGTGATCTGGATATTTCCGCCCGGCGAAGCAGAAGCCGCCGGTTTCTGTGGCGGAGCAGCCAAAATTCCGCTGTCGGCCGCCGCTTCCACATGACCGTCTTCATTCGGCAAATAGGTCAGGCCGATAGAATTTTCGTCCTGAGAGACAATGATTGGCTGGCCGGCGGAAAGATTCTCCGGAAGGGAAACCTCAAACGGGTTGTCCGCATTGGTATAGTAAGTTTCGCCGTCAATCGCGATTTTCTCCAGATCGTTGTTGATCTCAAGAAATTCTCCGGTTTCCTTATCTTCATAATGAACGGGGACCGGATATCCCGCCGCCAAATACCCGCCGTCCTTCAGGCGGAAATATTTGATGGACTCTTCCCTCAGAGAGGTATCCTCTCCTAAAATTTCATAGGGCTTGTTCTCCTCCAGGGGAAGAAGGGAATACCCGTATTGAGAAGCCAAACTTAGCTCATTGATTGGATTTTCATTGCCATTGGTCACTAAGGCCGACGCAACGATTTCCTCAACGGAACCGGAGGCCACATTCCCATCTGATTCTGGGGTCTGCGGACTGGAGGAAGCTTGCTCAGACGACTCTGCGGTGGAAGACGACCCCGGTTCTGGCTCTGAAGAGGGGGCTGAGGAACTTTCCTCTGCCTCAGATGACGTTCCTTCTGAGGGGGTTACCGAAGAAGTCTCAGAAGAATCGGCATTGGGTTCCTCAGAGCTTGCGCTGGAGGCAGTTTCCGCAGGAAAGGCATTTTCTTCCGCGTAGGCCGCTAAGGGAAAGGTTTCTATAACAAGCAGAAAAGATAGTAAAACCGCTAATAATTTAAACGCCCCAGACTTTTTCATAAGTACCCTCCTTAAAAAATATTAACAATATTTTAAAATATTGTTAATAAAAATTATGATTTATATATATCATCTTTGTGACAACCTGTCAACAAAAACATGGCCAATTTTTCAACCCTTGATTTAGAGAAATTGCTTTTTTTCATAGAAGAACAATAATTTCTCAAATAAGGAGTACCGCGAAACCCTCTTTTGCTTAAAAGCAATTCATCAATATTACCGAATTTAAACCCTAATGACTGTATGTATCCATTCAGGCGGAGATGAAATTAAGGGACATTTATTTCAGGTTAAAGGAGATAAATAACAAGCGGAAACATACCCAAAAAAGAGAATATATGAATCTATTTCCCGGTTTTGAATAAAAAACGGCTGAAAAGGATTAGCTGGTTTTTGCAGAAAAGCATAAAATTTTAGGTCACCTGATTTTTAATCAGGGTGTCCCGGGTTCGAGTTCAGGAGGAGGGCAAAAAAAGAAAGCAACGGCCGCGTGAACGGTCTCTGCTTTCTTTTTAAAATTTATAATTCCTGGTAATGGATTTCTAAAAGAGAAATAATCTGCCTGATATTCATATTATTTCTCTTTTTAAACATCGAGGGGTTTTCATCCATTTCATGATGACTGCCGCTGGATTGCGAGGTATTGGAAACCCCAGAATTACGATCGGTATTTTCATATTTTGACTACGGCGTGCGGTAAGGGCGAATTAACCAAAAGATTATCACGCTTAAAAAGTTTTTTATGATTCGTCTCCTATTGCGTTTAATTCAGATTCGCGTTAAAGAATTGTCCGATTTTATCGAAAGGAATTATTCCGTTTTCGCCGCCGTCATACAAGTCGGTATGCACGGCATCGGGAATTATCAGTAATTCTTTATTTTCCGCATAGGCGCTATCCTTTACCATATGGGAAAAAGCATCCCTACTGAAGTAACAGGAATGCGCCTTTTCTCCGTGAATCATCAGCACGGCGCCGCGGATTTCGCTGCTGTACTGTAAAATCGGCATATTCATAAAGGACATGCAGCCTGTAATATTCCAGCCCTCATTGGAATTGAGAGAACGTTCGTGATAGCCACGCTTCGTTTTATAGTAATCATAATAGTCCTTGACAAAGAAGGGCGCGTCTTCAGGCAATGGATCAACCACACCGCCGCCGCGCGCGTAAGCCCCTAACTTGAAATCCTTGATTCGCTGGGCGTTCAGTGCTTTACGTTTCTCATAGCGGGAGGCTTCGCTGTCCTCGGAATCAAAGTAGCCTTTTGCGTTTACACGGCTCATATCATACATAGTCGAGGTTACCGTGGCTTTAATTCGGGTGTCAAGCGCCGCGGCATTCAACGCAAGGCCGCCCCAGCCGCAAATACCAATAATTCCGATTTTTTCGGGATCCACAAATTCCTGTACCGACAGAAAATCAACCGCGGCCTGAAAGTCCTCCGTATTAATATCAGGGGAAGCCATGTATCTTGGCTGACCGCCGCTTTCCCCCGTATACGACGGGTCAAAGGCGACGGTTAAAAACCCCCGCGCCGCCATGGCTTGGGCGTACAATCCGGAAGCCTGTTCCTTAACCGCGCCGAAAGGCCCGCTCACGGCGATTGCCGGAAGCTTGCCGTTTGAATTTTTAGGTGCGTATAGGTCCGCCGCAAGCGTAATCCCATAGCGGTTACGAAAGGTTACCTTGCGGTGGTTTACCTGATCGCTTTTCGGGAAGGTTTTGTCCCATTTTTGCTCTAACGTTAATTTCTCCACTGCTGTTTACCTCCATGATTTTTATGTTATAACCCGCGCAGCGGGCAATTGCCATAGCAATCCGGCCGGCGCCCGCTCAAATCGTTGCTTTTTTATACAGACTTTCCCATTTCATAGGCTTCATCATAAGATGGGGTACCTTTAATCTCCCCGATATTCCAAGCACCGACGCCATAGATAACGCCTACTTCTCTTGCCCCGGCAAGGCAATCCTCCGTAAAGCCGCGGAACGCCTCCATAGTACGGCTGAGGCTTGCCTTTTCAGTATCCGCCGCTGTCATAATATAGTAAAAATCCTTATCGGTAATCTCCGTATATCTCGGGGCGGTGCGGTCAATCAAGGTTTTCATCTGTCCATCCATCGTATAAAAATAGACTGGGGTTGCCAGGACGATCACATTCGCCGCCACCATTTTTTCTAAGATTTCAGCCATATCGTCCTTCTGAACGCACCGGTGCGTGGTGTTGCATACGCCGCAGCCGCGGCAGTAGTTGATATTTTTGGACGCTAGAAATATCTTTTCCACTTTATGGCCTCTTTCTAACGCGCCCTGTGCGAATCTGTCGCACAGAATATCAGAATTACCGTTTTTTCTCGGGCTTGCGGAAATTATCAGTACGTTTTTCATCCTGTTATTCCTCCCAAATTTCTTTTGCCATACGGAACGCCGCCCAAGCTTTGGGCCATCCCGCATAAAAAGCCGCTTGTGTGAGAATTTCTGTGATTTCTACTTTTGTTACGCCTTGTTTTTTCGCGTTTAATAAATGGAATTGGAGAGAGCTGTCCAAAATCCCGCTTGCCATTAACGCGGTCACCGTAACGATGCTCCTGTCCCTTGCGGACAATTTATCTTCTTCCGCCCAAACCTCACCAAAGAGCACATCGTCGTTAAGGCGTGCAAACTTGGGCGCAAATTCTCCCAGTTCCTCTCTTCCTGCCGTTACCTTTGTCATATTGAATCCCTCCGTTTGTGACACATAGTGTTCCGTATGCTTCGCCGGAAACAGGCTCGCGCCATTAAAGCTTCGTTTACGCCTCCTGCTGGGAATACGCTCATTTTTGTAACCGTTCATGACGCAGTCTTTTTAAATCCATTTTTCAATGTCTTTTTTAGACTGTCCCACTCTGCCGCCGTGAATAGCAAGCCCCTTTTCAACCGTTGCCGAGGGGCAGAGCTTTTTGATGTCACTGACACTGCTGCCCATACCGCTGCCCTCATGGGTGCAGAAAGGCTTAATTGTTTTTCCGCTGAAATCAAAATGCTCCAGAAAAGTAAATACCGCCATAGGCATGGTACTCCAGTAGTTTGGATAGCCCAGGTAAACCACATCGTACCCATCGAGAGTTTCAGGGTAACTTTTTAATTCAGGACGGGCGTTTTGCCGCTGATCCGCCTGGGCCCGCGCAATGCATTCGTTATAATTACTGGCATAGGGCTTTAGCTGCTGGATTTTAAACGAATCGGCGCCTGTCAACTCCTGGATAATACCTGCCGCGACCTCTGTATTACCGACCTCTAAGGTTTTAATGAGTCCGTTTACATAGTTTTCATCTGCTCTTGAATAAAAAACGATCAATTTATCAGACATTTTTATCCCTCCATTTTGTTGACAGTATATCACGGCGCGCCTTGACAGGGAATCTCCGATATGTTACCGTAATATAAACTTAAAGTTTATACAAGCGTTTTTGGAGGTGCGATATGTATCACCCTATGCTGGATACCTTTATTGCTGTTGCCGACTATGGCAGTTTTACCAAAGCGGCGGAGCATCTGTTTATCTCCCCAACCGCCGTGATGAAACAGATGAACGCGCTTGAAATCCATCTTAATTTAAAGCTGATAGAACGGACGACGTCAGGCGTACATTTGACGCCGGCAGGAGAGGTGATCTATCGGGACGCCAAGTTCATGATCGATTACTCAAAAAAATCAATTGCCAGTGCCAACGCCGCCACGCTTACTTATGACACTACCTTCTGCGTTGGAACCTCCTTATTGAATCCGGCAAAGCCTTTTATGGATTTATGGTACCGTGTAAATCAAAGCTTTCCCGATTACAAGCTGCACCTTGTTCCTTTTGAAGATAACCATGAAGGCGTTTTGTCGGAAATCGGGAAGCTGGGAGAAAAGTTTGATTTCTTAATCGGAGTTTGCGATTCCAAAGCATGGCTTTCCTTGTGTGAATTTTTGCCTCTTGGCAGGTACAAAAAAATGATAGCGGTGTCCAGAGACCATCCCCTTGCCACTAAAAGCCGCGTTCATATAGAGGATTTATACGGGGAAACGCTGATGATGGTTTGCCGCGGCGATTCCGGCGTCAATGATTTCATACGGAATGATTTGGAAAAAAACCACCCGCAGATTCGCATCGAAGATACCCCTCAATTTTATGATTTATCTGTGTTTAACCGCTGTGCGGAAACAGGAAACGTTTTGCTAGCGATTGAATGCTGGCGGGACGTTCATCCCGGGCTGGTTTTCATTCCGGTGGACTGGGACTACAGTATTCCTTATGGTTTGCTATATAGCCATAACGCGCCGGAAGACGTGCTGGAATTTGTTAAGGCGGTAGATAATATATCGCACAAGGATTGATGCTTTTTTAGATTGGCGCTCTTCATAAAAACTCCATTTTCTATTGCGCGCGGAACCGAGTGCCGCTGTGAAATTTAAAATAAAATGCCTAGTCTGCGGAATCAATTTTGTTGGAACATTTTGGGGGAAGAAGCGTGCTAAGAAAGGAATGGTACTATGCGTGAAATTTTGGAATTTTCCAGCAGGGAGGACTTTAGGAAATGGCTGTGGGGGCATTGCTTGTCAAACGCGGGAGTATGGCTGCTGTTTGGTAAGGCGGGCGGGCCCAAAACGGTAAAGGCCAGTGAAGCCCTGGAAGAAGCCCTGTGTTTTGGATGGATTGACGGCCAAATGCAAAGTATTGATAATAAAGCCTATAAAAAATATTTTTCCTTACGCAGGGAAAACAGCAATTGGTCGGAGAAAAACAAAGCTTTGGCTGAAAGGCTGGAGAAGCTGGGGCTTATGACTGATTACGGCAGAAAGAAAATAGAGGAAGCCAAGAAAAACGGGCAGTGGAACGCTCCCAAGGTTCCGGCGGTAACAGGGGAGCAGATTGATTTTCTATCTGCTCAGTTGCAAGGGTTTGAGCCGGCTTATACGAATTTCTTATCCATGCCTTTATCCGTAAAGAAAACATATACGCGGGCGTATTTTGACGCGAAAACAGACGCGGGGCGTGAAAAACGCATATTATGGATGGTTGACCGGCTTAACAAAAACCTGAAGCCAATGTAAGCCCTCCTGGTATGAAACGAACGGCCATTATACAGTGACCTACCGCTATGACTGGAAAATCAGCCGTTCAAGCCAAAAGACTCAGAACCGCTCAAACAGTTCTGAGCTTTACATAATAGCAGACAGCAGTCCTTTTCAGCTGCTTTTGATTGCTTTTTTTAGGAGTTGTGCTATAATGGCAATAAAAGCATCAAGGGTTTATTGTATATAATAAATAGTGCGTAAAAACCGGCGATTTCTGTTGTCGGTGGATTAAAATTTGCGCCATGTATCAAAGACTCAACGCAACAGGCAAGGAAGATATCCCTTGCCTGTTGTTGGTATAAGCAATGATATACAGGAGTAAAAGAAGGGGATTATTAAAAATGAAACAGCTGAGAAAACGACTTGCTGCCCTTGGTATGGCGGCTGCCCTCTTAGTATCAGGATCTGTCCTGGGAGTGTCGGCGGCGCCAAATGACAATTCCGGAGAAAAAGGTCTTCCGGAAACCGCAAATCTGATTGGGGTCGACCAAAGCTATGCCTCCGGCGGAATCACTCCTACCGTATTTAAAGATTCTTATCAAAATCCCCGGGGGATACGCTACCGCAGCAGGGCGGTGATTCCTAGCAGCTTTGACCTGCGGGCAAAGGGCAATTCTACAACCGTAAAGAACCAGGACCCTTGGGGTTCCTGCTGGGCGTTCGGGGCGTTATCCTCACTGGAAAGCAGCCAGCTTACCAACGCATCCGGAAACGGCGCGGAAGCACAGCCGGACTATTCAGAACTGCAGCTAGCGTGGTTTGCCTATGAGCCCCAGACTGTGGAAAGCATTGGGGTCAGCGCGGCGGTCTCCAACCAGGCTGGAGAAGGCGACTCCTATTCAGGGCCCGACCGCTTGGACAAGGGCGGCAATATGCCTCAGGCAGCAGCTCTTTTATCTACCTGGCAGGGAGCCGCTACAGAGACGGAGATTCCATACCAGAACGAACAGGGTAATACCGGGAAGGAAGGAGCATGGGGCGTAGCGGCGGCCAACAGGAATCTTTCCGCTATTCACCTTCAGAATGCGGATTTTATGGCAAGCCCCGCGGCCTTTAGTAAGTATGACGATAATGGCTTGCCGTCAGCGGATGCGGTTTACACTTTAGACCAAGACGCCGTAACCGCGATTAAGACGGCGTTGATGAATCACGGCGCGGTGGCGTTTGCCTATTATGCGGACCAGTCCCTTCCGGGCGGCGACCAGAGCGGAGACTATTTTAATTATAATAATTATTGCCAGTATGTGGATATACTGGATATCTCCACCATTCAAAACCACGGCGTCAGCATTGTGGGATGGGATGATGATTATCCCAGCACAAATTTCAAAGCGGGAAAGCAGCCGGAAGGCAACGGCGCGTGGCTTGTGAAAAACAGCTGGGGTTCCGGCTGGGGGCTTGACGGGTATTTCTGGCTATCCTATTATGACAGGACCATTGACCAGGTGACCAGCTTCCAGGGGGAAAGCGTAGACACCTATGACAACAATTATCAGTATGACTACCTGGGGCTTGCCAGTAATATGGGTTTTACTGAATCTGATCAGGAGGCCGGCATAGCCAATGTATTCACGGCAAAAGGCGACGAGGAGATCCAGGCGGTGTCCGCGGTGACCTTGGTGCCGGATTCTACTGTTTCTGTAAAAATCTATAAGGTTCCGGCGGGAGCCACCGAGCCTGTGCCGGCGGATGCGGAGCTGATTGCACAAAAGACAGTGCCAATTGCCTACAGCGGATACCACACCATAAAACTGGATACCCCCGCGGCCATTGGGGCGGGTGAGAAGTTCTCCGTGGTACAGGTGATTAAAGGCGGCGATAACCAATGGTATACGCCTGTGGAAATCAGTTCGAATAATTCCTCCCAGACAGCGGTATGCAACCGAGGGGAAAGTTACCGGATTGAAGGTGGCGTGCCTCAGGATATGGCGGATTACAGTAGCTCGGGCGTGAGCTTCGGCAACGCCATGATTAAGGCGTTTACCAATGACGCGGAGGCTGAATCAGAGGCCCCGGCGGTGGAGAGCTTTAAATACCAGGCGTATGACAACACAGACGCCAAGCTTGGAATTGAAGAAACCGTCAATGTGGCGGCGGAAAGCGGCGGAGCTACCAACATTCCTCTGCCGGCGGCAACCTCCTATATTAAAATTACCGATATCACCCTTGGGGACAGCGCTGACCCTGCTGGGCAGGCTGCCGTAACAGTGAAAGGAACCGCGTATACCCTGGGCGAGCGGATTGCCCGCGGGGATTTCATAAAAACCGGCGGCGATTCGCCCATTGTGATTACAACAAAGTCGGTGCCCCAGGGGACGAATACAAAAGCGTGGGGGTTTGATTTTAGCCCGGCGGCGCTTGAGCTGTATGCGGACAGCAATAACGTAATGGTGACGGATTCCAATGGTTACCTGCCTGCCAGCGCGGCCCTGACGGCAGACAAAGTTAATTCTGGAACTGTATTTGACGCCATTAAGACAGCCCTGGAACCTTATGGCGGAGCGCATTCTTTCTATGCGTACAATCTGGCGCTGACCCCGGCGCTGAAGGCCGGGGAGTCTGTGGGCCTTGAAATTACGGCGGACAGCGCATATCCCCGTTCGGATAAAACCGTGCTATATTATTTTGACGCTATTGAAAATACGCTGACAGAGGTGGCCAATGACGGCGAGGGCGCCGGAACTCTCCGTGGGGACGTCAGCCAGATGGGCTATTATGTAATCGCGCAGGTAAAAGAAAAACCACCGGTACCGGTCTTGGCGGCCATTACCTACAGCCCGGTAAAGACATTGGCTGACGTAGCTCTGCCAACGGTAGACGGCGGTACCTGGAGCTGGTATGATGATACGACGGTTCCGGAAGTGAAGACGGGGTCTTATAAAGCCACCTTTACCCCGGACGGCAATAGCCAGTACCGGTCCTATCAGGCGGATATTCCTCTGACGGTGAACAAAGCCACTCCGGTACAGGCAGGCGCGGGGTACGGGACGCAGATTACCTATGGCGAGACGCTGGGGGATTCTACCATTCAGGAGACATTCCAGGTGGATGGCACTGCCGTCAACGGGACAGCCGTCTGGAAGGATACGGCGATCCAACCGCAGGTAAAAGACGGCAATGTGACAAAGTATGATATCACATTTTCACCGACGGATACAGACAACTATCAAAACGCGGCGGGCAGCCTCGTGGTGCGGAGTGTTGAGAAGAAAGCGGTAACGGTAAGCATTCAAAATGCCGTTAAAGAATTCGGGGATGACAATCCGGCTTTTTCCCTGGTGATTCCGGAAGGGACCCTGGTTGGAAAAGACACCGAAGCGGATTTGGCGGTAACGATCCAGTGCGCGGCGGACAAAACCACGGGCGCGGGAAGCACGGTGGCGATTACCGGGACATCCAGTTCTTCCAATTATGATGTAACGGTAGTAAAAGGAAGGCTGATAATAAAACAACGGGAGGTCAGCATCAGAGTAAAGGATGTCACCCTGGATTATGGCGTCTCGCTTCCTGAACGTTATGAGGTGGAAGTATCCAATCTCGTGCCGGGAACGGATCAGAGCGTCCTAGGGGTATCTGTTGATATTGAGCCGCAGAATCTGCCGAAGGGGAATCTGGCGGGCGCCTATACTCTGAAAGTGAAAACGGCTTCTGTTGCGGACCCGAACTACATGGTGGGCGGCCTGTATGATGGTACGCTTACCATCAACGAGGTTGCTGCGGAAAAGGTGGAGAATGGCTCCAGCATTCCCAATTCTATTGCAATGTATTTCGGTGTCTCCGGAAATCTTGCGGGGAACGAAGTACTGAAGATCGCGGATCTTGCGGATGAGTCAGCGAGGAAGGCGTTCCAGGATATGGTAAAAGACGGACAGGTGATGGGACCCGCGTTTGATGTCTCGCTGAAACAGGCAGATGGAGTCACGGACGCGGCGCTGATCGGTTCACTGACGGTGACGATCCCGGTGGATACCAAATATAATGGAAAGCAGGTGGCTGTTTTACATTATGTCAAAGCGGGAGCACTGAATGCGCAGAACACGCCGGCGGATACAGATATGATTGACGTATACAATAATCTGACTGTGGTAGACGGCAAGGTTCAAATAAAAGTGTACTCGTTGTCTCCATTTGCGGTGGTGCTGCCGAAGGGGACGGATACCGGCGCATCTTCTGATAGCGGCGGTGATCCCAACGTGACAGACCAGAAAGGGAACAACCCCAATACAGGGGATATGGTCCCAATCACTGGATTTGCCATCGCTGCCTTGGCGGCGTCTATAGCGATCATCGGGCTTTTAGATAGCATGGTAAAAAGACGCAAAAAATCATAAGTATTCTTGTTTTCAAAAACAGTAATTTGCTTAGCTTTATACCAAGAAGGGCTGACAACTATGTTGTCAGCCCTTCTTTTAGCGTTTGCGGAAAGCTTTGGCAAAGCAAGAAAACTAAGCCCTTCATAGTTGAAGGATTCGGCTTCGCCCCTCCTGGAAAGAAACGCGGAGAATAGGCCGCGGTTTCCATGAAATAGGAAAGCCGCCCCTGACGCAAAACAGGCGACTTTTTTCAAAGAATATGAGAAAATAAATTCGCTTTCCTATATTATAATTCAAATAGTTATTCCGATTTAAGATTGCTAAGGAATAAAATTTAACTTGTAGTTTTCTGATTCCCCCGGTATACTAATTTATATCAATTTTAATTGCGGAGGAGAATTTTATGAAGAAAGGAAATCCTTGGGCGCTTTTGCCGATCCTTTGTTTTTTAGTTGTTTTCATCGGTATGGGGGTTTGGCTGAATGATTTTTATGCGATGCCGGCGGTGGTTGGTTTTTTGATTGCTTTGGGCGTTGCCCTTTGCCAAAACCGAAAACGGCCGTTTTCAGAAAAGCTGGAAGATGTGACCCATAGCATGGGGGATTCTAATGTTATGATCATGTGCCTGGTTTTCGTAATGGCAGGAGGCTTTTCCGGCGCGGTGCAAGCGGCCGGCGGGGTAGACAGCACCGTGAATTTTTCCTTATCTATTTTGCCGCCTTCTGTGGCGGTGGCGGGTTTGTTCGTGATAGGGTGCTTTATTTCTACCGCTATGGGCACCTCTGTGGGAACGATTGCGGCCTTGGCGCCTATCGCGGTAGGAATTAGTGACAAAACCGGAATCGCCGGCGCCTTGTGCATTGGGGCCGTGGTTTCAGGCGCCATGTTCGGCGACAATCTTTCTATGATCTCAGATACCACCATAGCGGCGACCAGAACCCAGGGCTGTGACATGAAGGATAAATTCCGGGAGAATTTTAAAATAGTGCTTCCTGCGGCCCTGGTTACCTTAATACTGTTTTTAATCCTGGCCAGCGGGGGAGAATATTCCTTGACCGGAGACCACTCTTATAATGTTTTTAAAATCCTTCCTTATTTCGTCGTGCTGATCGGGGCCTTGCTGGGTTTGAATGTCTTTTTGGTGCTGGCGCTGGGAATTATCCTTTCGCTTGTGGTGGGAGTCTCCACCGGCGCTTTTGCTTGGATAGATATGTTCCGGGTGGTCTTTGAGGGGCCGGATGGAAACGGCGGCATCAAAAATATGTATGATATTACCGTGATTTCGATTATGGTAGCCGGGATTATCGGTTTGGTAAAAGCAAACGGAGGCATTGATTTTATTTTAAATGGTATTAAAAAGCACGTAAGAACGCCCAAGGGGGCCCAATTGGGAATCGCCGCGCTGAGTTCCCTGGTGGATATTTCTACTGCAAACAATACAGTTGCCATCGTTATGGCCGGCCCGATAGCCAAGGATATTTCAGCCGAGTTTTCGATTCCGCCGAAGCGGACGGCGGCGCTGTTGGACATTTTTACATCCATGTGGCAGGGGGTTATTCCTTATGGAGCGCAGATCCTATATGCGTGCGCGGGAGCCTCGGCGGTGGGCCTTATGATATCACCGGTTGATTTGATTCCATATTTATTTTATCCTATTTTGATGGGGATCAGCGCGACCTTGTTTATTATTTTCTTCGGCAATCGCGGTCAAGACAAGAAGCCAAAAAGATAGAATTTGAAAATAAAAAGCGGAGACGATGCTTTCGTCTCCGCTTTTTATTTTTTTTGATATATTTCAAAGCGAGGATCATTTTTTCACTTTAATAAAAGACTGAATTAAAGTGAAAAAGCGCATTATTTTATCGAAAAGGTGACAAATGCCGGAATTCCGGGCTTTTTTGTATTCAATTAAAGTCCAAAAACGTCACAAATTAATATATTAAGTATAA
>CABUCM010000042.1 GCA_902490005.1 uncultured Ruminiclostridium sp.
GTTATCCTACAAAATTTCCTCGCCCTTTTCTTGCAATTTTAAATCGGCGTTGACACTCCGGTGACGCCTGCGAGCAGAACAGCTATCCTTTGGGAGATTCCCAGATTTGTGGATATGGGATTTTAAATATTGGTTAGAAAGGAGACAAAAAAGTAGGGATAAAACAACCGATATTTTATCCCTATTTGTAAGACCTATAGATTAACTTTTGAAATTTAAAATTAGTTATATGTAGTTAACCTGATTCCGTCGCGCTTATCGTGTAACCCAGAGGAGATGAAGAATAGTCGGATAAGGTTGCTACAGAAGTTTTACCTATTGTTAAATATAATCAGGCACTTGGAGTTGAAATTTATAGAAAAAATAGTCTTGTTGCCCATGAAGAATAGGATTGCAGTCAGCATGAATTTTTTAACGAATCTAGAGGAAATCTTCTTTTTACAGAACTAATTGTTAAAATAAAACAGGAAAAACTTGTAAAAATAAATTAAACGTTAAATTATTTAAATGCACAATAAAATCAATAATAAATAGTTTTAAATATCTATATTTAAAATTTTCAATAAAAATATATTGACTTATACGATTTTAAGCGTTACAATTACAAATGAAATTAATTAATCGATTAGGTAAAAGGTTAAGATTAATAAGCGAGGTGAAGCGATGGGAATAACTTAAATTCTATACCTTTTTAGAAATTTTTTAAGAGCCTATATCTAGCACAATATTTTGTAATTTCTACAAAATATTGTGCTTTTTTATTAATTTTCTCCAATCTAAAAAGGTATACCTAAGAAAATTTTGTCAGAAGGGAAGGTTGAGAAAACTTTATGAAGAGAAGGAAGTACCTATCGAGACTGATTTCTGGGTTATTATCCTTTGCGATGATCTTTACGATTATCCAGGGCTTCCCGATGTCGGCAAAGGCAGAGGAATTGCCGGATCCGGTGAACGGACACCGGGATGCGTTCTACTCTTACAATCCTGGACAAACTCCCGAAGACTGGGAGGGAGGAAATTGGACGATAGTATCAGGAACCGCCATTGACAACTGGGGCGCTGATACTGCGTGGAACAAATTTCTAAAGTACGACAACGGCTCGAAATTTTATACATATGATAAAACATATTATGATTTCGATTATACCACTCATATGCAAATTACAGAGGACAACACCTCCGGTGCGATTGTATTCCGTTATCAGGACGATCAAAACTACTATTATTTCCAACTGATCTCCACTGATAATAAGGCGATCGTCGGTAAGGTGGTAGACGGAAAGAACACTGTTCTGTCTGAGCAGACCACAACGGTTCAAAGCAATAGGTGGTATAACTTAAGAGTCCAAGCGGACGGCAATAAGATCGTATGCAAGATCTTAGGGGACCCCTATTACATCGATGTGGATAATATGCATCCCGGTACTGTTGTTGGAGACATCACCGACGACACCTTTGCTTCGGGTAAATGCGGCTACTGGGCCTCCGGCGATGGAGCTGACCAGTATTGCGTATTTGCTGTCAGCGATACGGCCCAGGATCGGACCATTGAGAATGATATATTCACTTTAACAACTGGTTCCTATGGCCAAATAAAATCTTTAAAGCTAAAAAATGAGCCTTACGATACCGATTTTGTAGGGAATGAAGAAACTCACCGGTTAGAGGTTGGGCCGAATAAATGGTTCGGCGAAATGAAATTCACTTATACGGTAGGCGGCGACGTTGAAAAAATGACAGCGACTACCGGAGATTCCGAAGATAACCGCAAGATCACAGTAGATCAGGCGGCTAAAAAAATTACCGTTGAGTATACGGCGCAATCACAATTAGAAAACGGTATCAAAGATTTTCAGGTAATTGAAACTTATTCTTTGATTGACGACTATGTACAGTTCGATATTGAGATTAAAAATAACAGCGGTGAGGCACTGACGTTCCAGGATGTAGGCCTTCCGATTACCTGGAACAATCATTGGCAATTCAAGAGCCCTTATGAAAGTTATCTCGCAGCTGCGGGCAACTATATTTCTTATAATGGCTCCTATGTACTGCTAGAGCGTGGTATGGGCGGCGGAAACAAATTACTGTTTATGCCTGATTCCACAACAGACGCAAAACTTGAATACCGTAAATTTATGTCAAAAGAAGCCACTTTTACCAATCCACCTGAGGAATACTATATTTATAGCGATTCCATTAAAGAAGAAGGACAGGGTTATTTACCGAGCACCACCTTGACCTTGAATGATGGTGAAAGCAAAAAGTTGTCTTTCCAATTCCACAAGTTGGGCGAAGACTATACTGAGGTTGGAGAAACCCTGTATAACCAAAATTCTATTGATGTAACGGTCAATCCTGGTATGATTCTGCCGACCAATGTGCCGGCTCAGATGGATATTAGGACAAAACACGAAATCAATAAAATTGAATCCACCGATCCCAATACGAAAATCGACCTTGTCGAGGAGAAAGCCGGGGATCACCATTTCTATAATATTACCTTTGACAAATTAGGCCGAAACGATATTACCATCACCTATGACGGCGACAAGAAGAGCGTGCTCCAATTCTGGATTGAGGCGCCTATTAAGGAAGCTCTTCAGCAGCGTGTGGACTATCTGATGGATAATCTAAGAATCACAGATCCCAATGATCCTCATTGTTACAGCTTCCTGGAGATTAACAATTTTACCGGAGAAATTAAACCGGGCGGTTGCGGCTGTAATAATAACGACTATGAGCAGATGTACGATGGTCCGGCGTTTATCGCGGAAAAGAACGTGTATTACCCAGTACAGGATGAAATTACAGCCATGGATCAGTATCTAGTTGACCTGGTTTGGGCAAAAGAAGTAATTCACGATGGCGAGCTTGCTGGTACCCTATCCCATGGTTGCTGCCAAGGTAGATGCTGGAGCGATAATTCAGTGGCTCCCAATTATTTGTGCAGCCGTTCTTTCAACTATCCCCGTATCTATAATACATTCTATTCCATGTATAAAGTGGCTGACAGATATCCTGATATGGAGTTCCGCTGGGATAAGAGCGAGTACTTGCGCGTGGCGGCAATGATCTTAAAGGTAGGTATCCCGCTGAGCGGAAGCATGGGCGTTATGGGAGATCAAACCACTGTCGATATCTGTGCGGCGCTGGATAAAGAAGGCCTTTCTGGTATGGCCGATGAAATTCGTGCCCTTGCGAAGGTAAAGGCGGATGGAATTAATCATAATCCTTATCCCTTTGGTTCCGAGTTCGGAACTGACAGCACTGCCGAAGAGGGCGCGTATTTCTATTCCAAAATGTTTGGCAATGAAGCAGCTATGGAAAAGACCGTAAACAAAGCCATCGCTTGGAAAGGCAAGTCCAACGTTTGGTATTGGCAGACCACCGGAAACCGCCAGGATAATGACTGGTGGCTGTTCCAATATACGGTTGGCTTACATGGAGCCTTGCTGAACGACTGGTATTTCAACAATGTGGATAATTCCAGTGATTACTGGTCTATGATCTATCCGTTTAAGTTTGCTCCGTTTGTTCATATTAACTCCGGACAGCCGGAAGCGCCTGGCGACGTGGGAACCGTTTGGTGGAACTATAAATCCACAGAGCCATATAATTGGGATTTGGGCTTCCCTTATGCGGAATCCGGTGAAGCGGATATTTCCCTGTGGGCTGGCTTACAGATTTTGAGCTCGGATGTGGTTCTCAATGATCCCTCTTTTGGAACCACCGGTTATGGCTGCGAGGTTACTGACGGGGATGGAATCGTAACGGTAGTCCCACAGGACGGTTTGTTCCGCCGCTTAAATGTAGTGGGCAGCGACCTGCAGATTGAAATGCAGTCTGATATTTATTCTAAAGCCGTTCTGTCTGACTCTATGGATTCTTTTACCATGGATCTTACCAACCTGACGAAAACCGCTCATAGCGGCAGCTTTACGGTAAAAGGCTTGCCGGCTGGAAAATATCAGCTGTTGGTAGACGGCGGCGTACAGGCCTATGTCAGCGTAGCTGATGCAAACGAAAAGACCTCTTTCACCTATCAGATCAGCGATGTGGAAGAGCATTCTTTGGAAGTGAAACCCTTTGGCGAAGACAGAAAGCTGAAAGTGGCAATTGTGGGTGACGAAAGCGTTATGGGCCAAGGCACCAGCAATTGGCAGGAATATGGAATCGGTTCTCAGCTAAAGAAAATGCTAGGGGATACAGAGTACGAAACCGAAGTGTTTACAAAAGAAAACGCTTCTATGTCCGATTTTGTTGCCGAGTCTCAGACCCCTGATGACCAGGTGCTTTATTCCACGGACTTTACAGACGCCAGCGAATGGAATGTCCTCAATGACTGGGGCCAAGCAAAGGTGGAAAACGGCGCTGCAACGTTCAATACTGGTAGTAAACTGATATTGAATGAAAAGTCGTTTACAGATTTCGTTTATGAAATGGATCTTACCATTACCAACGCGAATCACGACGGCGGATATACCGGGCCGTTGTTCCGCGCAACAAATGCCCAAAACGCTATTAACACTAGTGACGCCTACGGTGTAATGCTGTTTGAAACCGCAGATCGGATCTCCCTGACAAAGTTTAGTTCGTCAGGAGCACCGACGGAACTAGTTACTTGGCCTTATACAGTAGACAAAGAAAAGACTTATCGGTTGAAAGTGGTTGCCAACGGCAATAATATCCAGGTGTATTTGGATAATACTCTGATAGGCGAATATACCGATGAAACTAGCGCCTATACCTCCGGCTCTATCGGTATGATTAACTGCGACGGCATAGCTACCTTTGACAATGTCAAAGTTACCTCTGTTCCGTCTGGAACCGCCGGTGGAAGTGAAAATATTCTGGATAACTGCAAGGCTTTTGCGCCTGATATGGTAGTGCTAATGGCCGGTTCTAAGGAGACCGCCGATTGGGATACCGCCAGCGGAACCTTCGCGAATGAACTGGGCGCCGTGGTTGACGCTTATAAGGGAATTGCCTCCAGCCCGATTGTTTATATTGCTACCGTTCCGGCAGTTCAGGGCGAGGGAGTTGGGACCTTAACAGCCGCAAACGCGGAAGCTGCCGCCGATAGCATTCGTACTGTGGCCGGCGAAAAACAGACTGTAGTACTGGATGTATACGATTGGACCGGAGAAGCTCCCGAAATGCTGCAGCAGAACGCATATCCGGACAACAACGGTGCCAGAACGATTGCATCTAACATCTACAAAGCTTTGACCTCCCGCAGTTACGCCTATGTATCTGCTGAACGGGATCCTTTCCAGCCGATGGACGCAGCCAGCTATGATTCGCAGTTCGGCGCAGTATTTGGCGAGGTAAAGAAATATCCCAGTTCTACGAACGAGCCTTTTGTACAGTTAGGCACCAATGATTACATCGAATTTGACGCTCTTGGGCTGAAGAGCGGAGCCATCACGTCAGAGCTTCTTGTGAAGACCGCGGCGGAAGGCAGAGTGGAATTGTACTTCGATGACGCCAACGGTACTTTAATTGGTTCTGCAGCCGTACCGAATACCAGCGGGGAATGGCAGGCATTGCCGGTAGAACTGCTAGAGGCTTATGGAACCCATGACGTTTATTTGAAAGTTACTGAAGGCAATGTTGACGTAAAGACTGTCAAGTTTGTGCAGGATCCAAATCCCAGCTATGAGAATGATTTCTCAAAGGATGACGGAAGATGGGTCAACTATGGCGGCAATTGGTCTATTTCTGATGGAACCCTTAAGGGATCCGGAGACGGAAAGACTATTTTAAGCGACTTTGTTTTTGATAATTTCATTTATGAGATTGATCTTACTATTGAAACCGCCAGCAACTGGGCGGGGCCATTGTTCCGTGTTACGAATCCTGGCATGGGCCTAGAAGCCCTCAACGGTTATTGTGTGAACTTCAACGTAGGCCAAGATAGAATTTGGCTGTCTAAGCACAATCAAAACTGGGGTATTGTAGGTGATTGGGCTTACAACTTGGAGTTTGGGAAACAGTATCACCTGATGATCGTTGCCAATGGCGCAACAATTCAAGTATACATTGACGGCGAGCAAGTGGGCGAATGTGTGGACCCCGACCCGTATCTGGAGGGCGCGGTTGGTATACGTTCTTATGGTACTTCCATAATTTATGACAATATGTCTGTAAGAGGAATTGCGGAAGGCGCGCCGGTAATCTATACCCATCCCCAGGCGGTTAATGGGTATGTTGGACAGCCGGCTGAGTTTACTGTCGTAGCGGAAGCTGGCGGTGAAAGCACAGAACCGTTAACTTACCAGTGGCAGAAGTCTGTGGATCGGGTAAGATGGGATGACATTACGGATGCTACTGAGAGTGTTTACCGCATCGAAAGCCTTACTGAAGAGAATGATGGCACCTATTACAGGTGTATCGTGTCTCAGGGTGCCCTTTCTACCACCACGAATTCGGCTGAGTTAAGTGTAAACGCTATGCCCACCCTAGAGTCCATCAGCATATTCCCCGAAAACTCTTACGTCAAGGCTGGAGAAACCAAGCAGTTCAGCATTTCCGTTACCGGACAGAATAATCCTCCCGCGGGAGTGACCTGGTCCGTGGAAGGCGGCAGCGAGGGCACCAGCATTGATCAGAACGGCCGTTTGACTGTCTCTGAGCAAGAGGTTGCGAATACAGTGCTGACTGTGAAAGCGGTATCTATCTTTGATGACTCCAAGTCCGCGGAAGCTACCGTGACTATTTTGGAAAACATTTCCGTGGCCTTTGAGCCTTATGATACCTATACTACGGTCGGCGCGGCTCCCGTAATGCCTGATACCATCACTGGCGATTTAGGCGAAGGGCGCACTGAAGAATTTAAGGTCGTTTGGGATGCCATTTCTCCCGCCAAATACTCCAAGGCCGGACAGTTTGCGGTTGCCGGCATTGTGGAAGAGACTGGCGACGAGGTCCTGGCAAGGATTTGGGTGCTTGACCCCGCATCCGCCGAGACGGCTGATATGGTCTTATGGTACCGGATGGACGAGGCGAAGGGCGATAAGTTTATCGACTGGTCCGGCAACAACAATACCGCCGCTGTTTCCCAGGGAGATGTCAACCGCGGCAACGGTAAGTTCGACGGCTCCTTCGTCTTCTCTAACAACCGAGTAGAGGTCCCCCAGGGAGATAACAGCCAACATCCGGAAAATATTACGGTGTCTTATTGGATCAACCGTACTGCAGAGCAAACGGGTGAGGAAGTAATCTACTGGGCGAAAAATGACGCGGATTACGCCGGTAACGGATGGTATCACAACCTGTCCAATGGGCTTTCCTTTGTGGTGGACGGTATGAACTACTTCCACACTACGGCGCCGGTCGACGAGCTTCTGCCTGTGGGCGAATGGAGTCATGTTGCTATTACATTCGATTCCGCCAGCAACGAAGGCGCGATCTATGTAAACGGCGTGAAGCAGGAAATCACAATCGAAGGTACGTTAGATTCCATCACTGCACCGGCTGGATTCGCCAACAGCAATATGGGCTTTAGCTGTCCGCAGTTTGACAACAGCTATCTCAACGCCTCTCTGGATGATTTCCGGATTTACAGCAAATCCATGACCGAAGAAGAAGTGGCCGGTTTGTACAGCGCAGAGGTTCCTTCGATTCAGTATCCGGTGCTGGATAGCCTAAGCGAGGAAAATATCCGCCTGTACTATGAGTTTGACAGTGAGTCCGGCAGTCATGTGAAGGATTATTCCAAGAATCACTATGACGGCAATATCGCGGGAAGCATTACGGATTCTAACTGGAAAGACAATGGCTTTGCCTTTAAGGGCGACAACTTTATCCAACTGACCGGGAAGGAAATAGTATCTCCCAATATGACGATCGTGTACAAAATGATGCGTACACAAGAAAGCGATCCCGGTGCGGTCAGCCTCTTCTGGGGTAAAAATGAAGCCGACTGGGCGGGCAATGGTATTTGGATTAATTCCACAGAGGCCAATCCGGTATATGTCACAACAGATGGCTTTGACGGCGGCAACTTCATGGTAACCGATTTCCCCCGCACGGAATTCTATCCCCTGAACGAGTGGGTTGAAGTCGCCGTGTCTATCAATACCGAAACAGGAGAGCATGCAGTTTACAGAAACGGCCAATTGGTCGCTACGACTACGGCCAAAAACGGCGCGCATATCACCGTGCCCACTGCGGCTTACAACACCATCGGCATGTCCGGCCATTCTAACGAATTCCTGTCCGGCTTCACCATGGGTAAATACATGATCTTTGACATGGCTTTGTCCGAACGGGATGTTCAGTCCGTATATGACGGCAAATTCGATGTCAACAAGCCAGAGCCTGAAAATACGCCTCCTCAGGCAAAGCCCGACGTTCAGTATACGGTAACCGCGGGTCAGAATATCAGCTTTGGCGCCGATGATATCGCTGTCGATGCCGACGGCGATGCGTTAACCATCAATGCGATCAAAGCTGCCCCCAACAGCGCGGTCGCAACCGCTCAGTTAGTGGATGGAAAGGTTACCATTACCGGTGTGGCAGAGGGTAAGACCGAAGTGAAGGTCCTTGTAGCCGACGGAAAAGGCGGTGAAATCGAGATTGCTGTTCCGGTGACGGTTCATGCCGCAGTGGATACCAGCGATTTAGAAGCATTGGTAGCCGCGGCACAGCTGCTGGAGAAGAATCTGGATCAATACGAAGACGAGGGCAAGGATGAATTTATCAGTGCTTTGCGTTTCGCCGAAGAAATCCTGGAGAAGACCAATCCCAGCGCGGAAGATGTTTCTGCCGCGTACGACCGTCTGGAAGCCGCGATGAAGTTGACTCCTATTGAGCCTGAGGCTGATAAGTCAAAGCTGGAAGAAGCGATCAGGAAGGCGGAAGAGCGCAGCAAGGTTCTGGATCAATATGCGGACGGCCCCGAAAAGGATCAGTTCGTGCAGGCCTTGGAGAGCGCAAGAAAGATCGCCGGCTCGGATGTGGATCAAACCACAGTAGACCAGGCGGCCCAATTGCTGGAGAACACTCTGAAGGCTATGAAAAAAGCCGCAGACAAGACCGCACTGAAAGAGGTTATCGACGAAATTGAGAGCTTGAATATGGAACAATATACCGATGAAACCGTCCACGCGCTGACCGAAGCCTTGGAAGCCGCTCTGGAGATTTACGGCGATACAACGTTAAGCGTAGACGATCAGCAGCAGGTAGATGACGCGCTGAAAGCTTTGGAAGAAGCTCTGGAGAAGCTGGAGAAGAAAGACAATACCTCCAAGCCCACAGATCCGTCTCAGCCTACAGATCCTGACGACGGCTCGTCAGATTCCACTTCGGGCACAGCTGATCCTCAAACAGGCGACCATGCTCCGACGCTGTGGCTCGGAATCGCGTTCTTAGCTTCTGCGATCGCTGTTTCCCTGCTTGGTATCAGGAAAAAGTTGCATCAGGCAAACTAGAAGATACCTCCTGTTCTCTTATACTTTCTTACCTGCGTGGGGATATCCCACGCAGGTGGGAAGGGGATAATTAGCGAACCATAAAAATTCGGGAGGATTATCCACCCTTATTTTAATAAAAAAAGAAGGAGACGAAAAACATGTTCAAAAGAATTTTGGCGGTGCTCTTAGCGGCGGCTTTGACCGCTGGCGCGGCTGCTTGCAGCCAACAGTCGGAATCCAACCCCTCTTCCGGGACCGACAGTGCCGCGTCTGAAACCAGCAGTGCTGATTCCGGCGAAAAGGTACATCTTACTTACGCGTTCTGGGGTGGTGAAGCGGAAGCGGAGGCTACCCAGATCACCCTGGATCAATTCAATGAATCTCAGGATCGTATTGAAGTAGAGGCTATGCCGATTCCGTGGGAAACCTATATGGAAAAGCTGAACACTATGGCCACCGCTAACGAACTGCCCGATACCGCTATTATGAGCGAGGCGGGCTGTATCCAATGGGCGGAGCAGGGAATGCTGATGGATTTGGGCGCTATGTATGAAGGCGCCGAGTCTCAGCCTCTGGAGCAGCTGGGCTTTACCTATGATGGAAAGGTTGTAGCTTATTCCACTGCGTTCAATTTCCTGACCATGTTCTACAATAAGGATATGTTCGACGCTGCCAACGTGGAATATCCGCCTACCAGCGCGGACGAAGCTTGGTCTTGGGATGAGTTCGTAGACGTATCCAAGAAACTGACTCTGGATAAAAACGGACTGACCCCCAATGACGCCGGATTTGATCCTCAAAATATTGTTCAGTATGGCTGCATGGTTGAAAATCTGACCTGGCAGCTGGAGGTATGGTGCCGTTCCAATGGTAGCGGCTTCTATGACAAAGAAGGTAATGTGACCATCAACGATCCTGCCGCTGTTGAAGCGATTCAGAAGGTGGCTGATTTGTATCTGGTGGATAAGGTTGCTCCTCTGTCTACCGGTCTGACCGATGACGGCGTTTCCCGTTCTCTGATCGCCGGCACCTGTGCTATGACCACCAATGGTAACTGGAACATCGGAACTACCTTGGGCGCGGCCAAGGAAGAGGGCTTGAACTATGGTATCGCGGTTCTTCCTTACATGAAGGATAAGGTCACCATCAATACCGGCGGCCCCAACGTAGTATTTAATCAGACCGAATATCCGGATGAATCCATGGAGTTCCTGAGATGGTATGGCAGCGAGGATAACAACTGGCGCCTTATTGCTGAAGGTACCTGGAATCCGACTTTGGAAAGCTATTACACTGACGAGACCCTGACCAAAAAGTGGCTCGAAAATCCCAACTTCCCCGAGTACGAAGATTCCAAGGCGGTACTGGTGGATTACGGTATGGAATATTCCCAGCCGACCTCTTGGTACTATGTCAATAATACCGATCCCTTTAACTCTTTGTTAGGCTCTATTTTAGGTGACGTATGGACCGGAAAGACTACCGCTGAGCAGGCAATCAACGATAATCTTCAGGCTCTTGAATCGGCACATCAGGGAATGGCTTAATTCATAAAAGTTTGTTCTAAAGGGGTGTGCCTGTTGTAGTGTCTATACATACAGCAAGCACACCCCTTCTTAAGAATCGGAGGAAATCTTATGTTAAAGAGAGCAGGGACAAGATCCAAGGCTAATTCTATGGACAGAAAAGAGGCCCGAACTGCTTATTTGTGTTTGATTCCAGCGTTTCTCGGCTTGTCAGTTTTAACCTACATACCCTTGATTGTAGTATTTATTCTTAGCTTTTTTCAGTGGAAGGGGCTGTCTGCGCCGGTTTTTAACGGCGGACAAAACTACGTGCAGCTTTTCACAACAGATCCTTATTTTAAGGATTCCATTATAGTTACGGTTTGGTTTTCTGTACTTGCGGTAATCGGGGGAATGATTTATTCGCTGGTCGTAGCGATGCTGCTGAATCGAAAGATTCCCGCGAGGGGCTTTTTTAGGGCGTTGTTTTATCTGCCGTATATTTTGCCGGCGGCAGCGGTGTATATTGGATGGTCGTGGCTTTATGAGACAAACTTTGGATTATTTAATTACATTTTAAAATCTTTTGGAATCAATAATGTGATGTTTTTAAGCGATTCAACGGCTGTGGTTCCCTCCTTGGCGTTGATCGCCATATGGCTTTCTGGCAATTATATTGTGATTTTCTTGGCCGGTCTCCAGAATGTTCCGAGGGTATACTATGAAGCGGCGGAAATAGACGGCGCGAACAGCTGGCAAAGATTTTGGAATATTACGCTTCCCAGCATGACGCCTATCGTTTTCTATAATCTCTTAATGAGCTTGATCACCAACATGCAGGTTGTAACTCCGGCTTTGGCTTTGACCAGTGGCGGCCCGGGAAATTCCTCGATGTTCATTACCTATTTGATGTACAAATATGCGTTTAAAAGCAATCAGATAGGGTATGGCTGCGCGGTGTCTTTTGTGTTTTTTATACTGATTGCAGTGTTCACTGCGATCGTGTTTTCTACCAGCAAAAGTTGGGTTTATTACGAAGGAGAATGATGTGCGATGAGTTTCAATAAGCGAAATTATAAAGCGAAAGCAAATCACAGGCAATTCTTTTGGAATGGGCTCAGCTTTTTAATTATAGTACTGTTGGCGGCTTTGGTTATGCTGCCGATCTGGTGGATTTTTCGCTCCAGTCTGATGACAAACAGCGAATTATACGCATGGCCCCCGTCTTTTTTTCCAAATAATTGGCGTTTCTCAAACTATCTGGAAACCTTAAACACCTTCAATTTCTGGCTGTATTTTAAAAATACGATGCTGATCATTGTGCCTTCTGTGATTGGAGGTACTCTTACGGCGACCCTGTGCGGGTATGCCTTTGCACGGCTGCGCTTTAAAGGGAAAAAGTTTATTTTTACACTGTGCGTGGGCTCTATGCTGCTTCCCGGTATGGTTACGCTGCTTCCGCTTTATTTAATGTGGACCAGAATTTTTAACTTGGCAGATACCTTTTGGCCGTTGATTTTACCGTATTTTTGTGGCGGAGGCTTTTTTAATATCTTTTTGATCCGACAGTTCATCAGCACTGTTCCAAGAGAATTGGATGAGGCGGCGACGATTGACGGCGCGGGAAGAATGCAGATATTATTCCGTATTCTGGTTCCTGCCATCAAGCCGGCGATGATCGTTGTAGGGCTGTTCCTGTTTGTAACAATGTGGAACGACCTGCTTCAGCAAACAGTTTATATTAACTCCCCGGATAAATTTACTATTGCGATCGGCTTGTCTATGTTCCGAAGCGGGCTGAAGGCCGACTGGGCAAAAATCATGTGCGCAACTTGTATGTCGTTTTTGCCGGGTATCATCATCTATTTGATCGGTCAGCGATATTTTGTAGAGGGTATTGTAATGACCGGCATGAAAAATTAATGGGATCTTTCAATGCTGGCTTTCTAAATTATTATACTATAGTTTAGAAAGCCAGCATATTAAGAAGAACAAATAGCCAGTTGATTCGCATTCAAGTGGTTGTAGGAGGCTCGATATGGCAATCGTAAAAATACAAAAAGATGGAACAACATTTTCTGCTGATCTTGATCAAGGAATTATCACGGATCTGCAATTTAGCTCGGACCCTGATGCAATGAACTGGTTAATTTCACCGGATACGCTGGAGCGTTACGGCTATTCAGGGGATAAAAGCAAGCTGCTGGGAAAAAGCACCGCCGTAATCGCCGGAAATACCATCGATACAAAAGACCAGCGGCCAGTCGCCGTTGTATCTGAAGACTCGGTCGAGTTCTGTTATTGCATCGAGGAAATAGAGATTCGGCACCGGTTTTCGGCCGGAGATCGCCGGCTAAAATGGGATATCCAGATCACGAATCAGAGGGAAGAGGCGATAACCGCTGACTCGGTTTATCATTGGCTGCCAGTGCAGTATGTGATGCACGAAACAAGAGAAGAAAACATGAATTCCAGTTGCTCTTTGGCTCCCAGTATTTCGGGGGATAAATCCTACCTGTATTGCAAGAAAAGAAGCGGGAATGGTCCTGATTTACTCGTGTTGAATACCGGAGGACGGCTGCGTTCCGTAGGCTCCTTATGCCGGTATAAGAACCTGTTTTTTGAGAAGAGCGCGCCGTCTCTGAGCGGATTGGTTTTGTTTAGCGCGGTGAATGCCTATCCTCCTCCGGAAGAGCCTACGGTCGATTGGCAATATCGGGAAATGTATGAGCCTGTTATGCTGGAACACGGGGAAACCTTTCTGGACAGCTATGAATTTTTAGCTGTCCCTCCGGAACAAATCTATCAGACCCTATACAAAGAAGGATTTCCCGTGTTTCATTATGCTCCTGTGTGCTATTGTGGAAAACCAGTCAAGGTTTCAGTGAAATCCATGGTCAGGCCGGTAGAATTCTGCCTGGAGACGGCTGACCGCCATGAAGTAAAATGCCTTTTGAAGGGCGGAAGGCTTCAGAAATCGGGTGAAAACGAATATGCAGTTTTGATTTCAGAAAATGAGACGCCCGGAGAACAAAGGCTGGCCGTCAGTTTTGAGGATGGAACGACAGCGACCGTTATCTTTACTGTGTATGAATCTGTTCGGGAAATGGTTCTGGCTTTTTGTGAGGATATTTATCAGCATCGCTTCATTGATGATCCCTCAGATCCGAATTACTGCGGTTACCAATCGACTTCCCGGCAGGGCGAGGCCTGCGCGAAAGGCTCTCTGCTCTTATTAAAAAATCTTTTGATGGAGCCGAATGGGGAAGAGATCCGGCAGGTTGAAAAAAACGCGGTATATTACCTGAAAGGCCACTGGCTGGATAACGACTTCTGCGCTGTGAAGCAGTACCCGGGCGGCTTTGCGAGAATTATCGACATGGATTACCTGATCCTTGAGTTTTACCTGCTTTCCAAGGCGGATAATAAATTTTTAGCGATTCACACAGCCGACGAATATTTGCTGTGGGCTTATCGGACGTCGATTTACCGGTTGACAGATACACCGGATAAGCTTCCCCGCGAGGCGGTGGAGGTAAGGCTTTCCAGCATTATTTCCTGGATTCAGGTTGAAATGATTTCGGAATTATCCGGCAGAGGCTTTGAGAAGGAAGCTAAGACGCTGGAGGACGCTTGGATCAGCCATATTGAAATCCAAGAAAGTAAAATAGAAAATCTTGAATACGTGGAAACAGAGCACTATTTTGACAACGCCGGAATTTCTACCTTTGTGGAGACGATGATGCACAGCGGGGCCTGGAAATCGGCTATGCCGGCAGCCCGGCTGCTTCTTGCCAATGTAGCGGACAGCACGGATTACCGGAATTATGCGCCGGACCGCTGGTGGGAGGCAGTAGCGCCCATGTATCATAATTTATGGGCCGCGTTTACCTCAAAGGCGTTATTGACTGTCTATGAAACCTCCGGACAGAAACAGTATTTAGAGCCTGCCTACCGGTCTATGATGCCCATGTTTTATAACTATGATTGGCGGGCTGTTTCAGCGCCAAATCGTTTTGAAAAGGGACAGGGAACATCTGCGTACTGCTTGACCAATCCAAACTTAAACACCTGCAAAGCTTCTAGAAACCGATTTGGTCAGTCTATTTTTGAGGATGAGTTTTTTAGCCAAATCGATGTGTCTGGAGATGATTGGGATTTAGGAATGGACATGGTAGTGTATTTGTATTCCTTTGGCCAAAAAACTTTTGTGATCGGCGATATGGAAAATTACCGAGCGATTAACGGACAGCTGGAATACATAGAGGGTGGTGCGTTTACTGTTACCTCAGATGCGGTGTTTCCTACGGAGTATACGGTTTCTCCTTGGAATTTAACGATCAAACGAAGAGATCCAGGCGTTTTCATTCGATCTGTGACATTTAAAGAGGGACGATGCGTGAAAATTGAATTAGAAGGAGTCGCCTCGGAAATCCCGGTTGAAATTAGACAGAATGGTATCCTAATCAATGATGAGAATTTATTGCCAAATTTGCAGTGGGTGTCTTAATTTGTTAAGTAAGTATTAATTAATAAAACTAGTACAATGTAAAGCCTATTGAAAAAACTTGTTGAAAAATCAGAACTATTAAAAATGTAGCAATAGGAGGCAGAAATGAAAATCAAAGATTATGAATTTTGGTTTGTCGTGGGCAGTCAATTCCTCTATGGTCCGGAAGTTCTAGATGCAGTAGATGCCAGAGCTACCCAGATGGTTAAAGAGTTGAACGATTCAGGAAATCTTCCATGTAAATTACTGTATAAGATTACGGCTAAAACCAATGAAGAAATTACCACTCTTATAAAAGAGGCCAATTACGATGAAAAGTGTGCCGGAATTATCACTTGGTGCCATACGTTCAGTCCCTCGAAAATGTGGATCAATGGTTTCGCAAGTCTGCAAAAGCCTTATTGCCATTTTGCCACTCAGTATAATAAGGTGATTCCTAATGATGAGATTGATATGGATTTTATGAATTTAAACCAGGCCGCCCATGGGGACCGAGAGCACGGATTTATCACTGCGCGGTTGCGGATGCCAAAAAAAGTGATTGCGGGTTACTGGCAGGATGAGGCTGTACAAAAGCATCTTGGCGAATGGATGCGTTCCGCGGTGGGTGTTGCTGTGAGCAAAGATTTGAAAGTGATGCGTTTTGGTGATAATATGCGCGAAGTTGCAGTTACCGAAGGGGACAAAGTGGAAGCGCAAGCCAAGCTAGGATGGCAGGTAAATACTTGGCCGGTAGGAGAGCTTGTTGAAATTATGAACGCTGTCACTGAAAAAGAAGTCAATGAATTGATGGAGTGCTACCAGAGAGAATATGAGTTTTGTACAGATGATATAGAAGCCATACGCTATCAAGCGCGGGAAGAAATCGCTATGAAAAAAATGCTTGACAGGGAAGGCTGTCTAGCGTTTTCGAATACTTTTCAGGATTTATTTGGTATGCGGCAGTTGCCGGGGCTTGCCAGCCAACATTTAATGGCCCAGGGCTACGGCTATGGAGGCGAAGGAGACTGGAAAGTTGCTGCTATGACGGCTATTTTGAAAGCTATGAGCGAAGGACAATCCGGAGGAACTGCGTTTATGGAGGATTACACCTATCATCTTGAAGAGGGTAATGAATACAGCCTTGGAGCTCATATGCTGGAGGTGTGCCCTAGCATAGCGGCCGAAAAGCCGAAAGTGGAGGTGCATCCTTTGGGAATAGGAGATCGGGAACCCCCGGCACGGTTGGTGTTTAAAGGCCATGAGGGAAAGGCAATTGTGGTCAGCCTTATTGATATGGGAGGCCGCTTGCGTTTGATTTGTCAAGATATTTACTGTGTAAAACCAATTATGGAAATGCCTAATTTGCCTGTTGCCCGGGTTATGTGGCAGACTATGCCAAATCTTGCCTCTGGCGTAGAATGTTGGATCATGGCCGGAGGCGCCCATCATACAGTGCTGAGCTATGATGTTACCGCTCAGCAGATGAGAGATTGGGCAAATATGATGGATATCGAATTTGTCCATATTTCTAAAGACACCACTGTGGAAAGTTTGGAGCACGATCTGTTTCTTTCTGATTTAGCCTGGAAATTGAAATGATACCAGGGGGTATTCAATTTTTGCCAAGAATCCATTTTAACCCTAATCAATATGCATTACGGTAAGCAGTTGGCCCCAAGGAAGAGGCGCCGCCTTATAAATTAATGGCGGCGCCTCTTCCTTGGGGCCCTTAACATATTGAGCTTTTCTCAGAGATCTTATGGATGTACGAGGATAGACCAAAGTGTTTTTACATGTAACCTGAATAAGCTAATAAGTGGTCTTTCTTCGTTTTGCACCTGTGTAGTATATTCCGCAATATACTGGGGCACTCACTCTACTTAAGTAGGTACCGCAAAATGGGTGGAATTAAGAAAGTTTAAATCATAACCATCGGCTTAATTGAAGGTATGAGCAGAACCTATAAGGATCTGTTACCAAAATCGTCTCACAAGAGATGTACTGAAAAATTTTTCCCGTGTATCATTTGCCCTGTCGTCTGTAAACGGATAACTTTTCCATCAATACTGGATCTGCTATTGGGTAGATTCTTTATTGACGGTTCGTTTTCTCCGATGCTTCAAGCGAAAGATTTTTACGGGGTGGGGTGACACCTCTGGTTTAATCGATGGTTCCCTCAGCCAACAAAAGCAATACCATTCCGATAAAAGAGTCTTTAAGCCATCTTTTTGTCAGAGCGGTGTTGCTAAAAAATAAAATAACAGCGATCCCTACTGTCATGTTATAACATGATTTACCTGGTGCTTTCTTTTCAAAACCCTGAAATATACAGCCGCTAAAAAGCTCATAAAAAAGGAAAATGAATTTTTATCCTTGTGGGAAAAATAAATATTTGTATGTTCGGTTAACGGGAAAGCCGCGTCTTCAGACGGATTACATTCCAACTAGCTGGGGAAAGAGGCGCCAATAAACAATTTTCATCTATGAGAGATTTTGAAGCTGGCTGGGGAGCGACCACCTCTTGATTAGGCGAATTAGTAGCATTGAGGTTGTCGCTGGTCATAGAGATATGCTCTATTAGCATGCAGTTTTCAAATCCCTGCAAGTTGCATTCCAAACGCAACTCTTCCTGTATGTTTCTGTTTACCGCAAATATAGTAATTTCGTCTTTAGCGTCGTTGATAACGGCGGCTGACTCTAAATAAGGCACGTCACAAAAGCTTTTACTATCATATTTAGGACTTTCTACATGAGGGTACAGCACTGTTCCTCGGCCATATTTAGATGCATGTAAAAAAGGCCAATATATCGTCTGTTTCCATACGGGACCACCGTTAGGCGCTGTCATAACAGGGGCCAGTACATTGACTAACTGCGCCATGCAAGCAATTTTAATACGATCTGCATGTTTCAATAGGGTAATCAGCATGGTACCGAAGACCAACGCATCTGCAAAGGTATAAATATCTTCTACCAAGGCCGGCGCTTTTTGCCAGGGGTGAAGCTCTAATTCAGTATTGTCTTTGTCAATAGAATGATACCAAATGTTCCATTCGTCAAAACTAAGCATCATAGTTTTTGAAGAACGCTTTTTGGCTTTTATATAGTCGCATGTGGAGATTACTGTTTTAATGAAAGAATCCATACCTAAAGATTTCGCTAAGTAATCGTTGATATCATTGGTAGTGTCGCCGAGGTACTGATGTAGCGAAATGTAATCTACTTGGTCATAGGTGTGTTCTAGTGTTTTTGCTTCCCATTCTGGGAAAGTGGGCATCTCAGGATAAGAACTTCCGCAGGAAACCAATTCGATGTTAGGATCAATCTGCTTCATTGCGTGGGCTGTTTCGCAAGCTAACCGGCCGTATTCTTCAGCGGTTTTATGACCGATTTGCCAAGGACCATCCATCTCGTTGCCTAAACACCATGTTTTAATATGATATGGGTCCACAATTCCGTGGGATACTCGAAGATCGCTGTATTGGCTTCCTTTAGGCAGATTGCAGTACTCAAGAAGATTACATGCGTCATCAATTCCCCGAGTGCCAAGGTTAACGGCCATCATAATCTGCGTATCAACCTGTTTACACCACTGTGAAAATTCCTGAATGCCAACTTCGTTTGTCTCCACGGAACGCCAAGCCCGTTCTAATCGGATAGGACGGTATTCTTTGGGGCCAACCCCATCTTCCCAACGGTAGCCGGATACAAAGTTGCCGCCGGGATAACGAACCATTGGAATATTAAGAGGACGCACTGCTTCGATTAAATCAGTGCGAAAACCATATGGGTCAGCGGTAGGATGATCCGGACAATAGATTCCGTCATAAACTGCCCGTCCCAAATGTTCAATAAATGATCCATAAACTCTGTTATCAATTTTTGAAATGCAATATTGGCTGTTGAGAGTCATTTTCGCTTTCATCAATCCATCACCTCATAATAATGTTAAATTAAAATCGATGCTTTTTCGGAATGAATTAAAAAATAGAAAAAATTGATTCCGTAACAAAATACTAACGGTTAAATCTTCAAATTTATACTTAGTTTTATAGGACACTAAACGAACCGGGCAGAAAAGGATTCATAACGGCTATATCAAGGAGCCAAGTGAGGAACGGTCACGTATGGTACAAGGGAGGTAAATAGGATTCAAATCCAAAGGCTGATGTCCGATTTGCTGTATGACTAAATCGGCGCTTTTCCTTCCCATTTCGTTTAAGGGTATCTCAACACTGGCCAAAGGATGGGCGTATCTTTCATCAACGTCCTTGTTATCATAACCGATCAAAGATATATCTTTTCCGATGGTGAGCCCTAACTCCAGGCAACGTTTGTAAACTCCGGTAGCCATGATGTCGTTAAACGCAAAGATTGCGGTAACATTCTGGGCCAATAATGCGTCCGTATGGTAATAGCCGCTGCTTTGCTCCCAATCGCCAAATTTTGTGGTTTCCACATTATACAGAATTCCTGCTTCATACAGAGCCCGTTGAACACCTTTTAAACGGACCTGTGCGTTATAGTTATCCATGGGTCCAGAAATAATGCCGATTTTTTTATGCCCTTTTGATAATAGCAGCCGAACGACATCATATCCAGCTTTCTCATCATTGAAAAGAACCGAAGGATAGGCGTTCTTTTTGGGGAAACAGTAAGCATACACAAACGGTAATTTTTCGTTTTCCGGTAAGTAGGGGATTTCCCGGCAGTGGTAACCTACATAAATAACGCCTTCAATTTGTTTAGAGCGCAGATTTAACAAAATATTATAAAATAGTTTTTCACTGCCGTCGGTATCGGAAAAGTCATTTTGATACCGTTTATGCAGCCGCATATTTGCTAAAATGATCTCAAACCCTTTTTTTTCGCAGACCTCGTCAATGCCGTCTACGATTTCGGGGGTGTTGAATACCGTTAAGTCCTCGGTTATAACTCCGATGGTATTAGTACGCTGAAGCTTAAGATTTTTAGCAAGCATATTAGGTTGATAGTCTAATTTTTTAGCAGTTTCCAATATTTCTTTGGCTTTTTCAATTCCGGCAGCTCCTGATTTACCATTTAGTACATTGGAAACTGTGGCAGTAGATACATTTGTTAATTGTGCGATATCTTTTATTGTTGCCATGTCAGTTCCTCCGCTGTCACATATTAATTATACTGCTTATTATTTTATCGTGATTTATACAATATTACAACGATTTTTCAATATATTGTTTATTTTCTATAATTTGAGCAGAAAAACTGTAAGTTTTATTTAATCGTTTAGTTAAAATATAAATTATTTTATGTTTATACAATATAAAATGCAAAAAAATCATGCGAAATTTAGAAATAAATTTGTAGAATATACTTGAAATATATTAAAAACATGATATAATACGCAATGATAAAACGATTAGGATAAATTGAAATGAGGAGAATGAGACTTGTTGCTGGAAATAAAGGAAAACGGAATCTATTTGATCTTTGAAATTACAGATGAAAAAGAAGTTTTACTGTTGCATTGTTCATGCTTTTTCGATACCAGGCCCTTCACGGCAATAGAAAAAAAGAAACGGTGGTTCCGCTTGGTGGAGCTTCAGATTTCCGGATATAATCAAGATGATCATCATGGGGGGAAGCATACCGGAACTTCGCCGGGAAGCCTGTTGCGTTATGTAACACATTTTGACGGCCACAATGATTTGGGAAGACTTTTGAAAATCGTTCAGAACTATCATGGGATTGAAGTAGAAACATATTTCCAGTTTTATGATGGGCTTCCGGTGATTCGAAGTTGGAATACTGTCACAAACAGTTCAAATGACAGTATAACGCTGGAGTACCTTTCTTCCTTTGCGCTAACTGGGCTATGCGAAACATCAAAATGCCCTAAAGATCAAGGTGCCTTAGTTTATATTCCTCATAATACATGGTTTGGAGAAGCTCAATGGAAAAGCTATACACTTAATGAGCTGGGCTACCATGATGTAATGAGTTTTTCTTTAAAAAGAATTGCTTGTTCCAATACAGGTTCTTGGGCCTGTGAAGAATACCTTCCCATGGGGGCTTATGAACATTTCAATTTGAAAAAGACATTGCTATGGCAAATTGAAACAAGCGGATCATGGCATTGGGAAATCGGCGACATATCAGATGAGCTTTATTTACAGTTATCTGGACCTACCGGTCAGGAAAACGGGTTTTATAAAACTTTAAAGAAAACAGAAGTTTTTACAAGCGTACCTTGCGCTGTGGTTGTTGTGGAAGGAAACTATTTTGATGCGGTGCGGGCCATAACAGAATATAGGAGGAGGATTAGGAGAAAAAATAGCGATAATATTCACTTGCCTGTCGTTTTTAATGACTATATGAATTGCTTAATGGGAGATCCCACCACCGAAAAATTGCTGCCATTAATTGATAAAGCGGCTGAAGTGGGATGCGAGTATTTCTGCATCGATTGCGGTTGGTACGATGATGGCCCGTGGTGGGATGGTGTTGGAGAATGGAATCCATCACAGAGGCGATTCCCTGAAGGAATAAAAGAGGTCCTTGCGTATATAAGAGATAAAAATATGAAGCCTGGACTTTGGCTTGAAATTGAGGTGATGGGGATTCACTGTCCATTGGTAAAAAAAGTACCAGCAGATTGGTTTTTTCAGCGCAACGGTAAACCGGTGATAGATCATAGCAGATATCAACTGGATTTTCGGAACCCAGAGGTCCGAGCGTACGCGGATAGGGTCATAGATCGTCTCGTTGCAGGCTATGGAGTAGCATACCTAAAAATGGATTACAACATTAATGCCGGGGTAGGAACTGATTGTGATTCGGATAGCGCCGGTGAAGGCTTGCTGGAGCATACCAGGGCGTATTTGAATTGGCTAGATCAGATATTGGATCGTTATCCCGGTTTAGTCATTGAGAACTGCGCAAGCGGCGGTATGCGTATGGAATATTCCCATTTATCTCGCCTCAGTATCCAATCGGTAACGGATCAGGAAGATTATCTAAAAATGTCAGCGATAGCCGCTAATTGCATGACCGCTTGTACCCCGGAGCAGGCGGCAATTTGGTCTTATCCGCTTGCCAACGGCGATGAGGAAGAAGTGATTTATAATATGATTAACGCAATGTTACTCCGTATTCACCAGAGCGGTAATTTAGATCAGCTGGCTCCTGAAAGACTCCGTTTAGTTAAAGAAGGAATTACTTGTTATCGAAAATTTCGTCAAAAGATTCCCGGTACGGTTCCCTTTTGGCCTATTGGTTTGGGAACGATAAAGGACGATTATTTATGCGTTGGATTAGATTATGAAAATGGGAAAGAAGCCTACCTAGCGGTTTGGCGGACAAAGAATAATTCTAAGAACAAAAGTCTTGAAATTCCATTAGACCGATTTCAGGATCAATCCATTGAATGTGTGTACCCTACAGGATTCCCTTGCAATTATGATTGGAGCGATGGTATACTTTCTATTTCGCTTGATCCAGGTACGGCACGGTTATTCCATATAAAATCTTAGGACCTCTTTAGCAACTGATTATTACTCTTAACGCTAATAAATAGGAATGTTCTGTATCATAACATAGGCTATTAAAGGATAAAGGAGGCAAAATGATGTCAATATTGAAGCAAGAGGGAAACAGGCTAGTCTATCATTACGACGCAGAGGAACTGTGGCTGGAGCCGTGGGGAGAAAACAGCCTGCGGGTGAGGGCTACAA
>CABUCM010000043.1 GCA_902490005.1 uncultured Ruminiclostridium sp.
CCGTTTCAGCTTTATAACGCCAATTCCGCAACCGGCCGCCGCTGTCCACCCGGTTCCGCACAAAAGCGATTGCGTCGGGCCCCAATTCGATTAGCCGGTTGGCCTCGTAAATCTGCCGGTTGATGTCGCTTTCCACATTTCCGGAAACCACCACCGCGGCCCGGCCCCTTACAGTTTTGATTACAAACCGCGCTAACTCAAGGCGCTCTTCAAACGTGAGCCAGTGGATTTCCGTGGAGTGGCACAGCGCGTAAATTCCCTGGACGCCTTTCGCCAAGTACCATTCCAACAGCTGCTTCATAGCGCGATAGTCGATTTTCTTGTCCTCCGTATAAGCGGCCAGCATGGTGGGGTATATTCCTTTGGCCAGCAGTTTCATATGTTTCCCTCCTTTGTTTTGTCTTTATTATTGGGCAGGAGCTAAAAAATGACAATTACGCCGCAAGCCAAAAACATAGCAAAATCGGACATTTCATTTGGTAATTTTTGGGAAACCAATTTTACTCCATATTTCCCCTTGACGAATGCGGATTATATTTCTCGCGTAAACATAAAGCAGACGAACTTTCTTATCTTTTTTTAATTTGTGAAATATATAAGCATATGATATAATAATTTAAAGAAGGTGGAAAAATGAATGTTTATAATCACAATAATAATGGAAGACAAATGCTGAACCGGCAGATCATTCAGTTAAACAGCGAGCTCATACAGGGCGACGTTTATTGGATGCGTATTGTGTCCAGTGATCGGGAAACCTTGCTGACCACCAATACCAAGCACAGCTTTTACGAGCTTCATTATATGATAAAAGGCGACATTCAGCTTCAAATCGACTCCAAGCTTCTTTTCCAGGTTCCAGAGGGCGGCTTTCTTTTGATCCCCCCTGGACGCTACCACCGCATTACGGATTATCGGCCCCCTTGTTTGAAGCTGGTGGTAGGCTTTTCCTTAAAGGCCCTCACACCGGAATTAAGCGCCCTGCTGCCTCTTTTCCAGCAGCTTCAAGTCTTTCAGCATATTGAAGAAGTCGATCTTTTGGTACGGCTGATCCGCATCAACTCCTACGAGCGCTCTTCCTATTCCGCGAAAATCATCTCCAATTTACTTCAAAGCCTCTTTCTCGTTTTGTGCCGCCAGCTGGACCAGACGCTGGAAGAAAACGGTGAAAATCTGAAATTTGACCGTTACGAGAATTACATAACACTGATCGAGGAATATATTAAAACCCACGGCTGCGCCCAGCTAAACGTGTCCCGGCTATCGGAATATTTGGGAATCAGCAGCCGGCATTTACAGCGCATCTGTAAACTGACGGTAAATAAAACGCCTTATGAAATAATCCGTTCCGCAAAGCTGGAACAAATTAAAACCTTGATCGCTTCCGCCGACCTAAAAATCTCCGACCTGGCGGAAGCTGTGGGATTTTCGGACGAATACGCGTTAAACCGTTTTTTTAAGAACAACGAAGGATACTCCATCGGAAAATACAAGAAATATATAAAAATGTGAGCCATATTTAAAAAAAGGAGGCGCGTGCCTCCTTTTTCTACCGAAGATATTTCTCCAGGTAAACACAATATCTTCTCAGCTCTCTCATCCCTTTTTGATACCGCCGGACAACGGTGGATACCTCCACCCCCAGTTCCTGGGCGATTTGGCTTTTTGGCTCCCCCGCCAGGCACCTTAGCAAAATCCGGCAGGTTTCCGGCGAAAGCTCTCGTTCCATAATCTGCCGCACCGCCTTGGCCACCTTTTTCCGGTTGGCGCTGTTATCCTGGCGCCCCTTCAGATCCCCGGCGATAAAAAAAATTTTATTGTCTCCCCGCGGCCCGGCGTTTTCGCCGCCGGAATAGGAGATCAGCCGCTGCGGCCCAGGTTCCCGCAGCACCAGCAGATTATCCTTGCAGCAGCGTTCCAGTTCCTCCAAAGCTCGCCACCGCCGGATGATTTCCCGGTGGTTGTGGCGGCCTTCCTGAGGCCGGGCCAAAAGCGTTTCCTTTTGCCGGCGGATTTGTTCCAATTCCCGCCGGTACCGCTGCTCCGCCTCTTGCCGAATGGTCATAGGGCGTCCCACTCCTCCTGAAGGAACCGCTCCGCGCTTTTTTTCTCCGCTGAGAATTGCAGCACCGGCAGCATATATTTACAGGATTCGGATACCTTTTCGATGCCGGTTACCCAATGCTCGGAAATGGTGGCCTCGCTGACGCCGCATTTTTTGGCGATTTCCTTGTTTCTTTCCCCATTGACCTTCATGCGGAACACCAGCCATTGCTTCAGAGTCAATATCTCTTCGGCGGTTTTCAAAATCATTTCTCTTTCCGCTGGATTCTCATCCCTTTTGCTTTTCAGGATTATATAGATTTTCTTCGCTCTGGCAGTCATTTTTTATCCTCTCCTTTTTAAGGCGGCTTTTAAAAGCCCCTTTGTCTCTCAGCGTAAACCGCGCGTTTTCTGAAATCCAAACCTACAAGCCTAACCTTTTTACACCCTTTTTTCGGGGTTCCTTTTTCGTGCAGCGATGCGGCGGGCAGCCCCGCGGATTGCCGGTATCCAAAATATAGAGGCAGCATTTCAAAAGGTCATATCCATCATTGCTCAAGGGCCGGTGATGGATACAGCCCTTGCATGATTCCCGATTCATGTGTCTTCCCCTTTCCGTCTCCTTTAAAGGATATTTTAATTTTACCATTTTTGATTTTTTATCCGTTAACGGTTAATTTTATTTTATATTATCACCTTTAATGGTTATTGTCAAGTCTATAATTTACAAAAATTTCCTTTAACGGAAATTTTTCTTGTTTTTTATCTGGCGGTATGTTATAATAGCGCCAGCAAAAAAGCGCATACGCGCCATAAAGGAGATCGGATTTATGGGTCTGGAAATTATTAATCAACGGAAAAAGCTGAAAAAGATGACCAACGAGGAGCTTGCCGTTTTATCCGGCGTTCCTAAGGGAACCATCGATAAAATCACCTCTGGCGCCACCAAGGACCCAAAATTGGAAACCTTGAAGGCACTGGCCAGGGTGTTGGGCTGTTCGTTGTCTGATTTCGACGACCCCAGAGAACCTGATGACCAGGCTTCCGCGGATCAAGCGGTTTTACAAAACCGGGTCCGGATTTTAACGGAATATTTTCAACAGATGAACCTGATCCAGCCTGGCGGGGACCTATCTGACCAGGACCTGGAATTTTTCAAAGGGCTGCTTTCACTGATCGACGCTTATTTCGGAAAAACAAACACGTGACGCAACGTTTCATCCACGCGTGGCCTGGATGTGTTAATTTCGCGTTTCTTCTTCAGCAGCTCCGGGCAGATGACTGTTCGGAGCTATTGCAATTTCATCCAAAACTACCAAGATCCGAAAGTCTTTACCCCTTTGGCGGCAAACAGTTGGCTGGTTTTGTCGAAAAAAGCTGACGATATTTGTGGATTCTTGACATTTTTTTAGGAATGTTTTATTTTAGTAATAGAGACGCTTCCATTGTCAAACTCAGGGGGAAGGGGCCGTCATGGCAAAAAAACGTTTTTTGCGGAAAATAAAACTATTTTTTACCCATAAATTCAATACCACATCCATTTTGATTTTGTCCTTTTGCGCCCTCATCACCATTCCCATGGTATTGGTCTCCGTGATCTACTATGTAAACGAAAAAAACTCCATCGAAGATACGTCCCTTCAATACGAAAATCAAATTTTTGACGATTTGGACCGGGACTTCGATACCCTCCTCAAGCAATACGGGGAGGCAAAATATGAAATTTCCAGCCAGTTTTTATCCCTTGATATCGATGAGATTAATTATGACTCCCTACGCACCGAGGATATGGAAAAAATCAAGCTTCTGGAAAACCTGCTCCAAAGTATCCGCCGGGTTACCACCGGCGTTACGAATCTTTATGTGTATTCCACACAGGACATAAGAGCCTCTTACAGCTCAACGTTTGCCTTTGACAAGGCAAAATTGATTTATTCCCGGCCCACCGACGTCTATGACTCCGGCGGCTGGGATATTATCCGAAACCACGCGCCTACCTATAGCTTTGGGAATAAACGATACAACGTGTATTCTTTTACAACTGGTTTAATTGACACTGATTTCAACGGGAAGTTTGACTATTTTTTACAGATCGATACGGAATCCTCCTATTTTGCCCAGCGGTTTCAGACCATGGCGACAGAAGATACCGATTATCTGGCGGTCCGTAAAATAGACAACGGCGAGATCGTTTATGAACAGACCTATGGGGAAAAAGGGGATTATCAGCAGCTTTGCAGCCGCTATGACGGGCAGGAAAACATCACCCAGAGGGTTAAGGATTCCATCGTGGTGAAGCGCTCCTTGCCAAGTATAGGCCTGGAAGTGGTAAAAATATCCACGCCGGATACCAGCGAAATGAGGTCGGCCCTGTTCCAGGTTATGGTTGTGGTGCTGATCTCCCTGCTGGCGGCCCTGGCATTGGCGATCCTCATTACTTCCTCCATTATGCGGCCCTTTGACGCGCTGCTAAAAAGCACTTTGAATGAAATCGGGGACAGCAGCCCGCAGTTAAAGCACATCACCACAAAATCGGCAAACCGGGATATTGTGGGGCTGGCTCAAAACTTCAATCAGCTGATCGACCGTATCAACGAACTGGTTACCGATACCGTGAACCACGAACAGGAAAAGAGGACCCTGGAAATTAAAATGCTCCAAACCCAGATCAGCCCCCACTTCCTGTATAATACCCTGAACTCCCTGAAATGGATGGCAATCCTATACGGCCAGCACGCCATCGCGGACGCCATTGTGGCGCTGGTGGACCTTCTTGAGTTCTGTTTTAAAAATCCCAAAAACTATGTCCGGCTGGAGCGGGAAATCGACTTTTTGCAGAATTACGGTAAAATACAAAACATCCGCAACGACTGTAAGGTTCAGGTGGAATTTAACATTCCGCCGGAGCTAAAAAAAGCCGTAATCCTGAAATTTTCCTTCCAGCCCAGCGTGGAAAACGCTTTTGTGCATGCGTTTCCCGGAAATTGTGTGAAAAACCCCCGTATTTGGGTTTCCTGCCAGGAAGAAAATGGGGACCTGGTGACGGTGATCCGTGACAACGGCGTCGGCTACGATAGGGAAAAAGTGGCAGGCTCCGCTTTTGGCATCGGGATCAAAAATGTAGACGACCGCATCAAGCTGACCTATGGGAACGCTTATGGCCAGATGATTAAAAGCCAGCCGGGACAGGGCGTGGAAGTGGTCATCCGGCAGCCGCTGGTGCTTTCAGAGGAAGAATGGGAGGAAAAATATGTATAATGTCTTGATTGTAGACGATGAGTCTATGGTGCGCTTAGGCATGAGGAATTGTGTGGATTGGCAAAAGCTTCATGTGGAAAATATTTATGAAGCCGCAAACGGCGAGGAGGGCCTTCAGATGGTCCGGGACCACAAGGTGGACGTGGTCATCACCGATCTGAAAATGTCGGTGATGGATGGCTTCTCATTCTTGGAAAAGCTGCAGCAAATGGAGCCTTCTCCCCAAGCCATTGTGATGAGCTGCTACAATGATTACGAAAATATGCGCCAGGCGTTAAAGCTCCATGTGAAGGATTTCCTCTTTAAGCCCCGGATGTACCCGAAGGACATCGAAGAGGCGGTGGCAAAGGTGCTCGACGGCCTGGAGCGGAAAGAGCCTCATTTTACAGAGGATTCCGCCGCGGTCACCGAGGAGAATTACCGGGAACGGTTTTTAAGCCTCTGTTCTTCAATGCCAGAGGGCGAGAAAGACGCCGGGCTTTCTGAAGCCAAAGAGCGCTATATGGATTTTGCCAACCGGATCATGTACATCGACCATTCGGCAAATGAAAAGTTGAATCTTCTAAGCGGCCTTATTTTCCGCCGGATCCAGGAAGTCAAAAAATGCGAGTCCTTGGAAGAGCTTCGGTCGGTTTTTCAAGATATCGCCCACGCCTGCGGCCTGGAGGAAAACAAGGGCGCCAGGCAGGCCATGGCCCGGGCTATGGCCTATATCGATGAAAACCTGGCGGACCCCAATCTGAGTATGGAAGCGGCGGCCGACTATGTGGGGCTTAGCGTTTCTTATTTCAGCCGGACCTTCAAAGCCGCCGCGGGAAAGGGATATACGGATTATGTGGCGGACAAACGGATTGAAATGGCGGACCGTCTTTACCAAACCACTGACCTGAAAATTTATGAGATCGCGGAACGGGTAGGTTATACCAATCCCAAATACTTTTCAAAGGTTTATAAGGAGCATACCGGAAAAAATATGAAAAAGCATAACGAACCTGAAGCATAAATATTTGCTGGTTCTATTGGGTTTTAAATAAAATTTCCTATACCCTTTGCTGAAAATGGACACACATTTGACGCAAAGGGTAAATTTTTTGCCTGTTAGGGGACGAAAAAAACCGAATTGTATCCATTCTTTCACGGCAGGACAAAAAACCGGGAAAACCAGGCAAAATCTTCCGTCTTGCGAACCAAGGAAAGTATTGTACAATATAACTACAAAATAGTTGAAGGAGGAGTCAAATTTATGAAAAAGACATTGTCCGTTTTGTTGGCGCTTTGTATGATCGGCGCCATTGGCGCTGGGTGCTCTTCTTCCGAAACCTCGTCTTCCTCAGAGGGCGCCCCCGCGTCTTCCGCAAGCGAGGGTTCGCCGGAAGGCGAGAAATCCTTTGAGGGCGTTACCCTTCGTTTCGCGCCGGTTTGGGCGGCCGACGCCGAATCCGACCTGGGCCGGGAAATGCTCGCCGCGTTTCAGGAAAAGACAGGCCTCGCCATTGAATTGGAAGAGGTTGCCGGCGATGAAATGAAAAACAAGATCGCCGTGGATGTGGCCGCTGGGAACGAGCCCGACGTTTGGCAGTTCTGGCCCGGCGCTACCAGCCAGGATTTCGCGAAAGCCGGCGTTCTGGCCGATGTGAACGAATACTTTGAAAAAAGCGACGTAATCTCCAGGGATCATTTTAGCGATAGCGTCCTGGCCCCTTGTACCTTCGACGGAAAGCTTCTGGCGATTCCGAGAATTGGCGCCTCCGCTGTCCTGATGATTAACAAGGATATCTTCCAGCAGTATGGCCAGGAAGCCCCCACCACCTGGGATGAGCTGATGGAGGTAGGCAAGGTATTCAGAGAGAACGGTGTGACCACCTTAAACGTGGGTTCCAAACTGGGCAACCCCTCTCACTTCTTCTACAATGAGATCGTTTGCCAATTCCAATCCGGCGTGGAGGATGTCAATAACCTGATGAGCTATGACACGGCATCCTTTGACACCGAGGCGATGCGTTACGCCGCCAACCTGATTGAAAAAATGGTAAAAGAGGGCCTGTTCGCTGACGATACCCTGGGTTCTACCGGCGACTGGGATCCTTCCACCGTTTACTATGACCAGGGCTATGCCGCCATGTGCTACACCCTTTCCTGGCAGTTCTCTTCTTTCTCTGACGAAACCCTGGCGAAGTCCGAGATCATCGGAATCCCCCAGATCAAGGAAACCGACCGTGAATCCAACCATATTCAGGGAACCACCAACGACTGCTATGAAATCAGCGCCAAGAGCTGGGGCGACGCTTCCAAGCAGGACGCTATCGTTGCCTTGGTGGACTTTCTGGTGTGGGATTATGAAGGCGACTGCGCCAAAGCCGGTTACAATATCACTGTGGACCAAAAACTCAGCGAACAAGTGGACACCAGCAAATTGTCCACTCCTTTAATGGTAGACGTTCTCCAGTGGAGAGCGGATAACGATATCCAGAGCGACCCGATGATTTGGCAGAGCCTGCCGAGCTTGGCCACGCAGACCGACTACTGCAACGCCCTGGATGAGCTGTGGGCCGGCACCATTACCGGAGACGAATTCGTCGCCAAGTGCGAAGCTTCCCTGAGAGAAAACGCAAGCTGACTTCAAACCGAATGAACCCCGCGCCTCGAAAACGCGGCATCATTAAGCCTTAGTAGAATTCACTGTAAGCGCGGGCGAAATTCGCCCGCGCTTACTAAAAACTGTTGCTTGAGGAGTTTTGCGTTATGTATGTGCTTCGGAAGAAAAAATGGCTTCTTCTTTTGGTATTTGTTTTACCCGCTTTTTTGCTCTACACCTATTTTATCATTTATTCGATTATCAACACCGGCTATTATTCCCTGACCAAATGGAACGCGATTTCCGACCCTATTTTCGTGGGCTTTAAGTATTATCAAGATTTTTTTCATGACGCGGATTTCCTGATGGTACTAAAAAATTCTTTACTGAATGTGGTCATTTCCCTGGTAATTCAGATTCCCCTGGGGCTGATCGGCGCCTACCTGATCTACCGCACCAAGCGGTTCTACCGGCTTTACCGTTTTTGCGTGTTTATCCCGGTGGTACTGTCCGCTTCCGCCATCGCCCTGTTATTCACTTTGATTTTCAACGCAGAATTCGGCCCGGTCAACACTGTTTTAAGGGCTGTCGGCCTGGACAGCTGGACCCACAGCTGGCTTTCCGATTCCAGCGTGGTCTATTATGTAGTGATGACCCCGATGACGTATCAATACATAGGGCTTTATGTGATTATCGAGCTTTCCGGCATGCAGGCCATTTCAGATGACATCATTGAAAGCGCCACCATTGACGGCGCCAACTCATTCCGCATTTTCTGGAATATCGTGGTCCCCATGCAAAAGGCCATTACGGAAATGTGCGTTATTCTGATTATCGCCGGATGTTTTAAAGCTTTTGAGCACTCCTATATTATGACCTGGGGCGGCCCCGGCTACGCCTCCTCGTTCCTGGGGGTTTATATGTATACGGAAACCTTCGTCAAAGGAAACTATGGAAAGGGGAGCGCCGTCTCCATCGTCATACTGGTGGGGACCCTGCTGTGCACCCTGATCTTCCAGGCGCTGAACAGAAGAAAAGAAGTATAGGAGGAATGGGTATGAAAAAACGCAAAGGAAAATATACCGCCGGAAAGGTGCTGCGCCACGTGGTGCTGATCCTCTGGTGCGCCACCACGGCTTTCCCCATTCTTTGGACGCTGATGGTATCCTTTAAGGATAACCGCCAGATTTTCACAGCGCCGTTTGCCTGGCCGGATCCGGTAATCAGCTCCAACTTTTTGAATATCTTTGAAAAGCTGAACATTCCCAGGGGCTTTCTCAACAGTGTGATCTACAGTTTTTTTACCGTGGCCATTGTGTGCATTCTGTCCGCCATGGTGGGCTTTTACCTGTCTAAGTGCGTCCGGCGTAAGGGCGGGCTGCTTTATACCTACTTCATTTTGGGCATGATGATTCCCGTACAGGCCATTGCCATTCCCACGTTCATTCATATTAAAAACTTTAACCTGATCAACACCAGCCCCGGCATTATCCTGACTTATGTGGTAATCGAACTGGCTTTCGCTATTTTCATCATGACCGGTTTTATTGGCCGCAGCGTGCCTGATTCCATTATCGAGGCGGCTTCCATCGACGGCTGCACCACGTTCGGCGTTTTTGTGCGCATGGTGCTCCCGCTAGCAAAGTCCGGCATCGCCACGGTAGGAACTTTTGTGTTCCTCCATGTTTGGAACGAGTTCTTCTTTGCGCTGATTCTTCTGGCAAAGCCGGAGCTCACCAGCTTGAACCTGACCACCTATAAGCTGCGGGGACAATATTCCAGCGATTATGGCCTTTTAGCCGCCGGCGTTGTGGTTCTGGCGATTCCCGCCCTGATTATCTACGCCCTGTTCCAGGAGCAGGTGGTAAAGGGCCTCACCGCAGGGGCTGTCAAAGAATAAGGAGGGTTTTCAATGATTACGTTCCCTAAATTAACCGATTGGGAAATTTTACAAAAAACCCAGGTCCCGGCAGAAGGCAAACTGAATGTTTTTCTGGACACCGACACCTATAATGAAATCGACGACCAATTCGCCATTCTTTACGCCATGCTGTCTCCGGAAAGAATTTGCTTAAAGGGGATCAACGCGGCCCTGTTCTTCAACAGCCGCAGCGACGGTCCCGCGGATGGTATGGAAAAAAGCTATCAGGAGATCCTGAAAATCATGAAATTCCTGGGCAAAGACCCCATGGGCTTTGTCTTCCGGGGCTGCACACAGCCTTTGGCGGACAGAAACACTCCCCGGGAAAGCGAGGCCTGCGACGCCATCATCGCCGAGGCGATGAAAACGCCGGAGGGCCAGCAGCTTTATGTGGCAGGAATCGGCGCCTGCACCAACATTGCCAGCGCCATTATGAAAGCGCCCGAAATCATCCGCCGGATTACGGTGGTGTGGCTGGGGGGAAACACCTTCGACTGGCCCGAAAGCGCGGAATTTAATTTGTCTCAGGACATTTTGGCCGGGAGCGTGCTGTTCCAAAGCGGCGTGCCGCTGATCCAGGTCCCCGCGTTCGGCGTAACAGGCTTTTTGACCACCACCGTGCCGGAGCTGGAGGCCTGCCTGGGCGGCGTCAATCCTATCTGCGATTATCTGGTGGAAAATGTGAAATCTTATTCAGACGACCATTTCGCCTGGTCCAAGGCCATTTGGGATGTGGGCGCCATCGGCTATTTGGTGAATCCCGCTTGGGCGGAAAGCAAAACCTGCCCCGCCCCCTTGATCTCTGAAACGGGCCGGTATTCTTTTGACCCGAGACGGCACCTGATGCGCAGCCTTCTCTGCATGGACCGGGACGCGATTTTCAAGGATATGTTCCAAAAGCTTCGGGAATACAAATAAAACAAAACACCTATTGTCCTCCGAGCCTTTACGCTCTGGAAAACAATAGGTGTTTTTCTTTGGCCTGAAAAACGCCTGGCGGAATCAATCCGCCTTGATATGGATATCCACACCGTTGACCTCTACGCCGCCTTCCGCCCGGATGAGGATATACTTGGAACCGTTGATGATCCTGGTTTCGATGAGATCGCCCCGCTCGGGGTTCACCTGAATGGTCACATCCGGCGTTTTAACCTGAAGCTTGTGATCCACCAGGTTCCGGGGACTGATCTCCGTATCGGCGCCAAACGCCTCGTCATATTTTCCCTCGAACGCCTCTAGCCGGGGTTCGGGCACGCCGCAGTCCTCCAGCACGTTTTTTACCGCCGTTTTTGTCAGGGACAGCGGCTCTTCCTCCCCGCTGTCCTTATGGGCCTGGATCAGCTCCTGCAAGTGCTCCTGAACGGATTGCACCACGTCAAGGCTGCAGTCTTCTTCCAGGGTATCCCCCAAGATCGCGTCAAAAGCCTCCCGCTGCTCCGCCGCGGGCATGGGCAGCTGGCAGCGGAACACGGCGTCCGCCAGCTCCCCGTGGTTTTCGGCGGGATTCCGGGAATAGTATAACGCGTGATACAGATTGGTAGCCCGGCCGTCAAAAGCGGGAAACAGGAATCCTGCCTCCGGCGGGGAAATCACCCAGTCCGCCTTGCGGTTGTGAAGCAGATTGTCCTGGGCAAAATAGCTCAGGGCGGGCTTTGTCATTTTCACCGGGCAGATACTGCACACAACATAAGAATATACCTCGCTGGATGCATCCATCTGGGTTTCCCCATCCTTGGAACGGTAGGGGACATCGTAGGTATCAAAGGCCAGCAGGATCATATAGTTTCCTTCCATCACCAAGGCCTGCGCTACCTTTTGGTAAAACGCCTGCAGCGCCTCACCGTCGTTTAAGGAGGAATTCCGCAGGGCCATCAGCAGCCTGTGCTCGTCGCTGTCCGCCACCTGCTGGGTGGAAAAAGCGACGTCCATGAGATTTTTCCCCAACACGCCGGAAAGGGTCCTTTTCAGGCAAGACAGGATCTGTTCGGCCTCCTCCTGCTCCGTGATGGCCAGCGATTGGCTGAATTGGGAAATAATCTCCCGGTTTTCGTTCACATAACAGCCCCGTATGTAGGTAATATTGCTTTTCTCCGGCCGGAACCGGCGGCGGATTTCTCCAACCTCTTTTTCATTCACAGCGACCCAACCTCTTTCTGTCGATAATTTTATTATGGAAGGGGCCTGTCCCAAAAGCGGCCCCACCGAATTTGTATGATAGCATAAAAAGAAGGTCGGCACAGCCTGCGCCTTCCATGAAAAACGCCGGCCGTTTTCCCACATGGTCAAATGCCCTCTCATCCATCGGCGCCAGGTTATTATAACACACTATTCCCCTCGGTTCCAAGGGGATTTTGCAGGAAAAGCCCCTTTTCTTAAACGCCCAGCCTCTTCCTTTTTACATGAATACCGATGAAATGCCTCGGCGTTTTTGGGGGATTGATTACGTGTTCCCTTTGCGCCGCCGGCCGCGGCCGTCCCTTGGAGCAATCAAAAAGAGGCTTGCCGGGGGAGAACGCCACGCTCCCGGCAAGCCTCTTTTTCACCAAATTGTCTTACCAAATCTTCAGTACGATCTGCATTCCCAGGCTGACCGCCGCAATGGCCACCCAGCAGCACAGTCCTGTTAAAATGGGTTTGCCTCCGCTTTTTACCAGCTTGACGATATTGGTGTTCAGCCCGATGGCGCCCATCGCCATCACGATCAAAAATTTACTCAGTTCCTTTAACGGATGGGTGATCTCCGCCGGAAGCTGGAACACGGTGGTGACCACCGAGGCCAGCACAAAGAAAAGCACGAAAAAGGGGAAAACCTTTTTGAAATTGATTTTCACGCCGCCCTGGCTTTTGGCCTGGCGGGTGCGGACAAAGGCCAGCACCAGTGTGATGGGGATAATGGCCAGGGTGCGGGTCAGCTTTACGATGGTAGCGGTATCCAGCGTGTTGGAGCCATGGATGCCATCCCACGCGGTGGCCGCCGCCGTAACAGAGGAGGTATCGTTGATGGCGGTTCCGGCAAACAGGCCGAACCCCTGGTTGGACAGGCCCAGCAGGCCGCCCAGAGTTGGAAAAACCAGCGCGGCGATAATATTGAACAGAAAAATCACTGAGATAGACTGGGCCACCTCCTCGTCATCCGCGTCGATGACAGGCGCGGTGGCGGCGATAGCGGACCCGCCGCAAATAGAGGAGCCCACGCCGATGAGGATCGCGCTGTTTTTTTGCAGCCGAAGCGCCTTATACATGACGAAGGCCACCACCAAGGAAATGGTGATGGTGGACAAGATAATGGGCAGGGACTGTTTTCCCTGGATCAGAATCTCGGATAGATTCATACCAAAGCCCAAAAGCACCACCGCGTATTGCAGAATCTTTTTTGAGGTAAAAGTAACGCCGCCGCTGCACCAATCCTTCTTTTTGAGGAACAGCGCCAGCACCATGCCAATGAGAATCGCGAACACCGGGCCGCCTACCACGGGAAGCCAGTTTCCCAGCAGCCACGCCGGCACGGCGATGCCGAGGCACAATAAAATTCCCGGACCATACTTTTTTACAATCGCCATCATTATCAAAGCCTTTCTGAAAAGTCTTTTTGCAGGAATCAAGGAGTATTATAACAGATATTTCCTATTAGTTAAAATTATTATTATTTATTTATTGATAAATATATATTATAATAATTGTGAGGTGAAACCCTATGCTTGATTTTCGGATAGAGACCTTTCTGACGGTTTGTGAAACCATGAATTTTACCAAAGCGGCCGAACAGCTGCACATTACCCAGCCAGCCGTATCCCATCACATCAGGGCCCTGGAGGAGGAATACGCCGCTTCCCTGTTTTCCTATCAGGGAAAACGGCTGCGGCTTACCGACGCGGGAAATACCCTGCGGGAAACGGCGCTTACCATGCGCCACGATATCAGCCTGCTGAAAAAGCAGATCCGTTCCCTAAACAGCGGAGAAAATTCCCTAAGGTTTGGAGCGACCCTCACCGTGGGGGAGTTTACCATGCCCCCCATTCTAGCCGCTTATTTGAAGCGGCATCCGGAGGCGCAGATTTCCATGCAGGTGGCCGATACCAAGCAGCTATTAGAGCAGCTGGACGCCGGCGTCATCGATTTCGCCATTATTGAGGGCTCCTTTCCCCAGGCTGTTTATGATTCCCTGCTGTTCCGGAAGGAACGGTTCATTTCGGTCTGCGGCCGGGAGTACGCTTTCCACCAGCCTATCCGCCATATCAGCGACCTTTTACGGGAACGGCTGCTGGTCAGGGAGCAGGGCTCCGGCTCCCGCCATATTTTAGAAACCTACCTGGAGAGCCGGAACCTGATGCTGGCGGATTTCCCTTTCCAGGCTGAGGTAAGCAATATCGCCGCCTTGAAATCGCTGACCGCGGCGGGCTGCGGCGTGACCTTCCTTTACGAGGTCGCCGTCCGCCAGGAGCTCCAATCCGGTGACCTGCGGGAAATCCCTTTGAAAGACTTTTCCATTGAGCACGATTTTTCCTTTGTTTGGCGAAAGAACAGCCTGTTTTCAGACCGCTACCGGGGTATTTACCAATTCCTAAAAGATGAAATGAGCGAAAACGGAACCTAACCGGCGGCTTTCCTTCCGTTTTATCGCCGCCGTAAAAATAATAGCGAAATCGATGACGCCGGCGGCTCCGCGTGTGCTTACACGCGGAGCCGGTAACCTTCTATTATCATAGGCAATTAACAAAAGCTATATCACAAATAATCCTTGCCCGGCGGTTTTATGGCAGAGACACCACCGCGCCGTCCTGAACCAGCTCCTTCCGCAGGGCCGCGACCTCTACCGCCGATACCGGGCAGCCCTCGCGGACCGCAAGAGCGGCCGCCGTACCCGCCGCCTGGCCGATAGCCAGGCAGGTGGGCATCACCCGGATCATGGCGAACGCGTCTTGATCTGTGGAAATATCACGGCCCGCCGCTAAAAGCCCCTCTATGTTTTCCGACACCAGGCAGCCGTATGGAATCCCAACGCCATGCTCTACCGCCAGCAAATGCATCTGGCCGTCCTTGGGGCTATGGGTATCCCGGTTATAGCCGGCGATGGCAATGGTATCATCCGAAACCCTCAGGTCAAGCACGTCCTGCAGCGTCATCCTCTTTTTACCCACCAGGCGCCTGCTTTCCCGGACCCCGGTATAAGGCATAATGGACACCAATTGGCAGTTTTCAAAACCCGGCAGGTATTTTTTCATCATCAGGTACGTCTCCTTCACCTGGCGGTGGCATAAAAACTCCGCCTGAACCATGCTCCACGGGTCAGTAGAATCCGAATTGACCGCGCGGGTGACGTTTACAAAAGCGTTCCCTGTGAGCTGCCTGCAATAATCGATCATATTCCGCGGGATGGAAAACTCCCCGTTTTCTTTCGCTTTTTTTACCAGGGAGTAAAAGCCCATGACATTAAAGCATACATTATCTTTTAAAAAGGAAATATTCTGCCGCATTCCTGAAAACGTATCCGGAACGCCGTATTCCTCAGGGTTTTCTTCCAGATAAGCGATGGATTTTTCGTAATCTACATTGCCAAGCTCAAAGCACAGGGCCGGAGACTGCATCCCGCCTTCTTTATCCGGGTATCCCTTTTCATATTTAGCCCCCGACTGGTAGATCACGTGGCCGTCGCCGGTGCCGTCAATGACAATATCCGACGCAAAGCTCATCTTTTTCCCCTTACACAGCACCGTAATCCCCTTGACCGCCCCGTTCTCGACCTTCACCCCATCCAGCTCCGCGTAAAGCAAAACGTCCAGGGATTTTTCTTGTTCGCACATCTCAAACAGGACGACGCTCATCCAAGCGGCGTTCACGTTGGTGATGGAATTAAGCAAGGGAGAAGCCAAATGTTCATTGACTCCGCCCACCTCTTTGAGGCGGTCGCAGATTTCTTGGCCAATGCCGCCTACCACCTGGTTTCCGGCACGGTCCCGGAAGGCCAGAAGGGGCAGCCCGGAGGTCAGCAGCCCGCCGATTTGACCGTTCCGTTCCACTAACAGCGTGGAAACGCCCTTTCGCGCCGCGGCAATGGCGGCGGCAAAACCACCGGGCCCGCTTCCCACGACGATGAGATCATAATTATCACGATACATATCAATCACCTTTTTTCAGTTTCTATTCCTTGACCGCGCCGGCGGTTAACCCGGAAATCAGCATTCTGCCTAAAATGGTAAACACAATTAAAATGGGGATGACCGCAATGGTGGCCGCGGCGGTAAGAGGGCCCCACTCCCTGCCGAAATAGCCGATATAATTGTAGATAGACACCTGAATGGGATACAGGCTTTGGGAATTGACCAACACCGAGGAAACCGTGTATTCGTTCCAGGCGCCGATGAAAATCAAAAGGGAGGCGCAGGCGATGGTGGGCAGGCAGATTCTTGGCACCAGGCAGAAAATAATGTACCATTTGGACGCGCCGTCAATCTGGGCCGCCTCCTCGATGGCATAGGAAACCCCCTGCATCCCTCCCACCATGATCCAAACGGACATGGGGATGTTGTAAGCGATGTAAATCAACGGAAGGGTATACCACTGGTTGTTCATTCCTAAAATGGAGAACAGCATATAGTTGGGCACCACCATGGCCGCGCTTCCCATGGACAGCGGAATCCCGCAGAGGATCACGTAAAACAGCATTTTTTTACCCTTGAACACATACCGGGTCAGGGCATACGCGGCAAGGATCGCGCAAAGTATCCCAATGACAATGGAGGCCACGCTGTAAATGATACTGTTCAACGTAGCGATGGAGAAGGTTCCCGCGAAAACGGTCCCGTAATGCTCCATACTGGGCGCGAACCCAAAAAACTTGGGCGGATAAACCATCAATTCCCGGGCGGGCTTCAGGGAGGTAATCAGACCCCACAGAAAAGGCGCCAGGTTGACCACTAAAATTACAAGAAACGCGGCCGCCGCCAGCAGCTTAACCAGCGGCTTGGTTCCAATCGTTTTAGATTTCATACTTCACCGCCTTCATGTAAAAAATGGTGAGCAGGAAATTCACCAGGCAGAGCACGATGGATAAGGCGCTGGATTCCCCAAAATGGTAGCTTGTAAAGCTCATGCGGTAAATCTCGATGGCCACGACCATGGTGGAGGTGCCCGGCCCACCGGCCAACAGCGTCAGGGGCACGTTCAGATTATTTAAATTGGACAGCCCTACAATAATCGCCGACAAGGCGATAGGCGTTTTTAAAAGAGGGAAACGCACGCGCCAGAACATTTGCCACTTGTTGGCGCCGTCGATTTTAGCCGCCTCCTCATATTCCACCGGAATCGCCTTCAGCCCCGCCAGCACCTGGATCATCACATACCCGATGACTCTCCAGGTCATGACAAAGATCAGCGTGTAAATGGCGATCCTTTTATCCGTGAGAAAGCCCACATTCTCCACGCCAAACAGGGACAACAGATAATTCAAAAGGCCGGTGTCATCCTGGAAAATCCATTTCCACAGCATGGCCGCCACGATCATGGAGGTTACCCACGGGATCAGCACCAGCAGCTGGAGCACATAAGCGGCGCCTTTTGTCAGCATGTGAATCCAAAGGGCTAAAAGCACCCCAAGCACCAAGGCCAGCACCAGGCTCACCATGGATACAAAAAAGGATCTTCCAATCGAGGCGAGGATATCCGGGTCTGTCAGGACGTCGGCATAGTTCTGAAGCCCCATGAATTTGGAAAACTGCATATAATCGCACCGGTATAGGCTGCAATAAAACGCGAAAGCAAGGGGCACGATTAAGAAAATGAGAATCAATAGCAGCGTGGGAGACATGAGAAGATAGGGAAAGAGGCTTTTCTTCCACCGGGCGCGCCGTGAAAGGGACGGCCCTGGCATCTCCAGCTTGTTCTCCATGGCATTCAACTCCTTCAACCGAACGGGATAGGGCGGGAAGGGGTTGTAAAACCCCTCCCCTGTTTTCCATTGTTACCGTGATACATTCCGGTCGGTAAAATCTTGAGCGGCCTGCTTTAAGGCCTCTGGTACCGTATAACCGTCTGAATAGGCGTAAATCATCGCGTTCTGCAAATCCAAGGCAAAGCCCGTGATGGGATAGGAGCCGGAAAATACCAGCGCGGAGTTTGCGTAGATATCGCTTGTGGTTATCATAAATTCATTGTCGGGGGTATCGATAAAGTCGGCGCAGTTCTCTAAGGTGGAATTAAGCACGGGGATCTGCTGGGCTTCCTTGCACCACATCTCATCGGCCTCCGGCGATACCAGGTACTCCAGGAAAGCGCCGGCCGCCTCTTTCACCTGAGAGCCGGACCAAACCGCCGTATTCCAGGAATAGGCGTTGGCGATGGAATGGGCCTCTCCTTCATTCCACGAGGGATAGGCCATGAATCCCACGTCATCCGGATCGAAGGCGGTAAGGCCCTTTACCGTGGGGACCCGGACGGAGCCGCCGGAGATCATGGCGTATTGGCCCGCTTCAAAGTCATTGTAAATCTCTTCGGAGGTCTTAGCCACGCAAGAAGCCGGCGTTACCTTGTACTTATCGATTAAATCGATCTGGAACTGCAGGCCCGCCTGGCCCTGTTCCCCATCCCATTCATTGGGAGTGCCGTCCTCATGGAAGATGCCGCCGTTTTGGCTGAACAGCACGGTGGGCAGTACGCCGTGAGGGTCGGTGACATCCGTGGCGTAGCCTACCCCGTAGCCCCACACCTGGAGCCCCTCGTCGTTGACATAGGTCAAGGTCTGAGCCGCTTCCACCAGGTCATCCCAGGTTTTGATATCCTCAACCTTAATACCGAATTGTTCAAACAGGTCTTTCCGGTACATGACGCCGAAGGTGCCGGAGAACAACGGGATTTCATAATGGTAGGTGCCGTCATAGCCCGCCCGGAACAACTCGTTGTCGATATCCGCTTTTTGTTCCTCAGTCCACTCATCATAAAACAGGTTTTCCAGCGGCTCCATACAGCCGGAAGCGATGGCTTCCCCCAGGTTCGCCATGTTAATCATGAAGATATCCGGACAGTTGCCGGCGGCATGGCCCGCGATGATTTTTGCCGACATGGTGGTCCACTCCTGGGTTTCCACATTGACGGTCACCTCTTTGTTTTCTGTCTGGAACTGTTCAATCAGTTTTTTCAAAACCTTAGAGCGTCCATTGTCCGCGTTCACATCCAGAAACGTCCACATTGTTACATCGCCGCTGAGAGCCCCTTCCGGCTCCCCGCCGCTTTCCGTTTCGCCGCCCTGCGCGGACGAGGCGCTTCCCTGACTCTCAGACGGCTCGCTCCCCTCGCCAGGCGAGCAGGACGCAAGAGAAAGGGTCATCATGAAAGCCAATAGGAAAGAGATACACTTTTTCATCATTTTCACTACCTCCGATTCTAAAAAATAATAAATTTATTTTCTTCCATTTGCCAAGCTGCAGACATGGCAAACAAAAAATCTTAACGTTACGATTTTTTTCAAAAGAAGATTTATTGGATTTTTTTCACCGAAGAACGTTCCACAATATCGCAAGGGATCACGATGCCAAGCTGCCCGTCGCCGCCATCTTCCAGCCGCTTGAGCATAATGTTGCAGGCTTCTTCCGACATGCGGTCCTTGTGCCAGTCCACAGAGGTCAGCGGCGGGCACAGCAAACAGGAAATAGGCAGGTTTTCATAGCCCACCAAGGAAATATCGTCAGGAATCCGAATGTGGTTCTCGTAGAAATACTGGTAGGCGCCGGCCGCGATGATATCTGAGGCAAACATGATTGCCGTAGGCCGTGTTTCCTGGGGGATCGCCATGATTTTCTCCGCCACATGATATCCATCCGTGGCGATATACCGGCTGTCGAAAACATACTCTTCCCGAAATGGAATACCGGCTTCCTCCAAAGCGAGCTGATACCCCAGCAGCTTGTAATGATAAGCGCTGGTCAAGGGGTCGCCGCTGGAATAGGCGATCCTCCGGTGGCCCTTGCCGATTAAGTAGCGGATCGGCAGGGTAATGGATTCCGTATAATCATTGCGCACAAAGTCTGAAAACTCGCTGGGACACCCAAGGGCAACGGTGGTGGGAATATACTTCATTAAAAGCTGGATAAATTCCTTAGTATACAGAGACCCTACCACAATCACGCCATCCACACGCTTTTGGGCCACGATCTTGGGAATCTTTTTACTGCCGGATTCGTAATGGAAATTTTCCAGCAGCAATCCATACCCCATATTGGCCAGGCTTTCGGCGATCTTCAGAATGTACTCTGTGTAAAAAATATCCTCGCTGCCGTCTTTGCTGTGCTTACGAGACTCATAGCGGTCATAGGTCATGGTAACTAGGCCGATATTCTGTTTCTTCCGTGTCACAAGCTCCCGCGCGGAAATATTGGGGATATAGCCCAAACGGTCAATCGCCTCCAGCACCCGTTCCCGGGTGACGGGTTTCACGCAATCCAGCCCGTTGACAACCGCCGAAACCGTGGTGGCGGAAACGCCCGCCTCTTTCGCTACATCCTTGATCGAAACCATATTCCCGTCATCCCCTTTTCCATCATTGTGTCTTTGATTTGATATCCAGCGGGCAAAAGCCTGTGGCTGAAAACCCCATTAAAACATCGTATCGTTTCTTAACGTTAAGATAAATATATCACACAATATGGTTTAAGTCAACAAAAAGTTTTATATATTTAATATTTTTTATCCATTATATCCTATTATATTAAATATAATCATATGTTTTTTATATCGTAACGTTCTGTTTTATTTATTTCAAGGCGAAAAAGATAAAGCCGTGGCTCAGAAAA
>CABUCM010000044.1 GCA_902490005.1 uncultured Ruminiclostridium sp.
CCGTAGGTCTGCACATGGGTGTGGTATTCCACACTGCCGCTGTAACCGGGATTTTGCAGTAAAATCCGGATGGCCTCCAGCCGTTTGCCCTCGCCGGATGTCCCGCTGGCCCCGCCGTTGGCTTTCCAGTCCTGCCAGCCATAGGTCTGCACATGGGTCTGGTAATTGATCCCGTTCACTATAACCGGCGCCGGGGTGACAAAGGGCCGCGTTGTGCTTCCAGGCGCGTCGCCCCCCTTATTCACCAACCGGATCTCGACAGCCTCCAGGCGCTTTGCCAAGCCCTCTGTGCCCGCTGGTTCGCCGTTTTTCGCCCAATCCAGCCAGCCGTAGGTTTCCGCGTGTACCCGGTAATAAATATCATAGTGTTCCGCCAGTTCACCGGTCAAGCGAATCTCGATCCCTTCCAAACGCTTTCCCTCACCGGATGTCCCGCTGTCGGCGCCGTCCTTGACCCAGTTCTGCCAGCCGTAGGTCTGCACATGGGTGTGGTATTCCACACTGCCGCTGTAACCGGGATTTTGCAGTAAAATCCGGATAGCCTCCAGCCGTTTGGCCTCGCCGGAGGTTCCGCTGGTCCCGCCGTTGGCTTTCCAGCCCTGCCAGCCATAGGTCTGCACATGGGTCTGGTAATTTACCCCGTCCGCCATAACCGGCGCTGTTGTGATAAAGGGCCGCGTTGTGCTTCCTGGCGCGTCGCCCCCCTTATTCACCAACCGGATCTCGATGGCCTCCAAACGCTTTGCCAAGCCCTCCGTGCCCGCCGGTTCGCCGTTTTCCGCCCAATCCAGCCAGCCGTAGGTTTCCGCGTGTACCCGGTAATAAACATCATATTTTTGAGCGAGATCATCGGTCAATTCAATTTGGATCGCTTCCAGGCGTTTGGCCTCTCCTATCGTTCCGCTGTTTTCTCCGTCATAAACCCAATTCTGCCAGCCATAACTTTGTACATGGGTACGATAGCGAATACCGCTCTCAGCGCCATAAACGTTGATGCGGATGGCTTCAAGCCGTTTGGCTTGTCCTGTCGTTCCGCTGACAGAACCCAGGCTTACGTCATTTTGCCAGCCATAGGTCTGCACATGGGTCTGATACGTCAGAACGCTCTGTTTATTTTGAATAAAGGCGCGGCTGGTCGATCCCGGGGCGCCGCCGCCCTTTTTCACAATACGAATCTGCAAGGCTTCCATTTGCTTGCCGCAATCGATAGTTCCCGCGGCCTGGCCGTTTTTTGTCCAATCCAGCCAGCCATAGGTTTTGGAATGAACACGGTAATAAATGTCGTATTGCTCCGCCGCCTGGCCTGTCAATTTCAAACGAATGGCCTGAATGGCTTGGCCGTTTCCCGCATTTCCATTTAGTTCGCCATTTCCTTTCCATCCCTGCCATCCGCTGCCTATTAGGCTGACATTGGAAGAAATCCCGCCGGAAACCCCATTTCCGGCCAAACTGAAGCGCAAACCGTTTAAGGGCAGGCCTCTCCCTTCCGTGCCGCAGAGCAATCCATCCAAAGTAACCGTGTCCTGCCAAAAATTCAATTCCCCTACATAAGCCTGGCTGTTCACAACCGGAGGGACCGTCAACTCCGACGAATCCGGCGCCATGCCGGTGTTATAAACCAGCTGGTAAGTTCCGGAGCCCAGAGTGATCTTTACAAAGCCCTGCTGCAGTTCTCCAGCTGAGGAGGAGCCGTTGACAGTCAAAAAGATATTCCCATTGGAGTTTGCCGGCAAATAAACATCAGCCTGGGTATTTGCCGGAATTGAAAGTTCCGTGGTAAGGGTTCCATCCTGCTGCAGATGGAAGGAAACTGGAATGGGGCCCTTGACGGTAGGAATCTCCACCGCCCCATCGGCAAGCCCGCCGGGCTGAAGCTTCACCTGAAAGGTGGAAAAGCCCGCAGAAGTAGGCTGTATTCCGAATATTCCCCGGACAATCTGGCTGGCTGGAGAAGATCCCCACGCATGGGAATAGGTCATGTTCTCCTTTGCTTCGGGGCTCCAGGCTTCCGTGGACATGGTAGCACCCAGTTTTTTCATGATATAGGCCCAGCTGTTGCTGCCGTATTGGGTATCGGGGTTGCTCATAAACTGACGGGCAAGGGTTCCGTTCCCGCTCTGATAGAGGCCGTCCAGCAGAAAATAAGAGCCGTAAACGCTGGTGCGAATCGTCCCGTCCGCTTCAATAGAGCCGCTCATGCTATCCGCCATAGCCTGGTCGGTATAGATTCCGCAGGCCAGAGAAAACGCGGTGGCATGCTGGGCGCAATGATTTACCACAGCGCCGGCCTCCGTCAAGCCGTCGTAAAACCGTCCGGAATCCTTATGATAAAGACGGGAAATCATATTTTGTTTGATAGTATTAGACCGGTCCGTCAGCCATGCGGCGTCATCCTCATACCCCAGCGCCCCGGCGATTTTCCCCAAATCCCGGTAAGCCGCTGAGCACACAGCGTTAAACGCCGTATTATAGGCAGCATTTGCCACTTCATAGGAATCTCTTTGGGTATAGGGCCAATCCACCATAATCACTTTTCCCGGGTTGCGCACCAGGCCTAAGCTGCTGTCGTAAGAAGAATCATACAGCGCCCTTTTCAGCTTGTCATAATTATTCCGCAAATAAGAAATATCCCCGGAATAAAGATACTCCTGCCACGCCGCCGTAATGGCGTACAACTGGTATTCCGCCGGCCAAGTGGGATTGTTTACCACATAATCCAGGGAATGCCTTGGCAAGCTGTAATTATCCAGAAAAGAAAAGGAGGACATCATCTGGACCAGCACGTCGCCCTCATAGCTCTTCCGTTCCCTGCTTTGCGAATCCACATACTGGTTCTGGGCAGCGGTTTTCACGGTATACTTGGTCATTTCGTAAATATCGTTCAGCAGCTGGTTGGAGCTGCTGAACGAGGACTGAGAATCGTCGAATGCCTGGCGGATGGTCAATCCGGTAATTTGGCTGGCGGCAATGGAGGCGGGAGAATTTTTGATCTGGATGTAGCGGAAACACTTCATCCCGATCCCCTCTAGGGTCTGCTCTCCTTTTTTCAGCGTCCACTGCTCCTCATACACATTTCCCGTTCTCATCCGGCTTTTCACAGTGCCGTCGTCATTTTTCTCTTCGCCGTAAAGCAAGGTGACCGTCTGCTGTTTGGGAGAATCGATGGACAGCCGAATGCTGCCGATGATCTCCTTCCCCAAATCCACCACATAAGAACCGTCGCTCAACTGGGTCACACCAGCGGCCGGCTGCTGATACCGGGTCATATTGCCGGAAGGATAGGGCGTCAGGCGGCCTTGGTTATTGGCTTCTATATCGCCTGTGTTAACCGGCGTTTTCCACTTCGAGGCATCAAAATCAAGCTGGTTCCAGCCGTAAGGATAATCCGCGCCATTCAGATTCTCAGGGCTTGCCTGGTAATAGCTGGCGATGCTTTTTCCCTGATAGCCGAAAACGCCGTTGGCGTCAAGGGTCTGCCAGTTGCTTGGGCTCTCTCCGGAGTTACTTAGAATCTCCTGGGTTCCATCCTGATAAAACGCCGTAATTTGGCATAAAAAGGCCTGGGTATCCTCAGCGTAGCACACAGCGCCCAGTATATTGTCGCCCTGCTTCAAAGCAGAGGTAATATCATAGGTGTTATAATATAAGCTGGTAAGATTTTTTTGACTGGGCCCCAGGCCGATCAGCTCGCCGTTTACATAAAATTGATAAACGTACTGCCGGCTTGTTTCCGTGGATGACGCCGTCACATTGGCGACCACCCTTTCCACCGGTTTGTTAACAGATAGCTTGCTTCTTAAGAACACAAATTTTTGATTTGAGCTTCCCCAAATCCCATCTTTGCTGGTCCAATTTTCCCCCGTGGCGGTAACAAACATTTGAGGCTGGGAAAGCCCGCTTTCCAGGCCCTCGCTGTCGCGCACCTGGACAGCCCAATAATAAAGGCGGTTATCTTTCAGCGCTTCTGTTAATCCCGCCGGCATTACGCCCGAGGATTCGGCGGTTTCACTCCAGCCGCTGTCATACTGGTAAACTCCCTGCTGAAAATTAGTTTCCGTGTCAGAAACCACAATTCGATAGGCGGTTTGGTATTCATCATAATCCTGGTCCTCAAAAGCCCATGAAAAACGCAGAGCTTCTTTGGGGACGCCTAATGGTTCCTCTAATAAATTAACTTTTAAATTTTCCGGCGGCTGCGGCGGATTTCCTGCCGCTGAAGCCCGCATTCCAAGAGAGCCATTTGCCAAATAGCTCCCGGCTACGGTACAGCATACTAATAAAAAAGAAAGGATCTTTTTGACGGCTTTTTGCATCAGTAATACCCCCGATTGAAAAATATCTTCACAAATCATTTTCACAAATTATTATACTTCATTTAATACACCTGATATTTTAAAGTCTAACACAGAATTGTCAGTCCGTAAACCATTTCTATTCACATTCTTTTTTAATTATAGATAGGAAAAGCATACTCCATGAAATAGGTCTTTAGAAGAATAAAAACGGGAGGGAGAGGAAAATTTTTCTTTTCCTTTTCGGACGGTCCCAGACCCATACCTTTATATTCATCCCGCGGCAATGCGACTAAAAAACTACCATTGCTTTAGGGAGTTATTGATTCTGTCGGCACCGCTGCTTTTGCGCTAAAATAAAATCGGCAACCGCTAATCATAAGGAGGAAAGGCAATGGCTGCTGCAGTAGAAAACGACCCCATTAAATCGCGCTTCAAAAAAAGAGGGCCCGCGTTTCTGAATACTCAGAAACGCGGGCCCTCTTTTTCCTCTTACATTATATATAGAAAGAGAGAAGTTTTACAGGGTATCTACAATTTCTTTTAATGCGCCGCCTACGTTATTCCAGTAGGTCATATTATTTCTCAGCTCATCGCCGATGCAGAAGTGGCGGACGCCTAGGTCAATATAGTATTTTGCCTCGTCGGCGCTGTTGATCTCGCACCGGGGCTGTACTCCGTGCTTCAGGGCGATGCGGATCATTTCCCGCTCGGCGGCCTTATATTCATCCACGTGGGGGCCCGCGTTCCAGCCTAGGCTCATGGAATAATCGGACGGCCCGAACTGCACCATGTCCACGCCGGGAATTTCACAGATTTCTTCCAGGTTATCCAAACACTCTTTTTTCTCTACCATAAAAGCGGCAACGGTGTTACGAACCATGGCGGCGTAATCCATCTGAGGCAAATTAGGCTGATAACCGATCCAGCGGCGGTTGGGATAGCCGAAACGTCCTCCGTCCTCCGGGGTATCGGGACGGATCACAAACATGGTCTCCCGTACTTCCTCCGGAGTTTTATGGTCGGTAAGCAGCAGAGCCTGAAATCCCGAGGCCATGGCTTTCTGGGCTACATAGGCCCGGTTCTGGAAATCCACTTTAATCATGGTGGAAATATTATGTAATTCCGCGGCTCGGCAGATATTTTCCAAATCCGTATGGGAAAAAGGAGCGTATTCCGCCACGAACTCGATATAATCAAATTTTCCGGTAGAAGCCACCGCTTCCGTAATGGTGGGCCAGGTGCTGAGGATTCTGGTGGCGATAGAAGGCTGGTTATTGTTCAAAATTTCCCGAAGCTTGTTTGTTTTCATCATGGCAATCGTCCCCTTTGTTATTTATTATCTTCAAAGCCGTTCATAACCCGGATAATTTCTTCCACGTCGTCTGAGTTTCTCATCCGCTCCTGGCGGACCTGCTCAATCTTCTGAAGCTTCTGTGCCTTTTCCACAACGTCGCCGATATATTCGTTTGGAAATTTCACCGCGCCGTTTTCGTCCATATGGATAACGTCTCCGGGGCACACGTCCATACCGCAGATATTCACCGGTACGTTAACCGCTTTTACCGAGAAAGCGCCATGGCCGGCGGTAACGCCGGTAAGCATATATTGGACTCCCATGGGACGGATCTCATCCACATCCCTGGAGGGGCCGTCAGAAATAATCCCAACGGTACCCAGTGCCTTCATCGCGGTGGTCATATTGCCGCCGCAAAGGCCGTTTTTCTTTTTAATCTCCTCCGGAAAGTCCTGCTTAATGCACACGACCACCGGCTTGGGAGAAGCATCGATAGCCCGAAGCACGTCGTCAAAGCTGCAGCGCTTGAAATTAGGGTCCACCGGCCCGTATACCACGGTAACCGCATAGCCTGCCCGCCGTCCCAGCTCAGGATACATGCATTTGATGGACTGATCGGTATACCAGTTGACGGCCCAGGGATCATAAAGGCCCAGACAAAGCTCCCGGTCCTCCGGATAGGTCGCCACCACGTTGGTGATGGATGGGGTGTCGAATTGTTCCAGCTTTTTTAAATCTTGATTGAAGTTTTCGTTTTTCACGACAGGCAACCTCCATTAACGCTGATATTCTTCTTTGATTAGCCTCATCATACCATCCGGAATTTGGAAATCCAATTCAAATATGGAATCAAGGCTTGAAATTTTAGAATATAAATTCCAAAACGACTTGTTAATTTTTAGACATTATGCTTAATTATCCCTCTCCCAGTGATCCATCTCAAATTTTACGCCGTACTGATCCCGAACATCCTTGAGCTTTTGATACAAATTGGGCCCAATTTCAAAGCCCCCTGCCGCCCGGTTCGCGGCCACCTTTTTGAACTCAATTTCACCGGGCATATAAATGCACTCCGCGTCAGGATCCAGCTTGAAGCCCTTCACCACATCGATAAAATTATCCACACGGCGCTTAAAGACGTTTACATCGATAAATTTGGAGATATCAATGGCGATGAGAGACGCCGCCAGCTCAGAACCCGCGGACAGATCAGAAATCCTGCGCAGGTTTTCCGCCTCAAAATCAAAAGGCATGCCGGTCAGCCCGGCGCTGATTAAACTGATCGCAATAGCAATGCCAGACCCCTTATAATCACCGAAAGGCCGCATGGTTCCCGCCATAGCCTCGGAAGCCACCGTGGTGGGCTCGCCGTTTTTGCCGTAAGCCCAATTTCCAGGAATGGCTTTGTTTTCTGTCTGGGCCACGGAAACCTTTCCCTGGGCAACTACGCTGGTAGCGCAGTCCAGAATCACAGGTAAATGCTGATCCGCCGGGATCCCAATGCTGAAAGGATCGGTGCCCAGCACCCGTTCACGTGTGCCCCATACGGCGGTGGTCGCGCCGGAATTGCAAATGGCGATGCCAATCATGTTGCGCTGGGCCGCCATCATGGTGTAATACGCTAAAAAGCCGATATGATTGGAGTGGGTCAGCGCCACGGAAGCGCAGCCGGTTTTAGATGCCTTCTCCATGCACAGCTCCATGGCATGCACGCAGGAAACCGCCCCCAAAGCGTCGTCCGCATCCAGAAGGGCAACGCTGGCGTCTTCCCGCAGAATTTTCATACATGGGTTGGCTTTATAACCGCCGTGCTCCAGCTTTTGGGTGTAAAAGGGAATCCTGTTCAGGCCGTGGGATGCCTGGCCTCTCATTTCAGCCATCGTCAGATGATCCGCTACGATGCCGGCGTGCTTTTCTCCCGCGCCAATGGCTTGAAACAGCTTGGAAACATACGCTTGAGACTCTTTTTCCGGGACAACGATACGACTCATAACAACCCTTCCTTTTTGGAAAATATTTTCGCGTACACCATACTGCACTTCCTTCTGGGTTGTCAAGAGGGCTTTTTTGTTTTCCCGCTTATTTTCCCCTTAAAATCCGAGGCGCGTTTATCCTTGCCCGCCGCTTTAAAAATCTAGTGCTTATGCAATTTAAAAGGGCTCGTCTTTCTTTTCACAACCCGAAGACAAGCCCTTTTAAAATTTTTTTATTTTTTTGTTTCCGCTTGGACAAGACCCTTCTTCCAATCCTTCACAAACGACATGAATTTCCGAGTGATGGAACTGGTCTCCCGAGACTTTAACTGGACCAATCCGGTGGTGCTGAAATATTCTTCCTTCAGCGGCACCATCACACAGCCCTGCAGATCGAAATAAGTCATCACCTGCTCCATAGCCAAGACGATGACCCCGTCATTTTTTACAAACTCAAGGGAAATTTCAGGCTTGCCGCTGACTGTATAAGGAACCGTCGGCGTAAAACCGGCTTTTTTGCACACTGCCATGCAAATATCGAAAAGAGATGCCTTTCCTGTGGGCAGAAGCAGCTTTTCCCCCTTTAACCGGCTAACGGAAATGGGGCCTTCCTTCGCCAAAGGGTGGCCCTCCGGCATCACCGCCACCAATCTGTCTACGTTGATGGGAGTGATATGATATTGGTCCTCGTCTAAAAAATCGGTTCTGAGAATGGCAAAGTCACACTCCATCCGCCGAAGGCCCTGCAGCACAATGGAACTTTCACTTTCCACAACATTGAAGTTCACCCGCGGATGAATGGCTCTGAAAGCGCTCATAATTTCGGGAATTTGGTACTGGAGAAAAACAGGAATGGAAAAAATGCTGATGGTAGCGGTATTGTTCTTGGAAAAACAAGCCATATCGTCAATCATGCTTTTGTACGAACCCAAAATCGCGTAAGCGTGTTTTTGAAACCGTTCCCCAGCCGGAGTTAAGCAGATACTTTTTCGATTGCGGTAAAAAAGCTCCACGCCCAACTCGTTTTCCAGCGCCATAATGTGCTTGGAAAAGGAAGACTGAGAGATATTATTCTCAGCCGCCGCCATCGTAAAGTTGCCGGTAATCGTTGCCGATAAGAAATACTGTAGCTGAAGAATATCCAATTGCATCACTCCTTATCTTATCACTCCGCAGATCCAAAAAAGTCATCATGCTAAATAGCATAATTTTATGGAAACCAAAAATGTCGTATAAAAACATGGCTTTAGTTCCCAAAAGTCAATATAACACCTGCTTTTTAACTGTCCTAAATTGTATAACATATAGCACAAAAAAAGTCTATAACACCAGTGCTGTTTTTACAAAAACAGCATTTTAATTTTATTTTCAAGCAGCAACAAAGATTAATAAAAAATTTTGTTGAAATTTTGATGCTCTAATACTTCTTTCAGAAATCCACATAAAGATTATGTAAACCCGTCTCTTTGAAAAGCGGTCTATTCTAAATTACAAAAAAACAGCTGTACGCCTGAAAAAACTAGTCATATATTCCAAAATCAAATGAAAGAAGTCAATTTTCGAATCCCTCAAAATCGGTCAAAACTATTGACACTTTTGTGTGGACTAGATTAATATGTCTATAAAATCCAATATCATTTATTCTATTTTATGAATTGCGCACAAATCCAACTGTTTTTATTAAATTCATCTCAATTCATTTCATCAAGGAGGAACATGTATCATGAAAACAATGAAAGGCGTCAATGTCCCAATTTCCTGCCCTATGACCCCCGACCAGCAGGTAGATTACAAGAGCTTAGAAAGCCTCTGTGAGTACCTGATCGAAAAAGGGGTGCAGGGCTTGTATCCCAACGGATCTACCGGCGAGATGTGCTATCTCACTTTGGAAGAGCGGAAAAAAGTTCTGGAAACCTGCATTAAGGTTGCCAACGGCCGGGTTCAGGTTTTCTCCATGGTAGGCGCCCTTACCACCAGGGATACCATCGAGCTTGCGCAGCACGCTGAAAAGGCCGGCGCTGACGGCATCGGGGTGGTCACCCCCTACTACTTCAAGCTGGATCAGAAAGAGTTGGAGGAATACTTCGTGCGGGTAGCCCAGAGCGTTTCTGAGGATTTCTCAATCTACCTGTATGGCATTCCCCAATTGGCTGTTAATGATATCACTCCTGAACTCGCCCAGAAGGTGGCCAGCCGCTGTAAGAACGTGGTGGGGATCAAGTACAGCTATCCCGACATGCCCCGCCTGATGAAGTTTATGAACATCAATGATGGTAATTTCTCCGTGCTGGCCGGTCCCGACGATCTTTTCTTCGTCACCTTGTGCGCCGGCGGCGACGGCACTATTTCCGGCAACGCCAACGTGGTTCCCGAGCATTTTGTAGCGATCTACAACGCGTTCCAGAAGGGCGATATTGAGCTTGCCAGAAAGCTTCAGAAAAAGACCAACCTGATGATCGATTATATCAGCGGCCCCAACAACATGTCCAGATACAAGGTCTGCTTGAAGCATCGCGGCGTCATTGCTCACGATACTGTACGGGAACCTTTACGCACTATCTGCGCCGAGGAACAAAAAGAGCTGATCGACGCTATTGAAAAAATGAATTACTTGGATCCGGCCGCGTTGTAAGGTTTCTGGCCTATTTGATTGGTTCTAGGGTGTCACGCTCTCCGGCTTCCATTTAGCGAGGGATAATGGAACCGGAAAGCGATATCTAAAATCCAGGCCGTATTGAGAGAACGGCGAATAAAATTTTGGGAGGCTGAAAATTTATGAAAACCAAGAGACTATTAAGCGCACTTATTGCAACAGCGCTGCTGGCCGGAATCTTTGCCGGCTGCTCAGGCGGCGGCGATACCCCTTCTTCCACCGGTGGCAGCAGTGCCGGCGGCGACAGTTCCGCAGCGGAGTCTTCTAACGGCGGAAGCGAAAAGTTTGACACCACTTTAAATTTCATCGGCGTTGACAACGTCATCGTCACCACCGCGTTTAGTGATGAAAACCTGCAAAAGCTAAAGGATGAGTTGGGCATTACCGTCAACTTCCAGCAGTTTACCAACGAACAGGCGTCCAACAAGATCGCTGTCAGCATGGCCGCCGGCGGCGCTGACATTGACGCTTTCATGTTCCGTCCCTTGGACGAAACCCTGCTGTTTGTGCAGAACGGATGGCTGGAAAACCTGCAGCCCTACATAGACGCCGATCCGGAAGCCGCCAATTATGACGACTACATGAAGGCCTGCCAGGAAGTTACCCAGAATCCTGATACCGGCGACGCCGTCGGTTTGCCGGTTATGACCGAATCCGGCGCTGTTTATTACAACAAAACCATGTGGGAAGCCGCCGGTTTGACCGAAAAGGATTACCCGAAAACGATGGATGATCTGTACAACATAGCCGTACAGTTGACCGACCGTAACGCTGGTATCGCCGGCTTTGCCTGCCGCGGTACAGCCAACCCCGCTGTTACCCAGTTCTCTGGTTTCCTGCGCGCCTTCGGCGGCGACTTCTTCAAAGAAGAAAACGGAGCCAAAACCGCTATTATCAATACGCCTGAATCGGTAGCCGGATTTGAGTTTTACGGCAAGCTGCTCCGTGACGCCGGTCCTGATGGCGTTCTGAGCATGACCTGGACTGAAACCTGGAGCCTCTTTACCCAGGGTAAAGCCGCGATGCGTTTCGACGCCAACACAAACCTGGGCTCTTGGGATCCGGACAACTCCACCATTTCCATGGACGAAATCGGATGCTTTGACCTGCCTGTGGGACCTGACGGCGACTATGGAAACTATTCCATCACTCCTTGGGCTTTGGGCGTAAGCTACGGCTCTACCCAGAAAGACGCCGCTTGGGCTCTGATTAACTGGATGGCTACCTCTGACATGCAGAAGCAAGCGCAGGCCAACGGCAGTTCCGGCGCCCGCACCTCTGTATGGGAAGAAAAGGGCCTGTCCAGCTGGCCTCAGGAATTCCAGGATCTGGCCGCTTCTGTGGGCGCGAAAGCCTATGGTACCGACCGCCCCTACATGATTAACGTGGCTGCCGCCAGAGACGTGATCGGCCAGGTAATCGTAACCGCTATCGAAGGCGGAGACGTTCAGGCCGCCGCCGATTCCGCCAACGCCGAATTCCAAAAGCTTCTCGACAGCGAGAAATAATTTGCGTAATTAAGCAAGCAGCTTAGAAATGTTGAAATGGTGCCTGCAGTTCGTAACGTTCTGCAGGCGCTGTTTTAGGAACCGCCAACCGGTATTGTGGGGATTATGGCTTTAAAAATCTGCGCAGAAACAGGCGCATGAAAGATTTGAATGGTTTTTGACCCAGCTCTTTCAATTCCCAGACGGGCGGCGTCCGAAATAAGAGCAAAGGAGGCAATCGCAAATTGCAAAAGATAGGAAGATGGGTGGATAAGCGCCTGAAATGGTTCTTCACCGTGCCGACAATCATTTTTGTTTTGGCGATGGTGCTTTTTCCAATTATATATACCTTGGTTCTTAGTTTCCATTCCTGGAGAATGTCTGCTAATATTCCCTGGGATTTTATCGGCCTGCAAAACTATATCGATCTGTTTTCTTCCGACCGGTTCCCCTTAGCAATTGGGCGCACTTTTATCTTTACCGCTATTGCGCTTACCATCGAAATGGTTTTGGGTATCGCCATCGCATTGTTCCTGAACCGCCGTTTCTTCGGCAAAAACTTTGTAAAAACAGCCTTCCTGATTCCTATGGTCGCCACGCCGGTAGCCATCGGTATGGTGTGGAAGTTAATGTATGACCCAAACATCGGCATTCTGGACTATGTGCTCAAATCCCTTGGTATGCCGACGATAAATTTCCTGGGAGATTCCAACATCGCCCTGTATTCCCTGATCGTTGTGGATATTTGGGAATGGACGCCTCAGGTGATGCTGATTATCTTAGCTGGTATCACCTCTATTTCTACAGAACCCTTTGAATCAGCCTTGGTAGACGGCGCCACTCCGTGGCAGGTGACCTGGCATATTACGCTGCCTCTCCTCCGCCCCACCATCTTTACGGCTTTTCTCTTAAGGCTGATCGACGTTTTGAAGACCTTTGATATTATGTACTCGATGACCCAAGGCGGGCCGGGATATGCTACGGAGACGATGAATATTCTTTCCTACCGGCAGGCCTTCGAATTTATGCAGTTCGGTTCAGCGTCTTCCATGCTGATCGTGTTCTTTGTCATTGTGATGACCATCGCCGCCATCACCGTGAAAATTAAGAGCAAAGTGGAGGTGGATTATTAATGACTGAAAATATCGCGAAATCCAGGTCCGCTAGAATCACCGGGAGAATATTCTTTTATGTCGTCGTTGTTTTCCTTTTGTTTTTCGTGCTGTTTCCCATGTTCTGGATGTTCCTGGCTTCATTTAAAACCAACGCCGATATCCTGAATATGGATAAGCTGTTTAATTTTACCCCAACCATGAAGAACTTTGAGAACGTGTTTGTCAATTACGATTTTGCCAAGCCTATCATCAACAGCTTGATCGTCAGCTTGGTATCCACTGTTCTTTCTTTGCTTCTGGGCCTTCCCGCGGCCTATTCTATCGCCCGGGAAAAGCAGCATCTGTTTTCAGGGATCATACTGATGATCCGTATCGTTCCGGCGGTGTCTTTTTTGGTGCCCTGGTACATACTGTTCACCAACCTTCACCTTTCCGGAACCTATCTTTCCTTGATTATCTGCCATTTAATTGTTTCCCTGCCATTGATCGTGTGGATTATGATCCCCTATTATGAGACTCTTCCCCAGGAGCTGGAGCAATCCGCCTATATTGACGGCGCATCCCGGTTCGGCACCTTTATTCGGATCATGCTGCCGTTGTCCTCCCCCGGAATTTTGACCTCCGGAATCCTGGCGTTCATCTTCTCCTGGAACAACTTTATGTTCGCCTTGGTGCTCTGCTCTAACAAAACCACCACCTTGCCTATTGCGATCTACCAGTTTATTTCTTATTCCAACGTAGACTGGGGCGGCATTATGTGCGCTTCTGTTGTCATCACGCTGCCAATTATTATTATCTCTTTCTTCCTCCAGCGATACATTATCACTGGTCTCACTGCGGGCGCTGTCAAAGGCTAACCCGTTGACAAATAAAATTTTTTACCTTATGGAGGGAACCCAATGAAAAAGATCGTATTATCCACCATCCCGCTGTATGCCCAGCGCTGCAAACGTTCCAAAGCCCTTTTGGAAAAAGAAGGCTTTGAGATTATCGAATACCAGGGTGATCTGGTGATGACCGCGGAGGAAATCAAAGCGGTTGGCAAGGATATCTGCGGCGCTATTATCGGCTGTGATGAATGGAATGAGGAAATTTTCCAGGCATGCCCCAATCTGAAAGCCATCGGCCGCTTCGGCGTGGGCTACAACAACATCGACCTGGAGGCCGCCAAACGACATGGCGTGAAGGTTTCCATTGCCACCGGCATTAACTGCGACTCCGTCGCGGAAGCCACCATTATGCTGGTGCTGTCTTCCCTGCGCAACCTGATTAATCTGGATCAGACCACCCGTGACGGACAGTGGATGCGCTATACCGGAAACACCCTGCACAATAAGGTATACGGCCTAATCGGTTTTGGCGCCATCGCCCGTTATGTCGCCAAGCTGGTTAACGCCTTCGGCCCGGCTAAGATCATCGCCTACGACAAATATCCCAACTATGAGGAAGCCAAAAAGCTGGGTGTGGAGATCGTGGACTTTGATACCGTAGTCAAAGAGTCCGATGTCATTTCCCTTCATGTTCCCGCTACCCCGGAAACCATTAAGATGTTCGGCGAGAAGGAATTCAAGGCCATGAAGGATACCGCTGTTTTTGTCAACGTAGCTCGTGGACCGGTGGTGGACGAGGCCGCGCTGTACAAAGCCTTAAAGGAAAAGTGGATCGCCCGCGCCGCTATTGACGTATTTGAAGAGGAGCCTACGCCGGCGGATAACCCCTTATTCCAGCTGGATAACATCATTATGATGCCTCACCAGTGCGGCGACACTTGGGAAACCTTTGACGCCGTGGGCCTGTTTGACGCTCAGGTCATCGTGGATGTCATGAACGGCAAGGACCCGCAAAACTGGATTAATAAATAAAAAGCGTCCCCTTGCTGATTACCAATTTAAGGAGGACGTCATATGAAAATTGTTGTTCTGGACGGCTATACGGAAAACCCCGGGGATTTAAGCTGGGATAACCTAGGCGCTTTCGGCGGGCTAACGGTCTACGACAGAACCCCGTCGGAGGAAATCGTGAACCGTATCGGGGACGCGGAAGCCGTTTATACCAATAAAACCCCTATCACCGCCCAAACCCTGGCGGCCTGTCCCAACCTGAAATTCATCGGTGTGCTTGCCACCGGCTATAATATCATCGACATCCCGGCCGCTAAGGAAAAAGGGGTTGTCGTCAGCAACATTCCCACCTACGGCACCGACGCCGTTGGACAGTTCGCCATCGCAATGCTGCTGGAAATCTGCCACCACATCGGCCACCACGACCAGGCCGTCCACCAGGGCAGATGGGAGCACAACCAAGATTGGTGCTTCTGGGATTACCCGCTGATTGAATTGGCGGGAAAAACCATGGGGGTCATCGGCTTCGGCCGAATCGGCCGCACCACGGCTAAAATCGCCAAGGCCCTGGGCATGAATATCCTGGCTTATGACGCCTATCGGCCGGACGACAGCCTGTTAGACGGATACCAATTTATGCCGCTGGATGAGCTTTTGGCGAAATCCGACGTTATCACCCTGCACTGCCCCCTGTTCCCGGAAACCCAGGGACTGATTAACCGGGACACCATCGCGAAAATGAAGGATGGGGTGATCCTTCTGAACAACAGCCGCGGCCCGCTGATCGTGGAACAGGATCTCGCCGACGCCCTAAACGTCGGCAAGGTGTATGCCGCCGGCCTGGATGTGGTTTCCACAGAGCCTATCCAGGGTGACAACCCGCTTTTAAAGGCGAAAAACTGCCTGATTACGCCCCATATATCCTGGGCGCCCAAGGAAAGCCGGCAGCGCCTAATGGATATCGCGGTGGAAAATCTAAGGCAATTTCTGAAGGGAACGCCGGTTAATGTCGTTTCCAAATAGCTAGCACTCATTTTAGCGTATGCCTATTTAAAGCCATATCCCAAAAAGCGCCGCGCCGTATAGGATTTTCCTGTATGGCGCGGCGCTTTTTCTTTTATTATGATCGTTTTTTTGTAACAGCCTATCATTTTTCGAGCAACGAGGAGATTCTGTTTAACCGATAGGTTCGAAGTCTGCGGCGCCGTGCTTACACAGCGGACAGATGAAGTCATCCGGCAGGACGTCCCCTTCATAGATATAACCGCAGATCTTGCAGACAAAGCCCTTCTTTCCTTCCGTTTGGGGCTTGGGCTTCACATTGCTCTGGTAATAGGTGTAGGTCATGGTTTCCGCGTTGGAAATCACTCTTGCCTCAGTGATGCTGCATATGAACATGCCGTGGGTGCCGAAATCAACATACTGTTCCACCTTCAGGGACATGAAGGCGTTGATATACCGGGGCAGAAACACCAAGCCGTTATCAGAGCGCAGAGGTGTGATATCAGCGAATTTGTCCACCGTTCTGCCGCTTTGGAAGCCAAAGGTTTCAAACACGCTGAAGGGAGCGGCGGTAGACAGGCAATTCACGTTCATCATACCGGTCTGCTTAATCACATGGTGGGAATAATTCTGCTTATTAATGGTAACGGCTACCCGGTTGGGCGTATCCGTCACCTGGGTCACCGTGTTGACAATCAGGCCGTTATCCTTTTTGCCGTCATTGGATGTGACCACATACAGGCCGTAACCGATTTTAAACAGAGCGGTCAGGTCGTTTTTATTGGCGGTTTCGCTCTGCTGCTCCAAATAATCGTGACAAAGCTCATCCGCCAGCGCCTCTAACTGGGCGGTACTTTCCTCATTCAAAGCGGATTTGATATGAACCACGTTGTCAGTAAAGGCCAGGTTCTTACAGCCGGAAAGCATTTGTTTCATGGTCTTTGCCGCCAGGGGCGCCCAGCTTCCGTTTTCCATCAGGCCGACCAAACGGTTTTGGAAATTCCGCTCTGTAAGATGGTCGATGAATTCCCGCATAAAGGGGAATATATCCGCGTTATAGGTGGTTGTCGCCAGCACCAGCTTGCTGTAACGGAACGCATCCTCCACAGCCTCCGCCATATCGCAGCGGGCGAGGTCGTATACCACGACCTTCGGGCAGCCGTTCTTGCGAAGCTTGTCCGCCAGCGTTTCCACAGCCTTTTTGGTATGGCCGTAAATAGAGGTATAGGCAATGACAATCCCTTCGGTTTCCGCCGTATATGAGGACCAGATATGATAAAGGTTCAAATAATAGCCCAGATTTTCGGTAAGCACCGGTCCATGGAGAGGACAGATCATCTGGATATCCAGCCCGGCGGCCTTTTTCAGCAGGTTCTGAACCTGGGCGCCATATTTTCCCACAATTCCGATATAGTAGCGGCGGGCTTCGCATGCCCAATCCTCTTCTACATCCAGGGCGCCGAACTTACCAAACCCATCGGCGGAAAACAACACCTTGTCAATGTTGTCATAGGTAACCATGACCTCGGGCCAATGCACCATAGGCGCCATCACAAAGGTAAGGGTGTGCGCTCCCAAGGAAAGGGTATCCCCCTCGCCCACAACGATTCTTCGATCCTCAAAATCCGTACCGAAAAACTGTTTCATCATGGCAAAGGCTTTTTCCGTGGACACGATTTTTGTACCCTGATATACATTCATAAAATTCGCGATATTGGCGGAATGATCCGGCTCCATATGCTGGATAATCAAATAATCCGGCTGGCGGGCGCCGGTCATATTTTCAATATTGTCAAGCCATTCATGAGTGAAACGGGCGTCCACCGTATCCATTACAGCAATTTTCTCATCCATAATGACATAGGAATTATAGGACATGCCGTGTTCCACCACATACTGCCCTTCAAACAGGTCGATTTCGTGGTCGTTTACCCCTACATACTTAATATCATTGGTAATTTTCAAACAAATCCCTCCATCGTATTGGATCAAAATATAAATCGGGTAAAATTTCTATGATAATATTATACTTCCCATAACCTTTTTAGTAAAGCAGAAATTGTAATTTTGCATTACGGAAATTTAGTGGAATTTTTCATTTCATATTTTAACAAAATAGATAGGCCCACCTCTTCATGCAAAGGGCAGGCCGGTGGTATTTTGGATTTTTGTAAGCCGGGAAGCACAGAGGCTCCTATGAAATCCGCGCGGCTTCACAATAGCGATGGATAGCGGCGGCGGCAAAAGCGGCGGTTCCCGCTCCCCCCGCCTTATCGATATTCTCCGTCATCGCGCCTCCGCCGGCATACATGGAACCAAGCGCCTGCAAAATCTCCGGCGTACAAGTATAAAAATGGTCGGTAATGAACTGCCGAAGCCTTTTTACCAGCTCCTGGGCTTGTTTTCCGTCCGGTTCTTGCTGGCGGCAGCCGCCAAATTCCTGAAAAATTCCCATCATCTGACTATTGAGGGCAGCTTGCTCTTTCCCGCCTCGGGCGCTGTTCTTTTCCTCAAATTCCCGGTACGCCTCCGTCATTCCCCAGGTCGCCTTAGCCTGGGCGGCGTAATCGTCAATCTTTTTGGTATCAAACGCGGTAAAATCCAATGGTTTCACTCCAATCAGCTGTATTCCACGGGCAAGGTCGATCAAATTTTCGATATGCTCCTTTCGATACTGAAGCAGCTTGATCTGCTGTTCCAACGCTTTATTGCGGTCAAAGGTTGGGCTTTCCAGAATCTTTTTGATCTCCTTCAAGGAAAATTGCAGCTCCCGAAACAATAAAATGCATTGAAGCCGTTCCAAAGCCGTATCGTCATACAGCCGGTATCCGGCTTGGGTGGTTTGCGTCGGCCGCAGCAAACCGATGGAATCATAATAATGAAGCGTGCGGATACTCACGCCGGCCAGCCGGCTTACTTCCTTTACTGTTTTCATGCCTGCTTCTCTCCTTTCGTGGTAATTTCAGTATAGGCCATGACGCAGCGTGAGAGTCAACCGGTTTCTGAAAAAAATTTCTCCGCCGGTTGTTTCCCTTCCTGATTTTTTACAATTGACTTTTCTCCCGGGCTTGTTATAATCAAAGAAAAAAGGATATTTCTATCACAAGGCTTTTTCAAAAGCTATTCCAAAATAAAGGAGAAACGTTATGCAAAACGCTCTGCTTTGGGCCGCCGGCGGCACTGGGTTCACTTTTTTGATGACCGCCTTAGGCGCTTCTATGGTCTTTTTCTTTCGAAAAAAGGTCAGCAACAATATTCAAAGAATTTTTCTGGGTTTTGCCGCCGGCGTGATGGTTGCCGCCTCTGTCTGGTCGCTTTTAATTCCAGCCATTGAAGAAGCCTCGGAAAGGGGCTGGCCCGGTTGGCTGCCCGCGGCGGGCGGCCTGGCGCTGGGGGTGGCGTTCCTGATTTTAATGGACAGCCTGCTTCCCCATTTACATCTTGGAGAAAGCAAGCCGGAGGGCTTATCTTCCTCTTGGAAGCGCACAACCTTACTGGTATTCGCCGTCACCCTGCACAACATCCCCGAGGGTATGGCGGTGGGCGTTTCCTTTGCCCTCGCCGCGCAAAACGGCAACGATCCCGCCATGTATACCGCCGCCATGGCCCTGGCCATCGGCATTGGGATTCAAAATTTCCCGGAAGGCGCGGCCATTTCCCTGCCCCTGCGCCAAGAGGGGCTGAGCACCCTGAAGTCTTTTGCGCTCGGCAGCCTTTCCGGCCTGGTGGAGCTGGTTTTCGGCGTGCTGACAGTTTTGATCGCCAGCTACATCCAACCGTTGATGCCGTGGCTATTGGCCTTTGCCGCCGGCGCCATGCTGTATGTGGTGGTAGAGGAGCTGATCCCCGAAGCCCATTTGGGGGAACACTCCAATATCGGCACTCTGGGGGTCATGGCCGGATTTTTGGTCATGATGATTTTAGACGTTGCTTTGGGCTAATCCGTTTTCAAGCCCAGGCGTCCGCGTGGTTAAAAGGGAACGGCGGGGATCCCCGCCCAGGATAAGGTGAAAGCTCTGCCGG
>CABUCM010000045.1 GCA_902490005.1 uncultured Ruminiclostridium sp.
AATACATTGACCACACGGAATACCAATGGACAACCGGGAAAGACGACGACTTCTACTGCAAGGAGGCTCAAAACATTGGGCTGGGCACAAAGCGGAAATAGAAAAAGTTGTAAAGGCTGTATTTATAACAGGCCTCTAACTTTTGAGGGTTCCGGGCAGCAACGCTACTGCCTATATATTTTAGACACCGGTAAGCCTAGAGGCTGTCCGCCGGAGAAATGCGATAAAAAAACAACGAATAAGCACAAAGGAATTAAATGATTATGGAAGAGTTTATTAATGCTCTTGGCGCTACCGCGGAGGCAACCGCTATGTTCTATTTGCAATTGGTAAAACACGGTATTCCACCGGAACAAGCCACACAATTAACCGCAGTGATAATTTCAACTTTTATAGGAGGTAATAACACTGGCAGAGAATAAAAAAACCGAATTAACCGATCAAATTGTTAAGCAAAAACGCCATTGGGTCCCTAACCCTCAAAAAAACTTTGGGGAGGAAAACGTCCAACCTGGTGACAATGCTCGTTATTTGCGCCACGCACTTGTGTCTTGGGACTTACCGCCTATCGATATTTCGGATTCAAAACAAGTGGAAAAACGAATCCAAGAATATTTCAACTATTGCATTGACAATGACAGAAAGCCAAATATGATTGGTATCGCTAATTGGCTGGGCGTATCTCGAGAAACTGTCCACCAATGGAAAACAGGTGGTTGTCGTAAGGATACACACACTGACTTGATTAAAAAAGCCATCGATATTTTAGAGGAATTATGGGTCGATTATATGCAAAACGGAAAGGTTAATCCCGCCTCAGGCATTTTCCTCGGGAAGAATATGTTTGGATACAAAGATCAACAGGATTTGGTTGTGACACCAAATAACCCATTAGGAGAGGAACCGGATCCGGACAAGCTGGTGGAGCAGTATCAAAAAGCTTTACCGCCGGAAGATTAACGACTATCAAACGAATATCGACTATGACGGAGACCAGCGACTATGGTTAACGACTTTCAAACGACTATCGGAGATGTCCGCTCCGTGGAACGGTAAATAAATGTGACGGCGCAAGCTGTGCTTGACGTAATGAATGTTGCGCTATTATTACCATTTCCCGCTTCAAATAAAAAAATTCCCGGCTTTCTCTGTTTGGAGTTAGCCGGGTTTTTGTCTGTGCGCCGTTTTAAGGCCATGAAGTAGTAAAACGATACTTTTCTTGATGTACAATAAAAAACGCCTTATTCGGCCTTGTAGGCTAAATAAAGCGAAATAAAAACCGCCCAGAAAAAATCCAAGCGGTTTGTTGTCTAATTAATTGTATTATTAATCCTTGCTTTTGGCTATATCTTCCCGAATAAGGGTTTTGATATAGCCTTGTTTATTTTGTACTTCCTCAAGCTTTTTCAGTATATCTACATCAGTTTTTATATTTAGTTGCAATGCAACTTGTTTTGTGTTTTCTTTTTTGTATTTCGACTGCGCCGCATACCCGCTGCGTTTTTCATACTCGCGCTGTATTTCGGCTTTTGTCTTTGCCATTGACTTTTCCCCCTATTCGTCGTATAATATAACCAAGAAAGGCGGCTGACCCTGCTACGGTCGGCTGCTCCCAAGGATTCGGTTAAGTGTTTGAGTTGGGGAGCCGTCCTGTTATGGGGCGGTTATTTCTTTATGTATTGTAAAATACCAAAGATAACAACGGCGATAAAGTTTAACAACAAAATTGTTTCGCTTACGCTCACGTTGTCACCCCCTTTATAGGGGAACAACCTTGCCGCCTCTCTTGATTACATGTTTAGTATATCATATCTATATAGATATATCAATGCCTTTTCATAATATTTTTTAAATTATTTTGCCCTGCCTAATTGGCAGGGCTTTTTTATTTCCTGCTTAGCATGTATTTTGCACCTCATTTCTTTGGTACAATTAGATTATACTAAATAAAATTATTATTATCAATCATTTTCATAAAAATAATTATGATGTTTTTCTCTTAATATTAGGTGTAACAATTCTTTTAAGTTTTGTTACATACTTAGTGGTACCTATGGGGGATATCACGATTTAACTTAAGCCACAGTTAACAGCGCAACCACCCCAAAAAATAAAAAAGGGTAAAAATATTTAGTGTTTAGCATTGACATTATTAAAAATATTTAGTATAATGCAATCATAAATAGGGGTGATTAATATGATTATTAATGAAGTGATATCTTTTATAATGAAAGAAAAAGGCGTTACACAAAAAGCAATGGCCGAAAGTATTGGAAAAGAAAAAGCGACGGACGTTTCTGCTAGATTAGCCAGTAAAAATATGACATTTAATAAAGCAATTGAAATGTTGTCTGTTATGGGATATGAAGTTGTTGTACAGCCCAGAAAAGCGGGGGCCAGACCTCAAGGGCAAATTGTTATTGAAAGGAGTAACAAGCGATGACAAAATACGGATACGCAAGAGTTTCCACCGCGGGACAAGCAAGTAAAGGAAACAGCTTGGAAGATCAGAAAAACTTATTGCTTGCAGCTGGTGTTTCAGAAGAAAATATATATTTTGACAGCTTTACTGGAACTAAAATGGACAGGCCGAAATTTGATGTGCTAATGGCAGAGCTGAAACCAGGCGATGAATTTGTAGTCACAAAAATGGATAGATTCGCGAGAAACGCGCCTGAAGGAATACAAACCGTCAGAGATCTGGTGGATAGAGGAATCGCGGTCCATATTTTAAATATGGGCAGAGCGGATAACACACCAACAGGAAAGCTGTTAGTTACAATGCTTCTGGCATTTGCTGAATTTGAACGTGATATGATTGTTGAGCGTACAACGGCCGGAAAATCCTATGCAAAAGAACATAATCCGAAGTTTAAAGAAGGGCGGCCACGAAAAGATGTGATTTATGAATTAGCTGAAGGAGAAAGTATTTCCTCAGCTTGCAGGCGTTTGGGAATCAGCCGCACTCAATGGTATCGAATTATGAAAAAAGCAGGATAAAGATGTTGAATTCTAAACATGTCATGGTCTGTTTGTTTACAGTAATGTGAAAAAAACTCACTTTTTCTATTGAATTCAAAAGGGTTCTGCGGTATATTTAAGAGCAAAGGGGGAATAAAAATATGCGGAAAATTTCTAAAGGGAAGTTTACTAGTTTAGTAACAATTAGCGTGTTGCTTGTTTCTTTGCTACTCGGTTTAGTGGGGTGTACAAAACAAGAAATCTCTAAAGACGATATTATTAACGCTGTTGGAGAAAGTCAATTCGATGATATGTTTGATTCAATCGAATATGACAAAGGAACTAATACAGCATCTTTTGTGATTACCGATGATAGTGAACTAATAGGCTTGATTTTATCAGCCTATGCCTTGTCTGATTTTTCAGAAGGTTTAGGTTTAGACCCTGATACAGATACCTTATCAGCAGTACAGGAACAATGGGACCAATACAAAAGCTCTATGATTTATGCTTCAAAATCGCTTAAAGACCATCTATGTGAAAAAACAAGCAGTGATCTCGCCGTTGAAATAACCGTAAACAACACAAAAAACGGAAAAATTTTAACGGTTAAAGACGATACAATTACCTACGATAAAATAGATGAGTTGACTAAATGATTACTTTAGCAAGAACGTAATAAATTTATTTTATTGTTACTGTTCGCTTCAGCGCCCTTCCAACAGGTTGGGCGTTTTCTTTTACCTTATTTGAACTATATATAGAAAAGTGATATAATACAATACAACATATAGTGTTAGAGGTGATATACTGACCTACAGAGAAACACTCTCCGCAATCAAAGAGGCGATTGAAAAGGAACCGGATCGGCTTCAAGCTTACCAAGACTATTTTGATTTGACCAGAACAATCTACGAGCAGGACAAAACAGCGAAAAATGAATGCTTATGGCTGCGAAAAGTAACCGCCAAAAAAATCCGCGAAGGCAAAAAAGGCGTTTCAGAATTTTTCGAGCTAAACAAAAAGACCTATCTTCTTTTAGCTCCTGATGATTTTGACAGCTATCTCATTTATCTGGAATGGAACAGGAAGCCGGAGGACCGGTTCTATCTTCCCCGCCGCCGGATTATGAGGCGTGTCGCCAACGCGCTCCAACGGCTGGTGGACGATGAACTGGACGAGCTGTTTTTGTCAATGCCACCTAGGGTGGGAAAAACCAGTATGCTGATGTTTTTCATGACATGGCTGGTTGGACGGGATTCTGAACGCTCTAACCTGTATTCCGCTTATTCCGATGTGATTACCTCCGCATTTTACAGCGGCTGTCTGGAAGTCATAAACGATCCGGTCACATATTTATGGCACGACGTGTTTCCGACGGCAAAAATCGTAAGCACAAACAGCAAGGACGAAACCTTCAACCTGGACCGAAAAAAGAGATACCCCTCCCTCACCTGCCGTTCTTTATACGGAACCCTAAACGGCGCCTGTGACTGTAACGGGATTCTGGTATCGGACGACCTAATCGGCGGCATTGAGGAGGCTTTAAACAAAGACCGGCTGATCGCCGCCTGGAGCAAGGTGGACAACAATCTCCTTCCCAGAGCGAAGGAAACCGCCAAGATCCTTTGGTGCGGCACCCGGTGGTCCATGATTGACCCGGCAGGCGTTCGAATGGACCTGCTTCAAAACGATCCAAAATTTCAAAGCCGCAGATGCGAGATCATCAACCTTCCCGCGTTAGACGAAAACGAGCATAGTAATTTCAGCTACGATTACGGGGTCGGCTTTTCAGACGATTACTATTACCAGCGGCGGGCCTCTTTTGAACGGAACAACGATATGGCCTCCTGGTTGGCGCAGTATATGGGCGAACCAATTGAGCGGGCGGGGGCGTTGTTCGATCCCCAGGATATGCGGTATTACAACGGGACGCTTCCTGAGGAGCCCCCTGTCCGCGTCTTTATGGCTGTGGATCCCGCGTTCGGAGGCGGGGATTTCACCAGCGCCCCGATCTGCTTCCAATACGCCGACGGAAGCGTTTATGTGGCTGATGTGATTTTCAATAACGGAGAGAAAAACATCACTCAGCCGCTGATCGTGAACAAAATCCGGGAACACGGCGTTCAGGCTGCCCAGTTTGAGGTTAATAAAAGCACTGCCAGCTACAAGGAAGGCGTGGAAGCCCTATTGAAACAGGCGGGATATCGCCTTAACATCACCAGCAGAGCGGCGCCGAACAACGTGGCGAAGGAGGTTCGGATTTTCGACAAAGCCCCGGAGATCAGGGAGTTCTATTTTTTGGAGGACGGAAAACGCTCAAAGGAGTATACAAAATTCATGCAAAACGTTTTCAGCTTCAAAATGACGGGGAAAAACAAACATGACGACAGTGTGGACAGCCTGGCAATGGCAGTGGACATGCTTCGCAGCGTAAGCGCCAAAATCAATGTGCTGAAAAGGCCGTTTTAGTACAATATCTAGTGTTTTAAGTTGACATAAAGCAATATATTGTGTATAATAAAATTAAGATATTAGGTCATTTTAGCCGTGGGGGCTTGTTCTCCGCGGCACATACCGCAGAGTGGAGCAGGCGGAAGCTCGGCGGTCTCAGTAGCCGCAGGTCATCGGTTCGAATCCGGTCTCTGCAACCAAGAAAAAACGGGGGTTGAGAAGCTGCTTCGAGAACTCACGGAAAAGGAAATCGGGTTGATTCAAAAGGTGGTCAACCGGGGCTCTATCGCGGAAGTGAAGGTGGAAAACGGCCGGATCGTCGTGATAGAGATCAAACGAAAGAAAATCACATAACGCGCCGTCGCAACGGTGACGGAACAGCGGGCCATAGGGTCGCAGACAGAGGACAATCTGTTTGCGGCCCTTTTTGTTTGCGGAGAGAAGGTGAAAACTGGATTTATTTGGACGCAGGAAAATTTATACCACCATTACGGACATCAGCCGTGAAAATCTGGTCCCTATTTTAAACGAGGTGCTTTCCGTCCATGTGGAAAACATGCTGGAAATGGATTATTTATATTGGTACCGCCGGGGAGACCAACCGGTTTTAAGCAGAACCAAAGCGGTAAGACCGGAAATCAACAACAAGGTCGTGGAAAATCACGCCTCCGAGATTGTGGCGTTCAAAAACGGATACTTCCTGACTCAGCCCGCCTTTTACATCAGCCGGAAAGAGGATCAAAGCGTTACAAAAAAGGTAAAGCGGCTGAACGAGTATTTGTATTTAAGCGGCAAGCAGCAGGCCGACAACCTGGTAACGGATTGGTTTCATACCGTGGGAGTTGGAATCATTTACGTTACCCCCTGCAAGGACCCGGAATGTCCTATCCGGGCTTACGCCCTGGACCCCCGTTCCTCCTTTGTGGTCTACAGCCGAAACCCGGGAACCGAGCCTGTCATGGGAGTAAACGTGGTAATTTCCACCGGGGAAACGCCGCGGGTCATTTTCGACGTTTTTACTAAGGATAAATATTTCCGTGTTTCCGGCGGCGTGACCGGAGAAATCGTGACTGGTACGCCGGTTGTTGGCACAGCCGTTGAAGTTCTTTCAGAGGCTGACAATGTGCTTCATGAAATCCCCATTATCGAGTATCAATACGAAAACAACCGAATGGGTTCCTTCGAAGCTGTCATTCCCCTGCTGGACGAGATCAATAATATACAGTCAAACCGCGTGGACGGCATCGAACAGTTTGTACAGTCCCTAATGATTTTCTATAACTGCCAGCTTGGAGAGGACGAAAACGGCAATCAAGTAACCCCGGCGTATATCCGCCAGGCCGGAGCGGTTTTCCTGAAATCCGTCGGCCAGGACAAGGCGGATTTGAAAATTTTAAGCGAACAGCTGAACCAGACCCAGACCCAGGTGCTGGTGGACAATATGTACCAGCAGATTTTGACTATCTGCGGCATGCCCTCCACCCTAAAGGGAGGCTCCTCCACCAGCGACACGGGGCAGGCGGTATTTTTGCGGGACGGCTGGGAGCAAGCCAACACCTACGCCAGAAACACCGGGGATTTATTCCGGGTATCCAACCGGCTGTTTGACAGGATATTTATCAGCATTCTGAACCGGAAAACCGATTTGAGCATCAACCTATCGGACTTCGAGCTTCAGTTCGTGAGAAATGAAACGGCCAACGTCCTTGTTAAAACCCAGGCAGCCATGAACCTAAAAGAACTGGGCTTCAGCCCGGAACTGGCATTCGCGAAATCCGGCGTTTCCAACGACCCGGTGGCGGACGTGGCGAACTCTGAGGAATACATCAGGGCAAAATGGAACTCTCAGGACAACACAGAGGTTATTGACGAATCCCGCGTCGAGGAGGCTGGGATCGTTTAATCGGCAGGGAAGCCATAAATCGCAGCGGTGAGTGAACATCGTAACAAACGCAAAAAGGTGAGGGAACACCAAAAAACGCAAAGGAGAATTGAAATGAAAGTGGATATCAACAAGATCGACGGCTACGCGGACATGACTCCAGAGGAAAAGCTCTCCGCATTAGAGGCCTATGAGTTTGAGGCTCCGGGCAGCGGCGAAATCGAGCGTTTGAAGGCGGCACTGAGCAAATCCAACTCGGAAAACGCAGAATGGAAAAAGAAATACAATTCAAAACTGTCCGACGAGGAGGCCAAAGCCGCCAAGGAATCGGAGGAACGGGAAGCAATGGAAAAGGAGCTTACCTCTCTCAGAAAGGAAAAAGCCATCGGGACCTACAAAGCCGCTTATCTGGAATTGGGCTACGATGCGGAAGCAGCGGCGGAAAATGCCGAAGCTCTGCATTCCGGAGATTTCTCGAAGGTGTTTTCCAACCAAAAGAAATTTATCGAAGCGCAGAAAAAGGCGGCCGCGGCAGGCGCGCTTGACAAGCAGCCCGGGCTTTCCAGCGGGAACCCGATGAATGGCGAAAATGTGGAATCAAACCCTGTCAACGCGTTCCGGAAAGGCGCGGGAATTTAGTTGAAAACATATTGAAACCGAAAGGAGAAATTTACTGCCTTATAACAATCAAATCGAGCTTGCGAAAAGCTACGTGCCAATTCTTGACGAGGTATACAAAGCAAGCTCCAAAACCTCTATTTTAGATACCGCGAATGAGCGGGTCCGGTTTATCGGCTCTGACACCGTAAACCTTTACACCATGAGCCTGGACGGCTTGGGCAATTACTCCAGAAATGCCGGCTTTGTGACCGGTTCCGTCACCGGCGGCTGGGAGCCCTATAAGCTGACTCAGGACCGGGGGCGCTCCTTCATGGTGGACGTTATGGACAACGATGAAACAATGGGCATGGCCTTCGGCACCCTTGCCGGGGAATTTATCCGCACCCAGGTAACGCCGGAAATTGACGCCTACCGGTTCGCAAAATACGCCGGCACCTCCGGTATCAGCTCCGGCACGCCGGCGGATATTACCGTAGGCACCACCGACGTTCCCACCCTGATCCAAAACGCGGAAACCACAATGGGAGACGACGAGGTCCCGGAAGAAGGACGTATCCTATTTATCTCTGAAACCGCTTACGCCGGCCTAAAGGACAAAATCACCCGGTATGTGCAGAACGGCGAACGAGGCATCGAAACTGCCATTGACTATTATGACGGCATGAGAGTGATTAAGGTGCCGAAGGGCAGATTCAACACCGGCATCACCCTAAACGATGGTCTTTCCAGTGGTGAAACTAAAGGCGGATTTACCGTTCCGGCTAGCACCTCTTACCCGATCAACTTTATGATTATCCACCCGTCCGCGGTGGTTCAGATCGCCAAGCATGTGGTCCCCAGAATTTTTAGTCCCCAGGTCAACCAAAGCGCGGACGCCTGGAAATTTGATTACCGGATTTACCATGACGCGTTTGTGGAAAACAACAAGGTAGCGGGCATTTATCTGCACAGAGCGGCTACGGCCAACGCTTAACGGAGGTGGTATTGATGGCGAAAGAAAGAACCTTTGCTTTTACCAACGGCGATATTTTAGTGGAAAACGTGCCTTACGCCGCCAGCACAGCCCCGACCAAGGCGGAGTTTGACGCCTTGATCGACGCGCTGATCAAGGCCGGCATCATGGCGCCCGCGTCCGAGGATTAACGCTATGGCGCTGTTTATTGGATTAATTGTGAAAAACCAGCCCGTGAAGGCTCCGGAAAAACCACTGGAACAGCCTGTGAAACGAACCGGCGGCAGAAAGCCGAAGCAGTAAGGAGGAATGCGGCATGGGAAATTTAGAAAGGTTAAAAAGCAGGACGGGCGAAGCTGACGAGGCTCTGCTGAATGATCTTTTAGAAAGCGCGAAAGCCGTGATTCTTTCCCGCCGCTATCCTTTTGGGATCGGAGCCGAGGCTTTGGAAACCAAATACGAGGACTTACAGCTTAGAATCTCCATCGACCTATATGCCAAGCTGGGCGGAGAGGGGGAAATCAGCCACTCGGAAAACGGAATCAGCCGGGCCTGGGCGGCGGCTAACATTTCCCCGGACTGGCTTTCTGAAATCGTTCCTTTTGTGGGGGTATTGTGATGAAAATTAATATCCTGGGAACCGAATACAGCCTAATTGTAAAAAAGTTTTCGGAAGACGAAGCTTTCGAAAGGCGGTCTATCGCAGGATACTGTGACGGATTTTCAAAACAGATTGTCGTGTGCGATATGTCCACCTATAAAGGCTTGGAACACGAACCCATTGAATCTGTCAGATTGGCTCAAAAGCAAACAGTTCGCCACGAAATTGTTCACGCATTTTTTAACGAGAGTGGACTAATGGATAATTCACTAGTCTATGAAGGCCCGTGGGTACATAACGAAGAGGCGGTGGATTGGATTGCTAACCAGGGAGAGAAAATTCTAGCCGCTTGGCAGAAAGCGGGTGCTTTAAATGCGTGACCTGCGCCGGAACCTTTCCACGGTATATTACAAGCTGTATGTAGGACAGACGGAAATCATCGATTCCAACGGCTACCGGACCGGCTCCCCTTCTCCCCAATATGGTGAGCTTCAGTCCGCCAGGCTGTGCGTATCGTCTAACAAGGGCTCATCTGAATCTGAGCTTTTCGGCTCCTTGGAGGATTACGACAGAACCATGAGTACGTCGGATATCGCCTGCCCTATCGACGAAAACGCCGTTTTATGGCTGGACAGCGCTTCCACGGACGAGGCTCATAATTACATCGTGAAAAAGCGGGCGCCGTGGAAAAACAGCATTGCCTACGCGGTCAAGAAGGTGACGGTCCGTGCCTAGGAAAACCATTTCCATGTCCCTGGGCGGTTCTTCCATCGGCGCGGCATTAAAAGAGCTTACTTCCTATCAGGCATGGATACGTCAAAAAACCAATGAACTAACGGAACGGCTTGCCGCCATAGGCGCCTATGAAGCCACTGTCCGTTTTTCCCGCGCCCAGTACGACGGCGAGAAGCAAGCTGAGGTCAGCGTTGAGCCGATCAAAAACGGCTGGAAGATCGTCGCTTCCGGTAATTCCGTGTTCTTTATCGAGTTTGGCGCGGGCGTTTATTTTAACGGGCCGGAACCCTATCCGGAACCCCGGCCGGCGGGCGTTTCCAGGATCGGAGAATATGGACAGGGCAAGGGAAAGCAAAGCACCTGGGGTTATTACGACGATGGAGGCAATTTGATTTTAACTCATGGCACTCCGGCGGCGATGCCCATGTATCACGCAGAGCGCACAATGGAACAGGAGATTAAACGGATCGCAAGGGAGGTATTCAGGTGATAGACGCAGAAAGCGCGATTTTTGACAAGGTGGCTTCTCGTTTCTCCCAAAGCTATCCCGGCGGCTCCTGCTACAGTGAGCTTGTGGATACGCCGGCAAATTTCCCGTGCCTGGTGCTTATTGAAGAGGATAACTCCACTTATGAAGGCTCTCTGGACGCTTCTCACAGAGAGCACAACGCGACCCTGCTGTATAGCGTTAATATCTATTCCAATAAGATCAGCGGCGCCAAGCAGGAATGTAAGGCGATCATGGAGCTGGTCGACACAGAAATGCAAAATCTTGGATTTATCAGAATTTTCTGCAATCAAATGAAAAACGCGGATATCAGAATTTACCGCGTCGCCGCCAGATACCGCGGCGTAATCAGTGAAGATTATAGGATTTACAGGAGGTAATTTACTGGCGATTGATTTATCTACCGCGGGCGTAACCCTGCAATATGCGGTTGAAAGCACTTCCGGCACCATGCCGACTACTGGTTTTACAGCCGTTCCCGGCATCAAAGCGATTCCAGACCTAAACCCGGAGCCTTCCAGCCTGGAAACCACCACTCTGGAGGCTTTGGAGTGGAAAACCTATATTCCCGGCTTAAAAGATCCCGGCGGCGCGCTGGCCTTTACCGCTAACAACACGGAGGAATTCCAGACCGCTTGGGATGCGCTGGTCGAAGCGGCTGAAACCGCTAAGGAAACTGATAAGGCCACCTGGTTCGCCATCGTGATTCCCGGGCTTACCAAAGCGTTCTACTTTGCGGGGAATCCCTCTCCCCTTGGCCTCTCCGCAATCGAGGTGGACGCTGTACTGGAAATTGAACCCTACATCACGCCCAGCGAGATCAAGGGCTGGAGCGCCAAGCCCACCGCCGGTGGCGGCTAATTAATTGGAGGTTGTTTGAAATGGCTAAAAACGAAAACAAGGTACTGCCCATGAAAATCACCGATCCGGAAACCGGAGAGGCATATGTTCTGGAATTTTCCCGGGAAAGCGTCCGATTTGCGGAACAACGGGGATTTAAAATATCAGAACTGCTTGATTTTCCCCAGACCAATATCCCAAATTTGTTTTTCTATGCTTTCCGCAAAAATCATAAAAACGTAGCCAGAGATAAAACAGACAAATTTCTGGACGAATTAGGCGGGCTTTCCAGTGCCGAGATTACCCGGCTGGTGGAACTTTACAATCAGCCGAATGAATCTTTGATTCTCGCGGAGGAAGGCGGCAGAAAAAACTGCCGTCTGACGGTGGAACTGTAAAAGAGTACACCGTCGGAGATTACACAAAAGGCTTTAACCGGGTTTTTCCTTATTATTTAGCCATCGGTATGACCGCCGGCCAGTTTTGGGACGAGGACCCCTGGCTGGCGGAAGCCTACCGGGAAGCGGCGGAATACCAGGCCCAGCGGAAAAGCTGGGAAATGTGGCTTCAGGGCGTTTACTTCTTTAACGCTGTTTCCACAGCTTTGGGCAACGCTTTTCGAAAAAAAGGCGCAAAACCGGTGAATTATATGGAGCAGCCGATCCGGATTCTGCCTTTATCCGAGGAAGAAAAAGAAGCGAAAGCGGAGCAGGAAAGGCAAAAAGTTGTCTCCTATCTGAACCGCTTTGCAAGACAATGGGAAAAGAAATGAACCTTGAAAACTTCATATTGAGATAGTGAAAAAAATTCACACTTTCTCCTTGCCTTATACTGCCTGCTATGCTACTATATGGCTAGGAGGGATTTCTATGAAAAAAGCTTTTGTTTCTGTGCTATTTATTCTCTTTTTGTTCTCACTTTTTGGTTGTGGGGCAAAGGAAGATTTTAATTCATCTAGTGCTGCTAATGCTTCCAGTAAGCAAAATGAAAGTTCTAGTAATTCTCAAAGTTCTCTTTCAACTGGATTTTCAAATACCATCACTTATGACGAAGCAAATTCTTGCACATTAATCACTTCTGTAGATGACCAAACGAAAATGATAGGTACGTGTAAATTTGATGGAGCGGACCCTAAAACAGAAACCTTGCGTTCTTTAGCTTTCACAACATACTGTATTGAAAATGCTTCTGTTTTTTGTGATGGCAATCTTACTATGCTGTACTATAGCGGGGACAATGACGGATTCGCCTATTATAAAAATAGCGAGCTTACCATGTCAGATTTTCCAGATCAATGGAATCAGTATGCTTCCAACATAACTCAAGAAGAAATTGAGCAGGAATTAAAGAACATCATAGATAACATAGAATAACACTCAAGCCAGGTTTTCCGCTATCTCGATATGAGGTAGCGGCTTTTTATTTTATAAGGAGGAAACTCACTGAGCGTTGAACTGGATACCCTGGAACTAAAAGTACAATCAAATGCAGATCAAGCAGCGCTTAAAGTTGATAAGCTTACCTCCGCTTTAAACAATTTAAAAGGCATCACCAAGGGCGGCGTTGGGCTTACGACGGTTGCGAACCAATTGAGTAAGCTGAATGGCGCTCTTTCTGGTTTGAATATCAACAGCAAAAAGATAACGGAATTAAAATCCTCTTTATCCGGCCTGTCCGATGTGCAGAAATCCGCAGGGCTTACCTCAACCATAAACGCCCTGAAAAAGCTTCCGCAGATCAGTAAAGAACTGTCCGCCACGGATTTAAGTAGATTCGCCGGTCAAATGACCCAGGTTGCCAACGCCGTGCGTCCTTTGGCCTCCGAAATGGAAAAGGTATCCTCCGGATTCAAAGCTTTCCCTATCCGGATTCAAAAGCTAATTTCCAGCAATACGGGGCTGGCGGTGTCGAATAAAACGACTGGAAAGTCCTTTGGTTTTCTCGGAACCGGAATTTCCAGCACAATTTCTAAACTCGGCATTTACGGATACACCTTAAAGCGTTCCGTGGGAAGCTGGATCACGTCCTATAACGATTATGTGGAAAACGTAAACCTTTTCACAGTAGCGATGGGAAAATTCGCCGATGAATCAATGGAATACGCGGAAAGAGTTCAATCCGTTGCCGGAATTGACCTATCGGAATGGATACGCAACCAAAGCGTTCTTATGGACATGGTAAAGGGCTACGGCGTTGTTGAAGATAAAGCCAAAACCATGAGTGAGGGCCTGACCCAGCTTATTTATGACTACGCTTCTTTCTATAACATCAGCATTGAGGATTCAGCCCAAAAGGTACAGTCCGCGATTGCCGGTGAGATCGAGCCTGTCAGGCGCTTAGGTAAGGACCTGTCGGTCGCTACACTTCAACAGTATGCTTACAAATACGGTATCGACCAGAGCGTTAATTCCATGACCCAGGCTCAAAAGGCTCAGCTGCGCTACGTCGCTTTGATAGAACAGTCCACATCCGCTATGGGGGATATGGCAAGAACCATTCAAACCCCGGCCAACGCTATGCGGATTCTCCAGCAGCAAACACAGCAGCTTACCAGGGCCTTAGGAAGCCTATTTATTCCAATCTTACAGGTAGTGATCCCCTGGGTGCAGGCGTTTGTATCCGTGCTTACCGACGCCGTCAGAGCAATCGCAAGCTTTTTCGGGGTAGAACTTCCCACAATCGATTATTCCGGCATGGATAGTATAGGAACCAGCGCGGGAGCGGCGACGGACGAGATCGAAGATACCACAGGTGCCTTAGGCGACGCGGCTGCTGCGGCTAAAAAGCTGAAGGATTACACTCTGGGCTTTGATGAATTGAATATTCTCAACCCTGATACCGGGACAGCATCTGGAGGGGCCGGGGGAAGCGGCGGCGCTTCCGGCGGTTCTTACGGAGGCGATCTGGATTTACCGCTTCTTTCTTATGATTTTTTAGGCGGCCTGGAAGAAAAAACCAATCAGTTAAAAGAAAGCATTGAGGCAATGGTTGGGCCTATCGCATCTATTGCCGCTGGCCTTGCGGCTTGGAAAATCGCCAGCAAAGTTCTTAAATGGTTTTCTGATCTAAAGCAAGGGAAATTCGACAAAATCAATAAAATAGCCGCCGGAATTGGTCTAATGGTAACTGGATTTTCCCTTGAATGGCAAGGGGCCTATGACATTGGTTATAACGGATTGAACTTAGAAAACGGGCTCAAGACATTAATTGGTTCCGCCCTGGGAATTGCAGGTTCCTTACTTGTTTTTGGGACCGGGCCTGTTGGCTGGACTATCGGTATTCTCGCCGCGCTCACTATAGGAATCACAAGTTTTGCAATCGGCTATAACCGAAGAAAAATTGACGATGAAATCAAAAAAAGATTTGGCGAAATAACCCTTTCGGTAGAAGAGGCCAAGGAATACGCTGAAAGAATCATGTCCTCGCCGCTTTCCGTACAGCTTGATGTATATATCGAAGCCAAGGAAAACGCACAGCAAGCAATTGAAAACTATATGAAATCTACCGAACAGTTTTCGTATTTAACATGGAAAGCCTCTCTAGGTTTTGAAGTTGACAAATCCGAAATGGAAGAAAGCATTAATACCCTTGTTTCCGACGCTCAAACCGCATTGAATTCACAAAAGGAAAGATATACTTTAGCTATCAGCATGAGCTTTACAGACGCGGATATCCAGTCTGATATGGCTAAGTTTGTAAACGAATATTTTGCACAATCCGAAGGTGACATGGCGCGCCTTGGTGAAGAGTTAAAGGCTGTTATGTTAAACGCGCTCGCAGACGGAGTTCTTGACGATGCCGAAATGGAGACCATCTCGGATTTGCAAAGTGAAATGAACCAAATTGTAGCAACTGTTGCCGATGCCGAATATAAAGCCAAACTGACAAATGCCGTATATGTTCTAGATGGAAATCTTTCTTATGACAGCGTAAAAACTGTAAGCGAGGAATTACAGGTTCTGGCACAGGAACAGTTGGATAATATCGATACCGTCCATTTAGACGCATTAGCGGCGATCGAACTGAAATATAAATCAGATGGCGATTATAGTGCTTACGTTGCCGCTATTGAAGACGAAATGAAAGCATACAGCGAAAACGCGGCCACCGTGTCTGTAACCGCTTTTCAGCCTTTGGTTGAAAAATTTAACACCGCTTTTTCTGATGCGTTGTCGGAATCTCAATCAGCGTTCAGCACCCCGGTTAATGAATTATTGACCTACACTTTCCGGCAGTTTAACACAGACGAAACCGGCGTTTTAGTAGAAGGAAGTCTCAGCGACTTCATGATAAGCGTACAAACTCGCTGGCAAGATGAATTCAGCCGGCTAGATGTGACGCCAGAAACAAAGGTTGCTTTATCCGAAACCCTCGCGGCTTTAAAGCCGTCCGCAGAACAACTCCAACAAATTGCTGACGACGCGAAAGCGGCAGGTCAAAAAGTCCCTGACAGTGTCTCTGACGGGTTGCATGATTATTATTCCCTTGCTGCTGTATCTGGAGATCTAGACGCTATTAATTACCTTTTGGGAGAAAAGCTTTCTACAGATCCAAACTTTCTTGGTGCTCTTCAAACCGCAACCGACGCAGGAGAAACAATTAACAGTTCCATCGCCAGAGGTTTATTAGATAACGTGGAGATCAAAAACAACGCAGATGGTACGATATCATTAATTAATGATACCATCGGAGAAAAAGTCGTGGAAGTTACTCCGGAATTAGTTGAAACCTTAGAAGCTTTAGGCGTAGATATGTCAGATGGGTTGCTAGATGGCGCTCAATTGCAGAACTCTGCAAATATGCCAGAGTGGAAACAGCTTGGAAACGATGCCCTCTCTGGTTTTGGCTCAGCGGTCTCCGGAGCATTTCAGATGGGCGCTGATATTGCACAAGAAGCATTGAGAGGATTTAAAAGCAAGCAAGGAATTGATTCTCATTCTCCATCTAAGGCATTTAAAAAGCTTGGTCTGGATTCTGTATCAGGATTTCAGAACGGATTATCCGGTATCTTAGATGTTGGAAAGAACATAGGGGGCCGTTTAGTTAAACAGTTTTCATTGGATACTTTTTCTTTTGGCGGCTTCCCCACCCCGGGCCAGCTGTTTATCGCCAATGAGCCGGGCAACCCGGAAATGATCGGTTCTATCGGCGGCAGGACAGCGGTAGCCAACAATGACCAGATCACAGAGGCCATCGCCACAGCCGTATACAACGCTATGGTTTCCGCACAGGCACAGCAAACGGACAGGCCGATCCGGATCAATGAGACGATTAATCTTGACGGGCGCGCGGTATACCGGAACCAGCGGCAGGTAGAACAGGCCCAGGGCTACCGCATGACCACCAGCACTATTCCCATATAAGGAGGAAAGATATGGCATGGATTGAAACAGACGGAGGAATCGCCCTCCCTGCCCCGGCATTAAACAGCGGAAAAGTAAGCGTCTCCACCTTAGTTGATGGGGGCCGAAACCAAAACGGCAACTTTATCGGCCAGGTAATTGGAAACGATAAGCTAAAAATTGAGATGAAGTTTCCTGTTCTCTATCCCCAGGAAATGATGAATTTTCTGAAGCTCTTTGACCGGTCCCAGGGCGGCTCATTCGTGAACCGCTTTCGAGTATTTGATCCCAGAATCAACGGATACACCTATTTGACCATGTACGTCGGCGACCGTTCCGGAACCCCATATATGGTAAACCCGCAAACGTTGCGGCCCTCCTTTTGGAAGGACGTAACCGCCAATTTGATTCAGGTTTAAAGGCGGTGGAGTAGATGAAATATGTATCCCCGGCATACCAAAAAGCGATCCAGCTCCACCGCACACAGGGAATCCGGAATCAAATGCACGCGAAAATCAGCTTCGGCGTTCTCGATCAGTACGCGTTTAGCGACGCTTCGTTTACGGTTTCCCCCGGGGTATTCTTTTCCGATAGATCCGGAATCAAAACCGGTGTGAACGGCGTGACGGAAGGATACGCCTCCTGGGAGCAGAATTTTTGGCAGCTCACCGGAAAGCAGAGGTTTCTAAACGGTGCTAATCCCTATAATACCGGGTATATCAGCAGCACTGTTTCCAACGGCGCGGGAATATTCCTTTCTAATCCATATATCGATGTGTCCTTTTCCACTCCTCATAGCATGGTCGGCGTTACGCTGCAATTTGACACGGTAACCGGAACGGCACCTCTTGACTTTACGGTTACGGCTTACAAAAACGGCGCTGTTAAGAACACCTGGCCCATCACTGGAAATACCGATGTAATCTATCAGGGGGAGCTTGGAATTGAGGACGCAGACCGGATTAGGATCGAATTTACAAAGACGAGGCCGTACAACAGAATCCGGGTGAACAGTATGCTGTTTGGCATCGCCTATTCCTTCTCCGGCGAGGATATCATTTCCATTACACATAACCGGGCTGCAAGCCCAATTAGTCTGGAGCTTCCTTCCGAATCCCTGGCCTTTACGCTTTTTAACGAAAACGGAAAATATGATTTGGATTCCGGCTTCAGCCTGATTCCCTTTTTACAAAAGGAGCAGAAGGTTATTATTCAATATGGGTATGATGTGGACGGGCAAGGCGGCGTTGAATGGCTGGAGCAGGACCTTTACTTACTGGACAGTTGGAAAACCGACGGCATCAACGCGAAGTTTACCTGTAAGGATATCTTTCACAAGCTGGTCGGCTCAACCTATGTGAAAGGCGTTTATGACAAGCAGAACCACACAGCCGCAAGCCTGGCTGCCGACGTTCTAACCGACGCGGGAGTGGAGAATTTTTGGGTTAATGATGTAACGCTGCAATCCACAAACACAAATTTACCTTTGCTTTATGACAGTCACGGTTCTAATTTGCAGCTTCTGGCTAATCTTGGATTGTCCTCATTGGAACAGGATTCCAGCGGCGGCGTTGTTTTCCGCTACCGTGAGGAACCTGGACAGTCCACAATGGAGGCGGATACCTGGCAGGCACGGCAAACCGTTTATTCTTATTACGCTTCCCGGGACAGTCTGCCAGGAGGTGTTTTTTCCCAGGACGAGGTTCCTGATTACGCTGCATGGGAAGAAGATTTCTTTGCCCTGGACGGCAGCATGGCCTTTCTTCCTGAAAAATCGCCATACCGGAATACAGGATATGTTTCCGATGTGTTTCCAAAAGAAAACGGGGATTACGCGGAACCGAGCGTTCGATTCGGCCCCACTCTTACCTTGGACTTCGGGAAAAACATCACCTTTGGAGAATTGGAGGTGGATATCGGAAACACCAGCCGGTTGGCTTCCTTTAATATCAGCGGGGTGCGGGAAACCTCCCCGGCAATCGCTGAAACCCCAATTTATGAAACCGTATTTTCAAAAAATAAGGTTCCCGTCCTTTGGGAAAATGGGAAAATTCGTTTTAGAGAAAATTTTGACCGTGTGGCTAAAGTTAATTTGACTTGTACCTCTAACGAAAAATACCAAAGGGGACGTATAAAACGGGTAAAGATAAACTATACCATGCCGTTTTCTTTGGAATCCTCTGATATTATAGGAAACGCCAAAAGCGAATTATTGGCCCGGTGCAGCCAGGCGACGTTAAACGCTACTAGGGTTTCCGCCTATTCTTCCTTGCCGGCGGAACCGGCGCAAACCGTTTCCGTAACGCCAAATGTACTGACTGAGATCAAACATTCGGAAGCATATTATGACTGCCGGTTTGAATGCGATAATCCTAGTGTGGTAATTCAGCAGGAAACTCATTACGCGTTTGTATCCTATCTTAAAATTACTGGAGTTTCTCAAGACGTAGATATTAAGTTATATGCCAATACCTACGCCAGCGAATCCACCGTGCCTTATTCTGAAACACTGTATCCAATCGGGGATCCAGTCGTAATAGATAATCCTATTTTCCCCGCGGATTCTGGTCAAGGTACTGCAGCTATTGATTGGATATCAAACTATTTGCAAAAGCGGTATGAGTACACAGTGGAAACCTTAGGCTATCCAGAGGTGGAACCAGGAGATTTGATTACCTATCGGGGAAAAGAGGCAACTGTAATTGAGGCAAATATCAATTTCAATCAAGGCGCGATGCGGGAAACCTTTATTTTGAGAGGGGAGGAAAAGTTAAATGGCGTGGCAA
>CABUCM010000046.1 GCA_902490005.1 uncultured Ruminiclostridium sp.
TCTAAGGCGCAGGCTGTGCCAGCCTGTGGTTATGGTATAATAACCTCACGCCATAAGCGGCGGCAGAGCCGCCGATGGCTGAGAGCATTTGGCCATATACGAAAAACGGCAAGCGTTTTTCATGTAAGGTGCAGGCTGTGCCAGCCTGTGGTTATGGTATCATAGTTCTAATCAATCCAGAGAAAAGCAGAAATTTATCAGCGGGAGGAAAGCCATGAAATATTGTCCGAAATGCCGGAGAATATCTCCGGACAGCCAGGAGCGCTGCAGCTGCGGCAGAATCTTAAAGGAATATGAAGCCTTGCGGGCGGATACGCCGGTGTGCGTGGCCCGGGCATCGGGCTTTGAAAAAGACAGGATTGCCGCGGCCTTGGCGGACGCGGGCGTCCCTTACAGCGAAACCCCTGTCTATGATAAGGATGTAAGCGAAACTGTTACCGGCCCAGGCAGCGTTTCGTGGGAATTTTGCACGCCCTACGAGTCCTTGGAAAAAGCCAAAGAGGTGCTGTACGGTATCGGCGCCCAGGTAGAGGCTGAAGCCCCGCAGGACGAGCCGGAAAATGGGGGGAATGCGGAAAGCGGGCTGTCTAAAACAGAAAAATGCCCCAGCCAATGGGAAGAAATGAGCAATCGAAAACGCTGGTTTTGGCGTATCGTTTCCATGATCCTGTTTTTCCTGCTGGTGTGGGGCGTGGTAAGCGCCACCGACTGGATCATGGCGCTTTTGACGGGAAAAGGCTGATGCTGCGGGGAAACGGGTATCTCTATTTAAATGACGGCAGGCGGCTGGGGTATCTGCTGTGCGGCGACCCAAAGGGAAAACCCGTGCTTTGTTTTCATGGGTACCCAGGCAGCCGGCTGGATTTCCGTTGGCTGCACGAAGAGGCCGCCAAGCGCGGCTTAAAGCTGATCGCGGCGGACCGCCCGGGAATCGGGCTTTCGGACCCGCTGCCCGATAGAAGCTTGACAGATTTCGGCGGGGACATGGAGGAGCTGATGGCGCGCCTCCGGCTGAAAAGGCCGGTGGTGATGGGGGTATCCGGCGGCGGCCCCTATGCGCTGGCCTGCCTGTGCCGCCTGCAGGAAAAGGTCCGGGCCGGCGTGGTGGTGTGCGGCCTGGGGCCCATGGATACGGAGGAAAGCACCCAGGGCATGAACGCCTCTAACGCCAGCTTGTTTTATTGCGCCCGCAATTATCCTAAATCCGTTGGGCTTATTTTAAAGGCTACGAAATATATGATGACGAAAAAGGTGGATACCTATTACCGGCTGATGGAAAAGGTGCTGCCGGACAGTGACCAGAAACGGATGGGGAAGATCACCGGGGAGAACCGGCAAAGGGTGCTTAGCGCAAACCGGGAAATATTCCGCCAGGGAAGCCGGTATCTGGCCCAGGAAGCGGTGATTTACACCAAGCCTTGGGAGTTTTCTTTAAGAGAGCTGCGGGTGCCGGTGCATTTCTGGCATGGGTATCTGGATAAAAACGCTCCCATCCGCTCGGCGATGAATTTATACCGTCAGGCGCCCCAAAGCACCCGGCATTGGCTTATGGGGGAAGGCCATTTCATCCTGAACAGGCATGCCGCCGAAATTTTAGACAGTATTTGCGAAATGTTTGGAATCGGGCCGATTGACAGCGGAAAAAAAGTGGGGTACTATAAAAAGGATAAGGATATTTCATCTAAAAAGGAATTTATAAACCGGGAGGCTATTATGAGCGACTATAAAATTAATACCAAATGTGTACAGGCGGGCTACGAGCCGAAAAACGGCGAGCCCCGTGTGGTCCCCATCGTGCAGAGCACGACCTTTAAATACGATTCCGCCGAAACGCTGGGCAGGCTTTTCGACTTGGAGGAAGCGGGTTATTTTTACACCCGCCTTGCTAACCCCACAGTGGACGCTGTGGCGAAAAAAATTGCGGCGCTGGAGGGCGGCGTAGGCGCGGTGATGACCTCCTCCGGCCAGGCTGCCTCGATGATGTCGGTGACTAATATCTGCCACAGCGGCGACCACGTGGTATGCGCTAGCGCCATTTATGGCGGCACCTTTAACCTGTTTCATAAGACTCTGCGGGAACTGGGTATCGAATTTACCTTCCTGCCGCCGGAATCTACGGAGGAGCAGATTGAAGCCGCGTTCCAGGAGAATACCCGGTGCGTGTTTATCGAAAGCCTTTCCAATCCCGCCCTGGTGGTAGCGGATATTGGGCTTTACGCCAAGCTGGCTCACAGCCACGGCGTTCCGCTGATTGTGGATAATACCTTCCCCACCCCCATCAACTGCCGGCCCTTTGAGTTTGGCGCGGATATTGTGGTTCACTCCACCTCCAAGTATATGGACGGCCACGCGGTAGCCTTAGGCGGCGTGGTGGTGGACAGCGGTAACTTTAATTGGAAAAACGGGAAATTCCCCGAGTTTACGGAGCCGGATGAGTCCTATCACGGCGTGGTGTATGCGGAGACCTTTGGCAACGCCGCCTATATTACCAAATGCACCACCCATATTATGAGGGACATGGGTATGATGCTCAGCCCGGAAAACGCCTTTTTGCTGAACCTTGGGCTGGAGACCCTGTTCCTGCGGGTAGAGCGCCATTGCCAAAACGCTATGCAGGTGGCGAAGTTCCTGGAAGCCCAGGAGCAGGTAGAGTGGATTAATTATCCCGGCCTGCCCAGCAGCAAGTATTATGATTTGGCGCAAAAATATATGCCTAACGGTACATGCGGCGTCATTGCCTTTGGCGTGAAGGGCGGCCGGGAAGCCGCCGCCAAGCTGATGGAATCCATGAAGCTGGCCGCTATCGTGATCCATGTGGCGGACTGCCGCACTTGTGTGCTGCATCCCGCCAGCACCACCCACCGCCAGTTAAATGAGAAGCAGCTTAGTGAATGCGGCGTAGAGCCAAATATGATCCGTATGTCTGTGGGCATCGAGGATGCAGACGATATTATCGCTGATTTGAAGCAGGCGTTTGCAAAGCTTTCTTAACAAGATTTGGGGCATACCTTACGTGTGCCCCTCTTTTCTGCGGACAGAACAAAAGAGAAGGGGAGGGGATACCCGATGGAGGAAACCATTCGGGAGAAATTGAAGCACTGGCTGGAGCATGGGCTGATTTTTCTCAAATGGGTGGCCTGCGCCGTGCTGATCGGCTTGGTGCTCGGCGGCATAGGCACCCTGTTCCACTACTGTGTGGACGGCGCCAATGTTTACAGCGCCCAGTACCCCTATCTGATCTGGTTTCTGCCCATAGGCGGCCTTTTGATCGTGTTTTTCTACCGGATCATGAAAATGGAGCGGGATAAGGGCACCGATTTGGTCATCAGCGCCGTGCGTTCCACCGAGCCCATTTCCATCAAAACCGCGCCGCTGATCTTTGTCAGCACGGTCATCACCCATCTTTTCGGGGGCTCCGCGGGCCGGGAGGGGGCTGCCCTTCAGCTTGGGGGCAGTGTGGCCGCCCAGATCGGGAGATGGTTCCGGTTTGATGAAAAAGACGAGCGCATCATGGTCATGTGCGGCATGAGCGCCGCTTTTTCCGCACTGTTTGGCGCGCCGCTGACGGCGGCGGTGTTTTCCATGGAGGTCATCAGCGTTGGGGTCATGTATTATTCCGCGCTGGTGCCCTGCGTGCTGTCCGCGGTGGTAGGCTACGGCGTGGCCGGCTATTTTGGCGTGGTCCCCGTCCGGTTCCACCTCACCGGCGTCCCGGAGATGGGCGCGCTTCCCGTGGGCCAGGTGATCCTGCTGGCGGCGGCCTGCGCGGCGCTCAGCGTGGTGTTCTGTCTCGCCATACATCTCACTGGCAAGGCTTACGGCAAACTGCTGAAAAACAGGTTTGTGCGTATTTTTGCCGGCGGCCTGCTGGTGATAGGGCTTACTTATCTGTTCCAGACCCGGGACTATAACAGCGCGGGCATGGAAGTGGTCCGGCGGGCCGTCGATGGGGGAGAAGCCAGGCCGGAAGCCTTTGCCTTAAAGCTGCTGCTGACAGCGGTGACCCTGGGCGCGGGCTACCGGGGCGGCGAAATCGTCCCCGCCTTCTTTGTCGGGGCCACCTTCGGCTGCGCGGTGGGCCCGCTGATCGGTTTAGACCCGTCCTTTGCGGCGGGCATCGGGCTTATCGCCCTGTTTTGCGGCGTGGTCAACTGCCCCTTGACGTCCCTGCTGCTGGGGGTGGAGCTGTTCGGCGTTCAGGGCGTGCTGTTTTACGCTATCGCGGTGGCGGTAAGCTATATGCTTTCCGGCTATCATGGGTTATACCGGGGGCAAAAAATTATCTATTCAAAAACAGAGCCTACTTTCATCAATACCACGTCCACGTGAGGAAAGTTGTCTGTTTTTTGTATAAATTATCACGAATTGGTCAGCTAGTTGTAAGAAATCCGTGGGATTTAAGACAGCTTGCATAAAGGATGTTAAACTAAGACTTGTAACAGGGAGGATATCCAATGAGACACCTGATCGATCCGCTGGATTTTTCTGTGGAGGAGATCGATGCCCTGCTGGACTTGGCAGGGGAGATCGAGCGCAACCGGGGGAGATACAGCCATCTTTGCGACGGCAAAACCCTGGCCACCTTGTTTTATGAACCCAGTACCAGAACCCGTTTAAGCTTTGAGGCCGCTATGCTGAATCTAGGAGGCCGTGTGTTGGGCTTTGCGTCTGCCGACAGCAGCTCTGCCGCTAAGGGCGAAAGCATTGCCGACACTATCCGGGTAGTCTCGTGCTACGCGGATATCTGTGCCATCCGCCACCCAAAGGAAGGCGCCCCTAAGGTGGCATCCCAATTTTCCGGCATCCCGGTAATCAACGCCGGGGACGGAGGGCATCAGCACCCGACCCAAACCCTGACCGACCTGCTGACCATACGGTCCTTGAAAGGCCGCCTGGGAAATATGACCATCGGCCTGTGCGGCGATTTAAAATTCGGCAGGACGGTGCATTCCCTGATTAAGTCCCTGTCCCGGTATGAGGGAATCCGCTTTGTGCTGATTTCCCCTGACGAGCTTCGTTTGCCGGATTATATCCGCAAAGAGGTCCTGGACCGGGAGGACATTCCTTACCAGGAGGTCAGCGATCTGGAGGACGTCATGGACAAGCTGGATATTCTGTACATGACCCGGGTGCAGCGGGAGCGGTTCTTTAACGAAGAGGATTATGTGCGCTTGAAAGACTGTTACATTCTGACCAGCAAAAAAATGGCGGCGGCAAAGCCCGATATGGCAGTCTTACATCCTCTGCCCAGGGTAAATGAAATTGCCGCCGAGGTGGACGGCGATCCCCGGGCGGCTTATTTTAAGCAGGCCCAATACGGGGTTTACGTCAGAATGGCGTTGATTGCGTCCTTATTAAATCTTGCTGGGAGGAAACCGGAATGCTGAATATCGATAGCTTGGACTCAGGCATTGTCATCGACCACATCAAGGCTGGCTCCAGCATGGAGATTTATCATTATCTTCACCTGGACCGCCTGGATTGCTGCGTGGCCATCATTAAAAATGCCAAAAGCAACAAATACGGAAAAAAAGACATTATTAAAATCGAGGGCATCACCGAGATCGATACGGATATTTTAGGGTTTATCGACCACAACATTACGGTGAACGTCATCAAGGATGGGGCCATTGCGGAAAAAAAGGCTATCGGCCTTCCCAGCGAGATCCATAATGTCATAAAATGCAAAAACCCCCGCTGTATCACTTCTGTGGAGGAGGACATCGAGCAGGTGTTCCGCCTCAGCGACCGGGAACGGCATTTATACCGCTGTATTTACTGCGAACAGGAATTTAAGCGTTGATTACACTGCAAAGAAAAAGGATGTAAGCCAGTTGGGGCTTGCATCCTTTCTTTTTTTCGACAGAATAGGAAAAGGCTTCCGGGGTATTATACCAAATAAGGGGGCGCTTACCATGAATCAAGAACCAAAAAGATATACCAAAGCCGACTACCGCAGGGCGGTCCGCCGCCGAAAAGTGAAGGCGAGGGCGGGTATGGTCAGCATAACGGCGGCGGTATTGCTGCTGATAGTGGCTGGAGGGGCTTTGGTGGTGAATAAATTACTGCCCAGCTTGACCGTCGATACGGCGGGAAAGCCGGAGAGTTCCCAAGCCGAGGAGAGTGTTCAGGAAACCGGCGGGGAAGCCGGCGGTTCCCAGAATCGCCGGGGAACGGATTTTACCCAGTGGAACCAAGAATGTCCCTGGAATTTAATTGTCGTGAATGTTGACAATCCCGTCCCGGCGGGTTACGATGTAATTACAGAGAAATATGACGGCACCATGGAGGTGGATTCTCGGATTATGGACCCCTTGAGCGACATGATCCGGGCCGCCCGTGAGGATGGGGTGTCCTTGTGGATTTCGTCCGGCTACCGGTCCAATCATTTGCAGCGGCAGCTTTTTGAGGATGAAACCGCCAGCTATTTGCAGGATGGGTATCCCAGAGCCAACGCGGAATCCATGGCGGCCAACGCGGTGGCGGTTCCGGGGACCAGCGAGCATGAAACGGGCCTTGCCGTGGATTTAAACCAGGTTTCCGCCGACTTTCAATATACCGAGGCTTACCGCTGGCTCAGCGAGAACGCGGAGGATTACGGTTTTGTGCAGCGGTATCCCGAGGACAAGCAGGAGGTCACCGGGATTATCACAGAGCCGTGGCATTACCGCTATGTGGGACAAGCCGCGGCAAAAACGATGAACGCCAGGGGGATGTGCCTGGAGGAATACGCGGCGGGGCTGATGGATGGCTCTATTGAGGCGCCGCGGCCATAGCAAAAAGGAGAAGGGGAATTAAGTTATGCCAAAGATTCTGATCGTGGAGGATGACCAGACCATATCCAAGCTGATCGCCGCCAGCCTGAGCATTTCAGGGTATGAAAGCGTACCCTGTTTTGACGGGAACGAGGCGGTACATATGGTGAAGAATGAGGAGTTTGACCTGATTCTGCTGGATATTATGCTGCCGGGAATGGATGGCTTTGAGGTTATGGAAAAAATCAGGGAGACCGCCACGCCGGTGATCTTTTTAACCGCCATGGGGGATGTTTCCGACCGGGTGAAGGGATTGAAATCAGGCGCGGAGGACTACATCGTCAAGCCCTTTGAGCCGCTGGAGCTTTTGGCCAGGATTGAGATCGTCCTGCGCCGGTTTAACCGGGACCAGAAAAACCTGAGCTTTCGGGATATCACCGTGAATATGGTGGAGCGCAGCGTCCGCCGGGGCGGTGAGGTCATTGATTTGACCCCGAAGGAGTATGAGCTTCTGGTGCTGTTTTTAAAGCATCAGAACGTGGCCTTGAGCCGGGACAAAATCTTGATGGACGTGTGGGAGTGCTCGGCGAATATTGAAACCAGGACCGTGGACAACCATGTTCAGCGCCTGCGCAAGAAATTAGGGCTGGAGGATTGCCTGAAAACAGTCTTCAAAGTGGGATACCGTCTGGAAAACGACCTGTAAAACGGAGGGACGGAACCCGGAAAGGGGGATCCTATGCGCTTTTGGCAGAAAATATTCCTGATTTCCCTGGCGGTGCTTACCATAGCGGTGAATACCATCGCCTATCTGCTGATCGGCAACAACCATCAGCTGAATAAAGAAAAAGAGATCAAATCCAGCCTGGATGAATACAGCATTGTGGTATCCTCGTTTCAGACCAATGTGCTTTATGAGCGCTACCGGTCCAGCGAGGCGGAGCTGGATGACAGCCAGATTACCCAAATCGCTCGGGAATTTTCTTATTTATTCACTCTGGATAATTTGTACATACAGCTGAATAACAGTGAGGAACGGGTGTTTTCCAATTTCTCACGGGATTTGCCGGCGAACCTCTATGAAAATGCGGACCAGCTCAGCGAGGGCAACGCCCGGGTGCTCATCAACGAGGATGAGGACAACCGGGTTTATCTGTATATCACATCCCCGGTGCTGATCCAGAGCAAAAACTATTATTTTACCACCATTAAGGATATCAGCAATATTTACGACGTCAAAAACGACCAGCTTCGGTTTTTCAGCGTGCTGGGCCCCATTGTCTCCGTGGTGGTGGCGTTGATTATGCTGGTGATCTCCAAGCTGCTCACCAGCCGGATCAACCGGCTGCGGAAGTCCACCATGAAGGTGGCCAATGGGGAATATAACGCCATTGAGATTAAATCCAAGGACGAGATCGGCGAACTGACCGCGGACTTCAATACCATGACGGAAGCGGTGAAGCAGAAGGTGGAAAAGCTGGAGGATACCGCGAGCGAACGGAAGGTTTTCATCGATAATATGACCCATGAGATGAAAACGCCGCTCACCTCCATCATCGGGTTTTCCGACCTGCTGCGAAGCGCCAGGCTGGATGACGAAACAGTCCACGATTATGCGGAAAGCATTTATAAAGAAGGAAGATATCTCAAATCCATCTCCTCTAAGCTGATGGATCTGATTTTGCTGCGCCAAAAACCGGAAATGGCGGAAATAGACGTCCCCCATTTGGTGGAGGAAATTGATGAAAGCGTCCGGGCCATCGCCTCAAGCCGCCAGGTGGCGTTTTCCTCGGCGTCGGTCGAGGCAACGCTGGTGTGCGACAGGGAGCTGATTAAATCCCTGCTTTATAATCTGATCGACAACGCCATCAAAGCGTCCCAGCCCGGCACCTGCGTCACGCTGAACGCCTATTACACTAAGGACGGCGTACTGGAGTTTTCCGTGGCCGACCAGGGCATCGGGATTCCCAAGGAGGAGCTGGAAAAAATATTCGAGCCCTTCTACCGGGTGGACAAAGCCCGTTCCCGGAAATCCGGCGGCGCGGGCCTTGGGCTGGCCCTGTGTATGGAAATCGCCCACGCCCACGCCGCTTCCTTGGAAATTGAAAGCGAAGTGGGAAAGGGAACCTTGATCCGCCTGCGCTTTGACGGAAAGGGAAGGGGGACGGTGCTGTGAGATTTGATAAAAACACTGGAAAAACCGTGGCGTTTGCCTGCGTAATCTTATTTTCCGGTATTTTGTTTTCCACCTGGGTGCTGCCCGCCGCCACAGAGGACAGAAGCGACCAGGCCGCTGTGATGCCGGTGACCCTGAACAATCCTCAGAAAATCATTGAAAGCCCCACGATTAAGGCGGATCCTTCTAAATTATATCCGCTGACCTATGGGCTTCGGGACCCTGTCAACAGCAGCCAGATCGACGAGACTATGCTCCAGGCAAAAAACCTGTTTTTGAAAAACGTCAGCGAGGACGTGGAATTTTTATTTAACCTGAAAATCGACAGCGTTATCATGGAAAAATACGCGGAGATTTGGCGGCTTACGCCGGGAAAGGCAACGGTGCCTACAGAGCCGGAGCCGCCTCAGGCGCCTGATTCTTCCATCGTGTCTGACGATAACCCATCTTCTTCCAGCGGTGAGGTTGGAGAGCCTTCTGACGGCAATGCCTCGGAACCCGAAAATGGAGATTCCCAGGCTTCCGACATCCAAGAGCCAGTAGCGGGAGAAGCGGCTGAAAACAACTCCTCAGAGCCCTCAAGCTATGAAAAGGAGCTGGAAGCGCAGCGCCGCCAAGAGGAGTATGAAAAAGCGATGACGGAATATCAGCTTCAGCTTCAGGAATATGAGCGGTACCTTTTTGAGGAGCAATGGGGTGACGCGTTTTCCTTGGATATCCTTTTTACCGACGCGAAATCCACAACCTGGCGCGTCACCGCTTACGGCTACGCCGATATGGTGTTCGCGCTGCACTGCGTCAAGGAAAATATCGAGGTGACCCCCGTGAGCATTTTCCAGGAAAGAAACCTGGATGTGGTGGATCCCAATACATTGAAAATGGACAACGCCATCGCCCTGTTCCGTTCCAGAATAGAGTCGGTGGAAGATGCCAATGATATTTATTTGAGCGGGGGATTTGTATATATCGATCTGACCGTGGAGTCTCCAGCCTCTGAATACTATTGGCATATTTATGGCTGGACGCCGGAAGGGAACCGGATGCTGGTGGCCGGCTTCCGCGCCGACAGCAATACGCCTGTGTGTTACGCGCTGGTTCCCCCGGGAGATCATGTTTCCAGCCTTTTATTGAAATATGGTTATGATATGGGATACTATGACAACTCGGCTGGGTATGGATATTGAGTTTTTTTTCAGAAAGACTTTCCACTTATGGGAAAATTTGATATAATAATTCATTATGGAACAACAAAGGGGAAATGAACATGGATGTCAGAACGCGGTACGCGCCAAGCCCCACCGGCTTTATGCATGTGGGAAACCTGCGAACAGCGCTTTACGAATATTTGATCGCCAAGTCTCAAGGCGGTAAGTTCATCTTGCGGATCGAGGATACCGACCAGGAGCGCCTGGTGGAAGGCGCCGTGGACGTGATTTACCGGACCTTGGCTTTGGTGGGCCTGAAACACGACGAAGGCCCGGATGTGGGCGGGCAATACGGTCCTTACGTCCAGAGCCAGCGAAAGGATACGTACAAGCCTTATGCCGAACAATTGGTGAAAGAGGGTAAGGCCTATTACTGCTTCTGCACCAAGGAACGGCTGGACGCTCTTCACCAGGAGCAGGGAGTAGGCGGCGGCTATGACCGCCATTGCCGCGATCTGCCCCAGGAAGAGGTGGACAAGCTTCTGGCCCAGGGGGTCCCTTATGTGATTCGCCAGAAAATGCCTCTGGAGGGTTCCACTACGTTCCAGGATGCGGTTTACGGGGCAATCACGGTGGAGAACAAGGAGCTGGAGGACCAGATCCTTCTGAAGGCTGACGGCTACCCCACCTATAATTTCGCCAATGTCATCGACGACCACAGCATGAACATCACTCACGTGGTGCGCGGCTGCGAATATTTGTCCTCCGCCCCGAAATATAACCTTCTGTACGAGGCTTTTGGCTGGCAGGTTCCCACTTATGTGCATCTGCCGCTGATTATGGGGAAAAATGAGGATGGCAGCGTTTCCAAGCTGTCCAAGCGCCACGGCGCTACCAGCTTTGAGGATTTGATGCAGGACGGCTATCTGCCGGAGGCCATCACCAACTATATCGCCTTGCTGGGCTGGTGTCCCAAGGATAATCAGGAGATGTTTACCCTTAGGGAACTGGAGGAAAACTTCTCCATTGACGGCATCAGCAAATCTCCAGCCGTGTTTGATTACGATAAGCTGACCTGGTTCAACGGGGAATATCTCCGCGGCAAAACTCCGGCGGAATTTCTTCAGCTGGCAAAGCCCTATTTCCAGCAGGTGTTTTCAGATACGGAAGCCCCTTATGAAAAGCTGGTGGAAATCCTTCAGCCCCGTGTCACCAAGCTGACTCAGATTCCGGAAATGATCGGCTTTTTCAAAAATCTTCCCGAATATGAAAAAGAACTGTTCATCAATAAAAAAAGTAAAACCAATCTGGAAAATTCCAAGGCGGTTTTAAAAGACGCTATCGCCTTTCTGGAGGCCCTGCCCAATTGGGACCACGACGGGATTCATGACCGCTTGATTCAATACGCCCAGGAGAAGGAACTGAAAAACGGGACGGTCATGTGGCCGGTGCGGATTGCCGCAGCGGGACAAATGGTCACTCCCGGGGGCGCCATTGAGATTTTAGAGATTTTAGGCCGGGAGGAAAGCCTCAGGCGCCTTCGCCTCGGCCTGGCGAAATTATAAGAAGGAGGCATATTGTATGCCGGAAATTGTAAAGCCAGCGGAGGGGGAAGAAACCCCGTCCAATTTCATACAGGACTATATTGTGGAGGATTTAAAAGAGGGGGGCCAGTTTGAGGGAAAACGGGTTCACACCCGGTTTCCTCCGGAGCCTAACGGTTACCTGCATATCGGACACGCCAAGGCCATCTGCATCGATTTCGGCACGGCGGAAAGATTCAACGGCCTGTGCAACCTGAGAATGGACGATACCAACCCCACCAAGGAAGACGTGGAATATGTGGACGCCATCAAGGAGGACATTCATTGGCTGGGGTTTGACTGGGGCGACCGGTTTTATTATGCCTCGGACTATTTTGAGAAAATGTATGAGTACGCCTGCCGGCTGATTGAAAAAGGCTTGGCCTATGTGTGCCAGCTGACTCCCGAGCAAATGCGGGAAAACCGTGGCGACCTGACCCACCCGGCGGTGAGCCCTTACCGGGACAGGCCCAAGGAGGAAAGCCTGGATTTGTTCCGCAGAATGCGGGCGGGAGAGTTTGAAGACGGCAAAATGACCCTGCGGGCCAAAATTGATTTGGCCTCCGGGAATTTTAATATGCGCGACCCGGTCATCTACCGGATCAACCGGGCGAAGCACCACCGCACCGGGAATGCCTGGTGCATTTATCCCATGTATGATTTTGCCCATCCCATCGAGGACATGCTGGAGGGGGTTACCCATTCCTTGTGTTCTTTGGAATTTGAGGACCACCGTCCCCTGTACGACTGGGTGGCGGACCATGTGGACGGCCCCTGCAAGCCCAGGCAGATTGAGTTTGCCCGGTTGGGTATCGACCATACGGTGATGAGCAAGCGGAAGCTGCGGGCATTGGTGGAAAACAACTATGTTTCCGGCTGGGATGATCCCAGAATGCCTACTTTGGGCGGCCTGAGAAGAAGGGGGTATACCCCGGCGTCTATCCGGAATTTCTGCGATAGAATCGGTGTTTCCAAGGTGAATTCCGTGGTGGATTACGGCTTTCTAGAGCACTGCCTCCGGGAGGATTTGAACCTGAACGCCCAGCGCACCATGGCGGTGCTGCGGCCCATCAAGCTGATTTTGACCAATTACCCCGCGGATAAAACCGAAACCTTTGAGGTGGAGAACAATCCCAACCGCCCGGAGGACGGCACCCGCACGGTGACCTTTTCCCGGGAGCTTTACATCGAGGCCGACGACTTTATGGAGGAGCCTGTGAAGGGCTATTTCCGGCTGTTCCCCGGCAACGAGGTGCGGCTGAAAACCACCTATATCGTCCGTTGCACCGGCTGCAAAAAGGACGAAAACGGCAACGTGGTGGAGGTTTACGCGGAATACGATCCCGAGACCCGGGGGGGCAATACTCCGGACGGCAGAAAGATTAAAGGCACTATCCATTGGGCGGACGCCAAAACCGCGTTAGACGCGGAGGTGCGGCTGTATGACAACCTGTTTCTGGACCCGGAGCCGGAGGCAGGCGACAAGGACTTTTTGACCTTGCTGAATCCTGATTCTCTGGAGGTTCTCACCGGCTGTAAAATAGAGCAGGGGTTAAAGGACGCCGAGGCGCCAAGGTCCTTCCAGTTTATGAGGCTGGGTTATTTTTGCCTGGATAACAAGGACAGCAAGCCCGGCAAGCTGGTGTTTAACCGGTCGGTGTCTTTGAAGGATAGCTTTAAGCCAAAGAAAAAATAAGGATGAAAGAAGGCGGGAATTACGGTTCGTCTGTAATTCCCTCTTTTTTTGATGAGCGGCGTCTGAAAACATGTTTTTCTCCGTCGGTTCATAAGATAAAAAGAGTGACAGCAAAAAGCAGGGAGATGACAGCATGGAAATGATCCTAGAATATTTAAAATCCGTTTTATTCGGCATCGTACAGGGTATCACCGAATGGCTGCCTATCAGCAGCACGGGCCACTTGATTCTGCTGAATCAGTTCACTCCGCTGACGGTTGCGGCGGACCCGGCGCGGAACCAGGAGTTTTTCGACATGTTCAAGGTGCTGATTCAATTCGGCTCCATTCTGGCGGTTGTGGTGCTTTATTTCCACAAGCTGAATCCGTTTTCCCCTAAGAAAACACAGCGGGAAAAGAAAAACACCTTCTCCTTGTGGGGCAAGGTGCTGGTAGCCAGCGTGCCCGCCGGGATCATTGGGATTTTGTTTAACGATACCATCGACAGCGTTCTTTCCACTCCCTATGTGATCGCGGCGACTTTAATCATTTACGGCGTGCTTTTCCTTGTCTTGGAAAGCCGGAACAAGCAGCCCAAAGTAAAAAAGTTTTCCGAGCTTACCTACCAAATGGCCCTGCTCATCGGCGTGTGCCAGATGCTGGCGCTGATCCCGGGCACCTCGCGGTCGGGCGCTACCATTCTCGGCGCCGTATTCCTGGGCTGTTCCCGTTTTGTGGCCGCGGAGTTTTCCTTCTTCCTGGCGATTCCCGCCATGCTGGGGGCCAGCGGCGTGAAGATCCTCATTTTCCTGGTGAAGGGCGGCGGTTTCTCCGGCTCCGAGCTGGGCATTCTGCTGGTCGGCATGCTGGTTTCCTTTATTGTGTCTATGTTTGCGATCCGTTTCCTGATGGGCTTTATCAAAAAGCACGATTTCAAGGCTTTCGGATGGTACCGCATCGTTTTAGGCGTCGTGGTAGTGCTGTATTTTGCCCTATCCGGCGCGCAGATGATGCCGGTGTGATTTTTTCTGACGCTTCCATTTTTTGAATGAAAAGGCCGGGGCCTATAGGCCCCGGCCTTTTAAACTGAGATAAAATAGTTGTATTACCAAAGACGACATATCATCTTTCGTGAAAACACCATGCCGGATAAACAGCCCATACAATCTTGAATCCGAGTGTAATCATACGTTTCGGATCCAAGTGCCAAGACCCCAATGGTATTGATCCAAGTCCGCGTAGGAAGTATTCATAAATCGATGGTAAAAAGCAGGCGTATAGTGCGTTTTCAGGATTTCAAAGCTTCTTATGATTTCCTCGAATAATTCCATAAAATCACCTCAAAATAGATTATAGGTCAATTTAACCCTAAAGTCGATAGGTCAATTTGTCATAATTGTTTTGGTGATGGAAATGAGCAGACTAAAAGAGCTAAGGCTGGAAAAGCGTTACACCCAGCTGAAAATGCAGATGCTGACCGGGATAGATCAAAGCGATTATTCTAAAATTGAAAACGGAAAGCGATTCTATACCTTCGAGCAGTGCAAACGCATTGCCTTGGCCCTGGAAACCAGTATGGATTATCTTGCTGGGCTGACAGATGAAAAGAAGCCTTATCCCAGAGCCAAGCTGAAAAGCAAATAAACTTAAAAGGAGGAGGGCCGGCAGCTGCCGGCCCTCCTCCTTTTAGGCTTAGGGAAACGTCCCTGAGATACAGGGCGTTTTATCATTTCAAAAAGCTTTATTCCACAGAGGGAATTTTCACATCTACATCCACGTCGGCGTCATAGTCCACCCCGTCGATTTCAAAGCCAAAGAGCTGGTAAAAATCCTTCCAATAGCCGTCTAAATCCGCATACCGCTTCAGATTTTCATCATTAACCTTGTCCCAAAGCTGGCCGACGGCGTTTTGTACCTTGGGGTCCATTTCCCAGTCGTCCATGCGAATCCGCTTTTCCTCATCCAGCGGGGCGGGGGAAGCAAACAGCTTTTCCCGCAGCAGGCGGTCCATCTGTTCAATGCAGCCTTCATGGTTCCCCTGCTCCTTCATCACGTGGAACAGGATGGAAATATACAGCGGCACCACCGGGATCGCCGCGCTTGCCTGGGTGACCAGGGCCTTGTTCACCGAGATGACGGCCCTTCCGCCGATGGGCGCCAGCTGTTCAGTCATGCGGTTGGCGGTTTCCAGCAAATCCTTTTTGGCCTGGCCGATGGAGCCGTTTTTATAAATCGCGTGCGTCACCTCCGGCCCTAGATAGGAGTAGGCCACTGTGGTAAAATGATCCGCAAGCAAGCCTTGTTTTTGCAGCAGGTCGATCCAAAGCTGCCAATCCTCACCGCCCATGACCTTGACAGTGGCTGCCACCTCCTCGTCATTGGCGGGCTCGATAGACACGTCTTTGATCTCATTGGTGCTGAGGTCGATGCTGCGGCTTTCAAACGCCTCGCCCACCGGCTTTAGGACGGAGGAGTAGGTGACGCCCTGGGCGTCGGTGCGGCGGGGCGCCGCTACGCTGTATACCAGCAGGTCTATTTTCCCCAAATCCTTTTGAATCAGTTCCGCGGCTTTTTCTTTCATGTCCTGAGAAAAAGCGTCGCCGATTAACGTCTTGGCGTAAAGGCCGTCGTTGTGGGCATAGTCCTCAAAGGCGGCGTTATTGTACCAGCCGGGAGTGCCGGTGCGTTTTCCCGAGGCGGGGTGGTCGTAAGAAACGCCGACGGTTTTCGCGCCGCAGCCAAAAGCGGCGGCGATCCGGGAAGCCAGGCCAAAGCCGGTGGAGCAGCCCACCACCAATACGTTCTTACAGCCTGTCATGGCGCCTTTGGATTTGACATATGAAATTTGATCCGCCACGTGGCGGGCACAGCCCGCCGGATGGGCTGTGGTGCAAATAAACCCTCTGGTTTTTGGTTTTACGATCATGAAAAAGCCTCCTTATGCTCTTTTACGGCGAAAAGCCGAAGAATCCGAATGGAATAAAATAGCAATATAATTAATTTATTATAGCATATTCGGGAAAGAAAGGGCAAGCCTTCCTGGAAAGTTGCGGTTTCCTTGGGGGTCATAACCATAGGGTATGGTCCATATAACTAGTACCAGGAAGAGGGGGCGGGCCTATGGTAATCGCGTTGGCGGGAAATCCGAACTGCGGAAAGACCACGCTGTTTAACGAGCTTACCGGCAGTACCCAATACGTGGGGAACTGGCCGGGAGTTACCGTGGAGAAGAAGGAAGGAAGATTAAAAGGGCAGGTGGAAGTGACCGTGGTGGATCTGCCTGGTATTTATTCGCTGGACGCGGTCAGTCCTGATGAAAAAGCGGCCAGGGCGTTTTTGGAGCAGGAACGCCCTGACGTGATTTTGAATATTACCGACGCTACCAACTTGGAGCGAAACCTCTATTTAACCTTGCAGCTGCTGGAACTGAAAATCCCCTTGGTTTTGGCCTTGAACGTGATGGATGTGGTGGAAAAAAGAGGGGACCGGATCGATATCCCGAAGCTTTCCCAGGAATTAAACTGTCCGGTAGTGTCCATGGCGGCTTCGAAAGGAAAGGGTGTTCGGGAAGCGGCTAGGGCCGCCGTCAGCTTGGGGAAAAGGCAGCGAAGGACCTTTGCGATAAGGCGCGGGCCCGATAAGCCCGGTGACAGCATTTTGCCCTCTGAGAACGCTGCCGCTATTCCATCCCCCAGCTCCCGGGCCGGCAAAACGAAAAGCTTTCCCTCCGGGGAGGAAGGTGTTTCCGCCAGATACCGGGAGGTGGACCGGCTGGTGGGGCTGACCGTACAAAGGAATCCCAAGGCCCAAAATGCGGCCAGGCGAATCGATAAGATTATTTTAAACCGCTTTTTAGGATTCCCAATTTTTGCCGGCCTTATGTGGGCGATGTACGCGGTTTCCGTCAACTTTGTAGGAGGCGCCGTCACCGGCTGGCTTCAGGAGTTCTTTTTCCGGGGCCTGGTGGCAGATAATCTGCTTTCCTTGCTGAAAACCTTGGGAACCGCCCAGTGGCTGCAAAGCCTGCTGGTGGAGGGCTTGCTGGGAGGCGTGGGAGCGGTACTCAGCTTTCTTCCGCAAATCGCTGCGCTTTTTTTCCTTATTTCCTTGCTGGAGGACTGCGGCTATATGGCCCGGGTAGCGTTCCTGATGGACCGGCTGCTGAAACGGCTGGGGCTTTCGGGGAAATCCTTTATTCCGTTTCTCATTGGCACCGGATGCTCTGTGCCGGCAATTATGGCCAGCCGCACGGTAGAGGATAAAGTAAGCCAGCGGCTGACTATCTTCTTAACGCCGTTTATTCCCTGCAGTGCCAAGCTTCCCTTATTTGCCCTGCTGGCGGGCGCCTTTTTTCCAGAGCGTTCCTGGGTGGCGCCCTCCATGTATTTTGTGGGGATGGGGGCGGCGGTGTGCGCCGGATTGTTTTTGAAAAGGCTGGCGCCCTTCGCCAGGGAGCCTTCCGGGTTTGTGATGGAACTGCCGCCTTACCGCCTTCCTAACCTGAAAAGCGTGGGCAGGCGGGTCTGGGAGCGGGTAAAGGCTTTTGTGGTAAGGGCCGGCACCCTGATTTTTATCGGCTGCGGTGTGATGTGGTTTTTTCAGCGGTTTCGCTGGAACCTTACGGCGTGCGCGCCCTCGGAGAGTATTTTAGCGGATTTAGGCCGGGGACTGGCCCCTTTGTTCGCGCCCCTTGGATTTGGCCGGTGGGAGGCGGTGGTGGCCGCTTTATCAGGCGTGATGGCAAAGGAAAATATTGTAGCCACCCTGGAAATTCTTTTACTTGGGATTGGCGGCGGGACCGGTCCTGACGGCCTTTCTATTCTGTTTACCCCGCTGAGCGCCTACAGCTTTATGCTGTTTAATCTGCTGGCGGCGCCTTGTATTGGGGCAATCAGCGCCATGAGAAAAGAATTGGGCTCTTGGAGATGGACGCTGGCGGCCATAGGCTTTCAAACAGGGACCGCTTACCTGGTGTCCATGCTTGTGTATCAAACGGGGCTTGCCTTGTTCTGCGGCGGAAATCTTCTATTCCCCCTGGTTATTTGGGGCCTGACAGTCCTTATTTTGTGGCAGATCACCCGGCTGAAACCAAGAGGCCGGAAAAAAAGCCGGCGTCCCGCCCTCCTTTGACGGAGGCGCGGGCGCCGGCCTTTTATTTTAAATAATCCCCTTTGGTATTATAAAACTGTCACCTGAAGGCCCGCCATCACATCCAGGGCCTTTTGATTCAGCGCCGCGTCGCCGCTGGCGGTACAGCGGGAGTCAACCACGATGGCGGCCTCCGGCAAAGCGGCCCGGGCCAGCACCGCGTTAGAAATCACGCAGATGTTGGACACCACCCCGCAGAGCTCAATAGAATCATAGGGATGGTTCTTTAAATATTCCGCAAGCTTCAAAGAACCGAAGGTAGGCTTTTCAAAAACTGCGGCGGCCTGAGAAAGATACTTTTCCGCCTTGCCATAAACCTGCCAGCCGTGAGTGCCCTTAAGGCAGTGGGGAACCGGCAGTTTCTTTCCTTCCTGGGTGGAGCCGTAATTCTGGTCGTGAGTGTCCAGGGTGAAGATGACGTCATCCCCGTTCTTCAGGTAAGCCTCAATTTTGTCGCAGATGGGAGCCTCTAAGGAAACGGCCTGTTCAAATCCCAGACTGCCGCTGACGAAGTCATTTTGATAGTCGATGACTAATAATAGCTTTTTCATGGATCTCACCTGTCCCTTCTATAGATTGATGCTATTATATCATAAAATCCGGAATTTTAGTAAGATTTCCGGGATTTATTTTAATACTATGATGTAAAATAATTACTATAAAATATATATTTTAAATACTAATTAAATAATAGTTATAA
>CABUCM010000047.1 GCA_902490005.1 uncultured Ruminiclostridium sp.
TCGGCGAGGTAGGCAACCCCACCTGCGGCGATATTATGAAAATGTATCTCAAAATTAAAGACGGCGTCATCACCGACGTAAAGTTCAAGACCTTTGGCTGCGGCGCCGCCATCGCCACCAGCTCAATGGCCACGGAAATGGTCAAGGGCAAAACCATCGAGGAGGCCCTGAAGCTGACGAACAAAGCGGTTATGGAGGCACTGGACGGCCTACCGCCGGTGAAGGTGCACTGCTCCGTACTGGCGGAACAGGCCATTAAGGCGGCGCTTTCTGATTACTATACCCGCATTGGCGTGGACCCCCTTCCTATTGTAGGCCCGGTGGCGGAATGCAGCCATGAGGACGGCAGCTGCTCCTGTACTTTATAATCTTTTATTTTTCCTTGTAAACTTATTGCAATTTTAAGAATCCCCCTTTATAATGAATCTCAAAACTGTGAAAAACAGTCCGCTTTGAGAGGAAGGAAAGGGGGATTTTTTCTATGGGGGAACGCATTACCGATATGACCAGCGGCAGGCCCGCCAAGCTGATTATTAAATTTGCCCTACCGCTGATGCTGGGCGGCGTTTTCCAGCATTTATACACGGTAGTAGACGCTGCCATTGTGGGGCAGTTCTGCGGCGTAAATTCCCTGGCGGCCTTAGGCTCCACCGACTGGCTGGTGTGGTTTTGCCTAGGCTTCTGCGTCGGCCTCACCCAGGGCTTCGCCATTTTGATCGCCCAGCATTTTGGGGCTAAGGAATACGGCCTGCTGAAAAAATCCGTCACCATGTCCCTGATTTTGGCTTTCGCCATCGTTGTGGTGATGTCCGTTCTTCTTCAAATCCTGGCGGAGCCCACCCTGCGGCTTTTAAACACCGACCCCGCCGTCATGGACGAGGCCCTTCTCTACCTGCGGATTTCCTACGGCGGGTTTGTGATGATTATGGCCTATAACCTGCTGGCCTCTGTGCTGAGGAGCCTTGGCGACGGCACCACCCCGCTGGTGGCCATGGGCATCGCCTGCGTGGTGAATATCGGGCTGGACCTTCTGTTTGTGGCGGTTTTCCATTGGGGGATCGGCGGCGCCGCCATCGCCACCGTTACCGCCCAGCTAATTTCCTCCCTTTACTGCGCCTACCGGTTCCGGAAGCTTTCATTGCTGAGGTTCACCCGGGAGGACTGGAAGCTAGACTGGCCTTTGCTGAAAAAGCTCCTTTTCCTGGGCAGCCCCCTGGCGGTGCAGAACATGGTAATCCACATCGGCGGCATGGTGCTCCAGTCCATTATCAACACCTATGGCGTGATCTTCTTGGCTGGGTTTACCGCCACCAACAAGCTTTACGGCGCTTTGGAACTTGCCGCAATCGCCTTTGGCTATTCTATGGCCACCTATACCGGCCAGAATATGGGGGCGGAAAAAATTAAGCGGATCAAAAAGGGCATTCGCGCCGCCACTGTGCTGGCAATTATCACCTCGGTGGCTATCGCCGCTCTGGCCCTTATTTTCAGCCATCCCCTGACCTCCCTGTTTATCAACGCGGCCAATGAAAACGCGGACCAGGCCCTTCATGTGGCTACCAGCTATCTGGCTATCCTAGCGGTTTTTTTGCCGGTTCTTTATCTTCTGAATATTTACCGCTCCGCCCTTCAGGGACTTGGGGATACCACAACCCCTTTTCTTTCAGGGATCATGGAATTGATTATGCGTTTGGCCTGCGCCTTTACCCTGCCCGCGTTTTTTGGCGGAGAGGCCCTCTTTCTTGCGGAGCCAGCCGCCTGGTTCGGCGCGATCATCCTATTGGTTCCGGTTTATTTTATCCGGGAACGGAAATATTTGAACCTTCAGGTGGACCGCACCTTAGATACGGATTGAGCTAACCCCGGGAATACTTTTTTGTATTCCCGGGGCTTTTCTGAAAAAGCTGATGAAATTGGACAAAACCATTGGTTGATTTTATTCCTTTCCAGGAATCCTGCTAAGAAATGGATAAAAAACTTGAAACAAACCGGAATTTTGAGGTATAATAACCTCACGCCATAAGCGGCGGCAAAGCCGCCGGTGGCTGGCACAGCCTGTGGTTATGGTATCACAACTTGGACATCGCACCGGAACCGGCGGCTGGCAGCCGTCCGTTTCCCGAGATATGACGCTTGTCAAATTCCTGCGGTTCGGGTGGTTTCGGTATTCTGATCTAACCAGATTAAACACTAGGAGGAAAAACCTTTGGATCAATTAGTACAATCGATCATCGATTCCCTGAAAAACGCGGTTCCCCCTGAGCTGATTATTTTTCTAATTTCCCTGCTGCCTATTTTGGAGCTGCGGGGCGGCATTCTGGCCGGCACCCTTCTGGGGGTTGATTGGCCTATCGCTTACCTCTCCTGTGTCGTCGGCAATCTTCTGCCCATTCCCTTTATTCTATTGTTTATCCGAAAAATTTTTGATTGGATGCGCAATACCCGCTTTGTCAAGCTGGTAGATAAATTGGAAGCCAAAGCGGAGAAGAAAAGCGCCAAGGTAACGAAATATAAAAAACTCGGCTTGTTTTTGTTTGTGGCCATCCCTCTGCCTGGAACCGGCGCCTGGACCGGCGCGCTGATCGCCTCCGTGCTGAAAATGCGCTTAAAGGATTCCCTGCCCCCGATTTTTGCGGGCGTTCTGGTGGCGGGCTTTGTGATGACCTTGCTTTCCTACGGCGTGCTTGGCAACCTATTCGGTTGGGGAGGCTGATTTTTATGGCGGATTTGGTAATTCTAGGCGGCGGAGCTTCCGGCTTAATGGCGGCGGTTTCCGCCGCTCAATTTATACCCGGCAGAAAAATACTGGTTCTGGAGCAGGGCCCCCGGGTCGGCAAAAAGCTTCTGGCCACCGGCAACGGCCGGTGCAATCTTACGAATCTTTCGTCAGAGGCTTTCCGCTACCACGGCGCGCCGCCCGCCTTTATCAGCGCGGTGCTTTCCCAGCTTCCTGTTGAGGAAACACTGGCTCTTTTTTCCAGGCTGGGCCTTTTCTGCCGGGAGGAGGAGCAGGGCCGCTGCTATCCTCACGGCAATCAGGCCTCGGCGGTACTGGATGTGCTGCGCCGTTTTCTGGAAAGCCGGGAGGTTGAGGAGCGCTGCGGCGTCCGGGTGGAGGGGCTTCAAAAGAAACCGGCGGGCTATGAGCTGACAACCGGCGCTGGTACGGTTTTTGCCAAAAAATTGATTCTGGCCGCCGGCGGCCGGGCCATGCCCTCCTCTGGTTCCGACGGAAGCGGCCTGGCGCTGGCTGCAAGCCTGGGGCTGAAGGCCGCGAAGCCGTTTCCCTCCCTGACGCCTGTGCGGGTGGATTCGCCTGTTTTGAAAGCCGTCAAGGGGATGCGCTGCCGGTGCAAAGCATCTCTGCTGGCGGACAAAAAGCTGGTAAAGCAGGAAACTGGGGAAATCCAGTTCACCGAACAGGGGCTTTCCGGCATCTGTGTGTTTAACCTTTCCCGGCTGGCAGGGGAATTTTTCTCCCAAGGCACCGTAAACGGACAAAAAGCCGGGAAGATCGTTCTCTCCTTGGATTTAGTCCCAGAGCTGGAATTCCAGAAGCTGCTGGATTTTCTTGGAGCGCTGGCGGCGGACCAGCCCCGCCTGCCCCTGGAACAGCTTCTAGGGGGCGTGCTCAATAAGCGGGTGGGCCTCGCCTTGCTGAAGCAAATGGGATTTGTTTCTCTTTCCCGTCCTATTGGGGACCTATCGCCGGCAGCATTAAAAAACATATGCCATACCGTTAAGGATTGGCGCTTTACCCCAACGGGAACCTTAGGCTGGCAGCAGGCCCAAGCCACAGCCGGCGGCCTTTTGGCCTCCCAGTTTGAGCCCTCTACCCTGGAAGCCAAGAGGCTGCCGGGGCTTTATGCCTGCGGCGAGCTGCTGGATGTGGACGGGGACTGCGGCGGGTATAACCTGCAATGGGCCTGGTCCTCCGGCTTTACCGCCGGGAAAAGCGCCGCCCGCGCCCTGGAAAGCGAGGCCCGTAAATGATTCGTGTTTCTGATCTCGCCCTGCCCCTGGACTATACCCCTCAAGATTTGAAAAAGGCGGCGGCCAGGGCTTTGAAAATATCCCCTCGGGAGATTAAATCCTGCACCCTATTCCGGCGGTCTGTAGACGCCCGGAAAAAGGACCGGGTTCACTTTATCTGCGCCGTCAGCCTATCCCTTGCCGGAGATGAAACGGCGGTCCTAGGGAAAAGCGGATACCCGAAAGCCGCTTTGGCGGCGCCCTATCATTACAGCGTGCCGAAAGCGGCCGCGCCGTCTCCGCGCCCTGTAGTGGTGGGCGCGGGGCCCGCCGGCTTATTCGCCGGGCTGATCCTGGCCCAGGCCGGCGCCCGGCCCATTATTCTCGAACGGGGCCGGGATGTGGACCGGCGCTCTCAGGATGTGGAGGAATTTTTCCGAACCGGCAGGCTGGACCCCCGTTCCAACGTTCAATTCGGCGAGGGGGGCGCGGGTACGTTTTCCGACGGCAAGCTGAACACCGGCACCAAGGACCCCCGGTCAAGAAAGGTGCTGGAGGAATTTGTGAAAGCCGGCGCGCCGGAGGAGATTCTTTTCCAGGCCAAGCCCCACATCGGAACCGACCGTCTGAAAATCACGGTAAAAAACCTGCGCCAAGAAATTCTTACCCTTGGGGGCGAGGTCTGGTTTGAAACCCAGTTGACCGGCCTGCGGGTCAAGGAAGGCGCAATCACCGGCGTGGAGATTCAGGGAAACAACGGCGCTCAAACACTGGAAACCAACCATGTGATTTTAGCCATCGGCCACAGCGCCCGGGATACCTTCCAGGCCCTGCTGGAACAGGGCGTGGCCATGGAACAAAAGCCGTTTTCCGTAGGCGCCAGAATTGAACACCCGCAGAAAATGATCGACCTTGCCCAATACGGCAGGTTCGCGGGCGCCCCCTCCTTGGGAGCGGCGGACTATAAGCTGGCGGTTCACCTTCCCGGCGGCAGGGGCGTTTACACCTTTTGCATGTGCCCCGGCGGCCAGGTGGTGGCGGCAGCGTCAGAGGAAGGCCGCCTGGTGACTAACGGCATGAGCCGGTTCGCCAGGGACGGGGAAAACGCCAACAGCGCCCTGCTGGTGGGCGTGGGCCCCGGTGATTTTAACAGCGATTCCCCTTTGGCGGGGGTGGAATACCAGCGTCGGCTGGAGGAAGCGGCCTTTTGCCTGGGAGGCGGCGGCTTCCGGGCGCCGGCCCAGCTTGTGGGAGATTTTCTGAAAAAACAGGCCAGCACCGTTTTGGGCGGCGTATCCCCCAGCTACCGGCCGGGGGTGGCTCTTGGCTCTTTGGACCAATGCCTGCCTCAGGAAATCACCGAGGCCATGCGCCAGGGCCTGCGGCTGATGGACGCCCGGCTTCACGGCTTCGCCCGGCCGGACGCGGTGCTCACCGGGGTGGAGACCAGAAGCTCCTCGCCGGTGCGGATGCCCCGTCTGGAAACCTTAGAATCCCGGAATATCCGGGGCCTGTATCCCTGCGGGGAGGGGGCCGGCTACGCGGGCGGCATTATATCCGCCGCGGTGGACGGTATTCGGTGCGCCGAGGCGGTTCTCCGTCCGGAAATGTGAGCTTTCCCTCTGCCGAAGGCCACCGGGAACAAAAGAGCTGCTGATTTTTTCTGTGGGCTCAGTGCCTGGCGGTCCCACAAAGGAGCGTTAAAAGCACCATCACATCATTGCCCATGGCCGAGAACGCTGTCTTATTGGAGCCGTTGCCGAGCGGGGCTGTTTTGGGACTTATTCATAAGCCGTCCGGAAAGATCCATCCTAAAAATCTCTTTTGGAAATTCGGGAAATCTGCCCTTTGTGTTGTTAATTTCTTATGACTTCATCGCTTTATTTCCCAAAGCTTTTTCTTTCCGCCTGACAGTGTCAGACGAAAACCTAATGACAGCAATAAAACCCGTTTGCCGCGCTGTTCTCCTGAAGGGTCAGCACGGCAAGCGGGTTTTATTTGTATTGCGGTTTTGCTGGCTGCATTAATTCCAATTTCTCGCAGCGTTTCGCCCGCAAAAATGGAGATGTCCAACCGGGTGCTCAATATATACAGTCTTTTTAATAATTTAATGCAGATAAACGGCACATCCGGCATTTATTCTGCAGACTCGCTATATTCCCTGATTACGAATAATGCGACCAGTGAGTATTCCTTTGACGTATATAAACTGCCAAATTATCGAAAGATCCATTCGGTTATTACGAACAATTCCTTAGCAAACGCAAGATATTTTAATGGATAACGGAAGCGTGTATTCCTTCAGCCGCTCTTACGCCTTTCCCAATGATTATCACTATTTGGACACGGCCTGGTATCAAGGAATTTCCGACACAGAAACAAAGTATTTTATTTTGGAAATGGAATCGGCTATATCTTTTCCAGTTCTCATAATCAGAGCAACTATAACTCTCGGTCTGACCAATATTTACAATAAGTCTAAGCAGTTTTACAGAAAATGAAGACCGTAACGGTAACTATGCCGATTCGCGCCTTAGAAGAAAAAGGAAACTAAAACATATATGAATTGGATGGAGAAAAAACATGATGTACCGCTATGTAATTGTTGACGACGAACCTATAGCCCGCAGAGGGACTCTAAAAAAGATAGAGAAGAGCCAGCTTCCTTTCCTCTGTGTCGGCGAGGCTTCAAATGGAGCAGAAGGATTCGATCTGATCAAGGCTAAAAAGCCCGATGTCGTAATCCTGGATATGCGTAAGCCGCAAACCGACGGGGTGGAATTGCTAGCCTCCACCTCATATTTTTGATGACCGATTGTCAAAAAGCCATGTTACCAAATCCTTTTACTATAATATCCCATCACGCGCCACCTTACTGTCCGCTATGATAAAGAATACTCTAAATTTCTCTAACACACTAGTAATTGTTCTTATAAAATGGTAATATTTTAAGGAAAATAAAAAAATGCAAAGCTACTGAAACAGGGGAACTCGTCATGCTGAAAACAGATTTTAATTTTACTTTGGCAAGCGAATGCGCCAGAGCCTTCGCGGAGGTTTCCGGGCTGGGCTGCACCATCTCGGACACAGAGGGCTCCGTCCTAGGGAAGTTCGGCTACGGCTGCCAAAGCTGCGAGCTTTGCTCTGCGCTCCACTACGAAAAAGCATACTGCGTCCAATCCCAAAACTACGGGATGACGGAAGCGGAACGATTCGGCGGAAAATATATCTATTACTGCCCGAAGGGGCTGACCTGCTTTGTCTCTCCCATCCTGGGCGAGATCAAAAGCTCGGCCAAAATCACGGTGGGCCCCTTTTTAATGGTGGAAAAGCAGGACTATATCGACTGCGAACTGACGGAGCTTTTCCATGTGCCTCCAGAACAGCTTTCGCCGGCTGAAAAGATTTTAGAGAAAATCCCGTACGTTCCGACAGAAAAGGTAAATCACCTTTCCAATCTTCTGTTTATGGCAGTCGGCTTTATGAATAACGTCTCGCGGGAAAATCAGCTTCTCAGCAGCCAATCCTCGGATATCATCCAAGGACAGATCACGACCTACCTGATGCAGCTGAAAAACGAGGAAACGCCGCCCGCTTATCCTTTGGCCACGGAAAAAGAACTTCTGCAAAGCATTTCCAAGGGCGATAAGGAAAAAGCGCAAAGACTGCTGAACGAGTTGGAGGGCCACATCCTTTTTTCCACAGGACGCAACTTCAAGCTTGTCTGCGCTCAGATTTACGAGCTTTTGGTGCTCATGGGGAGGGCCGCCATCGACGCCGGCGCCAACGCGGAGCAGATTCTTCAGAAAAGCCGCCGCTTCTGGGAAAAGCTCTCTGCCTTTCATAACGTCGAGGAGCTTTGCCTCTGGCTTTCCGGTGTCACCAACGAGCTTATGGACAGTATTTTTAAATTTACGGGTGCCAGGCACGCCAACGCTATGCATCTGTGTACGCAATACATCGAGGCACATTACGCCGAAAAAATCACACTGGATGACCTGGCCCGAAAGGTCTATCTTTCCCCGCCGTATCTGAGCTTGATATTCAAGCAGGAAATCGGCGTAACCTTTAACGAATATCTGAACCAGATCCGCATCGCCAAAAGCAAAGCCCTCCTGAAATGCGACGGGCTTAGAATTACCGATATTTCCATCGCGGTAGGCTTTATGGACCAAAGCTATTTTACTAAGGTCTTTAAGCGTGTGACGGGCGTCACCCCTAACAAATACCGGGACAAATTAAAAGCCAACTGACAGGCCGCCCCGCCGGATACTGCCGTAAGCGCCGGCGGCCGTTTTTCCCTCCGCCTTGCCGCGGGTCGCGAGAGACGGTTCTCCCGCAAATTCCTAAAAGGTCCTCCGTAAAACAGCCTCCTTTTCCCTGTTGAGCGCCATAAACACAAATTTTGGGATTTTCTTCCCACGCCTTAAGATATTACCAAAACACAAAAGAAAGTACAAGTAAGAAAAAGGAATTCCGTTGTATCCTTAAAAACAGAAAAGGGCTTTCTCCCCGGGAGAAGCCAACCGATTGATATTTTACTATTTTTAGGGAGGCAGTTACTGATGAGTGAAATCCTAAAGGAGATCTCTGAAAATTTACAGCACGGTAAGGCGAAAGTCGTGAAGACTTTGGTTCAGCAGGCAATTGACGAGGGACTTCCCGCCCAGCAGATTCTGGAGGAAGGACTTTTGGACGGCATGGGGATCATCGGCGAGAAATTCAAAAACAACGAGGTCTTTGTCCCTGAGGTGCTGGTGGCGGCCAGGGCAATGAATATGGGTGCCGCCTTGTTAAAGCCGTTGATGGCGGACGGGGCTGTCGCCTCCGCCGGAAAGGTGTGTATCGGTACTGTAAAGGGCGACCTGCACGACATCGGCAAAAACCTGGTGAAAATGATGATGGAGGGCAAGGGCCTGGAGGTATTGGATCTCGGCACAGACGTGCCCCCGGAGGCCTTTGTGGAGGCGGCCCAAAAGGAGGGCTGTCAGATTATCTGCTGTTCCGCGCTTCTGACCACCACGATGGGCGTTATGGAGGAAGTCGTGCAAGCGGCGAAAGCGGCCGGCATCCGGGATAAAGTGAAAATCATGGTAGGCGGCGCTCCGGTAACGGAGGCTCTCTGCGAGCAGATCGGCGCCGACAAATACACGGTAGACGCCACCAGCGCTGCGGAATGCGCTGTGGAATTGTGCCGCTCCATCGCGTAAGGCACTGAGCATGCGAGCAGGATAATCAACGGCATAGGTCTAACGGCGACCTCTCAACAATCAAAGGAATAGGAGGCATGAATCTCATGGACCTCAAAAATATGTATCAATGGATCGAAGACCAAAAAGCAATTCCTCAAAAAAAGCCTCTTCCCGTGCTGTCGTTTCCCTCGATTCAGCTGCTGGACATCACCGTGAAGGAGCTGATCTCCGACAGCGAAATCCAGGCGCGCGGAATGAAGGCGGTGGCCGACCGTACGCCCGGCGCCGGCGGGTCGGTGAGCCTGATGGACCTTTCCATCGAGGCGGAATGCTTTGGCGCGAAAATACGCGTCTCCGAGGATGAAGTTCCTACCGTTGTCGGGGCGGTAATCTCTCCGGATGGCGACGAGGACGACAGGCTGGCTCAGGCCGAGGCCCTGGAGGTCCCGCCGGTGGGCGCGGGGCGCACCGGAATCTATGTGGACGCCATTCGGAAAGCGTCGGGGCTTATCACCGACCGGCCGGTATTCGCCGGCGTAATCGGCCCGTTCTCCCTGGCCGGACGGCTCCTCGACGTCAGTGAGGCGATGGTCTACTGCTTCTCCGAACCGGATATGGTGCACGTCGTACTGGAAAAAGCGGCCGCTTTCCTGATCGCTTACATACAGGCCTACCGGGATGCCGGAGCCAACGGCGTAGTAATCGCGGAGCCCTTGGCCGGCCTGCTGTCCCCGGCGCTGGCGCAGGAATTTTCCGGGGATTACTGCAAGCAGATCGTGGACGCCGTCCAGCGCGAGGATTTTGTGGTGATTTATCACAACTGCGGGAACACCACTATCCAGACCCTCGACTCCATTTTGTCCTGCGGCGCCAAAGCCTACCATTTCGGCAACGCGATCTCTATGGCCGAAATGCTGGAGAAATTCCCTTCGGATATCCTGGTAATGGGAAATATCGACCCCGCCGGCGTCTTCCGCAACGGAACTCCGGAGCTCACCCGGCAGGCGGTTTTCGATCTGATGGATTCCTGCGCCCGATATCCTAACTTCGTACCGTCTTCCGGGTGCGATATCCCGCCTATGTCCCGCTGGGAAAATATCGACGCTTTCTTCGAGGCGGTTTCCGAATACTACAGCCGGCACTAGAAAACAAGCGCGCCCGCGGCCTTTCCCGGCGGCGGACGGCAACAGGAGGCCCATGATGAACGAACAAAACCTGATCGACCAGGCGCTCGGGTTCGGCGCCTATAAGGCCGCGGTGATTTCCGTAGACCGCATCCATTTTGACAGAAGTTTTCGGGCGCTGTGCGAATCCAATGCCTGCGGAAACTTCGGGAAGTGCTGGATGTGCCCTCCCGACGCCGGTGAAATCGACGATTTGATCGCCCAGGCCAAGACTTTCCAAAAAGCGCTGGTGTATCAGACTGTCGGCGAGCTCGAGGACAGCTATGACATCGACGGTATGCTGAAGGCCGGCGAGCGCCAGAACCAGCTGGCCCGGAAAATCTCTAAGGGATTCGCCTCTCTTCCGTTCGTGAAAACCCTGCATCTGGGCGCCGGCGGCTGCCGGGTTTGCCCAGTCTGCGCCAAACGCGCCGGCGAACCCTGCCGGTATCCTGAGCGGGCGATGTCCTCCCTGGAGACCTATGGCGTCGCCGTGTCGGAGCTGGCGGAAACCTGCGGCATGAAGTACATCAACGGTCAAAACACCGTCACGTATTTCGGCGCTTTCTTTTACCGGGAGGCCTGACCCGGCAAATCTGACAGCGGGCGAGGCCGAGCCCTGACGCGGGCCGCGGCCAGGGCCCGAAAGCAGGCCGGGACCGGAAGCAAAACAGCCTTGTCCCAAGCGGATAACAATTCAATTCACTCAAACAGCCCAAGGGATGATTGAAACCAGTTTCAATCGCCGCTTGGGCTGTTTTTTCGTACTCTTTCCATATAGCTTATAGTTACATTTTTCAGGATAGGAAAATAAAGCCGAATGTGCCATAATTAAGCCAGAATGCAGGCATGATTTATGTCGTATTAATTATACGTTTCGTAAGACTAAAAAACCAAATTATCCCAATGTATAATATGCTTATCATAGAAACCAATCAGGCGGGTGGAAACGTGAAAGATATCCTGAAAGAAATCACCAGGCTCCGCTTGGAACGAAACTGGACAGAGTACGAATTGGCCAAAAAATCCGGGCTGGCCCAGTCGACAATATCCTCCTGGTATCGTAAAAAGCAAATACCAAGCATACAAACCTTAGATAAAATATGCAAAGGGCTGGGCATCACCTTATCCCAATTTTTCGGCGAGGGGGATGATGCCATCTTTCTGACACCAGAACAAAGAAAATTATTGGATAGCTGGTCTGCCTTGAACTCACAACAAAGAAAAATCGTAACCGACCTGCTGGAAAACGTATTATAAAAGCCATCAACAAATCTGGAAAGAAATCCTTGGAAATGAGGTTCGATCAAGCTTGAAATACGACAAAGCACTGACGGGAAAGCGTCTGAAAGCCCTGCGGAAGCTGCTGGACCTGTCTCAGGACCAGGTGGCGGCGGCTTTAAACGTGGACCGCTCCACCTATGCCTACTACGAACTGGGCCGGTCGCACCTTTCCGCGGAAAAGCTGGTTTCTTTGGCCTGCCGCTACCGGGTTTCCTCCGATTTTATTCTCGGCCTGACAGAGCAGGAAACCGACCGCGCCTTGGAGGCGCGGGCCGCCCAGCTTGTTTCCTGGAACTTCTCAGCGCTTCCCGGGCCTTCTCCCAAACCCAGAACGGCCGGACGGGGAAAGCGCGGCAAAGCGGACAGTGCTGGCCGTTGACGGCACGGCCGGGCGCGGGCGCCTCTCCCAAGAAAAAAAGTCCGATTCCCCCAGCGAAAAGGGAATCGGGCTTTTTTATTCTTGGGACGCCATACGGAACAGCGCCTCCAAACAGATTTGAGCGTGAAGCATGAATTTTTCGATTTCAATAAACTCATCCGCGTCGTGAAGGTGGTTTTCCTCCCCCGGAAACACCGGGCCGAAGGCCACCCCCCGGTTCCGCAGCGCCCGGGCGTAGGTCCCGCCGCCGGTGCCGTAAAGAGCCGCTTCCTCCCCGGTTACCGCCTGGTAGGCGCCTTTCAGCATACGAATCAGCGGCGTATCCTCCGGTATGAACAGGGGTTTTTGCTCCGCCAGCACCTGGGCTTTTACTCCATAAGGCTCTGCCGCGGCTTGGATTTTTTCAAAAATCGCCCCGCCATCCGCCGTCACCGGGTACCGGATATCCAGCACCGCCCGGCACGCGCCGCCCTCCTGCTCCGCCACGCCTAAATTCACCGTCAGCGGCCCGGATACCTCATCCGCCTGGCGGAGGCCCAAGGCGCTCCCCTCCAGCTCCAAGCCGATCTTCCGCGCTAAAAAGTCCCATAACCCGCCCAGAGACTGGCCGCCGAAGCATGACGAAAGCAGTTTTAAAAGATGGGAAACGGCGTTTTTTCCCTTTTCAGGCTCCATGGCGTGGGCCGCCCTTCCCTTGGCGCTGATTACCAGGCCCTGCTCCCCAGGCTGAAAAGAAAATTCCCCGCCCAGCTTCTTCGCCAGGCTTTCCAGCTTCCGGCGCTCTTCTTCCGTACAGCGGACCACCCCCTGGGCAGAGGCCGGCACCGCGTTTCGCACCGTTCCCCCGGAAAGCGCCTTCAGCGGCCCGCCGCACGCCCCGGGGGCAGACAACTCCACATGGAGGATTCCCTTTTCCCGGTTACAGATGCCGTATTCCGCGTCCGGGGTAAAGGCCAGCTCCGGCAGGGTTTCCCGCTGGAAATACCGTTTCAAGTCATCGGAGGCGATCTCCTCCCCGGCGCCGAAAACCGCCCGTATCCTGCGGCGGCACGCCACGCCCTCATCCTTCAGGGCTTTTAAGCAGTAAAGCGCCGCAACCGCCGCCCCCTTATCGTCGGCGGTTCCCCGGCCATACAGTCTGCCGTCCCGCTCCTCCAGCACATAAGGCTTCCCGGTCCACCCATCTCCGGCGGGCACCACATCCACATGGGTCACCACCGCGGCTACGGCCTCCCCGCTGCCGTATTCGGCGTGCCCCGCGTAATCGCCTGCGTTTACCGCCGCCAGCCCCAGCTCTTCGGCCCGGTTTAAAATCCATCTCAGGGCCCTGGCGGATTCCTCCCCAAAGGGCGGCCCTTCGGCGGAGGCCTTTGCCACAGAGGGAATGGCCACCAGCTCTTTTAAATCGTTAATGATCTGATCCTGATATTTTAATATGTTCTTTCCAAAATACTCTTTCATGACGGCGGTTCCTTTCTTTGGGTAAATGTCATAATTTCATCTTATTATAGCAAGAATCCCCTGGAAAAACAGCATTTTTTTGCCGCTGCTTGGAATATTTCTTGCGTCTAAAACGGACACTTGCTATAATAGATACCGTGGAATGACATTGGAAAGTAGGGAACCTTCATGATTTTGGCTTTGGATATCGGAAACACCAACATAACCATGGGCGTTTATGACGGCAAGGAATTGAAATTCGTGTCCCGCCTGGCCACAGACCGCCAGCGTACCGAGGATCAATACGCGGTGGAGCTGCGGGATATCGTGGATATTTACGGCGTTTCTATCAGCCAGATCGAGGGCTCTATCATCAGTTCCGTGGTACCCGCACTGACCTCGGGGATCAAGCGGGCCATCAAGCGCCTGACCGGAACTGTCCCCCTGTGCATCGGCCCCGGCATGAAAACCGGGCTGAACATCAAGCTGAACGATCCCTCCACCCTGGGCGCCGATCTGGTGGCCGGCGCTGTGGCGGCCATCGAGCTGTTCGACTGTCCCTGCATCATTTTTGATATCGGCACCGCCACTACCATCAGCGTTCTGGATTCTGACGCCAGCATGCTGGGCGGGGTTATCATCCCCGGGCCGGGCATCGCCCTGGAGGCCCTCACCGCCCGCTCCGCTTTGCTTTCCTCCGTCAGCCTGGAGGCCCCCAAAAACGTCATCGGCGCCACCACCGCGGACTGCATGCGTTCCGGCTCTGTGTTCGGCACCGCCTCGATGATGGATGGCATGTGCGACCGGATTGAGGATGAGCTTGGAAAAAAATGCTCCATCGTGGCCACCGGCGGCCTGGGCAGAGAGATCGTCCCCCACTGCCGGCGGAATATCGTCTATTGCGACAATCTGCTGCTGGAGGGGCTGCGGCTTCTCTACGAAAAGAATACCGGCAAAAAGTAAGCCGGTTATGATGGATAGCCGCTCCTTCGGGGGCTTACCGGCAAAAGCCGGGCTATAAATATTTGCGATGCATCCTGAGCGCAGGAGTATCAGCAGGAGGTAATTGAATATGTCAAAGCAAAAAACTCTGACCATCGGCAAGACCCAGCGGATGGTGGGGCTGGCGATTTTCACAGCCATTATTATTGTGCTGCAGCTGGTTTCCACCTTCATCAAGTTCGGCCCCTTCTCCATTACCCTGGCGATGATCCCCATTGTAGTGGGCGCCGCCGTGTACGGCGCGGGAGCGGGCGCTTATCTGGGCGGCGTATTCGGCGTTGTGGTAATCATCTGCTGCATTACCGGGGCGGACCCGGGCGGCGCCATCGTATGGAACGCAAACCCGTTTTTGTGTATTTTGGTCTGCATGGTCAAGGGCTGTGCCGCCGGTTTTGCCGCCGGCCTGATGTACCGGCTTATCGCTTCCAAAAGCGTCATTGGCGGTACCATCGCGGCCGCTGTGCTGAGCCCCATTGTGAACACCGGCATTTTCTACTTAGGCATGTCCCTGTTTTTCCGTCCCGTGCTGCTGTCCTGGACTGGCGAAACCGACGTGCTTTACAACATTGTCGTCGGGCTGCTGGGAATCAACTTCCTGGTGGAGCTGGGCGTCAACGTGGTGCTGAGCCCCATTGTGGTGCGGATTCTCAAGGCTGTAAAGGCCGCCTAAGCCTTAGGCGGAAATATTGTTTACGCTCCGGCGCTGTCAAAAGAAAGTTTGACAGCGCCTTTCCATTTCACATTATAATCAATTTTGATCAAACCTAATTATTAAACCCCCATAGGCTTTTCGTTTTGTCAACATCACCGTATCGCCTAGACGAACGCCGCGAAAGAGGCTATAATTAAACAAAGAGGCCCTTGGCTTCTTTAATCAAATTTAATCAAAGAGGTGCTTTTTATGACTGAAATGGAGATCAAGGATCAGATTTGCGACGTATGCCACAAAATGTGGCAGCTGGGCTGGGTTGCCGCCAACGACGGCAATGTTTCTGTAAAGCTGCCCGACGGCAACTTCATCTGCACGCCAACCGGAATCAGCAAAAGCTTCATCACACCTGAAAAGCTGATTAAAATCAACGCCAAGGGAGAAATCCTGGAAGCTAACGGTGATTACCGGCCTTCTTCTGAAATTAAAATGCACCTCCGCTGCTATGAACTCCGGGACGACGTCGGCGCTGTGGTTCACGCTCATCCGCCCACTGCCACCGGCTTCGCCGTGGCCCATCTTCCCATGGACCGCTACACCATGATTGAAGCGGTAATCTCCCTGGGCAGCGTGCCGCTGACCCCCTTCGGCGTTCCCTCCACCACAGAGGTTCCGGACGCCATCGCCCCTTATCTTCCCGACCACGACGCCATGCTGCTGGAAAACCACGGCGCCGTGACGGTGGGCGCGGACCTGTGCACCGCCTATTACCGTATGGAAACCCTGGAGCTGTGGGCCAAAATCGAGCTGAACGCCCGTCTGCTGGGAGGAGAAAAGGAAATCTCTGAGAAAAATATCGGCCGCCTGCTGGAACTGCGGAAAACCGCTAAGGTAACCGGCCGCCATCCGGGCTACCGTCATTACCGCAGAGATAAATAAATTATTCTTGACGAAAGGACGGTGCAGCGGCCGCTGGGATGATCCCGGACGGACGTGATGAAAATGGCACAGAAAAATCAAGTTCTGGCATTCGACTTTGGCGCTTCCAGCGGCAGGGCCATGCTGGGCTCCTTTGACGGAAACACCATTTCCTACCGGGAGATCCACCGGTTCTCCAACGACCCTGTCAGCATCGGGGACACCCTTTATTGGGATGTGCTGCGCCAATTTTATGAAATCAAGCAGGGAATCCTCAAAGCCAAGCAATTCGGCCCCATCGACAGCATTGCCATCGATACCTGGGGCGTGGATTTCGGCCTGATCGCCAAGGACGGCACCCTGCTGGAAAATCCGGTCCACTACCGGGACCTGCGCACCTTGGGCCTGGTGGAAAAAAGCTTTTCCAGGATTCCCAAGGAGGAATTTTACCACCTGACCGGCAACCAGTTCATGGAGCTGAACACGGTATTCCAGCTGTATTCTTTATCGCTGAACCGTCCCTATCAGCTTGACCGGGCGGACTGCCTTCTGCTGATGCCGGACCTGTTCAATTACATGCTTACCGGGGTGAAGGCATCGGAATACACCAACTGCACCACCACCCAGCTTTTAGACGCGGCGAAGGGGACCTGGTCCCACCGGGTGATGGACGCCCTGGGAATCCCCTCACGGCTGTTTACTCCTATTGTGCAGCCTGGTACGGTGATCGGCCGCCTAACGCCCCAAACCTGTGAGGAGCTTGGGGTGGACCCCATCAAGGTGGTATCCGTAGCCAGCCACGACACCGCCAGCGCCGTAGCGGCGGTGCCGGCCAAAGAAAAGGATTTTATCTTCAACAGCTGCGGCACCTGGTCTATCTTCGGCACGGTAGTGGATTCCCCTGTGCTCAACGAGAAGGCCGTCCTTTACAATCTGGCTAACGAGGGCGCCGCCGAGGGCAAGACCTCCCTGATCCGGAATATTCTCGGCTTATGGATGATTCAGGAAAGCCGCCGGCAGTACCAGCGGGAGGGCTTTGATTACAGCTACGGCGACCTGGAACGGATGGCCCTGGAGGAAAAGCCCTTTACCTGCTTTATCGATCCCGACGACCCGTCCTTCGTGCCGCCGGGAAACCTGCCCCGCCGGGTGCGTGAGTTCTGTGAAAAAACCGGGCAGCCGGTTCCTGAAACGGTGGGCCAGGTCATGCGCTGCATTTATGAGAGCCTGGCCATGAAATACCGCTACACCTACGACCAGCTGAAAAGCTGCACCGGCAAGAATTACCGGGCCGTCCACATGATCGGCGGCGGCACCAAGGATAATCTTCTCTGCCGTATGACCGCCAACGCCTGCGGCTGTGAGGTTACAGCCGGCCCCATTGAGGCCACGGTGCTGGGCAACATCGCCATGCAACTCATTGCCAGCGGACAGATTCGCAACGTAGGCGAGGCCCGGGAGATTATCGCCCGCTCGGAAAAGGTGCTGCATTACCAGCCGGTGGAAGCGGAAAGCTATGATCTGGCTTATGAGAAATATCTGAAAGCCTTGAAGCTGTCCTGACTGTTGTCACCAAAAAAGGCCTGAGCATTGACTGCTCAGGCCTTTTTCATATGATTGTACGCTTAAGCAAGAGAAAAACCCCAGCAAAATCGGGGGGCCGGTTAAAATGCTTTCATATAAGGCTTCCCCTAGGGGTTCTATCGTCTCAGACGGTGAAAAAGCAATCCCGCAATATCATAAAGCGAAATGTTGTGGAGCGCCGCCGGTTTACTGGCGATAGCTTGTGTGCCGCCGTGATAATCATTCAGCGCCCCTAAGGGGCTGAGTCCTTATTATGCCCTTCTAGGGCTGGCGCGTACCACCAGCTTATTGGTGGCTATGATTGTTTCGGAAACCACCGGCTATGCCGGGGGTTTTGATTAAATCTTTTGCAGTTTCCACTTCCCCCGGGCAAACCGCCAAACAAAGCACACGGTCCTGCACACCCAGTCGATAACCATGGCGATCCATACACCGATAGCGCCCATTTGAAGCCATACGCCTAAAACATAACTGAATACGATCCGGAAAACCACCATGGACGCGATAGACACGATCATGGGGAACCGGACGTCGTTGCTGGCCCGCAGCGCGTTGGGCAGGGTAAACGACGCGGGCCACAGCACCATGGCAAAGCCGCAGTGGATCAAAATGAGGACGGTGGAAAGCCAGATGGTATCCGCTGAAAGATTATACAGCTTCAGGGAAAGAGGCAGGGTTAGAATAATGAGGGCATTCCAGCCGATAGCAGCCAGATAAGCGATTTTCATCAGTTTTTTCGTGTAATAAACCGCTTGGTCATAGTCCCTGGCGCCCACGCACTGGCCGATCACGGTAATCATGGCCAGGTTCATGGCGTTGCCGGGGATACACCCCATGCCGTCCAAATTGTTCGCCACCGCGTTAGCCGCGATCTGCACCGTCCCAAAGCCGGAGATAATGCTCACCACCAGGACTCTTCCCAGCTGGAAAAAGCTGTTTTCCAGGCCGTTTGGAATGCCGATATGTAAGATCTTCCGGATCATGGAGAAATTCGGTTTCAGATATTCCCATTTCAGGCTGATAAACACCTGGTGCTCCGGGTTGCGCAGCAAAACCACCATGATGACGCAGGCCGCGATTCTGGAAATCAGAGAGGCGGTGG
>CABUCM010000048.1 GCA_902490005.1 uncultured Ruminiclostridium sp.
CTCTACGGAAACGCAGTGGCTTTACATGTGAAGCGTGTTATTATAGCGACCATTATAATCGTGATATTTGTATTGGGTGCGAATATAACAGCGATAATAATTGGCAATGGCGCGGCGTTCAGGAGGAGAAAAATGAATAGATTAACGTTTGAAGGGAATTTTTGCGATATAGCAATGTGCCGGGAGACGCCGGGAGGCAGCTTCTGCGAGGACGGATACTGTTCTCAGCGTAAAGTTTGGGAACGTTTAAAGGCTTATGAGGACACGGGCCTTGAACCGGAAAAAATAAAGGAAATCCTAAACGCGGTTAACGGAGGATTAGCTGCCAGAGATGGAACCTTTTGCCCTGAGTGTGGCGATGCTCTTGATATTGATATCGTTAATGGAGTTCTTGCTATTGGCTGTTTCGGCTGTGAGGAGTATACACCAGTATCGGAATTAATGAAACTGCATTCAAACAACGCTGTCCCTGTGGTCAGATGTAAGGATTGTAACTGGTCACATAAAGTTGATGATAGAGAACCAATGTATGAGTGTCGAAACATTTGTAGAGATGGGTGTACACAATGGGTTGCAAGTGATGATTTTTGCAGCTACGGTGAGAGGAAGGAATCAAATGAATAAAGAACATTATTTCCTGCACTCTCCAATTATCATAAGCGAAGAAGAATTTAAAAAGCAAAAGAGAGATCCCAAACTCCTGATAGAAAAATTTGAACGGCTGAGACGGTGCGAATTAAATTCCGGGAAGCCTGAATCTCACCCGGACGTTATGAAACTGTCTGAAATGATTGAGAAGTTAAGAAAAGAGGAAAATCATGAGTGAACAGCGTATTTTGTTATGCGATAAATGCGGAAAACAAATTGAAGGATCCTATCCGAAGCACAAATTGAAATCCGGAAAAATTAAACTCATTGATCGCTTAATCTGTGGTATAGGGCCGTATGATTACGGTGAATCGAGTTATGACTTATGCTTTGAATGCTATGGGAAATTTTATCGTTGGATCCGTAACATAGAGAACGGAGACATTGAAGAATGACCGGGATTGAAAAAAGAGTATTTATGAGCCTGAATCCTTGTGAAAAATGGCTAATGGTTTTCAGTAAGTTTATCGAAATCAAGGAAATGGCGAATTTAATGAGCGATAAAGATATCAAATTCGCTGAAATATTCTTGCGCAACATACAACCGGAGGTAAAAAAATCATGAAGGAGCCGGCCCGCTTCACAAAAAACAGGCTTTGTGTGGTATGGCTTATCATTACCGCCTGCGCCTTATGTGATCTTTTCCAAACCGTTGTTAATGGAAACACGCAAAACACTTGGATTAATTTTATCATGAAGCTGATATGGTCTATTGGAATTGCACAGGCTTATGAATTTGGATTTAGAAACGGAAAGGAGAATTAATATGGCAGGCTGGCAATTATTACTTTTAGGTTATTTTTTAGGCGCACCGTTAGGCTTTCTGCTTTGTTCCGTTCTTGCGACAAGCAAAGACCCGCCCAAGCCACATACCACTTGCAAGGACTGTGTACATAGAAACAAACAGGAGTGCCCGTTTTCTCGTTTTACTAGCGACGTGACAGGAAACGCTGTTTTCTGGATTACTGATAAGCCAGACGATTTCTACTGCAAAGACGCTTTACGCCATGACCAGGAAAAGCTGTGAGGGGTGCGTCTATCATCGTCCGTTATCTACCCGTGGCTATGGGCTTATAAAATACTGTAATTATATGCTGGATACCGGAAAGCCTAGAGGCTGTCCGCCGGAGAAGTGTGACAAAAAGACTGTCAGGAGGTCGAAAGTTTGAAGCTGGAACCAGATATTTACACCAGATGTGTTTCTATAGCTAAAGCATATTATCGTATGTTGCGCCGCCGAAGTGAGATAGATGAGGAAATTATTTTAGCCGGCGGCAATCCTCCTGACGGATTACCTAGAGGATTAGAACCTGGAAACCCAACCGCGCAGAAAGCGGAACGACTAATCGCCAGAAAGCAAGAAAACGAGCGAAGAATAAAAGCGGTAGAAAAAGCTTGGTCAGAGTGCCAAAGTGATAAAGAACGCGAATTTGTTAAAAAGAATCTTCTTGAAGGAATGCAGATGTGGCAAATATACATACCAATGAGCAACGGGAAAGCGATGTCTGAACGCACTATGAAGCGATACCGCAAGCAATTTCTGTTCCGTCTCGCAAAAAATTTATACGAAATTTAAAAATGGCACCTTTTCCTGATTTTATAGTATATAATTGATATTGTGGAAGAGTGAAAGATACATCTTACATCACTTCCTAACAGCCGAGATACGACGGTTGTTATATAATACCTGTATTGTTTAACAGTCGTCTTACAAATTCCTCCCGCCTATCCGGGAATCGATAGTAGTTTGACGCCTTATAAGCGGGGTAGCTCCCCTCCGACAGCCGGACGGAATACAGACCGATAGCAACTGTGACACGACGGAGAGCAACGCCGGATAGTCCACAATGAGAGGACGGCAGACACGCCGCCAACATACCTAGAGAGATGTTAAGATGCGTGTCAGTTTTGAACATTTTTCAGCCCTTTTGCTAATCGCAGAGGGCTTTTTTGATACCCAAAAACAGGAAGTGATTTTTATGTACTGCCCACGAGATGGGAAGTGTGTTTTCGACGGCTACAAGACGGCGGGAGTGCATGTTTGTGCCTTGCCCAAGTGTCAATATCCAAATGAGTTAAAGCGGGCCTTACAGAACCGCATAGCCAATATTTTAGGACAGCCCCAGGGCAGGACCAGGAGGGCTAATGAACTTGAAATCCTCAGAAATGCAATCGTTAAATTAAATTTGTAAAGCGGTGGTGGTATGGCGAATGAAAAAAATTTAGTTCCTTTGAATAAACGTACAAAGGAAGAACAAAGAAAAATTCAGTCAAAGGGCGGCAAGGCTAGTGGAGAAGTAAGAAGAGCACGGAAAACTTTAAAAGAGTATGCGGAATTTCTTCTTTCCCTGCCTGTGCATGACGGTAGAACATTTAATAAGATGGCCCGTGCTGGGGTGCCTCCTGAAGGCTGTGATAATAAAATGCTACTGGTGTTTGGACTGATGCAGGCCGCGCAAGCCGGTGACGTATCGGCAGCAAAAGAAATGAGAAGCATTATTGGAGAAGATAAACCGCAGGACATGACGGCTTTGGATAAATTAGACGCGGTGATAAAAGCTTTGGACGAGGGAATGAAAGATGGAGACGCTTAAGTTTTCTAAGAAGCAAAAAGAAGTTTGGAAGAATACGATTCAAAAGTTTCACCGCTGGAACATTTCTTTAGGGGCTACGCGTTCCGGCAAAACGTATCTGGATTACTATAAGATTCCTTGGAGGATTCGGCACGCTTCTGATGATGGATTGATCCTTCTTCTTGGAAACACAAAGGGCACTTTGGAAAGAAATATTTTGGAACCAATGCGGCAAATTTGGACTTCCGGCCTTGTTGGCAACATTGGAAGCGACAACAAGGTTACCCTATTCGGACGGGAGTGTTATGCGCTGGGCGCTGACAAGGTGAACCAGGTAAGCAAGCTACAAGGCGCTGGCCTGGCCTATTGTTATGGCGACGAGGTTACAACTTGGTCAGAAAACGTGTTTCAAATGCTGAAATCCCGTTTAGATAAACCAGGAGCCTGCTTTGACGGTACGTGTAACCCAGATAACCCCGGACATTGGTTCAAAGGCTTTTTAGACAGCGGCGCGGATATTTACCAGATGCTGTTTACCATTGATGATAACCCGTTTCTGGAACCGTCCTTTGTGGAAGCCTTGAAACAGGAATACGCCGGGACTGTTTACTACGACCGTTTTATTTTAGGCCGCTGGGCTTTGGCCGAGGGACTGATTTATCCCATGTTTCGGAAGGATAAACACGTAACAGATTTCTTTCCAGACAATGGAGAATATTATGTCAGTATCGACTATGGCACCTATAATCCATTTTCTGCCGGCTTGTGGCTGGTAACGCCTGAAGGAATCGCCTACAGAGAAAAAGAGTACTACTATTCCGGAAGAAAAAATGCACTGCCCAAAACAGATGAGGAGTATTATACGGATCTGGAAAGATTTGTAGGTGACAAATACATTGAGCGGATTATTATAGACCCGTCAGCATCTTCTTTTATTACCTGCATCAAGCGGCACGGACGGTTTAGGGTACACCACGCGAACAATGACGTATTGGAAGGTATACGTAATGTGGCTACGGCATTGAATACAGGACGGTTAAAATTTTCTTCCTCGTGTAAAGACGCTATCCGGGAATTTGGAAGCTATTCTTGGGACGAAAAGGGAGAATCCGATAAGCCTATCAAAGAAAACGATCACGCGATGGACGATATCCGGTATTTTGTAAATACTGTCTTGAAGAAAAGATTACATAGATCATGAAAGCGGGGATAAAAATGGGGTGGTTTAAAGAAATGATTAGAAATTGGTTGGATATTATACCGGCAGATGATAGGGCTATTACGATCAACGAGCCTTTAAGCTTTGAAACGGAAGTAATTAGAAACAAGATATGGTATCGCGGAGACGCTTATGAGCTGGAACAATTGTATAAGCAAATCGGTGTCGGTTACGGTGAAAGCTCAAGATTTTGGGCGGCAGTGCCGGAAACCGAAAATATTAGAAAGATACACAGCGGACTTCCGGCTATGATTGTTGACACTCTCGCTTATATCGTAAAGTCGGACTTAAATGAAGTTGAATTTGAAGATGATGAAGAGGCCAAAACCAAATGGAATGAAATATCTTCCAAAATAGGTTTTGATGATTTAGTCGGGCAAGCGGTAAAAGACGCATTAAGTTCTAACGACGGCGCGTTTAAAATTTCAATTGACACAGACGTATCGCCATATCCGCTCGTAGAGTTTTATCCTGCTGATCGGGTGGACTTTTTAACAAAACACGGATACGTGTATGGCATTGATTTTTGGACTAAGATTCATTCGGAAAAAAGTGAATACCAGCTTAGAGAGCGGTACGCAAAAACAAAGGATTCAGACGGCGAAAAATGCGCATACGTATCTTATGCCTTGTTTGAAAAGAGCAAAGAGATTGCTTTGTCAACGGTGAAGGAATTGGAGAATTTAAAGCCTACTGTGATTTTAGGGGATTATCTTTTGGCTGTCCCGTTGGTGATTTATAAAAATCCGAGGTTTCCGGGACGAGGAAAATCAATTTATGATGGGAAAACAGGGGTGTTTGATGCCTTCGACGAGACAATTAGCCAATGGATTGACGCCGTGCGAGCTGGCAGAGTACAGAAATACATACCGGAAACCATGATTCCCAGAAATCCAATTAACGGTGATCTGGGCGCTGTCAATTCATTTGGAACAAACTTTGTAGCCGTGGAAGGAGACGACGGTTCCAAGTCTAATGACAAGATAGAGACCATTCAACCGGAGATAAGATACGAGGCCTATTTATCTACCTATACAGCGATGCTTGACATGTGCCTGCAAGGAATTATTTCTCCCGCCACGTTGGGAATTGACGTAAGCAAAACCGCGTCGGGAGAAGCGCAAAGAGAAAAGAAGGACGTAACCGGTTATACAAGAAATATTATAACAGGTACTTTAGAAAAAGTGCTTCCGGTGTTGGTGTCCGCGATACTAACAACCTATGATAATATGCACAATCTGCCGACAAAAGCTTATAACCCTACAGTGAGTTTTGGGGAATATGGGGCGCCAGATTTTAATTCGAGAATTGAATCCATCGGGAAGGCGGCTGCCGCGTCGATTATGAGTATAGAAAGCCAGGTTGAGGAGTTGTGGGGCGCTTCAAAAGATGAGGATTGGAAAAAGGAAGAAGTACTGAGAATTAAAAATGTGCGCGGAATTGAAGTAGAAGAGGAGCCTCCTTCAGTGGGAGGTGAGCTGATTGACTTGGCGTGAGCTGTCGGATTTATTCGTACAAATTGAGCTTGAACTGATTTCCTCGCTTCAACGGAATTTAACCGCCCATAAAGCATGGGAAGAAAAAGAGGGCTTTCGGTGGCCGGCCTGGCAGGAAGAAAAAATACAAAATTTAGAATCCTTTCGGCGAGAAAACCAGGGCATTATCGGTAAATACGTCTCGATAATCGATCAAGAAACGGAAGCTATGTTGCGGGATCAATATGCCGAAGGAATAGAGAGGATAAACCAGGAGGTAGAAACCCATCGTACAGCCGGGCATTACTTTCTGCCAGCCAGCCGTGATATTACGGAGCGCAGTTTTTTTGGCGTGAATGACCGAAAGCTCCAAAGCCTAATACATGATATTCAGCACACGGAGAAAAGGGCGGAAACAGCGGCGCTCAGATTAATGGACGATGTGTATAGACAAACTGTACATAAGGCCAATGTAGCGATGTCAATCGGCGCTGTAAATCTTCCCAAGGCAATTGACATGGCAACGGAGGATTTTCTGAGCAAAGGCATAAACTGCATTGAGTACAAGGACGGCAAACGGGTAAACATCGCGGATTATGTTCAGATGGCGCTTAGAACGGCCTCTATGCGTTCCTACTTACAGGGAGAAGCTAAAAAGAGAGCTGAACTAGGAATTGATACTGTTCTGGTATCCCAATACGGAGCCTGTTCCGAGACCTGCCTGCCGTGGCAAGGTAAGGTATACATCGACGATGTATGGGGCGAATGGAAATGGGAAAGAAACGGTGATCTAGGGAAAAGCAGGAACGGGGGCTTGTATCCGCTTCTTTCGGTAGCCGTAAAAAATGGGCTCTTCCACCCTAACTGTCGGCACACCCTATCAACGTGGTATGAGGGAATCAGTATCTTGCCAAAACCGATGGATAAAGAGGCAATACGAAAAAATGCCAGGCTGGAACAGAAACAGCGGGCAATGGAAAGGGAGATACGAAAGTGGAAACGCCTGGAGACAGGTTCCATATTTCCGGAAGATAGAAAAAGATATTCCCAAAAAAGAAAAGCGGCGCAAACAAAGCTTAGAGAATTTATTAATAACCACAGCGATGCTTTACGCCGGGATTATTGGAGGGAAAAGATATACGACAAACCCGAAAGCAACAACACGGCTGAGTTTTTTATAGAACAAGCAAAGAAAAGATATGCCTCTGGATTGACGATGAACGCTTCGAGTGATACACTAAGCGCGGAAGACATTTATGCGATAGATCAATATAAAAGATCAGGCGTAAGCTATGCTTTAAACAATGCGTTACGCCAAGATTCCTTATTGACGGACAGGCAGCGCGAGGTTGTTCGCGCTTTGGACCTTGCAATAGTAAAACTTCCGGTTTACCAAGGAAAAGTATATCGATCGATAAGCGCGGATATGATTGAAGATATATCTTTGTTTTGGAACCGATATACGCCTGGAAATTTCGTGGTAGAACGGCAATACGTATCGTCTAGCACGGAGGTCTATGATGAAACTATGGAGATACAAATGATTATTCAAAGCAAACACGGCAGAGATATGAGAATCTATAATCCATTAGAACAAGAGATTTTATTTCGCCGCGGCACGATGTTTTTTGTTGAAAGGAAGGAGGGCAATTCGATATGGCTGAAGGAAATTTAAGTTTTAAGGAATTTTGCCATTTATCAAAAGAAGATAGAATACGAAGATATGGAGAATTATCTGATGCGGATAAATTTAAGGCGCGGTGTTCTGAGCCTTCCGACACCAATTATATGCAGAATATTCCCTGTAACAGTTGCGTCTATCGAATAAAAAATGATGCTGTTTGCGCGGCATACCCAGACGGTATAAACCCAGAACATATCCGCCAGGTAATGAAAAATCCAGAAACGGATTGTGGGAAAGGATATCGGTTCCAAAAAAAGTAGTATCATCAAACAATTAAATTTTTTATAAAAATATTTTGAATATATCCAAGACTTTTTTGAAGGGGCATGAAAAGTGTGGCATCAAATATTACGTTGCAGGAACTTAAAAAGATGGAAACTTTCTTAAAGGAACACCCAATTGACCCCAATTATGATGATGAGTGCGAAACGCTCGACGGAAATCCCCCAGAAGACCAATTGACAGCGCGCATGTATAAAGCTATCTTAGACCAATATTCTTCATAACCACTTTCTAATTCAAAGGATAATTATGCGGAGAATTACGAGAAGGCTTGGCCTAGAAATGGAGTTGATCCCTTGGAAGAAATAGATTACAGGAATTATAATTGGCTTGAAGAAGAAAAGGACGGTTCCATCATAATTGATGCCAACCCATACCAAATGAAAATGTTCAATCTGTGCGCAATAAGATGTAAGCATTACAATGGCTTTGACGGTGGAGCCCCTGTTTGCTCCGCTTTCCTAAAAGGAATTCCGCCTGATATATGGCTGGAAAGAGTATCCCACAAAAAGCCTTACATTGGAGATCACGGAATACAATTTGTTCCAAATAAAACAGAAAAATAATTGCTTATACCACTCTCCGAATGGCAGGGTGGTATTTTTATACTTAAAATCAGGAGGTAACCATGATATGTCCATATAACGTTAAAGTCCATATTACCGTACAGCAATGGACGCAGGAATACAGCGAGGAAAACGAAAATCAATTGCCTACGGGCACCACAAGGACCAACGAATATTTTAAATACATGGAATGCGTCCGTGAGAATTGCGGTGCTTTTAATAACGGTAGGTGCCACTACAACGGCGAATAAATCTAATATTGTTTGATGAAGCAGCTTTCGGGCTGCCTTTTTCATGCCCAAAACATGCTGCACGGCAAAAAACTCTGCAAGGAAATCAAGGCCGACAGGCTATAAAAGGAGCGGATTACGCATGAAAGAAATGGAACAGGAAACCAATGTCCAGACCCAGGAAGAAGAGCAAAAGGACGATAAGCGGGAAGAACAGGATTCTGCCTCCAATTTGCCGAAAACGCAGGAAGAACTTGACGCGCTCATTGAGGGACGAATTAAGAGAGAGCATAGGAAATGGAACAAACAGGTGCAGCAGCCCCAAGATGCGCCAGTGCAGCCGACTGCGCCGCAGGAAGCACCCGCGAATGATGCTTACCAGAAAGAATTAATGGAAGCAAAAGCGCAGATAGAAGCTTTCAAGAGTGGTGTAAGAACCGATGCTGTAGAAGATGCCGTATATCTTGCTGTCCGGGAAGTCGAAAAGAGCGGCGATGAGGTGGACGAAGATACGATCCGAGAAGCACTCAAGGCCGTATTGAAGAGACACCCGTCCTGGAAAAACACGGAAAAGCAAAAAACAGCAATCAAAGTCGGAGCGGACGCGGAAGGCTCGGAAGGAAATCCAAAAAAGAACCCCGCGATCTCCGGAAAAGTAATTTTTTAAAATGAAAGGAAGATTTATTTTATGGCTAGAACAAATGCGATTAGTCTGCTTGCGGGAACGAGCACCCCGGCAACGCTGGCGGAAATTTATGGACTGGTAATTGAGAACGTACAAAAATCCACGTTATCCACGGCGTTAAAGTCCCAACAATATACCGGTAACCCCGCCGCAGGCTCTGTGGAATTCAAGCGTTTTGTAAACAGTGCAGCAAAGACCTACGGCACCGCGAGAACCGCAACCAAAGGCGACAAAATTACAGCACCGCCCACTACTGTAAATTTAAATACCCACAAAGAAATTGTAGAAGAGGTTGCTAAGTTCGACCTTGATACTTTCGGAGTGGCCGGAATTATGCAGCGCCGGGCGGATAATCATGTATTGACAATGGCGGCTGATTTGGATCGTGCATTTTTTTCCGAGGCAAGCACTTCTGGAACGGCTTTCACTCCGGCTAGCGGCGTTACCGATATCCAGGATATTGTGGAAAGCATGATCCAGACGCTGGAGGTCGTTAAAAACGACTATACTGACGGCGTAGACAGGGACATGATGGATTTAGTATTGTCCCCGGCTCAGTACGGCAAGCTGCGGACTTTCCTGGATACTCAAAGCAATCCTAATGTGGATACTGCCGGCGAGGAGTTCGGTATGTATCACGGTGTGCGGGTGTACAGCTGCACTAGACTGCCGGTAACGGTTTCCGGAGAGGAGCCTAGCCAAAAAACCACAACAACCAACGGGATTTTGATGATTCGCGGCGCGGTAGCGCAGCCTGTTGTTGTGGATCAGTATAGCAATCCGGAAAAAATTCCCCTTTCCAATGATTACGCAGTAAGCCTGTTTTACGATTACGGAACAAAAGCCCTTACCCCTGACTTAATCTTTAAGTGGACTACTACCGCTTAATCGGGAGAACATTATGAAGATTGTCAATAAGGAAACTGGCGTTATATTGGAAGCCTCTGATGAAATTGCTATAGGATATCTGCAAAATCCTTCCTTTATCCAAGCGAAAGAGGAAAAGCCGGTGAGGAAACGCACCCGTAAGGAGGAGTGACAAATGATGTTGAGCGTAGAGGAATATAAGGCCATGAGCCAGCGGGAAAATCTTCCCTCCGATGACGCAATCGAAAAAGCGATTAAAGAGGCGGAAGAAGACGTTAACATCATGACCTATGGGCGGATTTACGCACGTGGTTTCAATACGCTCAGTACATTTCAGCAGGAGAAAGTTAAGCTGGCGATTGCCCGGCAGGTCGATTTTAGAAGTCAGTATTCCGATCTGCTGAGCAATCCCCTTTCTTCTTACTCCATCAATGGAGTATCTATGAACTGGGATAAAAGCGTATTGACGAAAAGCAACGGGGTTTATACCTCCCAAGATGTGGCCGGCGTATTAAATCAAACCGGCCTTACCTATCGGGGGGTGTACTAATGAAATGGCCTGAGCTTGTACCAGATTCAGTTTGTATGACACCCATAACGATACAGTTTGAAGATGGGATTAACGAAGACGGGAGCCCTAAGAAAACCATTTTATTTGAGGGAAATTGCAACTATTCCGAAAAATCAAAGCAGGTGCTTAACGAAGAGCGCCGATTAGTTCAGCTCCAGGCAACGGCGCTGTTTAACGGAGATATAGCGCCTGGTTCCGATATTTCCGGGGAAGCTGTGATTGATACTGGCAAGGTTACTCGCAGAATTTATTCTTCTTCCCGCGCCAGAAACCCAGACGGAACAGTAAACTTCACGCAACTGGAGTTGATGTAATGAGCTTGAAGCTAAACGCACGGGAAATTATGAGATTAAATTCCGCCGCTGTCCGCACAATGGAGCAAACCATCGACGCCCTGCAAACTGAAGTCAGAACCGCAGAGGTAATGCCCTATGACAACGGCAATATGCAGAATAATGATACCTTCACAGAAACGTCCGTTCACGATCATGAAATCGAATCTAGGCTGATTACTGGTTCCGTGCAGGTCCGCAGGCTGTATTATCACCCGGAATATAACTTTCAAATTGTTAACAATCACAATGCTGGAGGCAAATGGCTTGAGCCGTGGATCAATGGAGAAAAGAAAGACTTTGCCCAAGAAACATTTGCTGAGTTATACAAAAAGGAGGTAGATGGGTGAATCTTGAAAACATAGTCACATGGTTGAAAGCTTTGGCCCCTGAGCTTTCCGATTGTATCGCGGCGGGGGGTATTGATGGAAGCAAGGAAAAGTTCGTTGGAGTATATAACGACAATAAAACAAAAGGGAGTTCCCGTATTTGTCTTGGAGGAGCGGAAAACGTTAGATATGATTATAAAAATGTTACAGTGCTGATCCATTGGACAAATAATGCCTATCTGGCGGAGAAGAAAGCACAGGGCGTTTTTGATCTGATCTATGGGAGCTGCGGCTTTTTGATGGGCGACGTTTCCATTGTTTCTGTTGATCCAGGACGGGGACCTGTTTCCGTAGGGAAAGACGAGTATGGGATTTTTGAGTATGTAATTAACATGGAAATTTGTTATGAAAGGATTTGATAATATGGCGACTACTGGAGTGCTGCCGGTATTTAAAAATGAATTTAAAATAAGCACCAGCGGGCGCGGAGATTCTCCCACTATGGCGGTTGTAAAGGAAATGGAAACCTTTTCGGTTTCTATGGACGGCAACGTGGAGGAATGGACCCCGATGGATACGGAAGGCTGGGGCCGCAGGCTGACGACCGGAAAAATGTTTACTATCTCTTTGTCGGGGAAAAGGAACATTGGAGATAGCGGCAATGATTATGTTGCAGGCCTTGCGTGGAAAACCGGAGAAGACTGTAACAGCAAAGCGGAATGGACCTTTCCAAGCGGCGCGAAACTTGAGTTTGACTGTGTAATCAATGTAACCACCCCGGGGGGCGGAGATTCCACGAATGTAGATTCTCTGGAGTTTGATTTGATGTCTGACGGAAAACCGACGTATACCCCTGCAGGCTCACTTTAAAAAAGTACAGGCGTAGGCTCCCGTAACCGGGGGCCTATTTCTTTTAAATGGAGGAATAAGAAATGAAATTATATACTATCGATAACGCATTGCTTACCGAATGCCCTGAAATCAGGATTGGGGATAAAGTATACCCCTTAGACGACAGGCAGAAAACCGCCGAGAAAGCCATGAAGCTTATTTCTGAAAACGGTGCTGACAGTATAAAAGAAAGTGCGAAGATGATCCGGGAAACCTTTACCTTGGTTTTTGGTAAAGAACACGCTCAGGAAATTGAGGACATGAATTTGAGGTATCCGGCTTACCTTAGGCTTTTTGAAACTGTAATCGCGGCGATGAGCGGCGAAGAACCGGAAGAGGTATCAAAACGATTTCAAAACCGCAAAGACCGAGATTCAAAATGAAGTTTGGTACGACCTGGAATATGACCGGGTTTTAATTGAACAAAGCATTGCAAAGCAGTACCGGGTGCTGCCGTCAGAACAAGGTGATCTACGATACTCCGACTGGATCAAGATGGTAAGCGGGCTTATGGACGATACGCCGCTGGGCCGCGTTGTCATGATACGCTCAGAGAAGGATAGGGAACGCATTAAAAATTTTTCCCCAGAGCAGCGCAAAATCCAATCAGATTGGAAAAGGTTCAGATCACAGCAGCTTCAACATGTAAATTTCAATGATTACAACAGGCAAATGCTTGCGCTAGAAAGCATGTTTGCATCTTTAGCGGGTGGTGAGAAAAAGTGAGCGCAGAAGTAGGAAGCATTTATCTATCCTTAAATTTAAAAGATAATGTCCAGTCTCAGCTTGGCGCATTTGCGTCAAAGGCGGACCGACAAGCGGCGTCCAGCTTTAAAAGAGTTGGAGATACAGCGGGAAAAGCAATTAACCGGGCTATAGCTAATATGAAGCTGCCGACCCAGCCGCTGAATAGATCAGTAGAATCCGCAAAAGCAAGAATTGAACAGTTGCGCGTCGCAATGGGGGCGTTGGACGAAAAGATGGACGCCATCTCTAAAAGAAAATATGATGAGCTGTCCAACTTTTATAAAGACGCGAATGCTTTAGATCAAGCAGCCGCAAAAGCAACATTGGCTGACAAGGCGTATCAGAAACTTGGAGAGCGATATGATAACCTGATTTTGAAGCGTAAGCAAGCGGAAATCTCACTTGCAGCGGCTATCAAAGTTGCGGATTCACAAACAGAAGCAAAACGCATTGCATCGTATGAACGGGTAACACGGGCAGCGCAGAAGGCGGTGGAGAAACAAAAAGCGGCCATCGAAAAAGCCGCCCAGCATCAGCAATCAGTAGTATCGAGAACCTCCGGGCGTATTCAGTCCACGTTTAACAGGCTGGGCCAAAGCGTCAGAATGGCGATCAAGGCGGCCTTTATCACGTCGGTATTATATTCGTTTTTTAGGTCATTCAAAGAAATGATTTGGAGCGCCTTATCTTCTAATACCGAATTTATGAATTCCTTAAACGCGGTGAAAACAAACCTAACAGCCGCATTTGTGCCTATCATTCAATCTGTCTTGCCGATTTTAAACGCGCTGATGTCGGCATTGGCCCAGGCAACAAAAGCAATTGCTAGTTTTATATCGTCTCTCTTTGGAACGACCTATGAGGAATCTTACGCAGCGGCACAGCAGTTGCAGCAGACGCAGGACGCCGCTGTAGGAACTGCGGGAGCACTGGAGGATTTAGCGAAAGCCACAACTTCGGCGGGATTTGATGAATTGAATATTATTGACCAACAGCAAAATTCCGGAGGCGGGGGCTCAGGCGGCGGGGCTGGCGCAGGATCAAATAGCGGCGCGTGGAATGCGGAATCCAATGGAATAATAGATGGCGTTCGTGCATGGGCCGATGAAATGAAGAAGAAATTAGCACCGCAGTTAAAATATGTGGACGGTGTATTTAAACGCTTAGATGACTTCTTCAAAAACAGCAGATGGGGGAGCTTTGGAGGATTTTTAAGCGAGGCGGCTTCATTTATTGGAGAGTTGCAGCTTGGAAACCTAACATTAATTTTTGGCGATTTATCAACCATGTTTTTAGGGTTGGTTGAATTTTTCTCAGGGCTGTCCGAATGGGACATAGTAGATATGATTAACGGCCTAAAAGATTTTACATTAGGTACGGTATCACTTCCGTGGGATATTTTGTTCTCGTCAATTGATGCAATAGGAAAATTGTTCGGACAAGATTGGGGAATTTCAGATTGGTTCCAAGGGGTAAAGGATAGCATTTTAAAATTGAACCTTGGTCAATGGGCTGCCGACGCTAAAGAGCAGACTTTAAAATTTTTCGGCGAAACCTGGTCACAGCTAGAAACAGGCTGGGGCGAGGTTTTTTCATATTTAAAAGAACATTTTACGAAGTTCGGAGAATTTTTCACCAAAACTTTACCTGAAACCGTAAGCTGGGCATGGCAGCAAACTCAACAGGCTTGGAGTTCAGCGGGGGAATGGTTCAATAACAACGTCATAACGCCTGTTTCTGATTTTTTCAGAGGCCTTTGGACTAATGTATCTGGTTTCTTTTCTGGTCTCTGGTCTGATATTAAAAATGTTTGGAGTAATGTAAGTACTTGGTTCAGCAACAACGTTACGAATCCTATAAAAGATGCGTTTTCGTCAGCTTGGAATGGAATTAAAAACGTTTGGACCAATGTTTCCACCTGGTTTACGAACAATGTAATTAATCCAATAAAAAATGCTTTCTCTAACATTAATTTGCAGATCAAGTTACCTCATTTTAGCTGGTCTACACAGCCTGCTCCAGATTGGATTGGCAACATCTTGAAGGCTTTAAATCTGCCAACCTCCATACCGAAGCTGAATGTGGAATGGTATGCTTCCGGCGGCTTCCCCACACCCGGCCAGTTGTTTGTAGCAAACGAGCCGGGCAACCCGGAAATGATCGGTTCTATCGGCGGCAGGACAGCGGTAGCTAACAACGACCAGATCACAGTGGCCATCGCCACAGCTGTATACAACGCTATGGTGTCCGCACAGGCACAGCAAGCGGACAGGCCGATCCAGATCAATGAGACGATTAATCTTGACGGTCGCGCGGTATACCGCAATCAGCGGCAGGTGGAACAGGCCCAGGGCTACCGCATGACCACCAGCACAATTCCAGTGTAAGGAGGAAAAATATGGCGTGGATTGAAATAGACGGCGGTGTTGCTATTCCTGCGCCCGACCTTGGAAGCGGAAAGATTTCAATATCTACTTTAGTAGATGGAGGGCGGAATCAAAACGGCAATTTCATTGGACAACCGATTGGGAATGATAAGCTGAAAGTTGAAATGAAATTCACTATGCTGTCTTCGCAGGAAATGATGAATTTTCTGAAGCTCTTTGACCGGTCTCAGGGCGGCTCATTCGTGAACCGCTTTCGAGTATTTGATCCCAGAATCAACGGATACACCTATTTGACCATGTACGTCGGCGACCGTTCCGGAACCCCATATATGGTAAACCCGCAAACGTTGCGGCCCTCCTTTTGGAAGGACGTAACCGCCAATTTGATTCAGGTTTAAAGGCGGTGGAGTAGATGAAATATGTATCCCCGGCATACCAAAAAGCGATCCAGCTCCACCGCACACAGGGAATCCGGAATCAAATGCACGCGAAAATCAGCTTCGGCGTTCTCGATCAGTACGCGTTTAGCGACGCTTCGTTTACGGTTTCCCCCGGGGTATTCTTTTCCGATAGATCCGGAATCAAAACCGGTGTGAACGGCGTGACGGAAGGATACGCCTCCTGGGAGCAGAATTTTTGGCAGCTCACCGGAAAGCAGAGGTTTCTAAACGGTGCTAATCCCTATAATACCGGGTATATCAGCAGCACTGTTTCCAACGGCGCGGGAATATTCCTTTCTAATCCATATATCGATGTGTCCTTTTCCACTCCTCATAGCATGGTCGGCGTTACGCTGCAATTTGACACGGTAACCGGAACGGCACCTCTTGACTTTACGGTTACGGCTTACAAAAACGGCGCTGTTAAGAACACCTGGCCCATCACTGGAAATACCGATGTAATCTATCAGGGGGAGCTTGGAATTGAGGACGCAGACCGGATTAGGATCGAATTTACAAAGACGAGGCCGTACAACAGAATCCGGGTGAACAGTATGCTGTTTGGCATCGCCTATTCCTTCTCCGGCGAGGATATCATTTCCATTACACATAACCGGGCTGCAAGCCCGCTGAGCACTGAGCTTCCGGCAGAGTCTTTAAACTTTACCCTATTTAATGAAAACGGAAGATATGATATTGACTCCTCGTTTAGCGTAATCACATTTTTGCAGAAGGAGCAGAAGGTTACAGTTCAGTATGGCTATGACGTAGACGGACAGGGAAATATTGAATGGCTGTTGCCCTCTACTTACTGGCTGCAAAGCTGGAAAACCGACGGCATCAACGCCACGTTTTCCTGTTCTGATATTTTCAGCAGGCTGAACACGACAACCTATAAAAAAGGGCTCATGGATTCAAAGGGGCATTCTCTTCGGAATTTAGCAATTGATGTATTTTCTGATGCAGGAATCACAGATTATTGGGCGGATGATTGGGGATTACAAAGTTCAAGTACATATCTTCCTTTACAATACGATTCTCACGCCTCTAATTTACAATTAATTGCCAATCTTGGGAGATCCTCGTTGGAACAAAACGAAAACGGCGGAGTTATTTTCCGATATCGGGAACAGATAGATCCCTCCACAATGGGGGTGTTTACGTTTGGCGCGCCACAGGTTCCGTTTTCTTATTATGTTTCAGGAAAGGTAATGCAGGGAGGTGTTTTTGAGGACAGTAAACCTGTGGAATACGCCACATGGGAGGAAGATTTTTTCTCTCTGGACGGCAGTATGGTATTTTTACCAGAAACATCGTCTTATCAAAATACTGGATATGTTTCAAATATATTTCCTAATGAAAACGGAAATTATCCTGAGAGCCCAATTTCCAGCGCTCCTGTAATTCAACTGGATTTCACCAGAAATATAACTTTTGGAACTTTGGAATTAGACTTAGGGAAAAGCACATCTATTAATGAATTTTACATAAGAGCCCTAAGAGATACAACACCCCAATCCGGTAGTACACGTCTGGAAACAGTTATGCAAAAATATGTAACTGGAACATGGAAAGACGGGAAATTATGCTTTTCAGAAAATTTCGACCGTATTGTCAGGCTTTATATCTTCTGCACCTCAAATCCAAAGCACCAACGGGGACGTATTTTAAGGGCAAAGATAGATTATATAATGAATTTTGAATTAACGCCTGAAGATGTAATTGGAAATCCAAAAGGCGAACTTTTAGAAAAATGCAGCAAAGTGATTTATGATTCTCTTCGTTGTACTGTCTGGTCAGGAACACCAAACGAGCCAATTCAAACCGTAACTGTTGCACCAAATATTCTTACCGAATTAAAAAACAGTGATGTTTATTATTTGCAAAGATTTGAGTGTGACGACCCAAATGTTACGATTGTGGAAGAAGAACATTACGCGTATTGCTCCTTTATTAAAATTACGGGGACTGACAGCCCATCGGAAATTAAATGGTACGCTAATACATTTGTAAGCTCCTATAACGTGCCATATGATTCCAAAATTGGTGATTTAGGGGAAGCGTGTGAATTCAGCAATCCCATCGCTTCTGATAACTCTACAAGGCAAAACGTAGTGGACTGGATGGCGGATTATCTTTCCAAGCGGAGACAGTACACAGTGGAAACCCTTGGATATCCTGAAGTCGATCCTGGGGATCTGATTCTTTATAATGGAAAGGAAGCCACTGTATTGGAAGCGAATATCAATTTCAATCAAGGTGCGATGCGGGAAACCTTTATTTTGAGAGGGGAGGAAAAGTTAAATGGCGTGGCAA
>CABUCM010000049.1 GCA_902490005.1 uncultured Ruminiclostridium sp.
TTGGACGGCATGGGGTGTATCCCCGGCACCCGCCACGCCCATATGGAAGGTAAAGATAAAAAACGCGTTGCCCATCACATTGATTACGTTCATCACCAGGGAAACCACCATGGAAACCTTGGAGTTCCCCATGGCCCGGAACAGGGCCGCGCAGGAGTTATACACCCCTAAAAACGGATAGGAAATGGCCGATATCCAAAGGTAGGTAATACACGCCGCCATGACGTCATCGTCGATGGCGCCGAAAAACAAGCGGATCAACTGGGTCTGAAACAGCAGGGTCAGCGCCATGATTACAACGGAAATAGCAATGGTTACCACCATTAGCTGGTCCGCCGATTCACAGGCTTTTTTCCGGTTTCTCGCCCCCAGATACTGGGAGGTAACCACCGCGCCGCCGGTGCCCAAGGCCGCGAAGATATTGATGAGCAATATGTTAATCATATCCACCAGAGACACGCCGGAAACCGCCGCCTCTCCCGCATAGGATACCATCATCACATCCGCCATACCCACGGTCAGCGCCAGGGCCTGTTCCACCACAAGCGGAAGAATCAGCCTTTTTAAATCCGCATTGGAAAACATCACTATGCTCTCATCTCTATTCTTGTTAGGATTGTTCACGCCGCGTTTTTTGCCCCAATTTTCCGCGCCAGCCTTTTCACTTTCCTTTTCCCATGGCCGCGCGCCGCAACTTTTGTATTTCCATTACCATTCCAGCAAAAGCTTCTCAAGGGCCGCTACAGAACCCGCCACACGGTCCGCGCCGGCTGTTTCTAGTTCTCCCTCTTCCCCATAGCCGAACGCAACCCCTACGGAGTCGATGCCGTTTTTCTTGGCGCCGATGATATCGTGCTTCCGGTCTCCCACCATCACCGTCAAAGGCATCTCTTCCCCGGCCAAGGATAACCGGGCAAACGCCTCCCGGATCACCTCCGCCTTATCCACGCGGGTGCCGTCCAGTTCGCTGCCCACAATCTCCTGGAAATAGCCGGAAAGCCCAAAGTGCTCTAAAATTTCCCTGGCGAACACCTCCGGCTTGGAGGTCGCCACCGCCAAAATCTTTCCCGCCTGGTTCAGGCTGCGGAGCATCTCCCCGATTCCTGGATAAACCCGGTTTTCAAACATGCCCTTTGCCCGGAACCTTTCCCGGTATTTTTTCACCGCCAGCTGCGCTTCCTGTTCAGAAAGGCCGCCGTACTTTTCAAAGGACTCCGCCAGAGGAGGGCCGATATAACAATAAAGCTCCTCTTGCCTGGGTTTTTCCCGCCCCACAGAAGCCAGAGCGTATTGAACGCATTTGGTAATGCCTTCCGCCGGGTCCGTGAGCGTGCCATCCAGGTCGAATAACAAATACCGGTGCAATGGGCCACATCCTTTCCTTCTCATAAAAGCCCGTTCTTCTCCGCGCCCCAGAGAAGAACGGGCTTTTCCTATTCTGTTTTCGCCAGCCGCAGGGACGCGCCTCCCATCAAGCGCGCCTGCTTTTCCCCCTTGCGGCAAGCTTTTTCACACTGCCGCCGCTCTTTCGTTAGCCCTATTATATCCCATTCTTTCTGGAAAAACAATGCGCCAAACGGCAGAAAATATTTTCTTTTTCACCGGGATAAAAAAGGGGACGCCAAGCTCTAAAAAATTGACAAAAGGTCAATTTCCTGGTATATTTTTTAGTAATGTGAAAAAATGGGGCGGTTTGTCGATTTCGCCGCTTCCCTCTTTTGATTCAGGGCGTTTTTATATTCCCTTTTTTTGAAAAATGTCCTGAACAAGGCAAAAATCACCAAGGAGGATCCATAATGAAATTAGCGTTTTCTACTTTGGGCTGTCCGGAATTCGGGTGGTCCGACGTTTATTCCATGGCGAAGGACTTAGGTTTTCAGGGCGTTGAGGTCCGCGGCCTTGGAGATGAACTTTTTGACGGCAAAACCAAACCCTTCAAGCAGGAAAACCTGCCTAAGACCCTTGCGCAGCTGAAAAAAATCCATATGAACATTTCCTGTATTTCTTCCGGCGCCTGCTTGAAATTCGCGGACAAAGCCGAAGAAACCCACCGGGAGCTGATTCATTCCATCGACGTAGCCGCCCAGCTGGAAACCCCCTATGTCCGTATTCTGGCGGACCGCCACCCTGCTCCTGACGGGGAGGTAGACGACAACGTGGTGCTGAAGGCCCTGCGGGCCTTGATCCCTTACGCGGAGGAAAAGGGCGTCACCCTGCTGGTGGAAACCAACGGCGTTTACGCCGATACCGCCCGCCTGGCAGGCCTTTTGAACCAGATTGAAAGCGACAACATCGGCGCGTTGTGGGATATGCACCATCCTTTCCGCTATGGAAACGAAACCCCGGAGCAGACGGTGCAGAACCTGGGCGCTTATATTAAATATACCCATATCAAGGATTCCGTGGTGGAAAACGGGAAAGTAGCCTACAAAATGATGGGCGAAGGCGACCTGCCGGTGGATGCCATCATGCGCGCCCTGCGTTCCATCAATTACGAGGGCTACATCTCCTTGGAATGGCTGAAAAGCTATATGCCGGAGTTAAACGACGCCGGCGTGGTGTTTCCCCAATTCACCCACTTTATGTCCCAGTACCTGGGCGGGAAAGACGAATCCCGCCGGCTTTACGACAACAACCAGAAAACCGGAAAATATGTCTGGCCCAAGGAGCATTTGATCGACCTGACCTTCCCCCAGGTATTGGACCGCATGGCGGAGGAGTTTCCGGACCAGTACGCCTTCCGGTACACCACCCTGGATTACACCCGTACATACGCTGAGTTCCGGGACGACGTGGATACCTTTGCCCGGGCTTTGATCGCTATGGGCGTGCGGCCCGGCGACCATGTGGCCATCTGGGCCACCAACGTGCCCCAGTGGTACATCACCTTCTGGGCCACCACCAAAATTGGCGCGGTACTGGTCACGGTGAACACCGCTTATAAAATTCACGAGGCGGAATACCTGCTCCGCCAGTCAGACACCCACACCCTGGTGATGATCGACGGATTCAAGGATTCCGATTATGTGGCCATCATCAAAGAGCTTTGCCCGGAGCTGGAAACCACGGAAAAGGGCAAACCCCTTCACTGCAAGCGCCTGCCGTTCCTGCGGAACATCGTCACGGTGGATTCCGCCCAAAAGGGCTGCTATACCTGGCAGGAGGCTATCGACCTTTCCGCGCTGGTTCCTGTAGAGGAGGTCTACCGCCGGGCGGCGGCCATCAATAAGAACGACGTGTGCAACATGCAGTACACTTCCGGCACCACGGGCTTCCCAAAAGGCGTGATGCTGACCCACTATAACGTGGTGAACAACGGTAAGGCCATCGGCGACTGTATGGACCTTTCCACCGCGGACCGAATGATGATCCAGGTGCCTATGTTCCATTGCTTCGGCATGGTGCTGGCTATGACCGCTTCTATGACCCACGGCACCACCATGAGCCCCATTCCGGCTTTCTCTCCCAAAAAGGGCTTGGCCTGCATCAACCAGGAAAAGATCACCGCCTTCCACGGCGTGCCCACCATGTTTATCGCCATGCTGGGCCATGAGGATTTTGAAAAAACCGACTTCAGCTATATGCGCACCGGCATTATGGCGGGCAGCCCCTGCCCGGTAAAGGTCATGCAGGATGTCATCGACAAAATGCACATGACGGAAATCTGCATCACCTATGGGCAGACAGAGGCCTCCCCCGGCTGTACCATGAGCAAAACCACCGATTCCCTGGAGGCCCGGGTAAACACCGTTGGCGCCGCCATGTTTGGGGTGGAATGTAAAATCGTGGACCCGGAGACAAACGAGGACCTGCCTGATAATGTGGACGGCGAGTTTGTGGCCAAGGGTTATAATATCATGAAGGGCTATTACAAAATGCCGGAGGCCACCGCGGCCGCCATCGACGAAAACGGCTGGCTGCATACCGGCGACCTGGCCCGCAGGGATGAAAACGGCTATTACAAAATCACCGGCCGTATTAAGGATATGATCATCCGGGGCGGTGAAAATATTTATCCCAAGGAGATCGAGGACTTTATTTACACCCATCCTAAGGTATCCGACGTGCAGGTCATCGGCGTGCCGGATAAGCAGTACGGCGAGGAAATCATGGCCTGCGTGGTGCTGAAAGCCGGAGAAGCCATGACGGAGGACGAACTGAAGGAATATGTGGCGGTCCACATGGCCAAGCACAAAATCCCCCGTTACGTGGATTTTGTAGACGGCTTCCCCATGAATGCCGCCGGAAAAATCCTGAAATACAAAATGCGGGAGCAGGCGGTGGAAAAGTTAAACCTACAAGCCGCCAACAGCATCGAGACCGCTTAAACCACCCAGCCCCCGGAGGAACCGGGGGCTGTTTTCACAAAAAGAGGCCGCCGTAAAACTCCAATGATGCTTTTGACGGCCCGAATCCCCGGCACCGCCGGGTAATCTGAGAGGAACCCTATGGAAGAAAATAAAAAACGCCGCTCCCCCGCTGGCTCTCGCCGGCCCTGCCAGCAAAGCCATCCCCGCCGGCAAAGCCAGCCACACCAGCCGGATCGGCAAAGCCAGCCTGATCGGCAGGGCCGAGCCCTGCAGCAAGCCAGTCCCCAGTCTCCTGGCCAGCAGGGCCGGGAGCCTTCCTGTCCCGTTTACCGGAAATGCGGCGGCTGCCAGCTTCAAAACATGGACTATGCCCGCCAGCTGCAGTTCAAGCAGCGGAAGGTGGAGGGCTTGCTGGGAGAATTTCAAAAGGTAGAACCCATCATCGGCATGGAAACGCCCTATCACTACCGCAACAAGGTTTCCGCCGCCTTCGCCCTCACCAGAAGCAAACAGATCATTTCTGGGGTTTACCAGGACAGCACCCACCGGATTATTCCGGTGGACCAGTGCCTCATTGAGGATCAAAAGGCCGACGAGATCATTTGCTCTATCCGGCGCTTAATGAAAAGCTTTAAGCTTTTTCCCTTCGACGAGATAACGCAAAAGGGGTTTTTGCGCCACGTGTTGGTCAAACGGGGCTTTGCCACCAACCAGATCATGGTGGTGCTGGTGACGGGAACGCCTATTTTCCCGGCAAAAAAGCGGTTTGTAGAGGCTCTTTTAAAGCTGCACCCAGAGATCACCACCATTTTAATGAATATCAACGACCGCTACACCAGCATGGTGCTGGGGGACCAGGAAAAGGTGCTTTACGGGCCTGGAAAAATTGAGGATATCCTGTGCGGCTGCCGGTTTCAAATTTCCGCCAAGTCTTTTTATCAGATCAACCCGCTCCAGACGGAAGTATTATACGGCAAGGCCATGGAATACGCCGGGCTGACAGGAACGGAAATTGTGATTGACGCTTACTGCGGTATCGGCACCATCGGCCTGGTGGCGGCCAAGCAGGGGGCAAAAAAGGTGACCGGCGTGGAGCTGAACCGGGACGCGGTAAAGGATGCTATCGGAAACGCCAAAAGGAACCAGTTGTCCAACGCCTGGTTCTGTGTTGGGGACGCCGGGGAATTCATGCTGGAAATGTCCTTGGAAAAAGAACCCGTGGACGTGGTTTTCATGGATCCGCCCCGGGCAGGCAGCGACCAGACCTTTCTCTCTTCCCTGATTGCCCTTTCCCCGAAAAAGGTGGTTTATATTTCCTGTAACCCGGAAACCCAGCAACGGGACCTGAGGTATCTCACCGCCAAAGGGAATTACCGGGTGGAGCGGATTCAACCGGTGGACATGTTTCCCCACACCAACCATGTGGAAACCGTGTGCCTGCTCACCCGGGCAGGGGGCGGGAAATAAGCTTTATGTGTTTTTACGTTTTATCTTATAAAAAGCGGGACCAGCTGATTGCTGGTCCCGCTTTTGGATTTATTGCATTTTCCTTTTATTGCTCATCCGGCTCAAAAAAGTTCTTCCGGGCCCCCTTCAGGAACCGGAACCGCAGCCGCTGAAGCTCCAGCCCATCCTGGGCGAGGGAAACGTGCAGATAGTTTTTCCCAGGCCCCACCAAAACCGGTCCGGACCTTTCCTCAGGCAGGCCGTTGGTCCCCGTGAAGATCAGGTCCACACCGCTGTTGGGCACGCAGCAGTTGCGCATCGCCACCGTAGCCGGCATTTTATCCCGTCCCTTGACGCTGCTGGCCGCTACGGCGGTTACCTGGTAAAATCCGTTCTTTTCCACAAAAACAGTATAAGTGCGGCTGGCGCCCCGTTTGCCCGGCAGCCCCTGGATTTCCAGCTCCGCGCCGTCCCGAATGACGAACTCAATGGTTTCCGGCGGCGGAACGTCAAAGGCCGCGCCGTTTTCCGTGGCGTATACCCTCTCCATGCAGGGGGAAGCAAGCAAAGCGCCGCAGATATTCCTGGCGCTGCGCTGAAGCTCTCCCCGGGTTAAGCCGCCGTCAGCCAACGCTTCCAGGGTATTGTCCCCGGCGGTATTGGCCTGAGAATCCATCGTCACCATATACAGGTCGTTCTGCGCCCGGATCATGGCCTTGGTGTTCTGCATACAGGCTTTATCACCCTCATCGTTTATCATCGCCCACCAGTCGGTCATCACCGCGCCCTGGAACCCCCACTCCTTTCTCAGGATCGTGGTGCATAGGTCGTAGTTCCCGGCGGTCCAGATGCGGTTTACCGCCCCGTAGGTGGTCATAATCAGCCGGGCGCCGCCCTCTTTTACCGCGATCTCAAAGCCCTTCAGGTAAATATCCCGCAAGGCCCTCTCCGATACATCCGAGCTGATGAAATTCCGGCGGTATTCCTGGTTGTTGGCGCAAAAATGCTTGATGGTCCCTGTCACGCCATGGCGGTGCATTCCCTTCAATTGGGCCGCCGCCATTTTTCCAGTCAATAAAGGGTCCTCTGAAAAATATTCAAAATTCCGGCCGTTCAACGGGCAGCGGTGGATATTGATCCCCGGGCCCAGCAAGGTATCGATTTTGTGCTTTCGAAGCTCCTGGCCCATTTCGGTGAACAGCTCCTGGTTCAGCGCCTCGTTAAAGGTGCAGGCCAGCAGGGTGCCGCTAGGCAGGCTGGTGGCATGGGTGCCGCAGTCCATGCGGATGCCGGACGGCCCGTCAGAGCATCCCGCCACCGGAATCCCGAATTTTGCCAGGGAGGGAGTCACCCCGCCGAACACGCTGGCCACGCCCCAGGTGGCCTTGGGAGAACTCATCCCCTCCCCGCGGGTCAAACAGGCCAAATCCTCATCACTAAGCTGGGCGATGAATTCGTCTAAGGTATAAGAGCCTTTCTGGACATCCAAAAGGGTGATGCCCTGATCGCCCTGATAAGGGATCTCTTTGGGCAGGTTCGCCAGCCTGCGCGCCATGGGGTCGCAGGTGCGAAGAGGCACGTTTTCAAGCGCCGGCGCCATAACGCCGTCCTTCCACTGGGGCTTCACCCGCCGCATGGGGATAAAGGGCGCCATGCATTCCTGCAGCGTTTCCACCACCATGGTTTCCGGCAGGGAAAAGCGATAGACCTCCTGGGCTGCTCTCACATCGGTGCCCGCATAAAACAGGTAATCTCCCGCTTCCAGCACACGGCAGGCTTTGTGTCCCGTCGCCCCGCTGTCGTCATAGGAGGCCAAAGCCTCTTTGGAAACCGTAATGGCGATCTCCTGTTTTTCGCCGGGGGATAAGGTATTGGTTTTGGCAAAGCCGCACAACGCCTTTTTTGGCTGTCCCAGTTTACCCTGGGGCAGGCCCGCGTAAAGCTGGAGCACTTCCTTGCCCGGCACCGCGCCGGTATTTTCCACGGAAAAACGGAACGCGACCTCTTGTTCAGTCTCCTGGATAGAAAGGGTGTCCCAGGAAAAGCTGGTATAGGAAAGCCCAAACCCAAAGGGGTATTTCACCTGCTCTGGGGCAAAGGTCTCAAACCAGCGGTAGCCTACATAAATATCTTCTTCGTAGCTGTTGGAGGCGGGGCCGCCAAAGTTCTTTACCGACGGCACATCCTCCAGCCGGAGGGAGATGGTATCGCTGAGCCTGCCGCTGGGGCAGACCTTTCCGGTGAGCACATCCGCCGCCGAGCGGCCGCCCTCCTGGCCGCCCTGCCACAGGTATAAAACCGCGTCGCAAAGGGGGTCCCAGCTCATATCTAGAAGGTTTCCCACATTCAGCGCCACAACCACCCTGGAAAAATGGGCCCGGACCGTTTTCAGCAGCTCCAGCTCCTGGTCCGCCAGATAAAAGCTTCCCTTTTCCGGGTCGCTGTCCCGGTCCTCTCCGGCCAAACGGCCGATCAAAACCAACGCCAGATCCGAATGGGCGGCCGCTTCGGCCGCGAGGAAATCGGAAACCGGCATTTCCTTTTGAGAGAAAGGCTCCTGCGCCCAGCCGTTTCCGGTATCATAAGGGTTTTCCTTTTCCCAATCGAGATAGGCCTGGTATAGCTCCTCATTCAGGGTTATGCCCTCCGCCTCCCGGAGGCCTTGAGGAATATCCACCACATAGTCCACGTTCACCAGCCCTCCGGAGCCGGTGCCGCTTTTGTAATAGTTTAGCTGGCTCCGCCCGAAAACCGACACCGTTTCACCGGAACGGATGGGCAGGGCCTGCTTCTCGTTTTTTAGCAGTACAATGCCCTCTGCCCCGGCAGCCCTGCAAAGCTCCTGAATTTTTGTCATTTTGATTCCTCCTTTGAAAAAGAACGGCGCGTGCCAAAATTATAAAGTGATTCTATCATACCGCAGCCGCTTTGGGTGTCAAGGGCCCGCCCTGCTGAAAATACAAACCTGTTTTTGGTAATTTCATCCCAACGCGCCCATTAATTTTATGGTGACGATCTCGAAATTCCCTACCGGAAGCTTTATGGTCCTGCCAAGGGTTTCCAATTCCGTCAGCTGATTTTCCATCAGGTCGCAAAGATACGCCTTCTGAAAATCAAAGCCGCATTGGATCACACCCTCGGCCTTGCAGTTGTGAGCGTCGTACAGGCGCAGGATAATCCCCTGCCCATCCTCTGCCTGTTTGACGGTTTCCAGTACAAGATTCGGGTTTTCACAGGCAACCAGGCTGTATTCTGAAGGCAGGTTCCCTTTTTGCGCCGCCACCGGGCGGCACTCCAAAGGCTGGTTGAGAGAATACGCCTCCCTCACTGTGTTCCCCTGGCGGTAGCCGCCGCCGTGGGGCAGTAAGGAATAGGTAAACACATGCTTTCCCTTATCCGCGTGGGGATTGGGGTCGGTAGCGCATTTCAGCAGGGTGAGCTTTAAGGTTCCTCCCTGGACGCTCCAGCCGTATTTGCAGTCGTTAAGAACACTGACGCCGTAATCCCCTTCCGACAAATCCGCCCATTTGTGGCCGCAAACCTCAAATTTCGCCGTATCCCAGCTTGTGTTGGCATAGGTGGGGCGCTCCAGGTTGCCGAATTGAATCTCATAGGTGGCTTTGGCGGTGTGAATGTCGAAAGGAAAGGCCGCTTTCAACAGATGGTGCTCCTCGTGCCAATGGATTTCTGTCTCAAAATCGATCCGCTCCAAGGTATTGTAAAGATACACTGTCTGCACAATCACAGAAGCCTGGTATTCCCTGGTGATCCGCAGGCCGATCCGGTCCCCGTCAAAAACAGGCTCAATTTGGGCCTGAGGCTTCCACACGATGGGTTTTTCCTGGTAATAGGCGGGGATATCCCAGGCGTCGTAGTCCTTGGGGAAATCCTCAAAAAGCTGAAGCTGGTTCCCTGGTTCCCCCTGGCGGAACACCTCCCGGGAAAACCGTTTGTCAAACAGGGAAGAAATATTGCCGCAGCCGTCAAGCTCCAGGCGGTAAGCCCAGTTTTCCAGCCTGTGAGAGGAAACAGACACCTTCTGCTCCGGCTTATCAAAAGAAACCACCTTCCAGCCGAAGGCGGGAATCTCCCCGGTTTCCAGGGTCTTGCCCTGAACCGATACCGTACCCCGTCTTGGAAAGCCCAGGGCGTTATAAACCAGAAAGCCCTGGGCCGCCTCTACCTCTCGCGCGAGGCAGAACAGCCGCTCCTCCTTCAAACTGCCGGCCTTGGCTTGTATGCCCTCATATTCCCGGGCGCTTTCCTCATAAACCTCAAAGATAGAGGAACCGGGGATAATGTCGTGAAATTGGTTTTTCAGGGCTGTTTTCCACAGGCTGTCAAGTTCCTTTTGGGGATAAGCCTGCCCCCAAAGAAGGGCTGCCGCCACGGACAGGACCTCCGTCTTTTGCAGCAAAAACTCTGTTTTCCGGTTGTTTCTCTTGTTTTTCGCCATGGAGGTATAGGTCCCGCGGTGGTATTCCAGATAAAGCTCTCCGGTCCAGGTAGGCGTGCGCCTGAGCTTTTCGGCGTTTTCCTCAAAGCTTTCCCGGAACAGGTCCAAATGCTCCAGGACGGAGTGCATCTCTGTTTTCGGATAGCCCGGCAGGCCAAAGGCCATGCGGCGCTGGCGCTCCAGCATTCCTCGGGTAGGGCCGCCGCCGCCGTCGCCATAGCCAAAAGCGTCTAACGCCCGATTGCAGTATTCCTTTTGCTGATAACGCTGATAGGTGCCCTTGATCCAGCCAGGCGTGATATCCCCGTTATAATTTACGTAATTCACCGGGACGCCGTCGTCCGGCAGCTCCTGGGTAGTCAAAAATTTGGTGAACACCCGGCTGCCGTCGATGCCCTCCCATTGAAAAGAATCATAGGGCATTTTGTTGGTATCATTCCAGCTGATTTTTGAGGTGACAAAATATTCCACCCCGCTTTTTTGCAAAATCTGGGGCAGGGCGGCGCTGTAGCCAAACACGTCGGGCAGCCAGAGGATCTTGCTGTCCACACCGAATTCTTCCATCATGAACCGTTTTCCGTGGAGAATCTGCCTGACCAGGCTTTCGCCGCTGGTCAAATTGCAGTCCGCCTCCAGCCACATGGCGCCGTCCACTTCCCACCGGCCCTCCCGGATCCGCTCCTTGATTTTATCGTAGAGGTCTGGGGCCTCCTCCTTCACAAACTGGTAAAGCTGGGGCTGAGAAGCCATAAACCGGTATTCGGGGTACTCGTCCATCAGGGCCAGGGCGGTGGCGAAGCTCCGCTGGGCCTTCTCTTTGGTTTGCGCCAGCGTCCACAGCCAAGCCACGTCGATATGGGTGTGGCCGATACAATCCACCACCTGATTGCTTCTTCCGCAGACGCCGTGGTAAAACGCCCGGTCCAGAAGCTCCCGGGCCGCCTGAAGGCTGTGATAGTATTCCTCGCTGTAGGGCTTCCGCATCGCCGTCAGGTTGGAGGCTTCATCCATCGCTCTGATGACCTCCGCGTAGTCCTGGCCAGCCGGGTCCAGGTGCTTTAAAGCGGAAAGGGGCACCTGGAAATCCCAATAGGCGGCGGCGATTCTCTGATCCACCACGTGAAGGGAGGGAAGAAAATCCATTTTCCCGCCCTTCATCCCGGTATAAAAATAAATATCCACCGTATACCGGGTATCCGCCTTCAGCAGGATCTCGGTATGGTTGACATCCAGCCCCTGGGCCATCTCTCCGTTCAGGTATACCAGGCCCTGAGGGTTGGTGGCGTCCCACTCTCCCTCTCTGCCGGTAACCACCGTCAAAAATACCTTTTCCTCCGGTCCCGCTTTGGGAGTGTCCAGCTCCATGCGAAACCAGAAATGCTTATCGACCCCTTCCAGCCGGGTTCCCTCCGGAAAGGGAAAATAACCAGCCGCGGGAGGCTGGTTATTTTTTTTGTAGCCCCATTCCTGATAGGTAATTCCGGTGACGGGCAGGTCCTTCGTGATACTTTGTTTTTTCAGGCTTCGGCAGAGCACGCCGATTTTTTCCTCAGTTATTTTCATTTTTTTCTCCTTGTTTTCCTCCGCTACCGCAGGTATTTTCTGGGAGACATACCGAACCGCTTTTTAAAAATCCGGTGGAAATATTTCACATCAGGAAATCCCACCATACACGCGATGGCTTCTATGGTATAATCGCTGTTCTTCATATAGTCAATGGCCTTATTGATCCTGAGCTTCGTCAGGTAATCCACAAAGGTGTCCCCGGTATACTCCCGGAACAACCGGCTGAAATAAGAAACGCTGATATGAACCTGATCCGCTACTTCCTGAACGGTGATATCCTTCTGATAGTTATTTTGCAGATACTCAATTGCGGTTTGAACCGCCTGCTCCGAGTGAGGGATTTTTTGCTCCGCCCTTTGAAAGCAAGCCGCCAGAAAGCTTTTCAGCTCGGAAAGGACGTCCGACAGCAGGCTAAGGGAATTCAGCCTGCGGCTGAAGGAAAGCTCGTTGTCCATAGTTTCGTCCACTGGGATGCCGCACGCCTCCATCGCGTGGTATAGGGTATAGGCCACCATAAAATTCGCCTTGGAAATGAAGCCTGGGTTTTCCGCCTGCTTTTTCACCCCATTGTACAGCTCTGTTAAAATTTCCATTACTTTTCCGGCATCCCGCTCTTTTACGGCCGAAATGATCTGCTGTTCCGTGATAAAATCAATAGAAAAGGCAGGCGATTTCTTCTTTTGTATTTTATAAGGATACACCTTGTTCCCCCCGGACAGCAGCCGGGCGTTAACCATTTCAAACGCTTTCTGGCCGGACAGCGGGATTTGATTCACAGTACTCACCGGCGCGCCGATCCCAATGGTGACGGTAAAGCCAAACGCGCCTTGGATCAGCTCCTTACACTCGGTAAAAAAGTCCGTCAACAAGTTTCGGCTTTCAAACTGCCCCTGGGTTTCGTTCACGAAAAAGCCCAGATCATTCTCATTTTCAAAGGGGTGCAGCCTGAGTTCATATTTTTCAGCGATCTCCAGGCAGATATTGGTGATACCGTATTTGATGGCGGAGGATTCCCGGTAATTTTTATCCTCGAAGCATTTATCGCCGTAATCGATGCTCAGCGCCGCCACACAAAAGAATTCTCCCCGCTCTTTCAGCCCATAGCGGTCAAAGCAGTCCGCGATATAAGCCTGGTCGGTAATATACCGCAGCATAAAGGCGTGAAGAAAATTCTGCTTCACCGCGTCCTGATATTTCATTTTCAGGATATCCTTCTCTGCCCGGTCGGCGCTGCTGCTTCGGAACTTCTCCGCCTCCAGCGCCGCTTTTTGGATAATATAGGTAAACTCATCCTCCTTAAACGGCTTCAGCAGATAAGCGAACACGCCGTGTTTAATCGCCTGCTGGGCATACGAAAAATCGCTGTATCCGCTGAGAATGATAAAAATACATTCCTTTTTTATCTTCCTGTACTCCTCGATCAGCGCCAGACCGGACAATTGAGGCATTTTAATGTCCGTGATAATAATGTCCGGCTGGAATTCCATGGCGGCGGCAAGGGCCTGCCGCCCGTTTTCCGCCTCTTTGATGGTAAACTTACCAATTTCGGCCAGCTTTTTAACGATGAGCTGCCTAATCAGGCATTCATCCTCCGCTACCATGATTTTCATTTCAATCACCTCTAGAAAACGGCAGTACGATTTTCACCATCGTTCCAGAGCCCTCCTCGCTGCTTAAGAATAAGCCGTATTCCTCGCCAAACTTTAGCTTGATTCTGTCATTGACATTAAAAATGCCCACCAGCCCGGAGTCATCCGGGGTCACTCCCTGAAGCATTCCGTTAATTCGCTGGACATCCCGCGCGTCGATCCCCTTGCCGTCGTCAAACACATATATGATAAATTTATCCTGCATAGCCCGGGAACTGATTTGAATTTTACATTGGGCATCCTTCTCCCGAACCCCATGGATAAACGCGTTCTCCACCACGGGTTGAAGTGTCATCTTGAAAATACTGCAGGATAGAGTATCCTCGTCCACATCGTATTCCACCGTGACCCGGCCTTTATATTGCAGCATTTGAATAGCGATGTATTTTTTTGTGTTTTCCAGCTCCTGAGCAAAATCAATGATACTGCTTCCCCGGTCCAGGCTGTAGCGGTAATAATCGGAAAGGTCCTGTACCAGCTTGATGCTGCCCTTTTTATCGCCGCTGTCGATCAGGGCGACAAGGGTGGCCATGGTGTTATACAAAAAATGGGGATTCATTTTGCTGATTAAGGCCCGGATCTCCACCTCCTTGATCCTGGCGGTGAGTTCGATTCTTTCATCCATCAGCCGGTTCAGGCTAGCGGCCATGTTATTGATAGCCCGCTTAATTTGAGAAAGCTCGTCATTCCCCTTTACCGTGATGGTGGTATCCAGCTTTCCCTGTTCGATCCGTTTCAGGCCGGAGACCACTTCCTTCACCGGCTTGCTCAAATGATAGGCGAAAAGAATCGCCAGCAGCGGAGACAGCACCAGCATCACCACCGTGAGGACAATGAAGAACACCTGCATTGGGTAAAGCCTGCTTTCAAACAATTCGCTGTCCATTAGCAGGAAGATCCCATAACCAAAATCAGAATCCTCCGTGCCCGCCATATAATACTGGTCGTCCCCTAAGGCAATAGGCTCGGTGCTGTTTAAGGGCGTCCCCTGTTTGATCAATTCCTGCACATGGGCGGTTTGTTCGTCGCTGCTGTTTTCAGCATACAGTATTTCCCGATCTGGAGAGTAAAGATAAAAGAGCTGCTGGTCGAATTCCGTTCCCGCTGTGGCAATCTCCACAAATTTGCTGATATCCTGGCCGAACACGCTGACCCCGATGGGGATATCGGCGTGGTCGTAATCGTTCAGGGTTCTGGACACCACAATGGAATAGGGCTCTTCCCCCAGATAATCCACTACCTCCATATAGGGATAGCCGTTATTTTCCATGGCGCCCTGGAACCAGCCGGTATTCCGATAATTCTCCTCATAGGTGCTGTAGGAGGTTTTATTCCCTTGGCTGGTGATTTTAACACAGTCTCCATTGGTGGAAAACAGCATGATGAAGTCGTAATTATCATTGTAAAAAATCGTGTCGAACAGCACGTTATGAGCCTTTCTGATAACCGCCAGCTGGCTCTGCTTCTCCGTTAAATAGGGGCGAAGGTCCTCCAGCCGGTAGATCAGCGCGTCAGACTGGGACAAAAGGGTATTGAAGTTGGCGTCCATATTATGGGACATCTGCAAAATGGATTCTTGCTTATAGTTGATAAAATCCTGGAAAATAGATTCCCGCATCCGGGCATAGGTTCCCCAAATCAGAATACATCCTGGTATAAAAATAAAAAGATATAAAAGCGCCGCCGTTTTTACCACGATGCTGTTCTTTAGGAAACCCATTTTTCTCCATCTGGAACCCTTCGCTTTTCCGTTTTTCATAGCCGCCTCTTTCCTTGGCCTTTTGCCCCTGGACCCGAACGTTTTTCTCAACCGATCTGACGTAATTTCACGCCAATCAGCCACTCCTGGGGAAGATTCATTTTCGTAAAGGACAGCCCGTCCCACTCAAAGGTGGACAATTCCTTTTGATGCCATAAACCGTAAATGGCCGCCATGTATTTCCGTTTATGCCCGTCCGTCAGGCTCAGCCATACGATCCGGTCCTCCACCGGGCAAAGCCGGTGGACCCGCAGATAAACGCCGAGGATTCGTCGGCAAAATAAAAATGGGGTTCTTTTACCGTCACAGGTCCCCTGTTTTCCGGGCTTGGCCACACCGCCTCAAAACCGCCGATTTTCCCATCCAGGGCCGGCGCGTTGGAAAAGGTACGGAAGCGGCATTCGCCAATTCCTCTGGGCATGCAGCGAATACGCCAAACGCCCTCTCCGTCATAAAAGCCTTTCAGTTTTTCGCATTGGCCAGCAAGACAAACTCCGCTTCTAAACTGACGTCGGTAAAGGTTTTTTCATACTTAGAGGAATCCTCAAGAGTAATTTTAAACATACCCCATCTTTCTACCTGAGCCGCGTTGGTTGTCATATCCAATCCTTCTGAAATCTAATATTCATTTTACATGATAAGCTTATCCCGCGCAACCGTTTCTGGCTGTCAATCCTATCCACACAGGGGTAAGCGGCGGTATCACATTTTTCGCGCCTTCTTCTGAAGTTGTTCCCGATATTGGGAAAGCTTCGCCGGATCAGCCGATCTGACGAAGCTGGACGCCGATTAACCCCTCTTTGGGAAGATTCATCTTGGTGAAGGAAAGCCCATCCCATTCAAAGGTGGACAGCGCTTTTTTCTCCCAAAGGTCGTAAATGGTCGCCATATATTTCCGCTTATGCCCGTCCGTCAGGCCCAGCCATACGATGCGGTCCTCCACCGGACAATCAAAGGTATAGAAGAAAAACATGTTCAGATAGCCTTCCCGCAGGCAGTAGTAGCCTAAGCCGTCTCCCAGGGTCAGGTCCGGCTCCATGCGCTCAAAGGGCATGCTCTCGGCAATTTCCCTCAAAAAGCGGATCCGGCTTGCGCTCTCTCCAACCAGATCTCCGCCGTAGGTCCAAAAGATATCCCGGCTGTTACCCTCCTTGCGGTGGGTTTCTCCATGGGTGGCATAGCCACCCGCCATAAAAGAAAGCCAGTGGCGGGTGGCGACGGGGCTTTTGCCGATATCGGCCAGTTGGATT
>CABUCM010000050.1 GCA_902490005.1 uncultured Ruminiclostridium sp.
GTGACCGTATTGCCATGACAACAATACAGTGCCCCTTGAAGCTAATTTATGTTTTAAGCCTTATCAGGTATCACTTACAAATGGAAAAGCTTCCGTCCTCCTCCATTTTCAGGGAAAAATCCGCAGGCCCGCTGCCCGCCAGGGTCCGCCGGACATTGACTCCATCGCCGGTCCGGTAAAAAGCCTCAGCCTCCTCCCGGGTCAGTCCGCCCTGCATCTTCCTGCGAAGCAGCCGCTCCTTGAGGACGGTTTCCTCCGCTTGGATAAAAACGGTATAATCCGCCTTACTGGCAAGCCGCCGCCAGCCGCCCTCCTGAAACAACAGCCAGTTCCCCTCTATGAGCACAATAGGGGCGGTCACCGGGACCTGGTCTTCTATCACATCGTGAAGGCGGCGGTCATAAACAGGCCACAGCGGATCGCCTCGGCGCAAAGCCTCCACCTTTTCCAAAAAATGCGGAACGTCATAGGTTTCCGGGCTGCCCTTCAGCTGCCGCATGGGCAGAATCCGCCCATCTTCCAGGGCCACCGAATGGGTAAGAATATAGTCTTGGTGGAAATGAAATCCATCTAGGCCCACCGCCTGGACCGGCGTACAGGAAAGCTCCTGGGAAAGCCGTGCCAGAAACGACGCCAGTGTGGATTTTCCCGTGGCGGGCGGCGCCGCCAGAAAAACCACCAGCCTTTCTCCCTTTGCTTTCTGCATTTCGCTGAAGCCGCGGACCAGCGGCTTGAAAATTTCTTCTATGTTCTCCTGGGTATACCTCGCCCGCACGGGGAATCCATTCACCACAAATGAAAATTCCTTCCAGGTTTTCACCGTCATTTCTCCTTTGCCAGTATCTTTTAATAAAGCCTTGCGCAAAAACAGGCGGCGGATCCGCTATTTTGCGGCTTTCCTTTGATTGTGCCTAACAGGAGCCTCCTGTTGGGTTTCCAAAACGTTTGCCAAGTCGAAATGATTTTTAATAATATCGTTTACCATCTCCGCCATTTCCGCGGGAGATTTGGAAAGGTCGCTTTGAATCCACTCTCGGATAAACATGGCGGTGCCGGAAGCATAAAAAAATAAAATACTTCTGGTCCTTTCGCTCAGTTTGCCCTGAAATAGGGCGTTAACCTCTCTTAGCAGTATATTGGTATATTTTCTCAAGTATTGGGGATGGCTCCCGTCGCTGTAGGTCAGCCTGGTAATCGGCAGATAATCCAGGGTGATTTGAAAAGAAATCCGCAGAATATCAAGCACTAAGGTATCGTGATTTTTTCCTTTGGAGAAAAGTTCCCGCATGCATGTTTGATATTCCGCAAACATCTCCTCTTCCACCCAGTTCAGCATATCCAAAAGATTATCGTAATGCAGGTAAAAAACGCAACGGGAAACACCGGCCCGCTCTGTCAGCTCTTTCACTGTAATCTCATTCACGGGCTTTTCATTCAGTAATTCAAGCAACGCCTTATTCAACCGTTGGTTGGTTTTCCTTTTCCGGGGCTCGTCATCTCGGGATGTGTGTTTCATTGCCGCTGTTTATCCTCCTATTATTGAAAAGCTTTAATAATTAACATATAGTTCTCCGCTTCGTGCTTTTCTTTTTATTATATTATACATGATAAAGAAATTTAAGTATATATTATTTTGCGCAAATATCCCCCGCTTGCTTCGTGTATCCTTACCATAATCCCCGCCGGACTGTTTCGGACCGTCATGGGCAGTCAATCGTCAAAATCCCGGGAAATCCTATCCACAATCGCTTCTTGGACGGCGGCAGGCTCCGCCGCCCTGCTTGGTTCTCTCTTTTCCAAAAACAAAATCCGGGCCAGCAGCATCAGGATAGAAGCCCCCGCAAGCACCTGCAGAGGGTAAAGAAGCACCGTCTCGGCGGGGATCAGCATGGCCAAAACCGTCATCGCGCCGGCAGGCGGCAAAAACCGGCCGAACCCGTGTACAAGAGCCAGCATACATACAGCCGCCGCAACGGCAGCCACCGTCAGCGGGAACCCCAGCCGCATGGTCAGCCCCCAGCGGCAGAAGGCGCCCGCCAAAGCGCACAGGGAAATCAAAAGCACGGTTTTCACTGGGGTTTGCCGGGCCTTGCAGCCGGGATTGGAAAACTCGGTAAAGGCTACCAGCAAAGGCGGCGCTATGGCAAACCGGATGTCCGCTTTCATTGCCAGAAAAGCGAGCGCCCCCACACAGGCCGCCCGCACGGCGCCCCGGGCCAGTTCCCGGCTTCCCGGGCCAGGCGCCGGCACAAACGGCTCCTTTTGCCGCACGCCGGTTTGTTCCAGCAGAACCTGGAGCAGCAGAATGATCCCGGTGAGGCACACGGCGGCGATGGGATAAACCCAGCTTTCGGTTCCCAGCAGCACCGGCAGCACCATGGCGGAGATCATCGGCGCGAAGGTAGTGCCGGAATACAGGTAAATCATCTGGCATAAAAGAAACGCCGCCGTTATTTTCAGCCACAAAGGCGCGGGCAGAAGCCGCACGACCAGCACCCCGCCCACCGCGTTCAATCCGATGAAAAAAATCATGCGGAACCGGCTGGTCCTCCACGCCTGCTTAGGCGCCACCAAAGCGCCCACCGCCAAGGCGGTGATTTCAGGGAAAATAATCTCCTTTTCGCCCAGCAGCTCCGCCGCCCCCACCATCAAGGCCACCATCAAAACCGTGGCGGCGCCGGTTAAGGTTTTCTTTTTCAACGCAAGTACCTTTCCTTTTTCGCGAAAGCGCGTCATATTTTTCTTTATCATAACAAAAAAAGAGGAGCGTTGCAACCAAAAGCCGTCGGCTTTGGAAGCAGGCTTCCTCTCTTTTCCTATTTTTTAGCAGCCGGTACATTCCCCCCGTGCAGCAGGGGATGGTCCAGATGAAGCTCCGGCGGCCCGGCGGAAAGCCCTTTGGGAGACGGGGGCGTTTCGTTTTCCTGTGTCCATTCCTCTGGCAGCAGCTGCCAGGCGCAGGCAATATCTCCCATTGGATTCCGCGCCTGGGCAAGGGCGCGCATTTGGCTGAACGCCGGCCCCACGATATGGCACCGGTAAGCCCAGGCTTGCCCGCGAAGGGAAATATCCCCTTGGCAGAGCCACACGGTAATTGGGCGGTCAAACCACAGGCTTCGCACCAGCCCCCGGCCCAGCCCGGTGTGCTCCCGGTCCAGGGACAGCATCAGCGACGCCCCATCCAGGCTGGTCAAGCTCTGGCAGAGAAAGGCGGGGCTTTCCTCTTCCCCGCCGGGCACCTGAAGCAGCTTGCGGCAGTTTTCCGCCACCAACAGCTTTACGGCTTTTTCCGGCAGCGGCGTTTGTTTCGGCAGTCTCAGCATATCAGTCCAACCTTTCCAAATCGCTGTCGGGATGGTTCCCGCAGCGTTTATAGTCGTCGTTGGTGGAAACCAGCCCATAGGAGCGGCGGATCTCGTGAAGCCCTTTTGCCAGGCGGATATAATAATCCAGAGACGGCACCTGCCGGAACCCCAGCCGGGATGCCTTATGCGGGTGCCACACCACGCTCAGGTAGCTGACGCCGTGGCGGGCAAAAAAGTCGCAGGCCTGAAAATTAGACGCCAGCGCCTCCGCCTCGGTGGAGAATCCGTGGGAGGCCGCCAGCTCCACCCCGCCGATGACCTGGGTGCAAACCTGGCCCTTGCCGAAAATTTCCACCGCGTCCAGGGTCCGGCGGACCCATTCCTTATGGCCGATCCACTTTTCCTTGCCGGGGCACAGCTCCCGGAAAATGGTTTCGTCCCACACCTCGATATTCGGACAGTAGGAGGTCACCCCGGTCTGGTCATAAATACGCTTCAGCTGCGCCTTGGGATAAGCCGGAGCCATCAGCTGGCTGGGAAACCGGCCGGAAAAATTGCGGCCGATGGCTTGTAATACCTGAATATACCGTTCCACCTCCCTTTCAAAGGGAGGCTCCCCGCCAAAATCGCTGCCGCCGGAAAGATAAATCTCTGAAAACCTGCCCGGCTCCTGAATCGCCTCCCGGACAGTCTCATAAATATCCTGGCAGTCCACCGGGCCCGAATTGCCGCTGGTGAAAAAAGCGCAAAAGTGGCATTGGTCCCCCTTTTCCCAAAACCGGCACCGCTGATAGGCGGTCAAAATCAGCTTCTGGGCACGAACGTCCGCCAATGCCTCCATGGGGGTGCCCCGGCTAGTCTTTTTCCCGAAGTAGCCGGGCCGGGGAACGAAATCCACCTCTTCCAAAACGTCTCCGTTTTCCTTCAGCAGGAAAACGCCCCGCTCCCGGTCATAATCGATATCATAGGGGTCGGCGAAGGCCTCCCCATAATTAATGTAAACAAAGGTGCCGTCCCGCAGCAAAATCGGTCCCGGCATAGACTGCTCCGGGGTTCTTCCCTCAAAATGAATGCCAAAGGGCTCCGCCTTTCCAAAGGAGTAAAACGTGTCCTGAAGCCGCTCCAGCGCACCGGGGCTCAGCCGGGCCCCGTACCGGACCATGCTCAGCTTCAGCAGTACAAACGGCGACAGGTCCGAAAAATCGGCACAAGCCCGTTCCCATTCCCCTCGCTTGGTGATTCTCATAAATCCGCTCCTTTCCTGTTCACAGCAAAAACAGCCCGGCGGCTAAGGCGCCGTTGAGCCCGATCAAAAACACGATATCCACAGGCCGAAGCGGCACCCGGAAGGCCACCGCCCGGGGCTGCTTGCTTTCAAAGCCCCGGGACTCCATGGCCATGGCCAGGCTTTCAGAGCGTTCCAAGGTGTGAGCCAGCATGGGAAACAGCCGCTTTGTGGAAAACGGCCCCGCCTTCACCCCGCGTACGCGAAGGGCCGCCCCCACCACCTTATACTCCTCCCGGACCACCGGGAAAAAATGGTACGCCGCCAAAATACCGTAAGCAAATTTAGGCGGCAGGCGGAATTGCTGCATCAGGCTCATTACCAAATCCATGGAATCGGTGGTAAACGCGAACAAAAGCCCCAGGCCTCCAAAGGCCAAAACCCGGGAGGAAAGCTGTGCGGCGGTGACCCAATTGGTGGCATACAAGGTCCGCTGGCCTATGGCGCTTACCTCCACCCCGTCCTGGCCGCCGCTGGAAAAAAACAGCCCGGCGGTGAACAATCCCGCCGCCGTCAGGACAAAGGGGATCAGCGTCAGGGAAAGCCTCTTCCGGTTCACCCCCGGGGTCAGATAGGTAATCAGCAGAGCCCCGGCGCACACCAGCAGATTCAGCTTCGTGTGAAATGTCACCGATAACAGTAGGGAGGCGACGATTAGCGTCAGCAGCTTATAGCCTGGATTCAGCTTTCTCATACGCCATCCCCCCCCTCCGTCCAATAAGCGTCCAGCCGCTGAGGAATCACCGGGGTAAGGACGCCGTTTTCAAGCAGTAAAATTTGATTGGCCCATGCCTTTGCCAGCGCCAGGTCGTGGGTGGCCATCACCACTGTCAGGCCCTGCCGCACCTTCCGCTCCAGCAGGTCTAAAATAAAGCGGGTGGACCGCTGGTCCTGGGCGTAGGTGGGCTCATCCAACAGCAGCAGCGGGCGGTCCCCCGCCAGCATGGAAAGCAGGGCCAGCCGCCGCTGCTGTCCCTGGCTCAGCTCATAGGGGGATTTCTTTTTCCAGGGCAGCAGGCCGAATTCCTCCAGCAGGGCATCCACCCTGCTTTCCAGTTCTTTCCCCGGGGCGCTGGGATACGCCGCCCGCAGGGTGGCGAGAACCTCGTTTTCCACCGTCAGCGTCAAAAACTGAAACCGGGGGTTCTGGAACACCAGCCCGACCTTTCCGTTGACCTCCAGCTTACCTTTCCATCGTCCCGCTCCCGCCAGCGCGGTGAGAAGGGTTGTTTTCCCCGCCCCGTTGCCGCCGATCAGCGCGGTGACGCTGCCCTTTTCCAATTGGAAGGACAAATTTTTTATAAAGGGCTTTTTGCCGTGATATAGCGTGATCCCCTCCGCTTTGGCAATGAACTCCGGCGGCTGGGGAAGGCTCGGCGGCTTCCGCCCCGCGAGCCAGTGATCGTCTAAAAACAGGCCCAAGCGGGAAAATTCCTCCCGGTAATCGTCCAGCCTTTCCCCAGGAATGGATTTTTGGTCTAAGTCCCCTTCTTTGTCCATCAGCACCACCCGGGACAGGAACCCCCGCCACCACTGGGGCCTGTGGTCTACAACCAGCAGGGACAGCCCCTGGCGGTTCAGCTTTTCCAGCAGGCTGGAAAGCCGGGCGCAGGCCCCCGGGTCCAGGTTGGCGAAGGGTTCGTCCAAAATCAGCAGCTTCGCCCCGGTGGCCAGGGCGGTGGCCAGCGCCAGCTTCTGCTTGGTGCCTCCGGACAGGGTATAAATCGGCGCTTCCTCTACCGAGGCCAAGCCCACCAGATCCAGAAGCTCCTTCATCCGGGCCCGCAGATCGCCGGAATAATTGATGTTTTCCAACGCAAATAGAATTTCATGGTCCACCCGGCCCATACAAAATTGGTTATCCGGATTCTGAAACAGGATCGACGCTGTTTGGGATCTTTCCGCGGGGCCGTATTGGGCCAAGGGCTTGCCGCCCAGCAAAATTTCGCCCTCCAGCTCCCCGCCGTATTCCGGATAAAAGCCCGCCAGGCAGTAAGCCAAGGTGGATTTTCCGCAGCCGGAGGGCCCCATGAGAAGCACCGCCTCTCCCGGCGACACGGTGAGGGATAAATTAGAGAATACCGCCTGGCCCGCGGAATCATAGCGGAACGTGAGCCCCCGGCAGGCCAGAACCGGCTCAGCCACGGGCGCGTCCCAGGGCATAGCCTTTCAGCAGGCCGGTTTTTGCAAGGCCGTCCCCAATGGCCTTGGTAACCAGGCCCGAGAAAATCAGGGTGCTGACCAAACGGATCAGGAACATGACGGCCAGCAGCGGTACCGCGAACTTTCCATAGCCAGAGCGGACAAAGCTCCACAAAAAGCTGGTGACGCAGCAGGCAGCCGCGGCGAAATAAACCATTTTCGTGTCAAATTTCCGGTAGCGGCCCAAGGCGAAAACGATCTCGCCGCCGGCGCCCTGAACGATGCCCGCCACGATTACCATGGGGCCGTACATGTTGCCCAGGAGCACTTCAATCAAGGCGGCAAGTACCTCGGCGATGATGCACACGCCGGGCTTTTGGAGAATATAGGCCGCCAGAATCGCCGCCATAAACCACACACCGAAAATAATTTCGTTGGCCAAAGGCGCCAAGCCTACCGGCGTCAGCAGGGTGCTGAGAAAAGACGCTAGATACACGCCTCCCAGGTAAACCACGCCGAAAACGATGCAAATCATCGCTACCAAAATAATTTCCTTCAGCTTCCAGACATATTCTTTTTTTTCATTCATCTTCTATTTCTTCCTTTCACTCTTTTTCAGCCCGCGGCTTTCATAATCCCAATGATTGCTTTTATTTTTCCTTTCTCCCCGCTTTTTGCCGGCTGGCTTCTACTCCTGGGTAGGGCTATTGACAGACAGGGTAAAATGCAATATGTAGTGGGGCACCGCGGCCTCCATTTCCCGGCACACGGCTTCCAGAAAATCGAAGATTTGGTGGACGCCGCCGGAAAGGCGGGTGGCGTAATGAATGGACGCGGGGTGCAGCCCGGCCTTTTCCGCCATACGCCAAACCTTGGCGATTTCTTCGATATAGTCCGGGGTTCCCATGGGATACAAGGCGATTTTCGTCTGTACCGGAAAACTCAGTTCCTTTACCAGGGGCAGATTCGGCACGGGACCCTCCCGGGTCAAAAGGGAATCCCCGTCGCTGTCTCCAGGGCATCCTTTGGAAAATTGGCCCTCCATCGCCATATGGACATGAGGCCGCCAGGCGTTGACAAACAGCCCCCGCACCGCGTCGGCCACATAAGGCAGCTTTCCCCGGTAAACGGTAGATAAGGCGTCGGACTGGCTCCACACCCCGGAGGTATCCGTTTTTTCCAGCGCGCCTAAAATAATGGAAACGAAATCGCTGTCCATGGGGTAAAGAGAAAAGCGGCATCCGGAAATATCCAGCCGGGTCCCCCGTCCCGCCCAGGGCAGGTCCTCTCGTTGGCAGCAGCAGTTTTCCTGTTGCATGGTCGCATCTTCCTTTCTCTGCGGAAATAAATAAAGAGAGTGTTTTTCCAATGGGAAAAGCACTCTCTTATCGGCAAATCATATGGTTCTGCTAGAATTGCTTCCCTACGCTGGTCTTAACCATCAGGTTCAAAGGGTCAGATTAATCTATCTCAACTCTGAAAAGAGTCCCCCTAGAATTCTATGTCTTATTCAATTGTAAGTTTTACAACGGTAACAGTATAGCCCGTTTTCCGCTCCTTGTCAAGAAAAAGGGGGAATTATGCCGAACCTTGGCCCTTGCGCCGCTGGATGAAAAACGGGAAACCACATAGTTTCATATATTTTTCTGTTTCTTACAAATAAAATATATTTATTTTGTCGGACATTTATAATTGACATTATGAAAAAGAGAGAATATAATATAACCAAATCAAACTTGTCGGACAACCGATATATAAGGATTTGATAATTCATGATTGAACCAATTGAAAAGCAAAACGTTGCGGATACCGTTTATTATAAAATGCTGAATATGATAATCGAGGGCGAATGGAAGCAGGGCGCCATGATCCCCTCAGAAAACGAGCTGCGGGAGGCTTTTTCTGTCAGCCGCGATACCGTGCGCCAGGCGGTGCACCGTTTAAGCGCGTTGGGAATCCTTCGTTCCCGGCAGGGCAAGGGCACCTATGTGAAAAAAATAGATACCAGCTTTTACATGAACCTATTGGTTCCCGCTGTGTTTCTCAGCAAGGATGACGGGATCAGCATTTTGGAATTTATGAAAGCCATCCAAGTGGAAAGCGTACGCATGGCCTGCCAGAGGGCCGGGGATCAGGAGATCGCCGTATTGGAGGAATACCTGCAAAAAATGAAGTCCGCCAGCAACAGCGATTACGATTCCTTTTTTGATTATGATATGGGTTATCATTGTTATCTGGTAAAGCTTTCCGGCAACAGCCTGTTTAATAAGTCTATGGAAATCATCGGCGAGGTCCTTCACGTTTACCTGCGGGATATTGTGGCGGTGCATGGAAGCGACAAAAGCATCCAGCAGCACGAGGACTGCTTTTTGGCTCTGAAAGCCCGGAATACTGAAAAAGCGGCCGGCATTATGGTGGAGCATTACGACATGCTGTTGGAACGGCTGACAAAATGGCTTGCTCTGGATGAAGCGGACCGCAACCAGCTGATTGAAGAACGCCTCCATCCCAAAAAGAGCTCCGCTTCATAAGGCCGCGTTCTTTTCACCTTGGCCAACTTGTCGGATAACCTATAAGTTAATTGAGGAAATTGTTCATCAAAGTACACAATTAAAAACAGGGTTTTTGGTACCGTTTTTTTGCATTTTTGCAATAAAACGGTATTTTTTTACTTTTTTTTGCTGAATAAGGGCCGTCTTACAAATTGTACCTTAAAAGATGAAAGGGGAGGAATCAATTGAAAAAGATATCTTTTTCCCGCACGGAGCTCCAGGTGGCGCCCTTATGCCTGGGCACGGTAAACTACGGCTCTGCCCTTCCGGAGAAGGACGCCATACGCCAATTAGATGAATACGTCTCTTTAGGGGGAAATTTCATCGACACCGCCCATATTTACGGCGATTGGCAGCCCGGCGACGGCCCGCTTTCCGAAATCACTATCGGCAAGTGGCTGAAAGGAAGAAACGACCGGCAAAGCCTGGTGATCTCCACCAAGGGGGCGCACCCTCGCATGCAGGCCATGGAGATTCCCCGCTGCGGCAACCAGGACATCCAAAAAGACCTGGATGACAGCTTGTCAAAGCTGAATACCGATTACGTGGACCTGTATTTTTTGCATCGAGATGACCCCCGGCGGCCGGCGGGAGAGATCGTGGAATTTTTGGAGGAAAAGGCCCGGGAGGGAAAAATCCGTTATTACGGCTGTTCCAACTGGAAGCTTTCCCGGCTGCGGGAGGCCAACGAATACGCCCGCGCCCACGGGCTGCATGGCTTTGTGTGCAATCAGCTCATGTGGAGTCTGGCGGAAATCAACTTTGACGGGTTAGCCGACAAAAGCTTTATTCTTATGGACAAATCCACCTACCGTTACCACGCCGAAACCGGGCTGAACGTCATGGCCTACATGTCGGTGGCAAAAGGCTACTTCCCACGGCGGTACCAAGGGGAAACCCTGCCCTCCAGCGTCACGGACGTGTATCAAAACAGCGCCAACGATCAAATCTACCGGCTTCTCAGCAAGGCCTGCGAGGCCTCTGATTGCACCATTACCGACTACACCCTGCGCTATTTCATGGAGGGGCATCCTTTCCCCGCCGTTCCCATCGCGTCCTTTGACAATTCCCAGCAGCTGCGGGAAGGTATGCGCAGCATCGACGCCGGCGTTGACCCGGAGGTTATGGCACAGGTTACCGCCTGCAAAAGCTTTTGAACCCCTTTTTACTCACTGGCCGCAAACGGCCTTTAATATTAAACACACAGTTTGAAAGGAGACAAAATTATGTTCAGAAAGACAGCAGCCATTTTCTTGACCCTAGCGCTGGCACTATCCGTATCCGCCTGCGGGAATAACGGGGGCACCTCCTCGCCGTCAGGTTCTTCCGCGGGAAGCAGTTCCGCAGAAGCCAGCTCCGCCGAGGGAGCCGGCACCGGAGATATGGCCAAGCTGGTGGCTTCCGCCTTTACGGGAGAACCAAATGACTACCAAAAATACATGATGGATACGTTTAACGAGCTTTATCCCGGCGTGGGCGCGGAATATGTCACTGCCGACACCAACACCCGGGAACAGGTTATGAAAAGCGCCATCTCCGCCGGAGGCCCGCCGGCCGTGGGTTTTTACTGGGGCACCCGGGTCAATTCCTTCTATGACAACAACATGTGCCTGGATTTGACCGGCCTCATCGACGAGAACCTGCTCAGCAAGGTCAACGATTCTATGATGCAGCCCTGTATTGGGGAAAACGGCGAGATCTACGCCATTCCTTTGACCACCGTTTACCACACTACCTTCTACAACAAGGAAATGCTGGATCAATACGGCTTTGACGTGCCGGAAACCTGGGAAGACATGACCGAAATCTTCGCCCGGCTGAAAGAAGACGATATCTTCGGCTTCGCCACCAACTCCGCCAGCATGCAGGACTGCCTCTACGGCATTACCTATGCCGAGCTGGAAGCTAAGGTAGGCGAAGGCACCGCTTACGGCGTGGCCAACGGCGACGTTTCCGTGGCCCCCGGTTCTCCTGCCGGCGAGGTCATCCGGGAATGCATCGAGCTGGTGAAGGGCTGGTATGAAGCCGGCTACTGGTACCCGGGCGACGGCGGCATCAACTGCACCGCAGATGACGCCAACGCCGCGTTCTCTCAGGGCCGCTGCATGTTCATCTTCAATTTCAGCGGCGCCTACGCCACTCACGAGGCCTCCTGCGATTTTGATATCGGCGTGTTTATGAAGCCCACCTCTGAAAAAGGCATGACCTCCTATGAAAACATCGAGCCCGACGTTTTCTTCATCCCCTCCAACGCCTCCCAGGAGCAGATCAATTCCGCCGTGGCTTATCTGGAAATCGGCCTGAGCCAGGAAGGCCAGCAGGCGATTGTGGATTCTAACAACATTCCTTCCGTTACCTCCTATACTTATGAAAATGTATCTCCCATTCTGGAGCAGATTATGAGCAAGCTGGATGCCGGCAACCTGATCGCGGGCATCAACCCCACCCGGACCAGCTCTGAAATGCAGACCTTTATCAAGCAGCAGATTTTCGCGGCTCCCTGCTCAGGGACCATGTCTATCGACGATACCTTAAACGAAATGGAGCGGATTCGCCTGGAAGCTAATAAATAAGAGCTTCTGTTGAACATTCCCCCTGTGGGCGGCGGCGCCGGACAATGCCGGCGCCGGGCGCTCCGCCTTCTCCCGCCTTGGGCTTTAGATCTCATAAGGAAGGGTACTTATTATGAAAGAGACAACTTCGGGCGTAAGGCCCCAAAGAAAGAAATCAGTCAACCGCAGATATATGCTCATCGGCCTTCTATTTTTGCTGCCAGCTGTGGTGATTTACCTTCTCTTTATGGCCTACCCCTTATGCCGCACTTTTTTCCTGTCGCTGACAGATTGGAGCGGCTTTGGCGACGCTAATGTGATCGGCTTGCAGAACTTCAGCAATATTATGAGCGACAGCACCTTTTGGATGTCCTTGGGCAACACCCTTTATTTCGCCATCTTCTCCGCGGTGTTCAGCGTGGTTCTGGGCCTGCTTCTCGCCTGGCTTAACATGTATATGTGCAGGATGGAGGGCCAGGTTTTCCGCACCATTATGTTTTCACCCAGCATGATCGCCCCGACCATCACCGGCCTGCTGTTTATGTTTATTTTCACCGAGGATGTGGGCCTGCTGAACAATATTTTAAACCTCTTCGGCCTTTCCAATATGACCACCGCCTGGCTCACCAACCCCTCCACGGTCAAACAGGTGATCGTCATCGCCACCATCTGGCGGCAGTTTGGATTGACGCTGGTGCTTTGCTTTGCCGGCCTCCAGGGCGTCAACAGCACGCTGATCGAGTCCGCCAGGCTGGACGGCGCCAGCGATTTTAAAATTTTTACCCGTATTCTAATTCCCCTGATTAAGCCCCAGATTGAAATCGCCACCATGTTTACCATGCTGGGCGGCCTGCGCATCTATGATTCCGTGGTATCCTTAACCGCCGGCGGCCCAGCGCGCCAGACCGTCGTGCTGCCCATGTGGATCGTGGAAAACGCCTTTACCTATTCCAAGTCCGGTTACGCCAGCGCCATGTGCGTCCTGTTTATTTTGGTGGTGCTGATCTTTATCGTGCTGCTCCGGCTTGTGTTCCGAGGTGAAAAATATGAGTACTAATCAAACCAAAGCCAAAAAGATCAAAGCCCAGACTCCTTATTCCAGCAGCAAGGGCTTAGTCGCCGCTTCCCGGGTCGTTACCATCCTGATCTCCCTCACCATTGTGTATCCCATCATCTTCATTATTTTGGTATCCTTTAAAAATAACCAGGAGTTCTATTCCAATATTTGGGGGCTGCCCTCTTTATGGCGTTGGTCCAACTATTCCTACGCCTGGATTCAGGGGGAAATCGGCAGGTACGCCCTCAACAGCTTTGTGGTAACCATCGTGGCGGCCTTCGGTTCAGCCCTGCTGTCCGCTTTGGCGGGCTACGCTTTGTCGAAAATGTTTATCCCAAAGGCTGAATTGGTGCTTTCTATTCTTATGTGCTTCAACTTTATCCCCGGCGTGGCCATTTACATCCCCCTGTATGTACAGATGATCGGCATGGGGCTGAGCAAAACCCTTTGGATGCTGATCCTGCCCTATCTGGCCTGGCAGATTCCTTTCAGTGTCTATATTTTCAAAAAGTTTTTCGATTCTATTCCCTCAGAGCTTTTGGAGGCCGCCAGGGTAGACGGCAGCACTGAACTAAACACCTTTTTGAAAGTGATTATCCCCCTGGTACGTCCCGCCACCGCCACCGTACTGGTGTTTAATTTCATCAATATCTGGGGGGAATACATGTGGGCCAGCATCGCTTCCTCCTCCTCCACGACCATTCAAACCCTGCCGGTGGGCCTTCTTTATTTCCGCGGGGAATACGGTATCGAGTGGGGCCCCTTCGCCGCGGCCATCACCATCATCATTCTGCCGCTGATGCTGGTGTTCATTTACCTCCAGCGGTATTTTATCCAAGGCCTGACCTCGGGCGCTGTCAAGGGCTGAGGCCTGTGATTTCATAAAGGAGAGATTCTTATGTTTTTAGCCGGGAGAAATCAAGTGATTCCCAACCGCTCTCTGATCGATACCATGAGGATGTTCCACGCCTTAGGCTACGGCGGCATGGAGCTGAGCATCGTTCGGGGGATGACCAATGTGCTGGCCTTTGATTACCTGGATGATTATGTAATCCAGCAGGTAAACCAGGTAAGCCAGGAACTGTCCTTCCCTATCACCGCTCTTGCCTGCCACCAAAACTATGCCACCGATGAACTAACTTTCCAGGCCCAAAAGGCGCTTTTACAGGCTGCTCCCAAGTACCGCGCCAACGTGGTCATCATGTCCACCTTCCTTCCCTTAGAGGAACGCGAGGGCCATCCGGAGCTTTACGACCAGCTTGTGGCGAAAACCAAAGAGCTTTGCAAAATCGCCGAGAACAACGGCGTCAGCATCGCTATCGAGGTGGAGCCAAACCAATTGTTTCACAACCTGAAAATCTTTTTGGATGTGGCTGACAAGGTCAACAGCCCTGCCCTGAAGCTGAACTTTGACGTGGGCCATCTCTATTTGAGCGAAGTGGATCTTATGAAGGCTATCGACCGCTCCAAGGAATTTATCGTTTATTCCCATATTGAAAATATGTGCATGGGCGAACACTGCCACAAGCTGCCCTGGGAAGGGGACATCGACCTGCTTCCTGTTTACCGCAAGCTGAAAGAAACCTGCTACGACGGCCCGGTATCCTTAGACATTTATCTCCAGGATTATGAAAAAGTTGCTCCCAAATGCCTGGAATACATTAATAAAGAAGTATTTTCTAAGCTGTAATTTTTCTAACGGCCAAATTTCTGAACTGAGGTAATCATTATGAAAAAAGTTGTAAAGCCCTACCATTTTTCCCAAATGAAGTCCCTTGCGGATTTCTCCAGAACAATGGGCGCCGACGGCCTTGACTTTCCGGTGTCGGAAAACCTGGACATTCTAAACCAGCCTTATACCCTATATGGCAAAACGGTTCCCAACCGCATGGGGATTCAGCCCCTGGAAGGCTTTGACGGCCTTCCCAACGGCGCGCCGTCGGACCTGATTTTCCGCCGCTATCACCGGTACGCCGCCGGCGGCTCCGGTTTGATTTGGTACGAATCCATCGCCATTTCCGATGACGGCCGCTGTAATCCCCTGCAAATGGTGATTAACGACGAAACCGTGCCGGAAATCAAACGCCTGATTCAGGAATCCAACGCGGCCGCCGCCCAGGCCATGGGCAGCCACCACATTCCCTATAACATCGTCCAGCTCACCCATTCCGGACGGCGTTCCACCAATAAAAACTGGGAGCCTACTCCCCTGGCCGCCACTAGGAATCCCTATATGGATGACCACAACGCCATCGACGGCCGCAGCGGCCCTTTGGAAGTGGCCACCGATGAAAAGATCGAGGAGATTGTAGAAGGCTTTATTCACGGCGCTGAACTGTCGGCGGAGGCCGGCTTTGACGCGGTGGACGTGAAGGTATGCCACGAGTACATCCTCCGGGAGCTGCTGAGTGCTTTCACCCGTCCCGGCAAGTACGGCGGCAGCTTTGAAAACCGCACCCGCGCCTTGTTTGATATCATCGACGGCATCCGCAAACGGGTGGGGGACGGCATTGAAATCTGCGTCCGCCTCAACGCCTATGACTGCGTGCCTTATCCCTACGGCTGGGGCATGGTTAAGGAAGAGGGCGTCATGAGGCCCGATCTCACCGAGCCCATTCAGCTTTGCCGAATGCTCACCGAAAGAGGCGTCAAGCTGATAAACCTTTCCACCATGATGCCCAGGTACCGCCCCTACGGCGCGGGCCTGATGGCGGAGCACGACGAGCACGACATCACCCCTTACGCCGGCGTTTTCGACCTGCTGAAGGCTACCCGGGACATCAAGGCCCAGGTGCCGGACGGCATCTTTATGTGTACCGGCCTGACCTGGCTGGAACAGTTCGGCGCTAACGTAGGCGCCGGCGGCATTGAACAGGGCTGGTTCGATATCGCGGGCTTTGGCAGGCAGGCCTTTGCCTATCCCGATTACGCGAGGGATATTATCTCTGGAAAGGGCATGCAGCGTAACAAATGCTGCATTACCTGCGACAAATGCTACGACCTGATCCAGATCGGCCATACCACCACTGGCTGCGTCGTTCGGGACCAGGAGGTTTATCTGCCCCTATACCGTTCCAAGGTTCAAAAAAAAGGATAGCAAGAAAAGCAGTAAAAGGCATGCATAGCC
>CABUCM010000051.1 GCA_902490005.1 uncultured Ruminiclostridium sp.
CCTGGAGACCGGGAGCGCCGTTGAAAAAGCCGCTGTCCCGTTTTTCAATCAGATCGTTCTTTACAGCCAGCGTTTCGGCGGTGGTTTTTTCCGCTTCCTCCATAATTGCCGGCGCCGAATCCACCGCGTTCAGCGCTTCCGCCAACCGGGAAAATTCGTCCGTGCTCTCAATGGAACCGTCATAATTGCTCTTTACAATCCGCAGAGGGGGAAGGGTTACCTTCAGCGTGTGGTTATCGGCGTCTATGATCTGAAGCTCACACAGCTTAGTAACGCCAGATACCGCCATCATTTGAAGGGTGAGCGCCACGGTCACCTGGTTTCCTTCCGCCTCGCAGGAATTATATATCATGGTGTTGTCCGGCTTCTGTATGTAGACGGATACCTTTTTCCCAGTTAAATCCAGGGGAGAGCCGTTGTCATCAATAACATTTATAATTAAGTCGCGCCCGTCTGCTTCCTCCTGAATAACTCTAATCTCTCCGATTGATGGCTGCCAAACATTAATTGTAATTTCTTTATATACCACTTATTTCACCTCGTTTTAAACCTGTTCCAGCTTTGTTATTAACCCGTTTTCAACATAGACACGTTGGTATGGCGTTACAAAGGTGCCGGAAAAACAATTTGATGGAGTTATTGATGCGTCCCCGATTTTCAAAGTGTCTCTGTGCAACTCAAATCTGTCTTGGTATAAAGTAAATCCAGGAGCCCCTTGCAGCAAACAACGCAAACTTTTAGCGGAACCGGATAAACTGAAACTAGCATAGGCATCGTCGATTATTAGCTCTAAATCGGTGCTAATTCCGTTGGTGTTGGCGTTAATTAAAATATCTCCATCTTTTGTTATGAAAAAGCCTCTAAACGTTTGAGAACCAACAGTTGCCTCTCCTAGATAAGCAACATATTGTCCTTGTGTTGATTGCTGAGCAATCAACTGCGTCGCCGCGATTTGTCCCGTATCCAAATTGAAATACGCCCGCCCGTCATGGCTTTGTATAATTCCGGATTTAATCAAATTGGCTTGCAGTGTTCCTGTTGTAATGAAAGTCGCTACAATCGCGCCGTCCTGAGTGATAGCGGTTTCAAACGGCCCTTCATAGCCGTTGGAAGAATAGCCAAGACCGCCACTATTCCAGCGCCACACCTTTGTTGCTGTGTTAATATTCGGGGTATCCATAATCAAAATTTCATAGGGTTGTCCGTCCGCATTACGCTGAAATATTACATAACCGCCCTTGTTTCCAGTAATCCAATTAGTGGCGTTGATAACAGCCTGCTCTAAAAAAGAGACGCTTGGCTTTTCGTTGATTTCCTGCTGTTGCTGGACAATAGTGTCCGCGATGTTTGTTTTAGCGTCTCCCAGTTCAATGCTGGCGTATTTGTCCTTCAGCGCGTCATAAGTAGTTTTCACGCATTTAGCGGTTGCGGATACGCCTAGTTCGGAATATTCCACATTCACGGTATCACACAGATTCACGCGCTCCAATAAGGCGATATCCTTGTATTCTTCCGTTTGCTCCAAGGGTTGAAATTCCACTGTAATGCTGACTGTAGGAACGCCTACGTTATTTGATGAAATATAGTCCTCGGCTCTGTCCCGCAATTGTTCTTCCGTGGGTGCTTCCTCAAAATCGCCGGAAAAGTCAATTGCTGAAATTCTGGTGAAATCATAGGTACCTGGGGCGTTTACAATTTTTTCGGGAAGTTCAGTGAGTTCTCCCTCACTGTTCAGCCAATAAGGATAGATCCCTGTCACAACATTAGAAATATTTTCGTCCTGCTGAAGGTCCATAAGATTTTTTCCGTACCGGATTGATACGCCGGAATTTCTACCCCGGTTGTTATAGAGGCGCACGGTCCAACGGTCAAATTTATACTCGCCGCCGAACACATCTAAAATAGAGCCGTCTGATCCTCCTAATAATGTCCGGGTAGACGCGGGCGCTGTAACGGTAAAATCACCGGTTGATGTTTTATCTGTCCAAAAGCTGAAAGGATTTGTTACGGCGGCGTTCGTTTTTAACCCGGAGAGTGCGCCGGTTACACTGCCGGAGGAAAAAGGGGAAACCGGAACACCAGATAAATCATAGCTGATATGCTGTGCGTAAACAGTTATTTTCCCGGATAAAGGTTTTGTAATCCTATAAATCCGAAACGGCTGGGGATCCTCATAGGGATTTGGCTTTACAAAAATAATCCGGCGCTGTTTGATTTCCTGATAATGGATTCCTGTCAGTGGGTATTCCAGAGTGATTTCAAAAGTTCCGTTTCTCTCCTCAACCACCTGGCAGGAGATCGTATCAGACAGCACGCCTAAACCGTTTGTTTCAAATGTACTTTCCGTACTTTTGTATAGAACAGGATTCATACAGTCCACCACCTCGGAGTAATTTCAACTTTCGTGATCCCGCCGCTCCAGCTGATTCCCGTCTTTCCGGGTTGTAACACCGGGAAGGTTGCTAGACTGACTGTGCTGTTTTTGTTCGCCGTCCCTTTGTAGGCGTTTTGTGTATCGCTGTCCAGGGTCACATATTCATCGATTTCTGAAATCTGGATAATATTGCCCCCAATAGTTAAGGCCCCCGCTCCATTGCCATATACGGTAATCAGAGGGAGGGCCGGATAATATTGATTGGTTAAGGAATAAGGCGCTGTAAGCGTCATCGGATAGCTTCCCGATACCAGCCACCTTTGCGGCATACAGTTGAATGAAACCGTAAATTCCGCAGAGTAGTTTAAAAACCGGGTGTCAAAATCCATCGGTCCGGTAAATCTGGCTTTTCTAAAAAACTCCGGGTGATAGGTATCTGTTAAGATACAGTATCCGGTTTTGCTTAAAAGCCAGAGTTTCGTCGCCGCCGCGTTATGGCGAAACTGTTTCCGGATAAACGCCGGATATTCAACGGTAATGTTACGAAACCGGTTATTGCTGATCGTCAGATCACCGTTTCTCCCCGGAATTTCAACCGTTGTGATATCCATTTCAGGAGCGTTAAAGGTACCGCTGCCGCTGATATAGATTCCGTAATCACGGCTGTTTTTTCCGTCGAAAATAAACCAGTTAATCAACCCCAAACGGCCCCCTTTCGCATGGTGGCAGACTGCATTTCGTCCATGATAATGTCCGCCAGCTCTCTTACATCTTGTCCAGGCGCTCCATATACGACGATATTGACGCCACCCAAATTTGTGTTGGTGGTCGTGGAGGAAGTAAGAGGCTGAACAACCGCCTTGGTTCCCATCATAGTAAGCAATTCAGGCCCTGCCTCTCCGACTACAGCAGAACCTTGTGACAACACACCGCCTGAGGCAAGGTACGGAATTTTTCCAATAGTCGGAATGTTAATACCAAACTTTTTACCTCCCAAAAGCGGCACCCAGTCAGGAATATCAAAAGAAAGATGGTTAAGCCCTCCGATCATCCAGTTTAGGCCGTCGATAATTCCGTTGATTAGCCCAATAATGGCGTTGATCGGTTGCTTGGCGATATTTACAAGACTGTTAAATACATTAGAGAACGTATCTTTTACGCCGTTCCAAATACCGGACCACCAGCTTCCGATCTTATTAAAAATGTCCATTAAGCCGTTCCAGGCGTTTGGAATCGTTTCTGTAAAGAATCCGACGATTCCGTCCCAAATTCCGCTGAAGAAATCGCCGACGTTTTGCCAAACCTCCTGCCAGGCGTAATATCCCTGCCAGCAGAAATCAACCAGGCTGTTCCAAGCGTTGGGAATGGTTTCAGTGAAAAAGCTGACGATTCCGTCCCAGATGCCGCTGAAAAAGTCCCCGATGCTCTGCCAAATGCTTTGCCATGTGTAATATCCCTGCCAAAAAAAGTCAACGACGCTGTTCCACGCGTCCGGTATGGTAACAGTAAAGAAATTCACAATCGCGTCCCAAACAGCGGAAAAAGCGCTGCTGATGGTATCCCACAGGTTTATCCAAAACTCCCGGAACTCCTCGCAGTTATTCCATAAATAAATAAAAGCCGCTACTAGAGCGGCGACGGCCATAATGATTAATGATATTGGGTTCGCATTCATAACGGCATTTAAAGCCGCTTGTGCCGCTGTGATTCCTTGTATGATTGCGGCAACACCCGCTATAGTTGTTATAACAGTTGCTACTAACCCTATTATGTTTTGAACCTCAGGACTTAAATTGTTAAACCATGAAAGAATATTCGCAATTCCTTGGGTAACCGCTGTAATAATAGGCATAACAGCTTCTCCCAATTCCGAAAGCTGTTCTTGCAGATCGGCGTTAGCCTGGTTGTTTTCAAACAGGGCTTCGTTGTTTTCTTTCCAGGCTTCGCCAGCTGAAAGCAATCCCTGATTAGCAAGCTCCTGTAACACAAGATTCGCCCGCTCCGATTCGCTGTTTGCGGCTTGCAGTTTTTCATTGAATGCGTCCTCGCTGGTTCCAGCCCAGTTTAAAACGTCCGCAAATGTGCCTGTTACATTTCCAGTTTTTACGGTTTCGTTGATCGCTTCTGACAAACCGTCAATCGGAATACTATCTCCATAAGTTGCCCAAGCGCCGATAGTGCCGTTGATAATTTGATCCAATTGGCTTTGAGATAGGCCGAGAGCCTGTAAATTGGCTGTTGTGGTTGCCGCTGTCTGGTCGTCGCCTAAAACGCCATAAAGAGTTTTATAGCTTGAGGCGGTTTGTTCAGCGGTGTATCCTGCCGCTTGGCTTGAAATTTCAAGGCTTCCCATAATTTTCATATATTCGCGGGATTCGTCTGCAATATTGCTTAGTCCCGAAATAATTGCCTTGGAACCTTCTACAATTGCTCCTGCTTTTAAGTAATCTCCAAAATTAGAGGCTTCTTTTCCTGCGTCTTTTAAAGAGGTTTCTGCTTTATCTGCGGCGCTCGCTACTTCTTCAACCGGTTTTTCGTCAATCCCTCGAATAGCATTATCGGTTTTTTGCGCTTCGGATTTTAAATTTTTGAGATTGTTTTCGGTTGCAATAACTTCTCTTTTTAATGCATTATATTGCTTTTCTCCAATTTCTCCGCGATTGAATTGATCTTGTACCTGCTTTTCTGCTTGCTTTAAAGTATCAAGCTTCTTTTCAGTGCTGTCTATGGATTTATTCAATAGATCATACTTTTGGCGGAGCAATTCGGTATTTCCTGGGTCCATTTTCAGAAGGCGCTCAACGTCCTTTAGCTGCGTTTGAGTGTCATTTATTTCTTTATTTACACCGGACAATGCTTTTGAGAGACCGGTTACATCGCCGCCGATCTCTATCGTGATACCTTTTACTCTATCAGCCAATTTTTCCACCTCCCGCAAAGAACTGCTTCATGGAGCCAGGTGCGCCTTTGATTGGATATTTTTCATTGTCGTTGGCTTGTTCAGTGGTCATGTCATAGACCATGCCGACTGTCATGTCGTCCAAATCATCTTTCGTTAACCCAAGTTCGGCGCACCTGAGCATAAAAATAGAACCGTTCATCTCACGGTCCCTGGGAACTATTTTTTTTTAGGCTTTGCGGTCTGCATCTCGTTCATGGCCCAAAGCTCAAGAATACTTGGAAGAATCTTATAGATTGAAAACGTTTTAAATTCGTCAAGCCAGTCCTCCGGGTTGTTCGGAATATTTGCATCATACTGGCGGGCCATAATATAAGCGACATTCTCGAAAATCTCAAGATCCAGGCTGGAAAGCTGAGCGTCCTCTTTTTCTTCGTCAGTGGCGGTGTCCGGCAGTGACAAAGCTTTGTTGTACGCTTTTTTCAGCTTGTTTAAATCTTGGATAATATCCCGGCCCATTCTGTGCCGATAAAGACGGGGAGTTAGGGCTGTAGCCCGAAACCCCACGTCTTTTCCGTCAATTTTGATTGTTTTTTCCATTAACCAGCGCCTCCGGTTGTGGTATCTTCAAGCCAAACTTCCTTATACCAATTTGTTAAAACTTCTGCGGGAGTTGTTGGAGTGGTATAAACCATCGTGTTATTATTTGCGGCAAGGGGGGAAGCGGTAATACTTACCGTTTGGGTCTGTGGTTCCGTGGTTTCCGTAGTAGTTGACAAAGAACGAGAGGGACGGGTACAAGTGCAGTTATATAGAACAAACTTTGTCCCTGTCGTGTCTCCATCTTCCTCAAATAACAGCGCGAAAGACTTAGGCTGAATTCCCGCGTTTTCAATCATTACTTTGTCGTTGGTAGACTGTGTATAACCGAAGATATCTTCTAAGAAAGAATCGGGAAATAAGGCGACTTCCAAATCGCCTGTATAGCCGTTATTTGCAACGGTAACAAAATACTGCGAGTTATCCGCGTAAAACGGGCTTGTGTCGCCATTTGCCTCAAGCGAAAAACTAACCGCACCAGGAATCGGCACCGGGGTTTCGAAGGTTGGTGTTTCCTCGCTCATAACGGCATAATGGACATTTTTAATACCAAACTTTACTTTGTCTGCCATTTTTACACCTCAATTTCATAAATAACTTGATAACACTGTTCAGTGTCGATGTACTCTTCTGTTTTTTCCCAATAAAAAGAGGACAAGGCTTTTTCAACCTTGCCCTCTGCTATCGGGTCCTTTAATTCTGTATATAACTCGATTTTTATGTGATTGATCGGATAGTAAACCGTATTGTCCGCACCGAAGTTGTTGCTATAGACCACCAAATAACAAATAAAGGGAAGAGGCGGCGCTTTTTCGTCTGGCCATTCACGATAAGCCACAGGTAATTCGGTAGTTTCTAGTAATTCATTTAATTCTTTCAGCGTCACCCTTTTACCACCACCTTCACTTTTTTCATAAGCTTTTGCTCAGCGTGTTTTTCTGCGGGGCGAATATGAGGCTTTCCATTTACTCGTCCGCCGTTGACTTTTGCATGCCCGTATTCCAATAAGTGAGTTAATTGGTAGTCGGTTCTATTGAGAATTACAACACGAATATCGCTAGAACTTTCATAAGAGGTTTTGTCCTGCCAGCCTTTGCGGTATGATCCAGTATCCACTGGGCTGTTTTGCTGAATCTCGGTTTTACATTCCTTCGCAACGGCTTTTATTTCCCGTTTGATTCCGTCCGTTACCTCTTGGCTATACTCAGTCAGTTCTTTTGTGATTGCAGAAGCCAGATCATCAATTTTTATATTAGCCATCACACACCGACCTTTCGTTCCAGGTAAAGCTCAATAGAATCACTAGCTGGTGAAAAATACGTGCGATAAATCCCATATCGCTTCCCGTTGATCTCAGCGATACTCTCTCCGTTGTAGTTAACAATGGGAGTAACCGCGACAAGCTGGGGCTGTAATCCGGTTTGTCCTGCGTCGGCCCATTCAGCACGGGTGATAGACTGTAGGCTTGCCCAGACTTCATTTTTGGTTTCTGAGGCAATCACCTGTCCAATATCATCTTGGCTGTACGCCTGAGAAAACAAATAAATCAAGCTATCCATTTACCGCACCCTTTTCTGAAAACAGGCGGTTGTTCAGTGCCCAGCGTAGCATTCTGGGCATCTGAACATTTTCTTCACGCCTGCGCCGGTACAAATAGGCGGCGTACATTTCAACCAACATACCATCACTTTGCGAATCAGCCAAAGTTATCCCCTCTGTGGAGATGTAATCCTTGGCTGACGCAATAAGCGTTTGCAGATAGGGGTCCAGAGCGTTGCCGGAAACCATTAGATCGATCTTTAAAATGGTTAAGATATCAGCGTCAGTCAAGGAAATCCCCCCCTAAAATCAGCCTGCTGCCGCCTTAGTGACGTTCACGGTATAAACGCGCACAGCATTGCCCTGGGCCACAGTGACCGTCAGGGGATATGCTTTTCCGTCAGCGGTCCAGGTCACCGTACCGCCATTCCGGATATTCTTTCCGTTATAAGCGACAGTTACCTGAGCGCCCGGCTGGGCTGCGGTGGCCTCTACTTTCGCGCTGGTTCCGGAAGCCGTTACCGTGTAGGAATACACATTAGAATCAAAGCTCGGGCTTAAGGATTCAGAGCCGACAGCCAACTCGGAAAGCTGCGCGTCGTTGGCGGTATCGGCTGCAAATGTCATTGCGGTGGTCACGGCTTCGTTGTTGATATTGATCGCGACGAACGCACCGGGAATCACGGGCATACCGTCTGCACGCTGCTTGCCTTTAAAGACGGTGTTATCCTGGATAAACTGTACCTCTCGGCTGGATTCAATGGTCATGCCGGAGCGCATGGCTAAGAGATAAAGATCACCGTATCCGCCTACAATGTCGCCGTCAGGCATAAATTCCAGAATGTCAATGTCGCCGTTGATAATAGGCAGGGTACCGAATACATTGGATACAATATCGCCGGTGGCGGTAAAGGTGATTACTTTAGATTTCAACTGAGCGTAAGTCTTGCTGTTCATAGCCCAGAATTGATTCCCACGGCTGTATTTGGTAAAGGTGTTGCCAGCGGCAAGGGTTAATTCAGACCAGAATGCCGCGCCCGTGGACACAGAGCCACCGATTTTCTGAACGTTAGAAGTATGCAAATCCACCCATTCAGGCGCGTTTGCGGGGTAATCAGACGGCTTAGAGGTCTGCGCCAGACGGGTTACAATACCCAGAGGCATCTTGCTTGCCGCACCCTTACCGTAGAGAATCGCCTTGTCCATTGCTAGGCCAATGCTTTCGGAGATCATTTCTACAATCCAGCTGGCGAGGTTGATATCGTTATCCTCCAAAAGGCTGTTACACACCGGAACGAATCCGGCAACCTTATAGCCGTCCAGGGTTACCTGGTTGAATACAAATGACAACTCGCTGATCGCGCCGCACATCTCAGTCCATACCGCTTCCGGAACAGTGCCGGCGATAGTCTGCCGAGCTTCACCGGTTACATTGCGAACCCTGACACGGTTAAGCAGCTTGGAGTAGCGGTACATGTTTTCAGAGATCAGGTCAAGGAACACAACAGGAATCGACAGTTCCGCGCCGGAAACGGCTCTCTGCTGTCCCTTCATACTCCGTAGCTGCATTAAAAAGTCCTTGGTATCGTCGCGTTCTACAATGGTTTTTCTCTGCTCCATAGAAAGTGCGTCAAACGCGCGCTGGTTCATGGGCAGGCTGCGAATGTTGATTTCAGTCATATGGTTTACAGTCCTTTCCTTTTGTTTTGGTTTCATTTCATCGAATTTAGGGGTATCTTCTTCCAGTGCGGACAGGTCGGCCTCCAAGCCCTCGATTTCCCTGGACAGCGTGCTTTTGGCTTCCTCGTGGGCGCTTTTGTCGGCATCGAATTTTTCAACTTCATCGCTTACCGCCTGCTCCTGTTCCGGGGTTTCGGCTTCGTTGATAGCTACTTCCAGTTCGGACTCACGGGTTTCAAATTCTGAATCCTTTCCACGGAGCAGCCCCAACTCTTCCTTTTTCTTGTCAATGCTTCTTTTCAGCATCAGTATTTTCAGTGCCATTTTTTTCTCCTTTCAAGCGGAGGAGCATTTCCTCCCGCCATTGTTCTTTTTTTCTCTTTTGAATTTCCTCGTAATCCCGTTTGCGCGCCTGGACGGAGGTGTCTTCGTAGGCCGGGAATGTCACCACGGAAACCTCATATAATTTGACTTTGTTCAGTTTCCAGACTGTTGTGCCGTTTTCCATAACCTCGGTGTTTTGATCGATGATGTCAAACCCAAAGCTGCATTGGCTAACATCTCCACGCCTTACGCGTTCATAAAGATTCATTGCGTCTTGGTCGGCCTGGTTGATCGTAATGGATCCCCATAGCCCGGTCTTGTCCACTCTAAGAGAAAGCGTCCCAGCTGTGGTTCTTCCCAGAACCAGAGTAGTGTCATGGTTTACTAAAGCCCGGATATCATCATTCAAGGCGTCATCAAACGCGTCCTCATCAATGGTTTCAATAGCGTTTTCCCACATTCTGTACTCGCTTCCAAATACAGCGAAATAGCCATCGATATATAAGTTTCCGTCTTCCGCGCGGGTAGAAAAGTCGCCATCTCTCACCAGGGCCGTGCGCTCACACGTCATGTGTTTTCACCTCCATTCAGCTTGTTCTGATCTCCCAGCTTATCCGCTGGAACATAATTCTCTAACGCCAAAAGGTCGTTCATATCCGGATCAGGCGGCATGTTTACCCAGCTGCGCCATTCGTTGCGCCGAAGGGCCATGCGGTCTACCATCTCGGCGCCTGCTGATACCATTTCCGTGATCGAATAGTTGTAAAGGCTCCACGGATTAAAGCGGAAAAACCACGCAGGATCATAAAGAAGCTTTTTTGTCATTTCCTGCTCGATGCTTTTGGCAATCGGCATGATGGTAGAATTGATAAAGTTATTCCATGCGTCCCGCTGGAAATCTCCGATTCCTAAAACAAAAGGCGGCACGCCGAGAATGGCCGCCACCGTCCGTTTATCCAGTTGCACAAAATCCGCTAAGGCCAAATCGGAAAGGGTAAGGGGCCTAACCTGTTCCACACTGAATTGATCCGCTGGAATCAGCCAGGGTTCTCCCGCTTCGTTCGATTCGATATAATCAGAAAGAAGCTTTGCGCGCCCTTCTTTATCCGCAAATTCATCGGTTAAGGCGTCAACCTTAACGATAATAGACGGCTTCCACTTGGAGGACATAAAGCCTTTTTCGGTTGCGGACGCCTGCTTAAGGTTATTTGCCACGTCTGCCAAAGCAACATGATAGCCGTCACCCTTCCACGGGTAATAACTCCCTGGGTTTAAAACAAAATGAAGGATACGGTCTGGCGCGTATTCCGTCCCGGCGATCACAACCCGGTAATCCCAAACTCCTTTAGGCACAAACGCGGTAAAGGCAGGAGGCACAGGCTTTAAATCCAGCAAAAATCCACGCTTATATTCAGGCCAGACAACGGCGTTTCCATTGCCCTCCAGCATAAGGGTTTTCACAATCCAGTGGATAAAGTTGGAGCGCGTCATGTTATTGTTTGGATTGATATCCAATTTTCGGCTTAACTCATTTTTTACCCGGACGTCTCCGTCGTCCGTGTTTTCCATCAGGTGAATTGTCATGCTTGCGATCAGCCTGGCGATTGTGTCTACAGCCGTACAGATTTCTGGGTTTTGCGCCAGGCTGGTATAGCCAAGGCACTCCAGTGTTTCCCAGTTGTTCTGAGTTACCAGCGCGATACTGCGTTTCTGTGCGGGCTCGGCTCTGGGAGCCGGCCTGCTTCTTTTATTCTTTTTACTCATGTCTCACCCCACCATTTTTTTGCGGCCTTGCTTCTGTCAAGGCTTTCCAGGTAACGAATACAGGCGAACACAGACGCGTCAAAAAGATCGATTCGGTGCTCCGGCTGTACTTTGTCATATTGGATCATGTCGTCCGTTTTTTCGACGGCGGACACGTTTTCCACACAATATTCATAGGCTTCCGAATGCAAATAAAAAAGAGTGCCGTTTTTGGCGCTCTGCTCTATATGCCGAAACCCTTCGGATTTTTTATAGTAATACTGAGGCTGGTCTATAATCTTGAAGCCCACTTCCTTCATTCCGATAAAATATTCCCGGCAGAATTTGCGGTCATGGCCCACCTGCTTGATCTTAAACCCCATCTTTCTCATGTCCACGAACCACTTCACCACATCGGAGTGATTGACGGTAGGGGAGTTGCACATGGTAAGCCAGCCGTCGTCTTGCCAGCCAAACAGAGGAATATTATCTTGTTCGGCTTTTAAGTGAGCCGCTACAACAGGGAAGAAAGCATGAGTTATAATGATATCAACGCCCTTGTAATTTCCAAACAAAGCCGCTGCGGTCAAGTCGTGCAGCTTGGAAAGGTCTGCTCCGCCGTACCAGTCTATCGGAAGCTTTGACAGCTGTTCTAAAGTCCAGCTATAGGCCCGGTCGCTTTTTCGGAACTCGTCTATATTGAAGTAAGCTTTTAGAGCATTGGTATACACATTTAAGCTTTTAGCAAAAAAATCCTTTCTTTGCTGTGGATCATTCTGGGCCTGAAGGCTGTCGTTCATGATTTCTTCCGGCCTAATTGAAACGCCGTAAGCTGGATTCGCCATTTCATGGACGGCGGGATTTGTATAATCGATATCGCCATTTTCATCGGGATTGGCGCAGCACATAAAAATAAAATATTGTTCATCTTTAACGGTGCCGTCTAATATTTTCCGGCAATATTTCAATCTTTGCCCGAGAAAAGCCTGTTCATTATCTCCTGCGGTCGAAATGCCGATCAGCAGTTTATTGGTGTATGCTTTCATTGCCTCCTTAAAAAGATTATATTGCTTGGGCTGTTTAAAGGCGTGAATCTCGTCACAAATCGCGATATTGCAGTTCAAAGAATCTTGGGCGTCGGGGTTAGCGGCCAGCGCACGAATAAAAAAGGAACCGTCTGGGAGTGACGATTCCAGCGAATGTTCATTATTATTATCGATTACTTTGACCGTGCCTCCGTTTTTAGCGTTTTCTCCCATGCGGTCTATGTTATAACTTAAAAAATTGAAGCTCTCCAGAGACTGCATCAAAGCGGCTGCGGTGATATAGGTCTTGGAACCGGATTTACGATACCAAAGGGATAAGGCCCACGCTAGGGCAGCCGCAAAGCTTGTCTTGATGTTTTTTCTTGGAATAAAGATCAATGCCTCATGGAACCTAACCACATCAGTGCCGGCCAGCTTAAAACCAAGAAGGTTATACACAATGAATTTATGGAATGGCTCCAGAAGAAACGGAGTGCCCCGCAACGGTGTACCGTCAAGCTTTTCCCCTTGCTGGTGGCACAGTGTTTTTTCTATGATTTGAATGCAAAATTCAGGGCCTTTGCTGTCTATGTAATAATCGGGATTTTCTAAATCACGAAAGAATCTGCCAACCGCTTGTTTCAACTCAATACACGCGATTTTCTTTCCGTCCCTTATGCTTTCGGCGTACTTTAGCACAGCAGGCCAGTTTTTGCCCTTAGTCAAATTTAACGCTTGCCAGAGCGGCGGCTAACCCGCCTGCTTTTTCCTTTTTGATTGTGTCTCCAGTCATTTTCTTATAACTGGAGGGCGTTAAACCTAGTTCGCGCCAGTACGCCAATGCGCTTTTGTTTAAGTCGTCCCATAAAACCAGAAGGGGATTTTTTGTCATGTTAGTAGAGCCGCCTTTATTGGTGTATTCGATCACGGATTTACCACCGGAATCCTTAAACTCCTTAAATGTTTTATCTCTTTGTTCCAGGATTCCTGCAAGTGTTTCAATCGCCGAATTATACGCGCTGTTCTGCACACCGAGTGCAGACATCTGTTCGTTTATTAGATTTTTCCATTTGCTTTTTGTCATAAACTGCACCCTTTCCTCAAATTTAATCTCAGAGTTGGAAAAAGTTGCCCCCACCGGTCCCTAAAGCCGCCAGGAAGGCGCATCGGAGAGGGGGGGCTACGCGTAGTATTTTTCCATGCTTTGAAATATTTTGATTCCATCAGTGTATCCAAGTTCAGATAACTGATTGCAAAGAAGATCATCAGCCTTTATATGTGCGGCTTCTATATCTTCGCCGGCTTGTACTGCTATCAATCGCATTTGTACTTTAAACTCTTGTGTGTTCATGATTAATATCCTCTTGCTTTTGTCCTTTCTCTGGGTGTGCTTTGTTATGGCACCCAGAGCATAAACTGATTAAATTCCTGTCTGTGTATGCAAGTTCAGGATATTCATCAGCGTGCTTGATATGATGTACTGTAGTGGCATGAACTTGCTTCCCGTATCGTTTGCACCATTGGCACATATACCCATCACGCCGCAATATGGTTTTCTGCTTATGTTTCCATTTAGTAGATTTATAGTTGAACATCTCTATCTAACCTATAAGCCCTTTTACACATATCGTAATGGACGCATCTAATACATACATAAGTTTCTAGAGAATTTGTATAGCAATACTCTGTTTGTAATATTTCTACCTCTCCATAAGGGCAACCTTTACAAAAGGCTCCATCATTTACTTCTACCTGCATTATCTTTTACCCCTCCTATATAGTTATCTTTCTAATTTGTTCTTTTAATATTTCAAGTTCATTAGCCCTCCTGGTCCTGCCCTGGGGTTGTCCTAAAATATTAGCTATACGGTTCTGTAAGGCCCGCTTTAACTCATTTGGATATTGACACCTGGGCAAGGCGCAAACATGCACTCCCGCCGTCTTGTAGCCGTCGAAAACACACTTTCCATCTCGTGGACAGTACATAAAATCACTTCCTGTTTTTGGGTATCAAAAAAGCCCTCTGCTATTAGCAAAAGGGCTGAAAATTATTTGAAAAGTTTTGTCAAAAGGGTTGACAAACACGTATAAAACACGTATAATATAATCAAGAGGTGAGGATATGAAACGCCGAGACCTAATAAAACTATTAGAAAAGAATGGGTGGTGGTTAAAACGAGAAGGCGGGAACCATGATATTTATACAAACGGAAAAGAGTGTGAACCCGTTTCTCGGCAGAGAGAAATTAAAGAACCAGTAGCACAAGCAATTATCAAACGGCGGGGGCTGAAATAAGCCCCCACAACGCCGCTTTGTTTCTAAATAAGGAGGTATTTTTATGAAAGCTGTTTACCCCGTGGTGTTCACTAGACTTGACGATGGATATATGGCATATATTCCAGATTTTGACTCCAACACTCAAGGAGATTCTTTAGCGGAAGCTATAGAAATGGCCAGAGATGTTATTGGAATGATGGGAATTGATAAAGAGGAAGATGGACTTGAAATTCCAAAACCTTCTGAATCCAGGTCAATTCGGTGTAAAGAAAATGAATTTGTATCAATGGTAGATATTGATTTTCTGGAATATCGCAAAGCATCGGATAACAGAGCAGTAAAGAAAACTTTAACTATTCCGTCATGGTTAAACGCCAGGGCAGAGAAAGAACACATCAACTTTTCTAGTGTTTTACAATCGGCGTTAAAGCAACAACTTCATGTAGAATGAATTAAGAAAGGCAGGGGAGTGATCCTCTGCCTATTTCTTTAGTTTAATGATACAATAAGTCAATAGGGACATTCAAGGACACATTTATCAATCTGTAGTTGTTGCAAAGCTATTCCGTGCAGCCTGGTTGCGTGTCGGTAAGAATAATGTTCTTTCACCGCTATTTGCTCAAATGAATATCCGTTTATGTAGTGCATTTCAAGAATTCTCCTAAGGTTTTCATTTTTCATTGAGCTAATCGCGTTTTCTACCTGTAAACGCACCTTTTCAAGCTTATCAAGGGAGGCCCCGATTTCTCTTTCCATATCTACAATTTTAGAAACTGAGGATTCAAGGCGGTTGTCTGAATTACTCTTTACTTTGTCAGGAGTTAAAGTTTGGGTTATTTTTGTGGACAACTCTCTAAGCTTGGCTATTTGGTCAAGCTTTATCCCGATTTCTTTTTGTGCGTTTAAATATTGATTTAGAAATTCTTTTTTCGTCAATCTTTCGACCTCCTGACAGTCTTTTTATTGCAGCAATCTGGGCTTGATTCTCGCTTTTTTCCGGTATCCAGCATATAGTTGCAGTATTTGATAAGCCCATATCCGCGGGTAGATAACGGACGATGATAGATACACCCCTCACAGCTTTTCCTGGTCATGGCGTAAGGCGTCTTTGCAATAGAAGTCGTCGTCTTTCCCGGTTGTCCATTGGTATTCCGTGTGGTCAATGTATT
>CABUCM010000052.1 GCA_902490005.1 uncultured Ruminiclostridium sp.
GTTTATGCGGGTTCTCGGCTTCTTTTTATACAATTACAAGTTTCTATTGCAATTCGTGAAATTTTTCAAGTAATATTTTCGCCCCCTTTTCCCCGGGATTCTGGAACTTTTGACAATTCCTCCTTTTCCCTGGGAACCCGGCGTTTCTGACAAAAAGGAAACCGGAGGCCCGCTTAAAGCGGGCCTCCGGCAAAATCTTTGGCGTAAATATTCGTTATTGCTTTTCCGCGATATCGCCGTCTACCACAAGCTCTTTTAAAGAGGTGGCTAAGCCGGCCATAGACTGAATCTCGGAAGGGATAATGATCTTGGTCGCCTTGCCGTCCGCCGCTTTCTGGAAGGCTTCTAGGCTTTTCAAAGCGATAACTCGGTCTGAAGGACAAGCCTCGTTGAGTAACTTCAAGCTGTCGGCGTAAGCCTGCTGGACAGAACGGATTGCTTCCGCCTCGCCCAGAGCTTCCCGGATCTTGGTTTCTTTCATGGCGTCGGCCCGTAGAATCGCGGCCTCCTTATGGCCCTCGGCTACCAGAATTTCACTTCTCTTAGAGCCTTCGGCGTCCAGAATTTTCGCACGGCGCTCACGCTCGGCCTTCATTTGTTTTTCCATGGCGTCCTGAATCTCAGGAGGCGGCAGAATATTTTTCAGCTCTACACGATTCACCTTGATGCCCCAGGCGTCGGTGGCTTCATCCAAAATCACCCGGATCTTGGTATTGATGACATCACGGGAAGTCAGGGTATGGTCCAGCTCCAGGTCGCCGATGATGTTACGCAGCGTAGTGGCGGTCAGATTCTCAATAGCGGAGATGGGGCGCTCTACGCCATAGGTATACATTTTCGGGTCCGTGATCTGGAAATACACCACGGTATCGATCTGCATCGTAACGTTATCCTTGGTGATAACCGGCTGAGGCGGGAAATCCACCACCTGCTCCTTTAAGGAAACTTTTCTGCTGATCCGATCAGCAAAAGGAATTTTCACATGAAGCCCGGTTCCCCAGGTGGCGTGGAAGGCGCCCAAACGCTCCATAACGTAGGCCTGGGCTTGGGGTACGATTTTGATATTGCAGATAATAATCAACAGCAGGATAACCAACAGGATCAAAAGCACAATAATTTCAATAGGCATAACAGTTCCTCCTTTGTTGTTCCGTTATTCTTTCTCTTCTAAGGGATGAACGATCAACTTGACACCCTCAATCGCGTCCACCAGCACTGAAGCACCCTTGGGAATGACAGTCTGGTCCATGGAGCGGGCAGTCCAGATGCTGCCGCACACATTGACCTGTCCTTTTCCCTCGTCGTTTTCAATGGTTTCTATGACAATGGCCTTTTGCCCGACCACTCTTCCCGCGTTGGTATCTTCCTTTTTAAATGACATGGCTTTTTTGACCAAAGGTCTGGTAAGCAACAGGGATAAAATAGAAACCAGCACAAAAACGGTAAGCTGAATCCAAATCGCGTCGGTAAAAATACTGGTAATCAAAGCCGCAATGCCGCCGATTACAAACCAAATACTCACCAATTGGGCCGTCGCTCCTTCCAAAATCGCCAACAGCACAATGGCGGCAATCCAGATATACTGCATAACATCCATGAAAATCCTCCTTTCCCAACGTTTGTTTCTGCTAAGCTTTGCATTGGTATTATCATAACAGAATCAGAAGCAAATTACAAATCTCCAAAAAGCAGGATTTTGTTCAAAAATTAACAAATTTTCAAAGCTACTCCCTTAGGCTAATCCTGTCATACCCAGGCGGTCCCCAGCGTGACCGGGCGCAGATTTTAACGGGCTGTTTGATCCACTTATATTCTTAGCATATCCAAAAAAAGAACCCGGAACAGAAATTTCTGTTCCGGGTTCCAGGAAAATTTTGATTAATACATGCCGCCCATGCCGGGATCAGCAGGCATAGCGGGAGCGGCCGGCTCTTTCTTGTCAGCCACCAGAGATTCGGTGGTCAGAACCATCGCGGCCACGGAAGCGGCGTTCTGCAGAGCGGAACGGGTCACCTTGGTAGGATCCACGATACCCTGCTCGATCATGTCGCCGTAGGCTTCGGTCAGCGCGTTATAGCCGTAACCAACCTTCTTGGCGTTCACGATATTGGCAACGATCACAGAGCCTTCCACACCGGCGTTCGCGGCGATCTGGCGAACCGGCTCCTCCAAAGACTTCAGCACGATGGCCGCGCCGGTCTTTTCGTCGCCCTGGGATTCCTCTACCAGCTTTGCTACCGCGGGAATGGCGTTCAGCAGAGCGGTACCGCCGCCAGCTACGATGCCCTCTTCCACGGCAGCCTTGGTGGCGGCCAGAGCGTCTTCGATTCTCAGCTTCTTTTCCTTCATTTCCACTTCAGTGGCGGCGCCGACCTTAATGACGGCTACGCCGCCCGCCAGCTTCGCCAGTCTCTCTTGGAGCTTTTCACGGTCGAAATCGGAAGTGGTAGTTTCAATCTGGGCGCGGATTTGTCCAACTCTGCCCTTGATGGCGTCAGCGTCGCCGTCGCCGCCGACGATAATGGTGTTCTCTTTGTCAATCTTGACCTGGCGGGCATGGCCCAGCTGATCCATAGTGGCTTCCTTCAGCTCCAAGCCAACTTCCTCGGAAATCACTTGGCCGCCGGTGAGGATAGCGATATCCTGAAGCATTTCTTTTCTTCTGTCGCCAAAGCCAGGGGCCTTTACCGCAACCACGGTGAAGGTGCCGCGGAGCTTATTGACGATCAGGGTAGACAGCGCCTCGCCCTCTACGTCCTCGGCGACGATCAGCAGCTTTCTGCCAGACTGCACCAACTGCTCCAGCAGGGGCAGGATCTCCTGAATGTTGGAAATCTTCTTATCGGTGATCAAAATGTAAGCGTCGTCCAGAACAGCCTCCATCTTGTCGGTATCGGTGCACATATAAGGAGTGATATAGCCGCGGTCGAACATCATGCCTTCCACGACCTCGGAATAAGTCTCGGCGGTCTTGGACTCTTCCACGGTGATAACGCCGTCGGAACCGACCTTATCCATGGCTTCAGCGATTAGGTTACCGATGAAATCGCTGCCGGCGGAAACGGAAGCGACTCTGGCGATATCGTGGGCTCCGTCAATTTTCTTGGAATTTTTGCCGATTGCCTCAACAGCAGTGTCAACAGCCTTCTGGATGCCATTTTTCAAAACCATCGGATTCGCTCCGGCGGTTACGTTCTTCATGCCTTCCCGGATCAGGGCCTGGGCAAGCAGGGTGGCGGTAGTGGTACCGTCGCCGGCCACGTCGTTGGTCTTGGTAGCGACTTCTTTGACCAGCTGAGCGCCCATGTTCTCAAAAGCGTCATCCAGTTCGATTTCCTTGGCGATGGTCACGCCGTCGTTGGTAATAAGGGGAGCGCCGAATTTCTTATCCAGCACTACGTTTCTTCCTTTGGGTCCCAAGGTGATTTTCACGGTATCAGCCAGCTGGTTGATGCCGTTTAAAAGAGCTTTTCTTGCATCCTCGCCATAAGCGATTTGTTTTGCCATAATTAATCTACCTCCATAATTGTAAGATAATCGTTCTGAATTTTATTATTCTACCACAGCAAGAATATCGGATTGACGGACAATGGTGTATTCTTCCCCATCAAATTTGACTTCTGTGCCGGAATATTTGCTGGTGATGACCTTATCGCCGACCTTGACATACATCTCGATCTGATTGCCGTCAACCATTCCGCCGGGGCCTACCGCCACGATAGAAGCTACCTGGGGTTTTTCCTTCGCAGAACCAGCAAGAACGATACCGCTCTTCGTGGTTTCCTCCGCCTCTTCCATTTTAATGACTACTCTGTCAGCCAATGGTTTGATTGTCATAATGAAATTCCTCCTTGTTAGAATACTAAAATATTTGATTTTTTGTTGTTAGCACTCATTACCTTTGAGTGCTAACACTATTTTATAGTGGTTTCTTTTAAAAATCAAGAGGTAATTTACGTTTTCATAATTTATTTACAATTTCCCGCCTAAAAACAGGCCGCTTAAGCGAACGACTTATGAATTTTAAGGTTTCGGCTGGTTTTTGAAGTCCGGAACCAGAAAATTCAGCGCACGGGGGATTACCTCGAAGGATATTTGGGTGAGAGGCTGGCATTCCCCGTCGAAATTGACCACTACGGATTCATCACAGGTAATTTCCATCCGCTTTCCCCGCATAAAGATTAAGATATCCTGAAAAGCCTTTGACTCCAGGTGTTTTCCCTGCTTATATTCCGGCAGCAGCTTCGCCAGCCTGAGCCTTCCCATCTTGCGGATCAAAACAAAATCCAGCAGGCCGTCGGAGGGGTCCGCCTGAGGCGCCCCACGGTAGCCGCCGCCGTAATACTGGCCGCTGCCAGCCAGGGCGAACATAAAGCTGCCCTGAACCGGCGGCTGGCCGTCAATAGTCACGGTCAAATTGCTCCCCATTTTGCCCAATACGCATTTTACAAGGGCAAGATTATACGCCATAGGCCCGGAAACCAGCGGGAGTTTTTTAAATTTGGCCATATGTAACGCCACCGCGGCGTCCAGCCCGGCGGAGCAAAGATTCAGGGAAAGCATTTTCTCCGTTTTAATCATATCCACCTTTACCGGCCGGGCGTTCATTTGGGCCTCCACCTGAAGGAACTGCCCTTGGGCACCGAAAGTCCGGATATAATCGTTGCCGGACCCAACCGGGAAAATTCCCACCTGAACGTTTTCCCGGCAAGCCGCAGCCCCCGCGATTTCGCACAGGGTACCGTCGCCGCCCACGCCGTAAATCCGCACCGGCTCTCCTGTTTGGGCCGCCTGCTCCGTGATCTCCCCGGCGTGGCCAGGATACTCTGTCAGCGCCTCTTCCAGAGGGAGTCCCTCGTTCTGGCAGTAAGCGCGGATCTGCTCCTGTATTTTGCGGTATGCTTCCTTTTTCCCCGCCGCGGGATTGTAGATAACGAGACGCCGCATAGAATCCCCTCCTATTTTTTGCGCTGATAGTATGCCTTCATCCGGTAGCTGTTATCATAAGTGACCTCCCGGCCCAAAAAACCGGGCGGGCAAAACGCTTTGGCTTGGCTCTCCTCTTGAAACTCCACCTCGGCATAATAAAACTCCGTGGGAGTTCCCGGGTCCACACGGCTGCATTCCAGCTTGAGGCCGTTTTCCAGCTGGTAAATCCGGTAATCCTTTCGGATCATGGGCTTTGGCAGCAGCTTGCAAAGCTTTTGAAATGTGGCCTGATCCAGGTCCAGCTCAATTTCCTCCCGAGCCAAATCCCCTTCGCTTTTAAAGCACAAACGGTAGGTTTCCGTCTCTCCCACCCGTTTGCTGCGAATCCTTACCTCTGGAGAAAGCCCCAAATACCCCTGGAAAACCTCCGCTCTTTCCAGCTCTGGTAAATCAGGGAATTCTCGAATTAAAAATTTCCGCTCTATTTCCATGAAATACAAAACCTTTCAATTTTTTCTTTTATTATACAAAATTATGTGTTAAAATAAAACTGTTAACATAATCACAATTAAAATTTTATCAATATTTCAAAAAAGGAGGATCTGTTTTGACTTTCGCTATACTTATCACTGCCATTATCTTAATCATCTGCGTATTCTCCAGCAAATTTCTGCACCGCTTCGGCGTGCCTACATTGCTGATTTTTATTCTGTTAGGCATGATTTTTGGTTCTGACGGCCTTGTGGGAATTTATTTTGATAATTATAGCCTAGCGGAAACGGTATGTTCCGTCGCCCTGATTTTCATCATGTTTTACGGCGGCTTCGGCACCAACTGGAACACCGCCAGGCCGGTTTTGAAACAGTCGATCTGCTTGTCTACCCTAGGGGTGATTTTCACCGCCGTGCTAACCGGCCTTTTCTGCCACTTTGTCCTAGGGATGACCTGGCTGGAGGGCCTGCTTACCGGTTCTGTCATCGGCTCCACCGACGCCGCTTCCGTTTTCTCTATTCTGCGGTCCAAAAAGCTGAATTTAAAGGGCGGCCTGGCCTCTATGCTTGAAATTGAAAGTGGCAGCAACGACCCGGTTTCCTATATGATGACCATCATCATCTTAACCGTCATGTCCGCTTCCTCTGATATTTCCCTTCCCTGGATGATCGCCAAGCAGCTTTTGTTCGGCTTCGGCATCGGCTTCGGCGTCGCGTTTCTCTCTTCTAAGCTGCTTTCCCGGGTCAATTTTGAAATCAACGGTATGGACGCCATTTTAGTGATCGGCACCGCCCTATTCACCTATGGCCTTTCCACATGGCTGGGCGGCAACGGCTATTTAAGCGTCTATATCGTGGGCATTGTGCTGGGCAACAGTAAGATTTTGCACAAAACCTCTCTGGTCCACTTTTTCGACGGCATCACCTGGATAATGCAGATCGCCATCTTCTTTATATTGGGCCTGCTGGCGTTCCCTTCAAAAATCCCCTCTGTGGCCCTGCCGGCTATTTTAATTTCTGTATTTATGATTATCGTCGCGCGGCCTATCGCCACCTTCCTGATCCTTTCCTGGTTCAAGACCCCGCTGCGCCAGCAGCTTCTGGTTTCCTGGTCCGGGCTGCGGGGAGCGGCTTCTATTGTGTTTGCCATTTTTGTTATCAGCAGCGGCGTTCCCTTACAGCACGATATTTTCCACACCGTATTCTTTGTGGCGCTGTTCTCTGTAGCGGTGCAGGGCACCCTGCTGCCGAAATTCGCGGATAAACTGGGCCTTGTGGATAAGGACGATGACAGCCTGGTGCTGAAAACCTTCACCGACTATCAGGACGACGTGGATACCAAGCTGCTGGAGGTGCCGGTATCAGAAAACGACTCCTATGCAGGCAAGCTTCTTCGGGAGGCCAATATTCCAGAAGAGGTGCTGATCGTCATGATTAAGCGCAACGGGGAAACCATCATCCCCAGAGGCTCCACCAAAATTAAGGTGGGCGATATTCTGGTGGTCAGCAGCGAAAGCTTCGAAAGGTTTAAATCCGGCCAATTAAAGCCGCCTCAGTAATCCCCTTCTTTCCTCAAGCACTTGACTTCCCTTTTTTCCAGTCGTAGAATAAGGTTAAAATAGAAAACCAAAGGAGCGTGTCGTTATGGAACCCAGGATTGAAGTAAAGGAACATATGCGGGGCGGAAAAGGCCACGTAATCATGAAGCATTTGTTAGGAGAGAAAGAGCTTAACGGAAAATGCCGCTTGTATGCGGAAATCACACTAGAGCCGGGTTGTGAAATCGGCTATCACCAGCACCTGAACGAAAGCGAGACCTATTATATCATCTCCGGCCAGGGCGTTTATAACGACAACGGAACCACCCGAACGGTAAGCGCGGGGGATATCACCTTTACCCCCAATGGTTTCAGCCACGGCTTAGATAACACCGGCTCGGAAAACCTGGTGATGATGGCCCTGATCATTTTGGATTAATTCTACTTAACCGACCTTGATTTACCGCCGATGGAACCCTGCCTTTGGGGCAGCCTTCCATCGGCGGTTTTTTCATAATTCCCGGTCCAGCCACTGTTTTGCCGATTCCAGCACCCGGTCGATTTCCGGATAACGAAAAATCCGCTTTTCCTCTAACAATTCGCAAAACCGGCGAAAGCTGACCCAACGGGCCTGGGCCACCTCTTCCCTCTGCAGCGTCAGGCTTTCCGCCGGCACATTTCGGCGGAGAAAGTAAATATCCCAAATCAAAGGGTCATCTCGGATAATCCGGCGCAAAAAATAAAGTTCCTCCGGCGATACCGACAAGCCCAGCTCTTCCTTCAATTCCCGAACGCAGCCTTGGCGGGAATCCTCCCCGACCACCATACGCCCGGTGGTCAAGCCCCACATACCTGGTAAAATGGGCCGGTTCCACGACCTTTGCTGAATTAAAATTTCCCGGCGGTCGTTGAATACCCAGGCTTCCATGGCTAGATGGTATTCTCCCGGAAGGTATTCAGATTCCTTTTCCTTTACCGCTCCGGTTTTTCTGCCGCTTCTATCGTAAACATCCCATAATTCCATCAACGTTCTCCCCTTCGCTTCCGGCTCCCGTAACGCGGAACATGATGTGCCTTTCCTATCATAGCATAAATTCTAATCAGAAAAAAAGCCCCGAATCCCGGGGCTTTTTTATCAGGAAAATTTTACAAAGTAACCCTGAATGAAGATAATCAAAATAATTGCGGGCACCACAACCATCATATAGCCCTTGGCCCCCTTGGGGAATTTTATCCCTTTGCCCATATTGGCTTCTTCGATAAAGTTATCCCAGCCCCAACCCCAGCGGGTAGTGCAAAACAGCACATAAACCAGCGCGCCCAACGGCAGGATATTATTGCTGACAATAAAGTCCTCCAGGTCCAAAATATTGGAGCCCGCTCCCAGCGGCTGAAAAGAGCTGAACAGGTTGAAGCCTAAAATACAGGGTAAGGACAGCAGGGGGATCGCGAACAAATTAAAGATAACCGCCTTTTTTCTCGACCACCCCAGTAGGTCCATCAGGCAGGAAATAATATTTTCGAACACCGCGATAATAGTGGACAACGCCGCGAAGCTCATAAAGACAAAGAAAAACGCGCCCCATACCCGGCCGCCCTGCATAGAGTTGAACACATTGGGCAGCGTAACAAAAATCAGATCCGGGCCGCTGTCCGGGCTGATATTAAACGCGGAGCAGGCGGGGAAAATAATTAAGCCGGCAATCAGCGCCACGCTGGTATCCAGCACCGTCACACTGATGGCTTCCCCGGTCAGGGAGCGCTCCTTGCCGATGTAGCTTCCAAAAATAGCGATAGAGCCCATGCCGATGCTCAAGGTGAAGAAGGCTTGTCCCATGGCGGCAAAAATCGCGTCTACCAGGCCGTTTTCCCACAACTTGTCAAACCGGGGAGATAAATAAAACTCCAGGCCGGTCCCGGCGTTTTCCATAGTGACGGAATGGACCGCCAGTACCAGCATAATAGCGAACAGGGAAACCATCATCACCTTAGTGACCTTTTCCACGCCGTTTTGCAGGCCAAGAGAGCAAATCCCCAGGCAAACCACAACGATCAGCACCATGGCGCCAATCATCAGCCACGGGTTGGCCGTTACCCCATTAAAAATGATTCTTACCTGTTCTACGGAGCGGCCCTCAAAATCGCCCTTCAGCATTTTGATAAAGTAGATCAGCATCCAGCCGCCGATCGTGGTATAAAACATCATCAGCAGATAATTGCCGATGATTCCCACCGCCTTATAACTATGCCACTTGCTCCCCTTGGGCTCTAAAACGTCAAAGGACTTGGCGATGCTTTTCTGGCTGGCGCGGCCCACGGAGAACTCCATCACCATGACGGGCAGGCCTAGCGCCAGCAGGAAAAACAGATAAATCAACACAAAAGCGGCCCCGCCGTATTGCCCGGTTACATATGGAAACCTCCATACGTTTCCAAGCCCAATGGCGCACCCCGCTGAAATAAGCAGAAATCCCAGACGGGAAGAAAATTTTTCTCTCTGCATTTTGCCGCTTCCTCCTGTTTTCACAAATCGTTCATATTTTATCAATTTTAAATGGTAAAGTCAATCAGCTTTCCACCTAATAGCAGACAATCTTTTTCCTTCCTCTTCAGACATATTGTATAGAGCCCCTGGTTAAGTACCCAGAAGGTTGTTAAAATAAATCTGATTGGCCAAATAAGCCTTGGAATCCGGCTTGCACTTTCCGGCTTTTTCATTATAAGACCGGGCGGTTTTATAATCCCCCAGCCGGTCATAGCAAACGCACAGCTGCAAGTACGGAATATAGTCGTAGCAATCAGGCAGCACAAAGCCGCCGGAGCTGTCGTTTCTCTTACAGGCAGCAGCAGCCTGGTACCAGTAAACCGCCTGCTGAAATTTTCCCTTTTCCATAAAGTATGCCCCGATATCGCAGCAAACCTCCGCCCTTGGAACGTCGTACTCCAGACTTCTGAAAAGCGCCCGCAGCCCCGCCGGTTCTCTGCCCAGCTTTCGGTAGCATTGGTATAGCTGGCGGCAGGCCTCAATTTCATTTTCCACCCAGCCTTGACCGCTGTTGAGGAAATCAAGAAATTCGCCGGCGGCCTTTTCATAGTTTTCGTGATAATATAGCTCTCTGGCATAATAAAAGCGCTGCCTGGGATCCAGCGGCGTCCCCTCCCGGAGAAGCTTTTCAAAAATGCGCAGATTCCGGTCCGGGTCCCCCGGGCCGATTTTCTGATGGGTGACCGCAATCGGCGAGTATATCACCTTTCCCCGGGGCGGAATCACCTCATGGACCGCTCCAATCCAGCGAAAGCTCTTCCCGTTGCGAACCAGACGCTCCCGGTAATAAGAAAACACCGGCTTCCCCCTCTGGTCAAAGGCGGTATGGTATTTCATCATCACCATATCCACGTCAGGCGCCAGGCTTTGCTTCAGCGCCTTCAGCTGTTCCCGGTCCTCCGGCAGCAGCACGTCGTCCGCATCCAGCCACATGCAGAAATCCATAGCCGCTTTAGAAAATGAAAAATTTCTGGCCGCCGCAAAATCGTCGGTCCATGGGAATTCAAACACCCGCGCCCCAGCCTCCCGGGCGATCTCCTTGGTGCGGTCCTGGGAGCCTGTATCCACCACAATCATTTCATCGGCGGCCTCTCTGGCGCTTTCCAGACATCGCTTGAGTACGGCCTCCTCATTTTTTACAATCATACATAGGCTAATGGTAATCAACGGCCTCTCCCCTTTCTGTTTCTCCATTTTATGCGGGAAATCAGAAAGGCTCTCATGTTTATTCTTCAGGCCCGCCGCGGATAAAAGAAAGCTATGAAATAATAGTAGGAATCATTATTGACTTGTAACACAAGATATGGTATTATAATAATATAAGATGACTATAAGGAGTGCTCAGTATGATAAAAGACATAACCGTGACCGGCGGAAAGATGACCGAAGAGGAAATAAAAGCCTATGTGGACCATGTGCAGGCAAAAAACCCTCAGAGAAAGCTGAAGTCGCTGAATATCGATATGGATGGCGAGTTCGTTAATCTGAACTACACCTTTGAGGAGGTGCCCTTTCAGCATATACGCCGGATCACCGGATATTTAGTCGGCGACATGAGTCATTGGAACAACGCTAAAAGCGCCGAGGAAAAAGACCGGGTCAAGCACTCTCTGGCAAATTGAAGCAATTGCTGTCAGCGCCGGAAACCTGTGGGGTTTCCGGCGCTTCTTCTTTTTTCCGGGAGGTACGCATATAAATTGGTATTCCAATTTAGCCGGGAGGTCCTTTTCTATGAGTATCAATGTTACCTATCCAGCCGATTACCCGCCGGTGGAGGTCTCCGGCCCCAACCTGAGGCTTGCCCGCTTGCTGAACAATGACCTGGCCGCCGTCAAAAGTGAAACAACCGCCATTCACCAGTATCTGTATCAGGCCTGGATGCTTGAGGGAAGCCGCACCGAACTCTCCACGACCTTATCGGATATCGCCAGGGTGGAGATGCACCATATGCGTATTCTAGGGCGGTTGATCGTCCTGTTAGGCGGCAGCCCCCGGTTTTTTTCCTATCCGCCGGGAAGGGTTCTGCCCTGGAACGGGAAAATGGTCAATTACGATAAGGATATCCGCCATATACTGGCAGCGGATATTTCTGATGAAGAATTAGCCTATCAGGCTTATACCCAGCAAGCGAAAACCACGAAAGATGAAAAGGTAGCCGCCAACCTGACGCGGATGGCCCAGGACGAAAAACTTCACAAAGCGGTATTCGAAAAATTTTTACAGGATTTATAGTGTTTCCATGTTTAAAAATGCCAAACGCCGTTCATACTATCCACGAGGTGATTTTATGAACGCGTTTATCGACCAGGATGGCTGCATTGCCTGCGGACAATGCTACAGCATCTGTCCAGAAGTTTTTGGCGCAGGCGAAAACGGCATCGCGTTTGTCAGCCGAAAGCAGGTCCCCAAAGCCCAGGAGGAAGACGCGCTGAACGCGGAGCAGGGCTGCCCCACTTCTGTGATTTCCTTGTCTGATACGGAATAATTTTTTAAACCTTCATGTATCCGTCACTCAGCCGTCACATTGCCCGTTTATACTATAAACATCATAAAGATTAAATTGCTTACAAGAACTTTTTTCATAATTTTCCTCTCCTTTTAAAAGGGCGCGGTTTTACCGCGCTTTTTTATTTTTGGCGTTTCCTTTGTTTTTAATTTCTTCATGAAATCTTCGTAGTTTTTTCTTTTTTGCGCCAAAATATGTCCACAATTGCCTGGTATGATAAATACAAATCAAAAGAAATGAGGTGCCATCATGATCTTAAATGTAATCTTAACCAGCGGAGTTGTGATTGCCGGCTTTTATTTTTCCATAAAATGCTTTTCCAAAATCGGAGAACTTTCGCAGAAATCTGTGATGGAGCCGATTCCCATCGAGAAAGACGAGGATTGATTACGCCTTTGCCCTATTGGGCTTGACATACTTTTTTCATAACCTTCCTTTCCAAAAAAGCGCAGCGGCGAGCTGCGCTTTTTTGGTTTTTGGCATATTGGAAGAAAGCGCCCCCGCTATTTGTCAAAAAAGTAAGTAGCATTTAAAAAAAACTTATGATATACTATTTCAGTATTCTATCCTGGAACAGATTAAAAATTGAGGGGGCAGTAAGACAAACATGGAAAATTTTTGGACATTTTTAGCATTTGGCTTTTACCTTTTGGTGATGCTTTTGATCGGCTTCTTTTATTATAAGAAGACAAAAAGCTCAGAGGATTACTTCCTGGGCGGGCGTTCTCTAAACGGCTGGGTCGCGGCCCTCAGCGCGCAGGCGTCCGACATGAGCGGCTGGCTTTTGATGGGCCTGCCCGGCGCGATCTACGCCCTTGGCACCGGACAAATCTGGATTGCCGTTGGGCTTTGCATCGGTACCATTTTAAACTGGGTTCTCATTTCTTCCCGGCTGCGCAGATATACCATTCGGGCAGGCAATTCTTTGACCCTGCCGGCGTTCTTTGAAAACCGCTTTCACGATAAGTCGAAAATTCTGCGGGTCGCCTCTTCCCTGTTTATCATGGTTTTCTTCCTGGTATACACCGCTTCGGCTTTTTCCGCCGGCGCAAAATTATTTTCTTCCGTATTTGGGCTGGATTACATATGGGCTTTGGCCATCGGCGCCGCGGTGATTTTGATTTACACCTTTTTCGGCGGTTTTCTGGCGGTATGCTGGACCGATTTTATCCAGGGTTTTATGATGCTGATTTCTTTGATGGTGGTGCCGTTTTTCGCGATTTCCGTTATCGGCGGCTTTGGCGAGACGAAAGCGGTCCTGGACGGGCTGGGCACCAACTTCTTAAATCCTTTTTATGATAACGGTGATCCCACCAGCGCCGTGAGCATTATTTCTCAGCTTGCCTGGGGCCTGGGTTATTTCGGTATGCCCCATATCCTGGTTCGCTTTATGGCCATTAAGAATGAAAACGAAGTGCGGAAGTCCAGAAAGGTGGCTATCACATGGGTGGTGATCTCCTTGACGGCGGCGTGCTTCGTGGGCGCCATCGGACGGGCTTATTTCCAGGATGCCTTACTGGCCGGCAACCAGCAGGAGAATGTGTTTATGAATATGATCCAGGATATTTTCAACAATCATATCCATATCCCGTTTATCGGCGGCCTGCTGCTGTGTGGAATTTTAGCAGCCATCATGTCCACCGCCGATTCCCAGCTTCTGGTGACAGCTTCCTCCATTTCTGAGGATGTTTATAAGGGCGTCATCAACAAAAAGGCCAGCGACAAGTCTATGCTTCTCATCAGCCGTATCACAGTGCTGGCGGTTTCCGCCGTGGCTTTTCTCATCGCCCTGGATCCCGAAAGCAGCGTTATGGGCTTGGTTTCCAATGCCTGGGCGGGCTTCGGCGCCACTTTTGGCCCTGTGGTTTTGATGAGCCTGTTCTGGAAACGCTCTAATTTTGCCGGTGCCGCCTTTGGCATGATCGCCGGCGGCCTGACCGTAATCCTATGGGATTATATCCCTCTGGCAGGCGCCACCCTGGCTACCCAGACCGGCCTGTACTCCCTGGTGCCCGGTTTTGCCATCAATTTGATTCTGATGATCGTAGTCAGCCTGTCCACCAAGTCTCCCAGCCAGGAAATGCTGGACGAATTCGACGACGTGGTTCGTTCCAGAGGCGTGGAAGTCTCTCCTAAAAATTAATCGATATTTCATAGAAAAAATACGGACTTAGCCCCTTGAGGGGCGCTGAAA
>CABUCM010000053.1 GCA_902490005.1 uncultured Ruminiclostridium sp.
CGAGAACAAGGGTAGATACGGATATCGCCGCATTACCGAGGAACTACGGAACCGAGAAATTTATCTGAATCACAAGACCGTTCAGCGTTTAATGAAACAGCTGGGACTTGGTTGCCGTGTCCGAATGAGGAAAGAAATTTTTACAAACTGCCAGTTTGGATTCTCCCGAATCATTGTTTCAAAGTAAGATTTCTGTGTTTCAAGACTTCCAAATTGTTCGGGATGATTCGTGCTTACTCGGCAGTAGGCTGTAACCCGTAATCTTTCTTGCTTGTGAGAGAAAAGAATCGTTTTTGTTATCATAGAAAAGCCCCCATGCTAAAAGTATAGCATGGAGGACATCTTTCTGTTTGAAAATATAAAAATATAAGAAAAAGCTACATCTTGATTTCTCAAAATGTAGCTTTTAACTTGGCCCGCCCGGAGGGATTCGAACCCCCGGCCTTCAGAATCGGAATCTAATATATCTTCCGATTATATCTAGTATTTTTAACATTCGATACACATTTTGATGCACATGTTAAGCCGTGACATATAATACACCATTGAATCCCAAAAGTCAATATGAAGCTTTATTTTGCAAGTATTCGTCCAATTTGCAAATATTTTTCTTTTTGTATTGCTGATCCAAATGAGTATATATTTCAAGCGTAGTTTTGATATCACTATGACCTAATTGATCCCTTGCTGTTAGTACATCAACTCCGGAAAGATAAAGCATCGTAGCAAAAGTATGCCTCAGCCAATGGGCAGTTATATTAGGAATTGTCAAAACAATTCCGTTACTATTATATTTTGATTTTGCTCTCTTGCCTTTTTTGTCAATGTTATTCCCATACTTAAAATTGAGATCAATTAGATACGATTCCCACATGCGGCGCCAGGCGTTTTCAGTCATCATCTTGCCAGATGCTGATGGACATACAAGAACGGGAACAGTGCCTTTTTCTTTTTCCTTTTTCAATTCTTCCTTTAGATAATCAACTAATATAATAGGAATATTAACTGTTCTATTTCCAGCTTGTGTTTTTGCGCCAGACTTAAGAACAGAGCAGCCATTTACCATCTCAACTGATTTATTTACACGTATTGTTCGCTCTTTAAAATCGATGTCTCCCCAAGTTAATGGGATCAGCTCTCCCCTTCGCAACCCGGAATACATCATAATCATAGCTGCTCTCTTTGCCCTATGAGGGGTATTTAAAATCCACTGTTGCTCTACTTCTGTCAATGCCCTACGTTGCTCTTTAGGCTGCCCGGCTGGGAGCTTAACCGCTTTAGCAGGATTATAGTCCATTATCCTATTATCAATCGCCAACTGCAAAATTTGTTCAGCGGTATCTCTATACCCTTTTAATGTTCTTCTTGAAGTAGGTTTATGAGTTTTTGGGTTTTTTCTTGCTCTTTCCAACAGCAACGATTGAATATCTGCTGCTTTTATTTTTTTTACTTCTAAATTATTTAAAGCGGATAATCCGTCAACATAACCCTCTAAATTTTTATACCATCTCTCAGATACTTCGGTTTCTTTAATTTTTAACCATTCTTTTGCCCAATGTTCAAATGTGTCATTTTGCGCTGCAAGATTTAATCCCCGATGCAAAGCCTCTTTAACTTCTTGCGCTTTTCTTTCGGCTTCTCTCTGCGTTTTTCCATAGCAGGCTTTATATTTTGGTTTTCCATCTACTCTGCCCAGATAAATGCGGACGCAGACACGTCCATTATATTTTGCATTGCTTTTTGCCATAATAAAAACCACCTCCAAAGTATGACTTGAAAGCCTACCCTGAAAGTGGTATAATTTCGTTGTTCGGACGCATTATCCACTTTGGGTAAGCTGTTCTATTTTATCCCCTACCGGTTGCAGCCGGTGGGGGATTTTTTTATTTAACGCAGTGAGCATCGTTCACTAGTACAACATATTACCAGTATTTACCTGTATACTTCACCCCTGGAAAAATCTACACTTTTTCTTAGGAGGTGTTGTTATATGAATTATAACGACTATAAAAAAGCAAGAGATTTGTCATGGTTAGTTTTGATGGAAATGAAAATCAAAGAACTTCCCGTTGTTGTGTCACGCATTTGTAAAGCGTATGGAATCAGACTACTTTCCTATGAAAGCGGAATTGATATCATAAGATTACTTAAACATGAAAAAATTCGCATAATCTCTGATGGATTTACCGCTTGTCACAATTCCCAAATATTTATTTTTTATAACGGAAATGCAACACCGGAAAGAAACCGTTTTACAGTGGCTCATGAATTAGGACATATCTTTTTAGGGCACATTAAAAGGCGAGACGGCGAATTTACCACTATTAATAGGGAACCTTCATCAAGCGATAATCCTTTAGAACAACAGGCCAATGTATTCGCCTCTAGGTTATTAGCACCCGCATGTGTGCTTCATGAACTTAATATTACTACGCCAAATGATATTTCAAAACTCTGTCATATAAGTCTTACATCTGCCAAATATCGCTCTGAACGGATACAGCTATTAAATGAACGGGAAAAAGATTTTAAAAATAGTCGCGGCAAATCAAATTATGGCCTATCCCCACTAGAGCGTCAAGTTTTTGAACAATTCAAAGACTACATAGATAAAAATAAATTATAGATCACACTCTTCATCTTTCAGCTTTTCGTCCAATTCCGCGGTTAATCTCTCTAATTCCTTTTCTTCCTCTGCTGTGAGGGAGGTGGTTTCTGTATATCCAGATCGCGCTATGGCTCGAACCTCACTGAGCCCCGATTGGTATTTGGGAATTTGGGCAAGCTCGCTTACTCTTTTAACAGCCTCTGCCCTACCGATATCATTTAGCTTATTGTATTCTTCCAATAGTTTTAATTCATTGTAATCGGCCTCACGCTTCGGCGTGGGGCTTTTATTATCGTCAAAATCATCAAGTCTGCACCCTAAAACTCTGCATATAGCTTGTAATGTATCCAATTTAGGATTTGTATTTATTCCAGCGGTAATTTTATCTAATGTACTCACCGTTATTCCGGCTTTTTTTGCTATTTGAGAATTTGTAAGACCTTTTTCTTTTTTTAATTTATTTATAATCTCAAAGCCCATTTTCGTCACCTTCTTTGTTCCCATTATAACAAAACGCAAGCATATGTCAAGAAAAAAACTTCAATAAATTGAAGAAAATTTCCCAAAAAATGGTTGACAACATCATTTTATTGATGTATATTATAGTCACAACATCATTTAAATGCTGTTTTCGTTTGAAGGAGGTGTATTAAATTGAACTGCTCGAAAAGAACATATCCTGTCTTAGAAAGACTTATTTTTGAAAATGATATTAAGAAGAAAAAAATTGCGAATTCTTTAGGCGTATCACCCAGGACTTTTACAAGTAAGCTTCACGGAATCTCAAAATTCACGTGGAATGAAACTTGTATTATTCAAAAAGAGTTTTTTCCAGATATGGATAAGGATACATTATTTTCAACCGGCGACCACAAAGAAGCGGGGTGAGGAAATGGATCAGACGGATATCACCTTAATTATCGCTATTTTAAGTATAATTATCAGCGGTATAACAATTATCCGTGCTTCTCGTAGTTAGGGCTTTCGGAAAGTTTATTAAGAGAATACTTTTTCTTTCCCCGCGTGGTTTTAACTTCCAAATAGGCAACCGGACAATCTAATAATTCGCCTTGTATAGACTTATCGATAATTACATAAAAGAAATCACCGATCGTGCCATAAGCGCCGATCGTCTGCGGAACTGGAATTGTTCTCGTTTTTATTTCATCAACGAGTTTTTCGCCGACTTTTCTAGTCCAATTGTAGGCGGGATGCGGTACTGATTCAAAATCAAAAGATTTGTTTCCGAGGCTTAGAACTATTCTACTGATTGAAACAGGTTGTCTAGATAAATTTTCGATGTTCATTACAAAAAGAAATTCTCTTTCTATGCAATTAGGAACCTCTACAAAACATTTCAAGTCAATGCGTATTTTAAAGGCATCACGAATCAATTGGTAGAACAATGATGCTAAAGATAATACGAAACCTGCAATCGCAATGATAAGCGTTATATTATTTCGATCATACAACCATTTTAGCATTCAAATCACCTCAAACACATTTAAAAAATATCTTTATTCATATATTTTACCACTCGCTGTAAGGACAAGCAACCAAACTAAAATAAATAGCCGCCCTCGGGCGGCGGAAAGGAGAAACAAATGAAAATCTATCGTGATTGGTGTGACGTCCCCATCGTCTTAACCACAGAAATTGCCGCAGATATCACCGGTGAATATATAAAAACCGTATCACGTCTTTGCCGGGAGGGAAAAATCAAGGCCGTTAGACGCGGGAAAAGATGGTTTATTCCTAAAGAATCATTAATGGAATATTGCGGCGTTAATGGTTCTGTGTGGAATGGGCCACAAACAATAAATTCCTAATAAAGGCGGACAAGCGCATGAACGCAGACAACAGAGAAAGAGTTCGGAAAATAGTGGATCAGGACGGCTGGAACATCATTTGGATAGGCGCAAAAATGCCATGTGAGTTTCTTAATGAGGAGGTTGAACTTCTCTATGAGGATATGGACGGCCAGCCTTGTATTTGCCACGCGATTTATACCGCTGACAAAAACAGATTTTACCATAGCACATATTTTCAGAGAAAATCCGACGGCGCAAGAATGGTTCGATGCATTGCATGGCGTAAATCTCTTAAAAAAGAGTGAAACCAATTGAAAGGAGGACAAGCTCATGACACCTCAAGCGTGGATATTGTTAATCGCGTTAGTCTTAGTAATCTGCGGCTGCTACAGTTTAGAGCGTGAAAACCGGAAACTAAGGGCCGCTTTAAAGAAGAAAAGGAGCCGGTATGCAGCATATCATTATCAGCAGATTCGTTAAACCTTCCCCCTGCCGGGATTGTTCAGAACGGACGCCATTTTGTCACGGGATAGGCCAATGCGAACCTTACACGGCCTGGAAAGCCCAAAAAGAAGCTTTTGACCAGGCGGAACAAGCAAAACGCAGAGGCCGCCAAACAGCCAGCGACCAGCGCTCAGAGCAGGTTTACCGGCAGTTTAAAAAAGATCATATACCGGGGAGGTCAAAAGGTTGGAGATAGCAAAAAGGCAAAGAGGCCGAAACATTCCGTTTTACTTCACGATTACGCATGAAGAGTACATAGAAATGAAAAAAGCGGATTGTGAAATTGACGGCAAGGAAAGCGCCGACTGGCGGTCAGCCTGGCGCAAATATAAAGAAAGCCGCGCCCCGGCTGGCACCAGGAACGCGGCAAACAAAAACACACTATCTATATAGTAAACCGAAACAGGAGGTTTGTCAAATGGTAAAAATAAATCGGCTTGAAATTGAAAATGTAAAGAGAATAAAAGCCGTAAAAATTGAACCAGCTGTAAACGGATTAACCGTAATTGGCGGGAAAAATAATCAAGGCAAGACATCTGTGTTAGATAGTATTGCTTGGGCATTAGGTGGGAATAATTTCCGCCCGTCTCAAGCTACTCGCGAAGGATCGGTGATCCCTCCAAGGCTCCATATCGTTATGTCAAACGGGCTGGTCGTAGAACGAAACGGTAAAAATAGTGATTTAAAAGTTATTGATCCAACTGGGCAAAAGGGAGGCCAACAGCTTCTTAATGAGTTTGTCGATCAGCTTGCTTTAGACCTTCCAAAATTCATGCAATCGTCGTCTAAAGAAAAAGCTCATATTCTTTTGCGTACAATCGGTGTGGAAGATCAATTAATGCACCTAGAAAGAGAAGAGCAGGAACTATATAACAGGCGCCGCACAATTGGTCAAATTGCGGATCAGAAAGCTAAATTCGCAAAAGAAATGCCGTATTATCCAGATGCTCCTAAAGAACTGATTTCAGCCAGCGAGTTAATTCAGCAGCAGCAAGAAATACTCGCGCGTAACGGTGAAAACCAAAAGAAGAGGGAAAGATTAAGTCAGCTCCAATTTGAATCAGCTGATTTGCAAAAACAAATCGACGTTTTGCTGAAACAGCAAGCCGTTATTCATAACGATCTGGAAATTGCTAAAAAATCCGCCGAGGACCTTTATGACGAGTCTACTGAGGAATTAGAGCAAAATATCCGCGATATAGAAATGATTAACCAAAAGGTACGCACGAATCTGGATAAGGATAAAGCGGAGGAAGACGCGGTTAATTACCAAGAACAGTATAAAATATTAACCTCTCAACTGGATAACACACGTAACAAAAAAATAGATCTTTTACAAAACGCCGGGCTTCCCCTTCCGGGATTATCGGTAGAAGACGGAGAATTAACATACCAAGGGCAAAAATGGGATAACATGAGCGGAAGCGACCAATTACAGGTAGCCACCGCGATAGTTAGAAAATTAAATCCGAAGTGCGGGTTCGTCCTGCTGGACAAGCTGGAACAAATGGATATTGATACTTTAAATGATTTTGGGATCTGGTTAGAGCAGGAAGGATTGCAGGCAATTGCCACACGCGTTAGTACCGGAGGCGAATGCAGCATCATTATAGAGGACGGATACGTGAAAGATGAAAACACCGAAGAAACATTAGAAACCAAATCATGGAAAGCGGGGACATTTTAATGAATATTATTCGCGGGAGAATTCCATCTGCGCAAAAGGTTGTTGTTTATGGGCCAGAAGGAATCGGTAAATCCACCTTTGCGGCTTGTTTTCCGGAACCGTTATTTATTGATACGGAAGGCAGCACAAAGCACATGGACGTATCGCGCCTTTCCGCACCTACAAGCTGGACGATGCTTTTACAACAGATTCAGGAAGTCAAAAAGGAAAACGTAAACGTCTGCAAAACGTTGGTAATCGATACCGCCGATTGGGCTGAACAGCTCTGTATTAAGCATGTTTGCAATAAGGCAAAAAAATCTGGTATTGAGGATTTTGGATATGGTAAAGGATACATTTATTTAAAAGAAGAATTCGGGCGGTTGCTAAATCTTTTGGAAGACGTCATAGAACAAGGTGTAAATGTAGTAATCACAGCCCACGCAAAAATGCGGAAATTTGAACAGCCGGACGAAATGGGAGCTTACGATCGCTGGGAAATGAAATTGGATAAAAATGTCGCGCCGTTGGTAAAAGAGTGGGCCGATATGGTTCTTTTCGCAAACTACAAAGTATTCACGGTGAAAAACGAGCAGACCAATAAAAACAAGGCTCAAGGCGGAGAACGCGTTCTATATACTTCCCACCACCCGTGTTGGGATGCGAAAAACCGTCATGAGCTCCCGCCGGAAATGCCTTTGGACTACGCCGGCATCGCGCCTTACCTTGAGAAATCAGGTGTCCCAGCCGGAATCGTTCCCAGCAAAAATATTTTGATAGACTCAAAAAACGAGGCCACGCCTCCTAAGGAACAGGAGAAAACCATTACCGCTGCCGACGATCTATCCTTTGATAATATCATAGACAATTCTCAAGCGACCCATAAAATAATTCCGGAAGGGATCCCAAAAGAACTTTATGACCTCATGGAATCCAAAGAAGTGGCGCCAATTGAGATTCAGCAAGTTGTAGCGCAAAAAGGGCATTTCCCGAAAGATATGCCAATTCAAAACTATCCGAACGATTATATTCAGGGCGTTTTAATCGCTGCCTGGCCGCAAGTATGGGCCGCGATTGAAAAGAACAGAAAAGAAAACTTACCGTTTTAAGGAGGAATTTAAGTAATGAACGAAAATAACACTGAAGGACGCGCGATTGGTTGGGAAGACGAAATTGAAAACGACGGAGGACAATGGATCCTGTTGCCGGAAGGCGATTACCGATTTCAGGTAGAATCCTTTGAACGAGCTCATCACCCAGGCTCAGGAAAGCTTCCGTCTTGCCCAAAGGCAATTTTGCATATTAGAATAGCAGCTCCGGAAGGAAATTGTACGATCACACACAATTTATTTTTATTTACCTCCATGGAATGGAAGCTAAGCGAATTTTTCAGATCTATCGGACAAAAACAACACGGCGAAAAGCTTCGCATGAACTGGGGCGCGGTCCCTGGCGCTACCGGGCAGTGTAAAGTAGGCATACATAAATTCACAAAAAAAGACGGCAATGAAGGAGAATCAAATGAAATTTTAAAGTTTTACGATCCTGATGAGGCAACCTCAACCATTAGAAATCCACAGCCTGAAAACAAATCCGCATCGCCAGCCTGGAAACCGGGGGCGTTTTAAATGGAGTTAAGGCCATATCAGGAAGAAGCCAGGCAAGCTGTGATTGATAAATGGGCCAACGGGGATAAAAAGACGCTTTTAGTTCTCCCCACCGGTTGCGGCAAAACCATTGTGTTCGCAAAAATATCAGAAGACTGCGTTCGCAGCGGGGACAGGGTGCTGATCCTGGCTCACAGAGGAGAACTGCTTGACCAAGCGGCGGACAAAATAAAAAAATCCACCGGGCTCTGCTGTGCTACCGAAAAAGCTGAGGAAAGCTGTCTGGGAAGCTGGTATCGAATAACCGTAGGCTCCGTACAGACGTTAATGCGGCAATCCAGACTAGAACGCTTCGCTCCGGATTATTTCAATACCATTATCATTGACGAAGCCCATCATTCTATTTCCGATAGTTATCAGCGCATCCTCCAGTATTTTTCAGAGGCAAAAGTTTTAGGGGTTACCGCGACGCCCGATCGCGGAGATATGAAAAACCTGGGAAGTGTTTTTGAATCTCTGGCCTATGAATACAGCCTGCCGCAAGCGATTCGGGAAGGGTATCTCTCTCCTATCAAAGCGTTAACCGTGCCATTGGAAATGGATCTGACAAGCGTAGGCATACAGTCCGGAGATTTTAAAGCCGGCGATTTGGGCAACGCGTTGGATCCATATCTGGAACAGATTGCAGATGAAATGTGGAAAGTTTGTAAAAACCGAAAAACTGTTGTTTTTCTTCCTCTTGTAAAAACATCTCAAAAATTCAGGGATATCTTGAATTTGCATGGGTTCCAAGCCGCTGAAGTAAACGGTGAAAGTCACGACCGAGAGGAAATACTATCCGACTTCGACAACGGAAAATACAACGTATTATGCAACTCTATGCTCCTTACTGAGGGTTGGGATTGTCCTAGTGTGGACTGCATTGTAGTGTTAAGGCCTACGAAGGTGCGCAGCTTATACAGCCAAATGGTAGGGCGCGGAACACGCCTGTTTCCCGGAAAAAGCCATTTGCTGCTTCTGGATTTTTTATGGCATACCGAGAGACATGAGCTATGCCACCCCGCAAATCTAATTTGTGAGAACCCCGAAGTAGCCAAAAAAATGACAGAAAACCTAGAGTCCGCCGCATGTCCCATTGATATTGAAGAAGCGGAAAAGCAGGCGTGTGAGGACGTGATTTATCAGAGGGAAGAAGCCTTGGCGAAACAACTAGCGGAAATGAAACACCGCAAGCGCAAACTAGTCGACCCACTTCAATTTGAAATGAGCATTCAAGCGGAAGATTTATCCGGCTATGTACCCTCTTTTGGCTGGGAAATGGCCTCTCCTACCAACAAGCAGAAGGAGACTTTAGAAAAACTTGGAATCTTTCCAGATGAAATTGACAACGCCGGAAAAGCTACCAAACTGTTGGACCGTCTTGCAAAGCGCCGTGAATCCGGGCTTACTACCCCTAAACAAATCCGTTTCTTAGAGTCGCGCGGCTTTCAGCATGTGGGGACTTGGCAGTTTGAATCCGCAAAAAGATTAATCGACAGAATTGCGGCAAACGGCTGGAGAGTTCCGTATGAGATCGTACCGCAAGAATATAAAGGAGCATGACCGTGAAGAATCAATACCGCACTGATCTTCTGAAAATTTTAGAATCACTGGATCCCGCCGTTTTAACTTATCAAGAATGGATTAACGTTGGTATGGGCTTAAAAGAGTCCGGATATACCTACCAAGATTGGGATAATTGGTCAAAGCGAGATTCTGGACGATATCATTCCGGCGAATGCGAAAAGAAGTGGATTACTTTTGTTGGAAACGGAACTCTGGTAACCGGAGGAACTATTGTGCAAATGGCACAGGAGTACGGCTGGACGCCGGCATGCTCTGGACATGAATTAAGCTGGGACGATGAAATTGAAACAGACGACCTAACAATTATTAACAAAGATTGGGTAGAGGGTCAGGACGTAACGGAACCTATCAACTGGGATCCGGCAAAGCAACTGATCACCTATCTGGAAACGTTATTTGAAAGTACGGAAAACGTTGGATATGTCACCGAGAGCTGGGAGAACGACGAAGGAAAGCGCGTTCCAACAAAGGGGTGCTGGGACCGTACCGCCGGAGAGCTGATTCAGGCTTTGGGAAAGTGTAAAGGCGATATCGGCGCGGTACTCGGAGATTATCGCCCTGAAGCCGGAGCCTGGATCCGCTTTAATCCATTAGACGGGCAAGGAATCCGTAATGTTAACGTCACAGATTACCGGTACGCGCTGGTGGAATCAGACTCCATGGAGATCGACAAACAAAATGCGATTATCCGTGAATTAGAACTGCCGGTAGCCTGTTTAGTCCACAGCGGCAAAAAAAGCTTACACGCAATTGTAAAAGTCGAAGCCGCAAATTACGACGAATATCGGAAACGCGTAGATTATTTATATAACGTATGCCGGAAGAACGGGCTTGATATCGACCAGCAAAATCGTAATCCTTCACGGCTCTCCCGTATGCCCGGAGTGATTCGGAATGGACACAAACAATTTTTAGTGGACACCAACATTGGAATGGAGAGTTGGTCTGAATGGCAGGAATGGATCGAAAGTATCAACGACGATCTTCCTGATCCTGAGAGTATGTATGATGTTTGGGACAACCTTCCGGAGCTTTCCCCGCCGTTAATTGACGGCGTTTTACGTCAAGGCCATAAGATGCTTCTTGCCGGCCCTTCCAAAGCCGGAAAATCGTACGCGCTGATAGAACTATGCTGCGCGATCGCCGAAGGGAATTCATGGCTTGGTTTCTCTTGCGCTCAGGGACGTGTGTTGTATGTCAATTTAGAGCTTGACCGCGCTTCCTGTCTACACAGATTCCGCGACGTATATACCTCCCTGGAATGGAATCCTAACGGTTTAAAAAATATTGATATCTGGAATTTAAGAGGACGTTCCATTCCAATGGATAAACTAGCCCCAAAATTGATCCGCCGTGCTGCTAAAAAGAAATACATCGCTATCGTTATAGATCCTATTTACAAGGTCATTACAGGCGACGAGAACAGTGCTGACCAGATGGCGCATTTCTGTAACCAATTCGATAAAGTATGCACAGAATTAGGCTGCGCGGTCATTTATTGCCACCACCACAGCAAGGGAAGCCAAGGAGGCAAAAGAAGCATGGACCGCGCCAGCGGTTCCGGCGTATTCGCCAGAGATCCTGACGCGCTCTTGGATTTAATTGAACTGGAAATTACGGAAGCGCTTTTAAAGCAGGAGGAAAATAAGACCGTTTGTGAATTGTGCCAGACAGAAATCAAACGCTTAAGAATGCTTAGCGAGGTTTCGCAAGATGATTTATGTAATCAAAAAAAGGCATTAGAAGCGTGTAAAGGGCTAATGCGAGATGATGAATATAACAACTTAATATCACGCATTTCAATTGCTAAAAAGGCGTTGGAAGCTCGTACGGCATGGCGCGTAGAAGGTACATTAAGAGAATTTCCTAAGTTCTCTCCTATCAATTTATGGTTTGATTATCCGATCCACAGAATCGATGAGACAGGCGCTTTAAAGGATATTCAACCGGAGGCGGAAACTCCTCCATGGCAGCGCGCGATGAATAAACGAAAGCCGAGAGAAGACAGAGCGAAAGATCGAAAAGAATCTCTTGAAGCCGCGTTTGCGGCCTGCGATATCTACGATAAAGTGACTGTTCAGGATCTCGCCGAGTATATGGGAGTTTCTGAAAAAACAGCACGCAGGAGGATTCAGGAACATAAAGGATTTTGGATTGACGGCTCTCAGGTAGGGAAAAAATCCGGGACAAAAACATAATTTGTCCGTCCCTAAAAATTGTCCGGTTGGGACAAAAACAGAAAATGTCTGTCCTAAAAATTGTCCCGTTGGGACGACAAAAACATGAAATTGTGTTTCTGTCTAATTGGGACAAAAAGCTGGGACAAAAACATAATTTAAGTTATTGTCCCAGGGACAGACAAAAACATTATATAAATATAAACTTTGTGTCTGTCCCTGCGGGCCATGGGGGTACAGACGTCGTGCGTAAGCTCTCGCACGACGCCGTCTGCCCCCTGACCATGGCAAACAAATTTTGTCCGGCGGAAAAAACATTTTTAAAACTTCGGTGAGGTAATATGACAATTGAATTTTTCATGCCAATGCGAAATCCTCCGACGGTTACGCATCAAGAAAAACAAGTTCACGTAGTAAACGGGAAACCGGTTTATTATGAACCGCCTGAATTAAAACAGGCTCGAGCGGATCTAACAGATCGCCTGGTGAGGTTTAGGCCAGAAGCCCCGCTGAAAGTCGGAGTAAGATTAGTAACCAGATGGTTATTTCCACCGGGGCGCCATAAGCCAAGTTCTTATCGGACAACAAAACCTGATACTGACAATCTGCAAAAGCTTCTGAAAGACTGCATGACAACAGCCGGCTTTTGGAAAGACGACGCTTTAGTAGCCTCTGAATTATGCGAAAAATTTTGGGCGGAAGATGATCTGCATACAGGAATTTACATTAAGGTGGAGCAATTGATATGAGGTGTAAAAAAGATCAATTACCCAAGGAGCCACCCGCAGGCAGCCCATGCGCCCGCGCTAAGGCATTAAATACGATCGCGGAACAAATTCCGTTGCAAATAACGTCTCTTCCTCAGAATGAACGTAAATATGTGCAGGCCATTCATAAAGTGCTGATTCGTTACTGGCATCTTCAGATATCAAAAGACGAAGCTCAGGCGGTGCAGCGTTTATGGCAAATATCGTGTCTGCAAACGCCTGGTGGAGATTTTGGACGGGAGGGATGAAAATTCTTGAATTAAATCATTTATACAACATGGATTGTGTGGAGGGAATGAAACAGTTTCCTGATAAGTATTTTGATTTGGCGGTTGTTGATCCGCCTTATGGGATAGACAAGGCCTACTGTGCTACAAGCCGTATTTCAAAGTATGGGCAAACAAAAACAGCGAATGATGATAAACCTAATACAGAATATTTTAAAACGTTGTTTAGAATTAGTAAAAATCAAATTATTTTTGGTTATAACCATCTTTCAGATATGCTTCCACCAACAAAGGAATTTATCTTTTGGTATAAACATCAGCCAGTAAAAAGTTATTCAGACGGGGAACTTGCCTGGACATCATTTCATAAGACGGCAAAATGTTTTGATTTTCCGTTTTTCGGCAGTATAAACGCAGAAGAAAACAGATTTCACCCTATGCAAAAACCGGTAAAGCTTTACGAATGGATTCTATCAAACTACGCAAAACCCGGTGATAAGATTCTTGACACTCATGTTGGAAGCGCGTCTTCTTTAGTTGCCTGTGAAAACCTTGGGTTTCAATACATAGGTTTTGAAATCGATAGGGATTATTACAAATTGGCGTCTGATCGGTTGAAAGCTGTAAAAGCGCAGACAAGGTTATTTTAAGCCAAGTAAAAATTGACGAAATGAATATTGGACGGAAAAATCTAACCCCGCACCGATCAGGCGGGAATGGAGGAAAAAAGTAATGATTAAACCAAGCACT
>CABUCM010000054.1 GCA_902490005.1 uncultured Ruminiclostridium sp.
CCCGCATGAATACTGAAAAAAACGGGGTGACATCTATTTCGTCACCCCTTCTTGGCCCGAGTGACTGGAGTCGAACCAGCGGTTTCTTGAACCCCATTCAAGCGCGCTACCAATCTGCGCTACACCCAGAAATAGATTATCACTGATTAGATTTTTTGCTACCATATTATTTTCCTTTTCTCGGATCCTGCAGGTAAACCGAATTTACTCGTCGCTTGCCAAATCTCTTCCTCATTGGAAACGTAAAATTATTTAGCAACCTGATTCTTCTCCAAGAGGATTCCGTATCACTACCCTATGCCTCCTCATGCTGGCCTATTTTAATATCAAAACTCAACTTATCCACTGTATTACCGCATATTCTTTTCTTCAATTTTATTCGTTCAAACTTATTCATCTTATTACAAAGTTAAAAAGCTCTTGTTATCGGTTAAAAGATATTTTTTAAATTGGAATCTTTTGCTGAATGGTCCATTTTTGTCTAGTGGACAAATCCTTGAAACCTTGAGGCTCTAAATCTCAGCTTCTATGCTCAGATCAAGCCAAAATAGTATAACCCATTATAAACACAAATGAGCAGCACAATGATAACGGTGGCAATAAAAAAACAGTCCACTACACGCACGCTTAGCTTTCGGTCAATTGTCCTCCCAAGGATTCCTCCGCCAATTCCTCCAACAATCATAAGCGCTAAGGCAGGCCATTCGAACCTGGGTACCGCCCCGCACACAACTGCTGTAATTAGTGAAGCCAGCTGTCCGACGAATATAATATAAAGGCTGCTTTTGGCTGCCGATTTGGTTTCCATGCTGAAAAAATAATAAAGCACAACCAAATTGACCGGCCCCCCGCCAATTCCTAAAAATGCCGACAAGCAGCCCAAACTAAGTCCAACGGCAACACAGGAAAATAAGCTTTTGATATTTTTGGTTTTCACGCGTTTTTTATTTAGGTTATATAAAAGAGTCAATACAGTCACTATGAAAAGGCAACATGCCTGTATTCCGCCTACAGTATTTGGCGTTGTGAATAAAGCCGCTATCAAAGAAAAAAGTCTCTGCCCTAAAATGCCGCCGACAGCCGCTCCCAGCGCCAACGGTGTTGCTGCTCGCAAGTCGTCTCCCTTTGGATTCTCCATTTTTTCCCTTATCACTGAATAGGTACTCATAGATAAAACCGCACACCCGGATAAAAAGCTGATAGTGCCAACTGGCGCAAGTCCGGATAAATCGAGAGCCGGTTTAATAATAATTCCTCCGCCGATTCCGCAAATCGCCCCTAAGGTGCTTGCAAGAAAGCTGATGACCAAAAATAAAATCATTGTAAACACACCAATTATTTGGATTTTGTTTTCAATTTCCGATAAAGATATGTGATTTTTTATTTCAAGTTTGTTAATAGAATGTAGTATATTCCTTGTATTTCACCACGCGGAAAGCCGTTGCGCAATGCTATTGATCCGAGAAACGCAGTGGGAAAAAAATGCCTGATAGCTTTCGCAAAATATGTTTTCTCCAATACTTTCTCCAAGTATTTTGCGCATCCTTCTGCATCCTCCCCGACAAAGGGCATAGTAGGCGCACTTTTGGCAGCGCGCCGGTATTGTCATAGACTGTTCGATAAATCCAATCTCCCTTTGTCTGTGATTCAGCTTTGAAAAATCATCGGTAACCAGGTTTCCCAAACGATACTGATCCAAGGCGTAAAAATCACATGGATACACAGCCCCGTCGGCTTCTACGACATACTGCGCCGCGCAGCGCCCGCATTGGTCGCATCCATCTGGAGGATACCCCAGCCGCATCATGACTAGATTTTCAAACTGCTGAATATAAGGCTGCTTGTTCCGCATTAAGTCGTCATACCAAAGGTCAAACAGCGTGTTCAGGAACCTCCCATAGCTCTCAGGCGCTAGAAACGCATGGTCTTTCTTTTCGTTTCCAAAAGGGGGGATACAAGGAATAAATTGAAGATAGGAGAATTTATTTTTTCGGTAAAACGCATAAACACTTTCCACTTGTGCTGCAATTTCTTCTGTAACCACCGTTAGGATATTAAAAGGAATCTCGAATCTTTTCAACCGACTGATGGTTTCCATCACGTGTATAAAACTGCCTTCGCCATCAGGATAGGAGCGATGCTGATCGTGGGTCTTTCTTCGCCCATCCAACGAAATTCCAACTAAAAATTCATTTTTTTTCAAAAATTCACACCATTGGTCATCCAGCAGCAAACCGTTTGTCTGCAAGGCGTGATGGATTTTAATATGACGATGATTATACCTTTTCTCACTTTCCACAGAATGCTGAAAAAACTCCAGCCCGCGCAGTGTAGGCTCCCCCCCTTGATAGGCGATGGTACATTCTTCCTGCGCATATTCCAGAGTTTTTTTTAGCACCACGTCAAGCACTTCCGTAGACATCATCCCATAGGACGCTGAGTTTCTCACCGCAGCCTCGTCACGGTAAAAACAGTAGTCGCATTGAAGATTGCATAAACTAGAAGCTGGCTTTATCATGATGTTGACCCGGGGCATACAAATTCTCCTTTATTTTAAAAAAATAAGATACTCAGCGGTTTAACCAGTTTCTGATCCTACCTATTGCCTTACAGCAGACCAAGGCGCTCATATTGTTCCGCCGGAGCGTCGTTTCTTTCCATCAATATTTTTAACAAGCAGATCATTTTGTCCTCTATTTCGGGGTCCTGAATCGGGGATAGCTGACCCGGATCTTTCTTTAGATCAAACAACAGGTTTTTATGGAGATCCTTCGGATTCACATATCCGTTTATGTCATAAGGATATTTCCCCTCTACCCAGCTAGAACACTCATATTTTAACAGCGGACAACCTTTTGTAAAGGAAAACGGTTCCGCCAGCTGAGCATTTTTTAGTTCCTCTACTAAACCTCTTGAGTGCATATGCATAGGAGTCAACGAATATTGATTCAACGGCCGGTTGGATGAGACTGTCCCTCTCATATAGACATATCTGCCGTCAGTAACACAGGCATGTCCTCCGAAAATACCAAACATCACCGCACTGTGAGCAGGAGTTCCGCAGGCAATGGGCTGTTCCAGATCGACGCCTTCCATATCTTTGGTCGGCCCTAAGCCAAAATAGTTTAAAAGAGTGACAGGAATGTCAATATTCTGAACCAAAGCTTCAATATGAATATTTTTCACTTTGCTGCGAGGATCCCAAATAAACATAGGAGTATTTGCAATCTCATTATAATAGGGCGTATTATTTTTACCCCAATAGCCATGGTCGTTTAACAAAAAACCGTGATCCGTGTTCAAAATCAGCATCGTATCGTCCCAAAGATGATTTTGATCCATATAGTCAAGAATTCTACCTATGGAATGATCGCACATGCTTACCAGCGCTTTATAGCACTGGCGATAATAATCAACCTCTTCCTGATTGTCATGATTTGGTCCGTAATAAGGCCAATCATATTTTTCCTTATTATATTGCGAACCGTCATACAAGTCGTGATACTGCTGATAAGTATAGAAAGGCTCATGGGGATCAAAGCCCTCAATCTGCAAATACCAGTTATCTTCCTCTTTGTTTTTTTCTAAAAACTCAAGCGCCTGATTAAAAACAAGGGTTTGGGAATGCTCTCTTTCCGTTGATGTATATCTCCGGCTAATCGCATTCGCACGGTTATGAGCGTCCATTGCTTCTTGCCGATAAATATGTTCGGGATTCTGAACATCCCCTTTCCATTTGTCACTTTCCTGTCCTCGGACCATTTCATAGCTGTTAAAACGCCCCAGATAGGTGGCGCCTCCGTCCTCCCAATAGTGATAATGATCCGTTACCAAATGAGTATATACGCCGTGCTCCTTCAGCATTTCTACCGCCGAGTCGTCATAAGGCTCTAAAGGTGACCAGCTTCGGTGCAAAAAGTTGTATCTGCCAGTGTGTAGTTCTCGCCGCGCCGGGATACAGGGCATACTCCCGATATAGCAGTTGTCAAAGCAGGCGGATCTCTCCGCAAGCCTCTGAAAATTCGGAGCATGTATCTCCTCGCAGCCATAGGGAGGCAAATACCTCCGATTTAAGGAATCAAACATGATCATAATAGCTTTCATTATTTAAGCCTCGCGATAATTCATTATAATATTCTTTAAAAAATAAGCTTATCCCTTCACGCCTGTTGAAACGATTCCTTTCACATAATGCTTTTGCAGGGCAAAAAACAGAATGACAATGGGCAAGCAGGCGACTACTGTGCCCGCCATTAAAAGATCCCACTGAACGACATCAGAGCCCTTAAACGCCGCTAAAGCCAACTGTACCGTCTGACCATCCATAGAATTGATGACCAGCAAGGGCCACAAATATTGGTTATATCCATCTGTAAACTTTAGAATAATCAGGGTGGTCAAAATAGGTCCGCTCAACGGAAAATAAATAGAGAAGTAGGTCCTTAAGGGAGAGCAGCCATCAATTTTCGCAGCGTCGTCCAAAGCCGTAGGAAAGCCCAGATAATATTGCCGTGTCAGGAACAAGCCTACTGCACCCGCCATCAGGGGCGCTATAATGCCCCAGTTGGAATCCAGAAGGCCGTGACCTCCCACGCCGAGAATGTTGTTTCCACCGGCGAGAGGCAGGTTCTTAATCTGTAAATACACCGGCAGCATAATAGACTGAATTGGAACCATCATACCCACCATAACCAGGGCAAACAGGAAATTCTTCCCTTTAAAGTGGAGCCTGGCAAACGCATAGCCGCCGATAGAATTAGTCAAATAGGAGATAACTGTTGCAAACACAGCGCAATAAAGAGAATTATAAAAATATCTGCCCCAATTTCCGCTTTGCAGGAACTTTGCAAAATTTTCAAAATGAAAACTCTGAGGAATCAGATTAAAAGACGACGCGCGGATTTCTCCCAGGCTTTTTAAAGACGTGGACAACATGATTAAAATAGGAAAAACAGCGATGATTGTCAACGCAATCAGTATTATATAAAGAACAATTTTATTTCTAATTCTCGCTTTTTTTGATAGCATAAATTCCACCGTACCTTTCACAGAGTATCGCTGCCGCGTCCGGAGAATTTAAAGGTCAGCGCGGTAATTACAACGACAAACAAAAGGAGCACTACGCTTTCCGCAGAAGCGTATCCCATATTAAAAAATTGAAACGCGTTCTTATATATTTGATGCACAATCGTAGTCGTCGAATCAGAGGGGCCTCCCGCAGTCATAATAATGACCTGTTCAAACGCGTTAAAGGAATTGATGACGCCTGTCACAAACAAAAAGAAAGTTGTTGGCGATAGAGAAGGAATCGTAATGTGTAGCATACACTGGAATTTATTAGCTCCATCCAATTCCGCTGCCTCATACAGCTCGCCAGAAATATTCTGTAAGCCAGCTAAATTGATAATCATGAAATAGCCGATGTCCTTCCAAACTGACATGATGATAATCGAAAGCATAGCGGTATCTGTGCTTTGCAGCCATTTCACCGGCGGAAGGCCTACAGCCCCCAGTAGAGAATTGGCATAGCCAAAATTAACATCATAAATCAGTAGCCATACCATTGAAACCGCTACCATAGACAAAACATAGGGCAGGAATAAAAATGTTCTCGCTACGCCGGATTTAATCAGAGTAGAGTTCACCAAAAGCGCAATTAAAAATCCTAAAATCATCTTGGCGAAAATAGAACCCAGGGTATAAACAAAGGTATTGAAAATTGACGCGGTAAAGGACACGTCACGGAACAATTTAAAATAGTTTCCGAGGCCGGCAAAAGTTTTCGCCCCGCCAAGCTTATAATTCATAAAGCTGTCGATTAACAGCTGCGCAATCGGGATTAGAACAAAGTATGTGAAAATGACAAAAAAAGGGAGAATCAGGAGATAACCGGTTTTATCCGGCAGTCTCTTAATTTTTAAAGCCAGCTTTTTCATTATTTTCTCCTTTCACCTTTCCTAGAGAAAATTTACAATATGGAGAAGATGATAAATTTTACAGGTTCCCAAGAAGCAATGTCCCGGGAACCTGCTTTTTGCTTTAGTTTATAGGCCGAAAAGCCGTTATTCCATTTTATTCAAGCATTCCTGAGTGGCATCAGCCGCCGCCTGCTCCGCAGTCTTTTCACCGTAAACCAGCCAGTCGTAGGTACTTCTCAGGGTTTCTTCATAAGCGTTTGACCAGGAAACCTTGGGATAAGCTTGCGACTGTTTTAGGTTGCCTAGCTGCGTAACATAAAGGTCACCGTATTCTCCACCAAACTCCTGATAGGTGTCTTGCAGGCTCGCCAGAGGAGGCACCATTCCCTGCTCCTCCATTCTCGCCGTGCATCTCTCCTCGGAGAACACAAAATCAATCCATGACCAGGCCAGATCCTTATTTTGGCATCTTTCTGTAATTGCATAGGTCCAAGCGCCGCAATGAATACCGCCCTCCTTATTGGTTAAAGAAGCCTGGTAGCCGATCTTATCCTTTAAAGACGGATCCTCCTCAATCATGCTGATAATTGTGGCAGGAGCAATTTGGAGGCACATGGCTGTCTGGCCATTAACAAAAGTTGAAAATGTGTTATCCTTTTCGCCCAACATCGCGTAAGGAGCAATATCAGACAAAAACTGGAAAGCTTCAATCACAGGCCCTTGATTAAAATCAGGTGTATTGTTTTCATAGGTTAAGGCTTCAGCGTTGTTTTGAATCATAAACTGCCAAAGAATTGTAGAATTATAGGTAGAAGGTAAGGAAACCGCTCCCTGTTTCATGACGTCCCCGTCATAAATGGTCAATGCTTCGCAATATTCTAAAAACTCTGCCCAATCTTTTGGCGCCTTTTCCGGGTCAAGTCCCGCAGCTTCAAAATAATCCTTTCTCCAAGCCATGACAGAAGGAGATGCGTTATAGGCCAAGGAATAAATGTGGTCATCATAGCGTCCGTACTCTACCATAGAAGGAAGCAGATTGTCTTTATTATCCCAACTCTCAAAATATTCATCTAACGGAGTGATCTGGCCAAGTTCAACACGGCTGACAATATGAGAGACTCCAATATCCATAACGTCAGGGTCTGTGCCGCTGGCAAAAGCGGTGTTCCATTTGGCGACCTGATCTTCCGTGGAAAGTATAAGGTGCTCTACTGTAACATTTTCATGTTCCTTTTGAAACGCCTCAACATCACTTAAAAAGCATTTTCCTTCCATTGCATCGGCAGTTCCCCGGCTCCAAACAACCAGCGTTTGTTGTTCCTGGCCATCGGTTCCCGTGCTGGAATCTCCCGACGCCGATGGGGTGTCAGAAGCGCAGGCGCCTAGGCATAAAGTGGACATCAACAACGCGGCCAAAGAGATAAGCTGCTTTTTCATAAGTACAACCTCCTGAATTATTTTATTAATACGCCCAAAGTAATGCAAACGATTGCATCGTTTCGGCTTTATATTAGCACGCAAAATGCCGTTTGTCAATAATTAATTTCATAAAATTTTATTGTTTTTTAGATAAAAAGACAATTTATTTTTAATAATTCTTTGTTTAACTGAAAACGTTACCTCTATTTTAGGAAAATCTATTGCAAAACATCTGAAAATACGTTATATAATAACTATAGAAAAATAAACCAATTGAGAGGTGGTATTTTATGGGTTCCATAAAGCAGATAGCTCAGGACTTAAACGTTTCTTCCTCAACAGTATCCAGGGCCTTTGATCCAAACTCAAAGATCAGTAAAAAAACTCGGGAAAGAATTTTAGAATATGCTAAGAAAATAAACTATACCCCGAACATTTTCGCCCAAGCGTTAAAAACTAACCAATCCAAAACTGTTGGCGTGATTGTTCCGCATATCGCAAACTTGCTTTATATCGAATTGTTGAAATATATGGAGATGGCCCTCAAAAACTATGGCTATCGAATGCTGGTAACCTTTGCTCAATACGGGGTCGTCACAGAGAGGGAATGCTTATCTTTTATGGCCTCTTACCAATTTGACGCGCTAATTTATTTAGAACCGCTGTACGGTATCAAAAACTCAGAGCTTTTGGAATCCATTGCCCAAAATGTCAGAGTCCTGCATCTTTTCCCCCAAAAGTCCAATGTGATTGAATCCATTGACAGTATTGCGATCAACGATATCAAGGGAATTGAGAGAGGAATGGAATATCTGATCCGCCGGGGGCACCGGAAAATTTTATATCTGGGCGTAGACGAGCGGCGGGAAGGTATCTTCAATATTGCAAAGCGGATGGGTTTATCTCTTGACGAGGATATCACTATTATGGACGGGCTTTATGTAGATCCGGAACAAATCGCTTATTTTATTGAGGCACACCGGCCTACCGCCATTTTTACAGTGGCAAGAAACATCGAATCCGCCTATGAGGCTATTAAAAACCTTAATCTTTCCGTTCCAAAGGACATTAGTCTGATTTCTTATGATGATACGCGCCTTACACAGATTTTAAACATTACCGCCATTTCACACAATTTCGAGCTAATATCTAATAACGCAGTAGAAATGATCGTCTCTCACTTGCGGGATAAACCTGAAGAACATATTCCAAAACACAAGATGATGGACACCTTTATTCGTGAGAGAAAGTCCGTGCGGGCTTTGTCTGATTCCGAATAATCGGTTCTCGCACCCATTTAATTCCTCAAAAATAAAAAGGCAGGAAGAATTTCCTGCCTTTTTATTTTTTGGGAAAATGCCGCACAAGCATCTAACGTTTAATGCAAAAATAAGCTAAAAAGAACCCTTTATTGAATATCGTTTCCAATTTAATTTCTATATAAGAATATAAATAGAATAAATTAGCCAAATAAAAGTAAAAATTATTGTTGACAATAGAGTTTTTAGGTGTTAATATAAACCCAAAGTGATGCAAACGTTTGCAAAAAAACAAGGAGGAATGACTTATCGATAAAAAGATGAAAATGCCTGATCGGCCAAATGTCATTTGGATTTTGGCCGACCAACTGAGAGCGCAGGCATTAAGTTGTAATGGAGAAACCAACATCACCACCCCAAATATTGATGCTTTGGCGGCACGGGGGGTTAACTTTCACAACGCAGTTTCTGGATTCCCGCTCTGCTGCCCGTTTCGCGGAAGTATGCTGACGGGTTTATATCCTCACCACTGTACCCCTGGCCACGACTTAGGCCTCCCGCCGGAAAAGCAGACTATCGCTCATGTTTTAAAAGAAAACGGATATCATACCGCCTACTTCGGCAAGTGGCACCTTGACAAAGAAGGCGCGGAGGACGATATTGCCAATAAGCGGGCAATTTTCCATGTAATCCCGCCAGAAAGACGAGGCGGCTTCGATGAGTTTATCGGTTACCAGAACAATAATGAGCCTTGGGATTGCTATGTGCATGGCGGCGAAGGTGACACCGCCTTTATGGAACGTTTGAAAAAATACGAAACAGACGCTTTAACCGATATTCTGATCGATTATTTAGACAAGCCTCACGATTCTCCCTTCTTTGCCGTACTATCAGTATTCCCCCCTCATAATCCTTACCTCGCTCCAGAGGAGTACCTGAAGGATATCAATCCAAATACTCTGGAGCTTCGAAAAAATGTACCGGATATCCCCTGGGTACAAGAACAGGCTCGCCGTGAGTTAAGAGGCTACTATGCAGCAGTTAAAAATATAGACTACAATGTAGGAAGAGTTGTGGAGGCTTTAGATCGCTTAGGACTTGCGGATGATACCTATATCGTCTTTTTCAGTGATCACGGCGATATGCACGGATCCCACGGCCAATTCCGGAAAACAACTCCCATGGAAGAAGCGGTGAGGGTCCCCTTCATCATCAGCACCGGTCATGGCTGTATGTACAGCGTAGACCAGCCCTTGCTTTACGGTAAAAACGGAGCGGAAATGTGCCATGCGCCCATCAACCACGTGGATATTGCTCCTACTACTCTGGGGCTATGCAATATTTCAGTTCCCGATTGGATGGAAGGCTATGATTATTCCGGCGCTTTGACCAGCAAATCTCTCCCGAAACCTATACCGGATTCCGCTTTCATCCAATGCAATATCCCCACGATGCACTATGATAGCATCGGTAAGGCTTGGCGGGGAATCATCACTACCGACGGCTGGAAATACGTGGCGACGGAAAATTGCGAATGGCTGCTTTTCAACTTAAACGATGATCCATATGAGCAAATGAATATGGCATATATCACCAATTATCGCCCGATTTTAAAAGCGTTGAATGACCGGCTGGCCCAATGGTTGAAGGATACCGGCGATGATTTTCCGCTTCCAAAAATCGAGGCCAGTCCTTCTGCGGATATGGACTGGGACTGTTTTGGAAACGGACATTATAAAAATATTCATTATTAAGTCTCAAGCATTTTTTGCGCGCAAAGCGCAACATAGCCTATAATCTTCTAACGTCGGAGATCTCAGAACAGGAGATAAAGATCCTACCAATTCTGCTTGCAGATCGCTTCGATATTTCTGTTTGTTTCTTTCCAATGCTATCGAAACCCTGAAATTACTAACCAAAGAAAGAGGGAATTTACAATGTCTTTAAGTACTTATCAAGAAATCTTCCAATATGCTAAGGAGCATAAAATCACAGTCGGCGGCTTCAACAGCTTCAATATGGAATCCTTACAGGCCATCACTCAAGCTGCCGGTGAAAAAAATGTCCCGATGATTGTGCAGACCTATCATGCACATATGAACTATGCAGGTGCTGACTATATGGCGGCTATCGGCAAAGTCGCCTCCAAGCATCATCAGGTCAAAATCGCCTTAGGTCTGGATCACGGCCAATCCTTTGATCAGGCTAAAACAGCCATCGACTGCGGCTACTCCGGTGTAATGATAGATCTGTCTGGAGACGATTATGACCGCAATCTGTTTGAAACAAAAAGAGTCGTAGAACTGGCTCATTCCCGCAACGTCTCTGTGGAGGCGGAAATTGGAATTATTTTTGACGCAGACCGGCCTGTGGAACTGATCGCCACAGGCTATACGGACCCAGACCTTGCCCGCCGTTTCGCCGCTGAATCCGGCGTGGACTGTCTGGCTGTTTCCGTCGGTACGGCTCACGGTGTTTATGCCCACGAGCCTAAAATTAATTTTGAACTGTTGGAAGAGTTGGTACAGACTGTATGCTGCCCGATTGCCGTTCACGGCGGTTCCGGAACGCCTGACGAGGATGTGCTTCGAATGGTTAAAATCGGCATCGGTAAATTGAACATCGGCACTGATTTGTTTATCGCTTACAAGAATGCGTTGGACAACGCTCTGAAAGAAAAAGGATTAGGCGCCCCTGTTGAAGAAATCATGGCTCCGGCAAGAGAAGCAATTAGAAAATGCGCGGCGGAAAAAATCGATCTGCTTGCCCATTACCGGGTTTGATACGGTTAAATCGACAGACGCTAAATGTATAATCTAATGTATCGGGGGTCATTATGGCAAAGCTTATTTGTGCAGGCCACGCTTCTTGCGATATTCCATTCAGCACGGTGGACAGAAACGTATTTGACGTAGACACAGTCTTTGCTGAAGAGTCCAAAGTGCTCACTGGCGGAGACGCCTTGAATATCGTCGTCAATATGAACAAGCTGGGATATGGGAGCCACTGCAAGTTTGTCAGCGTCATCGGTAATGATGTGTTTGGAAAAATTATTTTAGATTACCTGCGCGAAAGAAAAATCAACACCTCTGGAATCACCATACGGGATAATTGCAGCACATTGGTTTCCATTGCTCTGATTGAATCGAATCATGAAAGACATTTTATTTGCCATGGAAACGCGCCGCAGCATATTACAGTGGATGATGTAATTACAATGCTTGATCCGGATACGGAACATCTTCATTTGGGAAGTTTGATGTCTCTGGATGGATTGGAATTTGAAAACCTAAGACACTTATTCCAATATGCTCATCAACATAATATTAAAACCAGCTTTGACGTCACCTATGACAAAACCAATCAGTGGTATGAAAGGATCAAAAGCGGGCTGCCTTATACAGACATCTTTTTTGCCAGCTACGATGAGGCTGTCGCCCTCTCTGGAGGAAGGACAAAGCCTGAAGCGATCGCTGAATTTTTCCAGGGCAAGGGTGTAAAAACTTTCGTTTTAAAGCTGGGAAAAGATGGGTGCTATGTCACAGACTTTACACGGTCTGTGAGGCTTCCCACTTATGAAGGCTTTCCGGTGGTTGACACCACCGGCGCAGGAGATGGTTTTGTAACTGGATATCTTTACGGCATGTTGCATGGTTTGACTATGGAAGAATGCTGTGTCTTGGGAAATGCGAACGGCACCTTAGCAGTGGGCGCCGTAGGATCGACTGCTGGCACAGGGAGTTTAAATCAATTAATTGATTTGATTCGAATCCATGGAGCCAAAACGCTTGATGCCGAAAAATTAACAGCGAAATTGGAAAGCCTCCTTAATGCCTAAACAGAGATCTCTGTTATTCATCAGACTTCAAAAGTGATTTCCCCTAATTCTTCTGACTAAAGGTCTGAGGTATTTAACACTTGCCGCTTCCTTTTTCATTAATAAAAAGCCTGCCTAATAGAAAAAATTGGGCAGGCTTTTTGTAATCATTCCTATCATCCTCCGTTGGTCTATATTATTACATCCCAGTAAATATTCACCACTCTATTGTGATATTGAAACTCGGCTTGTCCGCTGGAATGCCACAGCTTTTTTCCTTTTGCTTTATCCCTTATGAAGTCCCACAAAGCCGCATCAACACTGGATTTATGAGCAATTTTTCCTTCCGCTTTATTCGTTTTTTATTATATCTCAACACCTTCTATAAGAGAATGGATATTCTCGCCCTCTTATTTGTGCTTTTTTGACTAAAACATCCATTGGTAAAAGGCCTTAAATTTAATTTATACTTACCATCCCAACGGACTTAACCCCCTATTCCTTCGTTGCATCAAATATCAACTTTCAACCTCATCAAGAATCCAACATTTTTAATATATTTTCAGAGGCGGCATAATAAGAATTTTTTATTTCAATTCTCATTTTGTGAGCAGCTATATTGGAAATAAAAAAACGTCCGAGAAACTCGGACGTTTTTTTATTACTCTACCGTTACAACACCTTTTTTTAATATCATATTGGCATAAAGAGCGGTTTCACTTGTTGTAACCACCGCATATGCTTTTTGCGCTCTCTCATAAAAATCAAATTTGTTGATAG
>CABUCM010000055.1 GCA_902490005.1 uncultured Ruminiclostridium sp.
TGATGATGGAGCAGCAGATGGCCCTGATGGATGAAATGAGCCGGGAAATGGTGGGGAAAACCATTACGGTGCTCAACGAGGGTTGGGACCGGTACGCGGAATGCTGTTTTGGCAGAAGTGCCGCCGACGCTCCGGAAATTGACGCCAAGGTGTTTTACACCGCGGAAGGAAAAAAGCCCTATCCGGGCATGTTTGTACAGGTGGAAATTACTGACACGATGGATTGCGATTTAATCGGCCAGGTGGTGACAACATGAATCTTCCTAATAAGCTGACTATACTTCGTATCGCGCTGGTGCCCTTGTTTGTGGCGTTTCTTTTGATCCCCGGCATCCCTTATGGGGAGGTCTGGGCGTTCGTGGTGTTTTCCATTGCCTCCTTTACCGATATGCTGGACGGCAGAATTGCCAGAAAGCATGGGTTGGTGACGGATTTCGGAAAATTCGCGGACCCGGTGGCGGACAAAATTTTGACCATGTCCGCCTTTCTGTGCTTTGTGGCTTTAGGCTGGGCCGACGCGGCCCTGGTGATCATTATTCTAGCCAGAGAGTTTATCGTCACCTCCATCCGCCTGTTGGCGGCGGGAGGCGGCACCGTGATCGCCGCCAACCTGTGGGGCAAGGCGAAAACTGTCAGCCAAATATTCGCTATTTTGCTGATATTGGCTTTGCAGGCGGTCAACCGGGCTACTGACTATACGCATATCGTTTTGTTTTGGTGGATCGGTTTTGCCGCTTTATGTATCTGCACCGCCCTTACCTTGATTTCCGGCGGCGTCTATGTATGGCAAAACCGCTCTTTGATAAAAAATGTGAAATAACTGGCAATTTGTACCGGTTTCGTATATAATAAACCGTGGATTAGTTTTGTACGTCCGGCGGGAATGAAGCACAAAAATTTTCGCCTCCGTCCTCATGAAGCCTGTGGGGATGGAGGTTTTTAGGTTTTATTGTGTGTCCTCCCGCTGGAATTGAATAGAGACGGAAAGGGGGATCAGCGTGTTTGACCGTTTGAAAGCGGAGATCGATTCCATTATGGAACGGGACCCCGCAGCGCGCTCCCGGGCAGAGGTTTATTTCCTTTATTCCGGGTTTAAAGCGGTACGGGCTTACCGGCGCTCCCATTGGTTTTACTGCCGCAATATGAAGTTTATCGCCAGGATGATTTCCCAGCATGCCCGCCACCGTACGGGAATAGAAATTCATCCAGGCGCCAAAATAGGAAAAGGGCTTTTCATCGACCACGGCATGGGTGTGGTCATTGGCGAAACCACGGAGATCGGCGATAATTGTACTATTTATCAAAACGTGACCTTAGGCGGTACCGGAAAAGAGAATGGGAAACGCCATCCTACGCTGGGAAATAATGTGTTAATCGGCTCCGGCGCCAAGGTGCTGGGACCGTTTAAAATCGGGGATAACGCCAGAATCGCCGCGGGAGCGGTGGTGCTGGAGGAGGTCCCCTCCAACGCTACGGCGGTGGGCGTTCCGGCAAGAGTGGTCCGGGTCAACGGCGTCAAGGTCGGCGCCCTGGATCAGATCCATTACGGCGATCCGGTGTCCCAGGAGATCTGCCGGATGCAGTATCAGCTTACGAAGCTGCAGACCCAGATGGAACAGCTGGAAAAAAACTTGGAATCCAAAGAAAATCAATAGATCAGGAGCATTAGGGAGGTACTTTTGTGAAAATTTTCAATACCCTTACCAGACAAAAAGAGGAATTTGTTCCCATTACGCCGGGAGAAGCGAAAATCTACGCCTGCGGGCCCACCGTCTATAATTATATTCATATCGGCAACGCCAGGCCTATGTGCGTATTCGACATTCTTCGCAGATATTTGGAATACCGGGGCATGAAAGTGACCTTCGTTCAGAATTTTACCGATATCGACGACAAAATTATCCGTAAGGCCAACGAGGAGGACAGCGACTATCTGACGGTAGCCGAGCGGTATATCCAGGAATATGAAACCGACGCCAAGGGCCTCAATATCCGGGAAGCCACCGTTCATCCCAGGGCCACCCAGACCATGGAACAGATCATCGAAATTATTTCCGGCCTGGTAGAGAAGGGCTACGCCTATGGCGCGGACAACGGAGACGTTTATTTCCGCACTATGAAATTCGACGAATACGGAAAGCTTTCCCACCAGCCTCTTGAGGATCTGGAGGCCGGCGCCAGAATCGGCGTAGGAGAAAGCAAGGAAGACCCTATGGATTTCGCCCTGTGGAAAGCGGCCAAGCCGGGAGAGCCTTATTGGGATTCCCCCTGGGGAAAGGGCCGTCCGGGCTGGCATATCGAGTGTTCCGCCATGGCCAGAACCTACCTGGGAGAAACCATCGATATCCACTGCGGCGGCCAGGATTTGATTTTCCCCCACCATGAAAATGAAATCGCCCAGAGCGAGTGCTGCAACGGGGTGCCGTTCGCCCATTACTGGATGCACAATGGCTATATCAATGTGGATAACCGGAAGATGTCCAAGAGCCTGAATAATTTCTTCACCGTGCGGGAGGTGGCCAAGGAATTTGGCTATGAGCCTATCCGCTACCTGATGGTGGCGTCCCACTATAGAAGCCCCATCAATTACAGCACGGAGCTTTTGAAACAGTGCGCCGCCGCCTTGGAGCGCCTTTATACCTGCCGTGAGAATCTGGAGTTTGTCATCGGCAACGCCCAGCCCGGCAGGGGGGAAGAGGATGAGGAAATCTGGAAGCGCCTGGAACATTACCAGGACCGGTTCTGCAATGCGATGGATGACGACTTAAACACTGCCGACGGTATCGCGGTGCTGTTTGATCTGGCGAAGGATATCAACACCAACCTGAATACGGCAACCAATCCCCATAGGGAGATCGCGGAGGAAGCGCTGAAGCTGTTCGACAGCCTGGCGGAGGTGCTGGGCCTGCTGTATGCCAAGAAGGGCGCCCAGGGCGGCGATTTGGATCAGGAGATCGAATCGCTGATCCAACAGCGGGTGGAAGCTAGAAAAAATAAAAATTGGGCGGAAGCCGACCGGATCCGGGATGAGCTAAACGCCCGCCATGTGGTGCTGGAGGATACCCCTCAGGGCACCAAGTGGCATATCGAGGAATAAAAGCAAATAAAAGGAAAAGGGTCCGCGCTGAATGAACAGCGCGGACCCTTTTTGCGTGAGGCGGGCTATTAAAATAAATTATGAAGAGAGGGCATTTCGTTATCCCTGACGTTTTCCAGCTGCGCGGCGGCCTTGTTTTTTTCCGAAAGAAAATCGTCGTAATTACCCCGTTCTAAATGCACCAAAAGCACGGCGAAGGAAAGATCGATCTGTTCCAGCTGCTCGTGGGTGGTGTAAAAAGAAAGGGCCTTGTGGTCGTTGTTCCAGACCTCCAGCGCTTCCTCGCTTAACCGGAAAGCGGTGGAATAGTCCTCCTCGTATATTTTTTGCTCCGCTTGATCCAGGGTGTCCGTCAATCGGCCGATGGATGAATTTGTAAACGATAGCTCGATGACGCATAGAGTGATCATCAGCACCATGGCGCAGACTGCGACCCAGATACGTTTCATATTACTTTCCTCCTTTTCGACTGCTTTGAGAAAACTTCTTCTGAGCGTCGTCCTTTAAGATGAGATAGAAATTTTTCTTTGGGTTTGCGGTCATAATAAAAACATCCTCTAAACGGACATTCTGCCCGTTTAATACTCCCATGACCCAGTCCTCAGTTAAATTGCAAAGGTCCAGGGAAAATTTTGAGATTTCACCATCGCTGATTACCACCGCGTCGATTCCGTGGTCCGGCGCGACGATCCCCAGCATAGAAGCGGAAACCTGCTCTTTTGCCGGCTTTTTCATCACGCTCAGTTTACCGTTGGTCTCCACAATGGCGTAGGCCACGTCCTGAATAGAAAAAACATTCATCTGGCGAAGCTGTTCAGAAAGGTCCTCAGTGCTCATACGCAGCCGTTTCATCTGGGCCTGGTCCACGGCGCCGTTGTTGATGACCACCTGGGGCTTTCCGGCAATCAGCTTGCGGAAACGGGAATTTTTTACCATGAAAAAGGAGGCCGCGATCTCACAGGAAACCAGGACTAAAATGGGAATGATGCCGCTGGAAAGCGGTTGTCCTGTGTTCTGCATGGGGATGGCGGCAATGTCGGAAATCAGCAGGGTCACCACCAATTCAGAGGTTTGCAGCTCGCTGATTTGACGTTTTCCCATGATTCTCACCGCGGCGATGATCATGATATATAAAATGATAGTTCGTATCAAAGAAATGGTCATAGGATACCTCGTCTCCAGGAATCTTTTCTGATGTGTTTTAGTTTGCCGTGATTGAAAAAATTTATACTGGGTATAATTTCTTTGAATGACTGTCACACTAGACCTCATGGGGGAATGAAGATGTTTTCATATTTTAAAAATTTGATGCAACGGTATACTACCCGGGAGCCTAGCCCATCCGCTTCCAATATTAAACAGGTTTTGACGGAGGATTTGGCGTGGAACCTGGAATTTTTCCGCAAAAAATTTGATGGAAGCGCCGATTTAACCATCAGGGAAATGGAAATAGAGGGAACCAAGTCAGCGGTGATCACCATCGAGGGCATGGTGAACAAGGAAACCCTGGCGAACGCGGTGATCAATCCGATTATGCGGACGTTTTACAGCCAAGAGGACCCGGTGGAGAAGTACGAGTACATCAAGGATAATGTGCTTTCCAGTTCGGAACAGGTACAGGTTGGCTCCTTTGAAGAAGCGTTTGCCCTGGTTATGTCCGGGTTTGCCCTCATCGCCATGGACGGCTGCTGCGTCATGCTGGCAATCGGCCTTCAGGGGTTCAGTTTCCGAGGTGTTTCTGAGCCCAACAACGAAGTGATGGAAAAAGGCTCAAAGGAAGGATTTGTGGAGCCGCTGCGGATCAATATGACCCTGATTCGCAGAAGGATGAAAAACCCTAAGCTGAAATTTGAAACCATGTCGGTGGGAAGCGTCAGCAAAACCGATGTATGCCTGTGCTATCTGCGGGACACCGTCTCGCCGGAGATTATCAAAACGATTAAAAAGAGGCTTAACGCCTCTACCTTGGAAACCGTACTGTCATCGGCTTATTTGATTCCTTTTTTAGAGGAGGAAAAGAACCTGAGCCTGTTCTCCAGCATCGGGTTGTCCGAAAGGCCGGATACGGTCTGCGGAAAGATCGCCGAGGGAAGGGTAGCCATTTTGGTGGACGGTACGCCGGGGGTGCTGATTGTCCCGTATCTCTTTGTGGAATATTTCCAAACCATGGATGATTACAGTAATCAGCCTTATTTTGCCACCTTTACCCGATGGCTAAAATATTTCGCCCTTTTTCTCGCCACCTTGCTGCCGGGAATTTATGTGGCGGTGGGCACCTTCAATCCAGAGGTATTCCCAGAAGAGCTGATGAATAAAATCGCCACCGCTATCGCCACGACGCCGCTTCCATTGATGTTAGAGACGCTGGTAATCCATTTTATTTATGAGATTATGAGAGAAGCGGGGCTTCGGCTGCCGAAGCCTTTGGGACACGCGGTCAGTATCGTCGGCGCTTTGGTCATCGGAGATACCGCCATTTCCTCCGGCTTGATCGGCGCTACTACCCTGATGGTGGTGGCCTTGACGGCAATTTCCTCTTATGTGATCCCCACGCTGTATGAGCCCATCGCTATTTTACGGCTGCTATTTATTCTGGTAGGAGGCATTCTGGGGCTGTGGGGCGTTATGCTGCTGCTTTCTATGGTGATCGTGAGTATCTGCGGGAAAACGACCTACGGCGTTCCTTTTTCCGCTCCGGTTTCTCCATTCAGCCTGTTCTCTATGCGGGACGTAGCGGTTCGTTCCAACTGGAAAATTTTGTCCAAGCGGGCCAATACCGTACAGCATATGCCCGGGGCCAACCCAATGGACCAAGAGGGGGAGACGGAAAACAATGACTAATACGAAATTCAATACGATTACGGCGGGACAGCTGTTCTGTATGCTGTTTATTACCAGAATGGTGGTGAATATCACCTACAGCCCTTTTATGGCGGCCTCTGATGCGATGCTGGATCAAACCGTTTCGTGCTGTTTGTCGATTGTGCTCATTGTCCTGATTGCGGTTCCTATTTATTGCCTTCACAGGCGATGGCCTAACGATAATCTGGTGGATCAGGCCGGTATCATGACCGGGCGCTTTTTAGGGGCTCTGATCACTGCGTTTTACGGCTTGTATTTTTTATATGTATGTTCCTACAACTTAAGCTTTTACAGTGCCTTTATTACCAATGTCATGGCGCCAAAATTTTCCTCGTCCCTCTTAACCTTGGCGGTGCTGATTACAGCGTGTTACGGCGCCTTCAGGGGTGTGGAGGCCCTGGCCCGGGCTTCCGGCATCATTATTGTGATCGTCGTTGCCTGCCTTCTGTTTTTTATCACAGCGCTTTTGTTTAAAATTGATCCCTTAAACTATGCGCCGCTGCTTTATGACGGCACGGAAGAGATTTGGACAGGAATACAGCAGATGATAGGAACCTCTTCCTGCGTTGTTTTTATTGGAATGCTTCTCCCCCTAACCAAGGGCAATATCAGAAAGGGTTTTTTCGCGTGGGTGTTTTCCACACATATCACCTTGATTATTTTGATTTTGGTGATCGTAGGCGTACTGGGGGATTTTGTAAAGACTCAAATTTTTCCTATTTACGCCGCGGCAAGTGTGGCGGAAATGGGGATTATCAAAAGGGTGGACGCTCTTTTTTTTGCTGTCTGGACCACCTGCCTGTTCGTCAAAATTTCACTGGGGCTCCATTTGTTTTCCCTTTGCGTGAAAAAAATATTAGGGGAAAAGGCCGCCAGAATCTCGATTTTATTAGGAGCGGCGGCTGTTTTTGCCTATAGCCTTTGGAATGTGCTTGATGAGAAAAGCATCTTCCATATCTACCGGATAGGCGTAACCTTTTGGATTACCATTTCTGCTGCGCTGTTTGTTCCTCTGATCCTCCTGGCGATAGATCTGATTAAAAATGGAAGGGGGAAGCCACATGAAGTTTAAAGCTTGTCTTTTAGTCCTTTGTATGATGCTGCTGCTCATCGCCCCAGGATGCAACCGTGTAAACCAGTTGAATGAGCGGCTGATCGTAAATGGAATCGGCGTGGACATCGAGGACGGCGCCTATGTGGTGACTACCCATGTGTTTGACCCCGAAAAGGCCAGTGCCGGCGGGGAACAGAAACAAGATGTCGTGGTGGCCACAGGACGGGGAAGGTCGGTGCTGGATGCCTTCCATTCCATTATATTACAAAGCGGAAAAGAGCCTCTTTACTCCCAAAACCTGGTTTTAATCGTTGGAGAAGAAGTGGCTAAACAAGGAATGAACAACGTAATCGATTTTTTTATCCGCTATTACGAATCCAGGCCTTCTGTAGCGCTTTTTGTGGCCAGAGGAATGTCTGCCCGGGAAATCATGAATAGCAAAAATGAGGGCGACTTAATCACCGCAAAGGTGATTGAGAATCTGGCTACCTCTGGGCAAATCGCTACAGAAGAGAGCCGTTCCAATATTCTCTCGCTGGTAAACCGTATGCAGGATGGAAGCTCAGACGGCTATATGATCGCTTTGAATATGTATGAGGATAGCGATGGAAACGCCATCCTCTACGCGGATGGCGTCGGCGTTTTGAAAGGTGACAAATTGGCCGGATATTTGACTTTTGAAGAAACAATCGGTTTTCTTTTGCTTACCGGCGACGCTGAAAACGCCATCATAGTTGTCCCGGTGGAGGGGGTGGGAAACGTATCCTTTTCTCTCACAAAGGCAGACACCACCATTGAGGCCAAAGTAGAAAATGATTTACCGGTATACGATATTTCCATTCATGCCCAACTAGATCTTTATGAGATTGACGGTAATCTCCATCAAAGATACAACCTGGAGGTCGTTGATGAAATGGAGAAAGCGACAGAAAAAGCAATATATGACCTGTGTACTCAAACAGCCGAAAAAGTAATTCGAGAGTATCAATCCGATATTTTCCGTTTCGGAAGAAGGTTAATGCAAGCGCAGCCGGAATATTTTAAAACGAAAAGCGACGATTGGGTCAGCACTTATGTTCAATCCACTGTCCGTCTTTCGGTGGAGGCCAGCATTCAGCGAGAGGGAAAGGAGATTAACCCTTTGTAATGGCAAATAAAAGAAGCTTCGGTTATTTAACCGAAGCTTCTTTTATTGATTTTTCGCGGGAAAAGCTTAGGAATTGACATAGGGCCCTGAAAAGTTTAGCACAATAGAAAAAGTAAAATATTTTATAAAACCGCCAGCATGAGGCCGCCGATGGCAGCCGCGGTTAAAATAACCGCGCCCAGCACCGCTAACGGCGCCGCGATAAAGGATACCAGCCAGGCAATCAAGAGGTGCTGTTCAAAATAGAGGGAGAGTTTTTTGGATCTTTCCCGGCGCTTTTTCTGGGCTGCCGGCGTTGTGGAATTATGAAAATTGGTATTCCGGCATAGGTTGCCGGCGCTGCTGCTGATTTGAACGCTTTTGGTCATATAAATTTTCCTTTCCAGAAAAAGAAGTTTTTTCTATTCCTATGATAACGAGTCCAGCGATAAAATAGTGTTAGAAAATAAAAAATCATGTTAAAATTGAATTAAAAGGGGTGGGTTATGGTACAATAGGAAAAATCTTAATGGAATCTTAATGTTTCGGCCTTGTTTTTTATGCCATGAAAATATCATGTGTGATATGATATCAATATTAGAAGGTTCAAGATAACATCAGAGGGATTATGCCAGGAATCAGGTGAAAAGCGATGGAAACGGAAAGGCCCAGCCCGGAACAACTGCTGTATGATATTCACCGGCAGCAGGATCAAAGCGCCCATGGAAAGCTGAAAATATTTTTTGGATACGCCGCGGGAGTGGGAAAGACTTATACCATGCTGGAGGCGGCCCATCAGGCCAAGGAAAAGGGGCGGGATGTGGTTGCCGGTTATGTGGAACGCCATGTCCGCCCGGAAACCTCGGCGTTGCTTGAAGGCTTGGAACAGCTTCCCTGCAAAGAGATACGTTATAAAGGGGTGGCGCTGAAGGAATTTGATTTGGATGGGGCCCTGGCCAGGAAACCCCAATTGATTTTGGTGGATGAACTGGCTCACAGTAATGCCGCCGGCAGCCGGCACGCGAAACGGTATCAAGATGTAGAGGAGCTCTTATGGGCGGGAATCGACGTGTACACCACAGTAAACGTCCAGCATTTGGAATCTCTCAACGACCTGGTAGCCTCTATCACAGGCGTAGCGGTCAGCGAGCGGATTCCCGACCGGATATTTGATTCCGCGGACCAGGTGGAGCTGGTGGATATTGAGCCGTCGGATTTAATTGTCCGCCTAAAAGCGGGAAAGGTGTACCGGGAGGGGCAGGCGCAGCGGGCGCTGGATCATTTTTTCTCTGAGGAAAACTTGACAGCGCTGCGGGAGATCGCCCTTCGCCGCACGGCGGACCGCTTAAACCGGACCGCGCAGAAGAAGGGCAGCGAGACTGCCGCCAGGGCCGGAGAGCATATTTTGATCTGCCTGTCTAGCGCGCCCTCCAACGCCAAGGTAATCCGCACCGCCGCCCGGATGGCGGAGGCCTTTCACAGCGGCTTTACCGCGCTGTTTGTAGAAACTCCCGAAACAAAGGAGCTGAAGGGGGAAAATCTGAAGCGGCTCAGGGACCATTTGCGGCTGGCGGAGCAGATGGGGGCGCAGATTGCTACTGTGTACGGCGACGATCCTGCCGCGCAGATCGCGGAATACGCCAAGGTCAGCGGGGTCACAAAAATTGTATTAGGCCGAACAAACCACCGCAGCCGGATCTTTTTCCGGGGGAAAAGCTTAGCGGACCGTTTGACAGACCTGGCGGGCAATTTGGAAATTTATATCATTCCGGATACCCAGCCCTTATATAAAAAGCGGCTTGTTTTTCACAGGAGCGACGAGCCCTGGTTCCGGTGGCAGGACCTGGTAAAAACCCTGGCGGTTATCGTTTTATCCACATTGGTGGGGTGGGTGTTCTTTACCGCCGGCCTGCGGGACGCCAATATAATTATCATTTATATTCTGGGGGTCCTGATAACGGCTGTATGGACTCACGGCCATATTTACGGCGCCATCGGTTCCCTGTTGAGCGTAGTGGCGTTTAACTTCTTTTTTACCGTGCCACGATTCACGTTAGCGGCCACAGCCCCGGATTATCCGGTTACTTTTCTGATTATGCTCATCGCCAGTATGATTTCCAGTACCTTGGCTACCAGAGTGAAAAAACAGGCGAGGCAGTCCGCTCAGAAGGCATATTACACAGAATTGCTGATGAGCAGCAGCCAGAAGCTTCAGCAGGGCAAAAATGAGCAGGAAATCATTGAGCTGGCCGCCCGGCAGATCAGCATTTTGCTGGAGCGCCCGGTTCTATATGCTTTGTCCAAGGGAGAAGGGGAGCTTCAGTTTCAAGTGACCCCAGCGGACCGCCGGGAGGAGGTTCTGAAATCCATGACCACAGAGGAACGGGGGGTGGCGGACTGGGTTGTGAAAAACAACAAGCGGGCCGGCGCCACCACAAATACGCTGTCCCATGCCCAGAACCTGTACCTGGCCGTCCGCGGCCTCCAGGGAGTGATGGGCGTGGTGGGGATCCCCTCCAAATATTATCCAGCGCCTGAGGTGTTTGAAAAGAATTTACTCATCGCTGTCCTCAACGAATGCGGGCTGATCCTGGAAAGAAGGCGGCTGCGGGAGGAAAAGCAGGTCATCGAAATGGAGACCCAGCAGGAGCGGCTGCGTTCCAATCTGCTGCGGGCAATTTCCCATGACCTGCGCACCCCGCTGACCAGCATCAGCGGAAACGCCGGCGTGCTGATGGAAAAAAGCATCGTTTTGGATGAGGAGAAAAAGCAAGAACTGTACCGGTCTATTTACGACGACTCTATGTGGCTGGTGAATCTGACGGAAAACCTGCTTTCCATCACCCGGATTGAAAACGGCACCATGCGCCTGCAAATGAGCGCCGAGCTGATGGATGATGTTTTTCAGGAGGCGCTGTCCCATGTGGACCGTCAAGCCAAGGACCATCACATTTCGGTGGAACTTCCTGACGACCTGCTGATGGCGAAAATGGATGTCCGGCTGATTGTGCAGGTGATTATCAATATCGTCAATAACGCCATTAAATACACGCCTGCCGGCTCCCATATTGTCCTGCGGGCGGAAAAGCGCGGCGCTATGGCGGCGGTCAGTATTGCCGACGACGGCCCCGGAATTTCCGACGAGGCCAAGGCGCATTTGTTCGATATGTTCTATACCGCCAGCCAGGGAAAGGGCGACAACCGCCGGGGCCTGGGCCTGGGCCTGAATTTATGCCGTTCTATTGTCACCGCCCATGGGGGAAAGATCACTGTCGCCGATCATCTGCCCCAGGGCTCAGTATTTACTTTTACATTACCTTTGGAAGAGGTGGAGTTGCACGATGTATAAATCAAAGATATTGGTGGTGGAGGATGACCCGGCCATCAGCAACCTGATCCGCACCACTTTAGAAACCCAAGAATACCAATACCACACGGCCCAGAATGGCTCCGGCGCCCTCATGGAGGTGGTTTCTTACCATCCGGATGTGGTGATCCTGGATTTGGGGCTGCCGGATATGGATGGCGTGGATATTATTAAGAAGGTCAGGGGCTTCAGCGCCATGCCGATTATTGTGGTAAGCGCGCGCACTGAGGACCAGGATAAGGTGGACGCTTTGGACGCCGGGGCGGACGATTATCTGACCAAGCCATTCAGCATCGACGAATTTTTGGCCCGTCTGCGGGTGGCACTTCGCAGAAGCCATGCGGAGGGAACGAAGCCCGGGGAAGAGAGCAGCGTCTATGTGAACGGGAATTTAAAGATTGATTACGCCGCGGGATGCGTCTATGTGGATGACGCTGAGGTCCATCTGACCCCTATCGAGTATAAGCTGCTCTGCCTGCTGTCGCAAAACACAGGGAAGGTGCTTACCCATAATTATATTCTCAAAGAGGTTTGGGGCAGCGCCCTGGCCTCGGATATTCCATCCCTGCGGGTCTTTATGGCAACGCTGCGCAAGAAAATCGAGAAAAGCACTTCTTCTCCCCAATATATCCAAACCCATATCGGCGTGGGATACCGTATGATCCGCCAATAATCCTTCGAGAGAAAAGCCCCCTCTGTTTCCACACAGAGGGGGCTTTTTTGCGGCCTTTTCAGTCTTAATGCATTTTTAATGTGGCAACGAAAACGCTAAGGGCACGTTCATGGGATGGCTGTTATACTTTCTAAGTGATGAAGCGATAAAGGAGGAAGACCGCAATGATGGATTTACTTATGCTGGGAATATTGGCTGTCAGTATTGCTTTAGTCAGCCTTTTAATCCACTGGTGCCATAAACAGGTGGATACCCATGAATAAAGGGAGGAAGTATTTTTATGATCGCACTTGGAGTAATCGTCGCACTCATGGGTGTATACCTGATCTACGCGCTGGTACACCCGGAAAAATTCTAAAGCTTACAGGAGGAATTCACTATGGTGCAGCT
>CABUCM010000056.1 GCA_902490005.1 uncultured Ruminiclostridium sp.
ACAGCTTCATGGAAAGGTACATCGTATGGGGGCCGGTCTGAATAGCGGCGGGACCCGACAGCCTGCCGCTTTGAGGCGTCTGCCGGTGAGAGCAGAAGTGTTCCCAGCTGCGGTTGAAATAGGAGTCCACCAGGGGGGCTAACACCTCCGCTTTCGGGGAAAGCGGTTCCGTCAAAAAGCTTTCCCCGGCGAAATGGTAGGTCATCGGCGGAATCAGCGGGAAATCCCCGCTGATCTTAAAATACGCCGGCGCGTAAGGATTCTTTCCCAGGTACTTTATTCCAAGCTCCTCCAGGGCAAAGCCGGTTTTCTCCGGATCCATGCCGGAGCAGCCGCTGAATAAGAGCTTGCCGCCGTTCTTTAGGTACGCTCTTATTTTTTCGGCCTCTTTTGGGGCCAAGGTGACCTGGTCGGGCAAAATCAGCACCTGGTAGGGGGAAAAGTCGTCTTCTAAATCCAGGAAATCAAAGGGCAGGTGGAGCTCCGTCAGCATCCGCCAGACGCCCTCCTTGGATTTCAGGCTGGCCGGGCCGTCTTCTGTTTCCGCCTCCATCACCCGGTTGGGGGCCACCACGCCGATATCGCACAGTTTTCTTGTTCCCCGGCACCAGGGCTCCTTTTCCTCTATAGAGGCAAACACCGTGCCGATCCGGCTGTAAACCGTGTGGTCCATGCCGCCCAGAGGGTGGAGCTGGTCCCCCACGCACACAGCGGCCCCCAGGGACAGCGCCCGGAAGCATTCATATTCCAGCGCGGCCACGTTCCGCAGGGTGCCGAAGTCCGCCCAGGTTTGATGGAACCGGCCGTTCATCATGGCAAACTCGCCGGGATATTTGTTGACGTAGTTGGCCAAAACAGGGAAATGGCTGTAACCCCAGGTTTCCGAGGGAAGGGACTCGATATCCACGAAATCCAAGCACTGACGCTTCCGCCGGGTGGAAAGCGCCGGGCAGTCGTCTAAGTCAAATTCCGCCGGGGTGCCGTTAAAATATACCTCCAGGCCGTCGTCCAGGCTGTGGATAAACCCGTAGATATCCCGCATAAAATCGATCTCCACCATGCGGTCGTGGCGTTTGCGGTCCATATAGTCTTCCGGGTCCAGCCCCAGCTTTTTCATATCCTCCCGGCAGCGGGGGCATACGCATTCAAACTGCCAGATAATGTCAATCCAATACCCGTCGGGCCGGTAGCGGTCATAAATTTCCTTTAGCTCCGCCTTCAGGTAATCCCGGTATTCGGTTTGGTTCATACACAGGGAACGCCATCCCCGGTTCGTCAGGGTGTTATAGGGCGAGGAGAACGGCGGCTTGCTGCCCAGCACGCCGTCTGGACTGATCTGCATCCAATCCGGGTGCAGGTCGCAGGTGTCCTCCGCCCATACCACGGTGGTATAGGCCAGCGCCCGGATTCCCGCCTCCCGGCAGGCCGCTATCTGCCTGCCAAACAGGTCAAAGCGCAGATGAGGGTGCACCCGCCCGCCGATTTCGGTGGGGTAGTAATAAAGGCCATGGTGGCACTTGGCGAATAAGTTGATGGAATTCACATGGGCCTGCTTCAGGGTCTGGATAAAATCCTTTTCGTCAAAATCCTCTCCGACGCGCTCCAGCAAGGGCGAGGTGTGATAATCCAGATGAATCTGCCGGTAGGGAAGGGGCTTCATTTCGGTTCCTCCTTTCGGAAAGGACGCCCGGCAATTACACCGGACGTCCCGCCTGCGGCCTTATGCCGCAAATTTTTATTTGATATTTTTTGATATGTGACGTTACCAGCGTGCTCCGGGCATTTTGACCATTTCGCATGCGGCCTCTGGTACCCGCGCCGGTCTTCCAAAGGTTACCGCCTGGGCTTACACCAACTCGCCAGCGCCTTGGTAGGGCTTTAAGAAAGGCATGGAGAACGGCTCCAGGCTGGGCCGGAAGGGCACCATCTGGTAAATCCGCTCGATTTCATCCAGGATATCCTGGGGCAGGGGGCCTTTTTCGATGGCGTGAAGGTTGCCCAAGAACTCTTCCTCGCTTCTGGCGCCGGTGAGCACGCAGGAGATATCCGGGTTGGAAATGATAAAGCGCATACACATCTCCACAATGGGCATCCCGGTTTCATCCAGCAGCTTATAAAGGGCCCTGTATTGCTCCCGGCGGGGCAGGCTCAGCCATGGCGCGCCGTGCTCGATCAGGTCGTCGTACCGCTGGGACAGCGCGCCCTGCTGCAGCGGCGAGCCGCTGACGATGCCCATATTGTGGCGCTTGGCGGCGGGGATCACCTCATAGCGGGCTTCCTGCCACAAAAGGCTGTAATTAGAGGCGGTGAGCACACAGTCGAATTTACCCGTATCGCAGATCCGGGCCAGCTCATGGGTGGTAGTGCCGCCTAAGCCGATAAATTTTACCAACCCCTCTTTTTTTAGTTGATCCAACACCTCCATTACAGGGCCGTCGTATTGGTCAGAATCCGTCCACCAATCATATTGCATCGGCCGGTCCGGCTCATGAATAAACAAAATATCGATGTGGTCCCGCTTCAGCAGCCGGAGGCTTTCCTTCACGGAAAACAGCAGGCCCTCTTTATTTTTGGGGTCAAAGGGCTGGGGGCGCCCCCCCAGCTTGGTGGAGAAGATCAAGGGCTTCTGGCAGCCAGTCAGAATATTGCCCAGGACTTCCTCGCTGTTAAAGTAGCCCGGGGCGGTATCGATGTAATTGCAGCCGCAGTCCAGGGCCTTAAGCAGCGCTTTCTTGGACATTTCATACCCGCCGCCGTAATCGGAGAGGAACAGCCCTCCCACTGAAAGCTCGCCCACCTCCAGGCCGGTCCGTCCTAAAATCTTTTTCCGTAACACAAAGATCATCCTTTCGTATTTCAAATTAAGCCGGAACCGCAACCGCAATGCAGTTCCTCCAATGCTATTTAAACAAAAACCGGAAGGTAATCTCTATAATAAAATCCAGATTTGACTATCACTATTTCCACACAATGAACAAAAATACTTGAAATTCCCTTTGAAAACTGCTTATGATGTAGATGCTTTCTTCGCCGCGGCCACACAACCGGCGGGAAATTACCAACCGGGCGGCAGAGCCGCCTGAAAGAAAAGAGGGAACATTTTATGAAAGCACTAGTCATTGAAACACCGGACGTTTTGAAAGTCGAACAGGTGGAAAAGCCCGCCATCGGGGACTATGACGCCCTATGCCAGCTGCTCTACGGCGCCACCTGCACCGGCACCGACCTGCACGTCATTCACGGGAATTTCGGGATCCCCATCACCTATCCCACGATTATCGGCCATGAAAGCATAGGCCGGGTGGTGGAAGTAGGCGGCAAGGTCCGCAATTACAAGGTGGGCGACCTGATTACCCGGGTGGGCGCCCAGGAATCCCAGGGCATGCACGTAAGCTGGGGCGGCATGGCCCAGTTCGGCATGGCCAGGGACCACCAGGCCATGAAGGAAGACGGGATTGACCGGGCCCAGTGGGATGGCTTCCGGGTGAACCAGGTGATCCCCGAGGGCCTTATCGACCCCCTGGACGCCACTATGATTATCACCTGGCGGGAAACCCTCAGCTACGTCACCCGCATGGGAATCGGCAAGGGCGCGAAGGTGCTGGTATCCGGTTCCGGGGCCAACGGCTTTTCCATCGCCCGGCAGTCTTTGAACCTGGGGGCGGAATCCGTTTCCTTCATCGGTTCAGAAGCCCGCAGGGGAACCGCCCAGCGGCTGGGCATGGCCCAATACATCGATTACCGGGACCAGCAGGCGGTAAAAGCGTTTATAGACGGCAATGGGCGGACCTTTGATTACATCATCGACGCCACCGGCAAATCGGGAAGCCTGAACCACCTGCTGCCCTGTCTGAAGGCGGAGGGGACCATCGGGGTTTACGGCATGGACGATTACCTGAATTACAACATTATGCCTCTCAACGCGGACTGCACTTTCCGGTTCTATAACGGCGGCTACGACGAGGAGGAAACCCACCAGGCGGTGCTGAAGCTCATCAGCGAGGGGAAACTGGACGCCGGCGCCTGGCTGGATAAGGACAATATATTCTCGATGGATGACGCCGCCAGGGCCTATGACCATGTGGCTCAAAAGAAGGCCATCAAATCCGTGGTAAAATTGACAGATTAAGGGTTCCCGGCAAAAAGGAACCACGGCCTTTTCCGCAAACAGCGATGACCGCCCCGTTAAAAGGCTTGTAACCCGGAAGGGTTCCCGCTTTTTGCCCTACCCTCTACCGTTGTCCGGAAAGGTTTGGCAGTATCTCCTTTTTTCAAACAAGGAAAGCGTCATATCAGGAATCTTACTTTTGTGATATTATCTAATAACTTGTGATATATCTATTCTATTTTATCGAGATTATACTAAATTCGTACCCTCGGCAATGAGGCCGGGAAAAATAATTTTATGAGGTGAGGAAACATGAAGAAAAACAGGATACTGGCATTACTGCTCAGCGCGGCTGTGGTTGCCGCGGCGGTGGGCGGCTGCGCCGAAGAACCGGCGGAATCTTCCAGCACCGGCGGCTCCAGCGAAACCACTTCCAGCGAATCCGGCTCCACCGGGGACAACGGCGACAAGGTTAAGCTTGAATTCTTCTATCAGAAGAACGACACCCCTCAGATCATGGCTATCGTGGATGCGTTCAACGCCTCCCAGGATAAAATCGAGGTGGAATTGAACCTGGTTTCCACCGACACCGGCAAACAGATCTTCCAGACCCGTTTGGCCACCGACGATCCTATGGACCTTTTGCAGCACTGGGCCACTCAGGTGGAGTTCCGGCTGGCCTGCTCGGAAAACCGGATCGTGGATTTGACCGGGGAGGACTGGACCGGCAACCTGTACGACAACTATAAGGAGCTTTCCAGCGTGGACGGCAAGCTGTACTCCCTGCCCTTGGCTATTAACACCACCGGCATGACCTACAACGTGGATATGTTTGAGGAAAACGGCTGGAAGGTTCCCACCACCTGGGATGAACTGATCTCCCTGTGCGATACCATCCAGGCCTCCGGCATGACGCCCATCACCTTCTCCAACAAGGATAAAGACAGCATTTCCCAAAAATTCTATTTTCTATCCATCGCGGCCGCCGACGGCACCTGGGATCCCGAGGAGTTCTATGTGGGTATCGTAGACGGCAGCGGCAAAAATGTGCGGGATAACGATTATACCAAGCAGATCGCGGACCGCCTGATCCAGATCAATGAATACGCCCAAACCGATTCCCTGGGCTGCAGCTATGACCAGTCCTGCTCTGATTTCGCCAACGAAAAGACCCCCATGCTGTTCAACGGCACCTGGACCCAGGCCAGCATCGACGGCTACAACCCCGAGCTGAACTACGCCTGGTTCCCCCTCCCCGGCCCAGACGGCGTCACCAAGGTTCCCTACTCCATCGACTGCAGCATCGCCGCCATGAGCGGCACCGGCCACGAGGAAGAGGCCAAGGAATTCATCGCCTTCGCAGCCCAGCCGGAAAACGCTCAGCTTTACATCGACATTGACGGACAGCCCTGCGGCGTCAAGGATGTGACGGTGAAAAACCAGCGGGTCGCCACTCTGGTGGAATATTTGAACAAGGGCGACAGCATTATAATGTACGGCGATTATTTCCCTGCCGGCGCCCGGAACGACATCGACAACGCCTGTCAGAATCTGATTATGAATAAGGATACGGAAGCCTTCATGGATGAGTGGCAGCGCATTATGACCAGCGACTAAGCTGGATTAAAAGCCCCAGCCTGTCCCCTGCGGAGAAGCCTTTCTCCGCAGGGGATTTAAAAAAACAGCGCCGAATCCCGCTCCAGCGGGCGTCGCCTCTTAACAGTGCCTTGGCGCGGTGCAAAGGAGAATACCTATGAAGAAAAAATCTTTGAAGGACCGGGAACGCTTATCCTATTATCCCATCGCTATTTTGGCGTTTGTTATGTTTACGGTATTTTTTGTGTTCCCGGCCTTATACAGCTTTTATTTCAGCTTTACGGACTGGACCGGCATGAGCGTCTCCTACAATTTCGTCTGGTTTGACAACTTTGTCAAGGTGTTCCAGGATACCCGCCTGTTCAACGCCGTGGGCTTCACCATGCTTTATACCGTGGTGTTTATGGTTTTGTGCATGCCTCTTTCCATTATACTGGCCATTATCCTGACCAGGAAAATCAAGTTCACCAACGGGTTCCGCTTCCTCTATTTTTATCCCGCCGTACTGGCTATGGTGACGGTGGGCCTGATCTGGAGCGAAATCTTCGGCCGGGGCCTTCCCGCCCTGGGCCAGGCGATGGGAATCCCGTTTTTATCCAGCAATCTATTAGCCAGCAAGGTCGGCTCGGTCATTGCGGTTATTTTCGTGTCGCTGTGGCAAGGGGTGGCGATCCCCACGGTGCTGTTCATAGCGGCCATACAAAGCGTCCCGTCGGACCTTTACGACGCCGCGAAAATCGACGGCGCCACCGCGTTCCAGCAGTTTAAAATCGTCACGCTGCCGTTTTTGATCCCAACCCTGTCTTTAAACCTGATCCGCAGCACCCGGGACAGCCTGGTGGTGTTCGACTACATCTTCGCCATCACCGACGGCGGCCCCGCCCGGGTCACGGAATCCATGGGCTATCTGGTTTACAATATGGGCACCTTTGAGATGAAATTCGGCCAGGCCTGTGCCATTTCTATGGTATTGTTCGCCATCATCGGCGTGATCTCCTTTGTCATCATCAAGGTACTGAACAAAAAGGCGGTGGAACAGCAGTGAAACGGAGAAAAAGAATCGCGGCCGCTTTTAACTATCTCATTCTGATTATCGGGGCGGTCTTTATCCTGGTGCCCTTATACATTACAATCGTCAACTCCTTTAAAACCCAGGCCCAGTCCAGCCAAAGCTTCTTCACCCTGCCCTCCAGCCTGAAATTGGAAAACTTTCAGTCCGTATTAAGCGACCCGTACTTTTTCAGTTCCCTGAAAAATACGGCGATTTTGACCTTTATCTCTATTTTTGTCATTATTTTTATGACCCCCATGGTGGCCTACGCCATCAACCGCAACTCGGATAAAAAGTTTTTTAAGTTCCTCCTTTATTACATTACCAGCGCCATGTTCGTCCCCTTCCAGGTGGTCGCCCTGCCTTTGGCCATCTTTATGTCAAAGCTGAATCTTTCCAACAATTTCGGCGCTATCCTGGTGTACATCACCTACGCCATGATTATGGGGGTGTATCTGTGCGCCGGCTATATGAAGACCATCCCCAACGAGCTGGCGGAGTCCACCTACATCGACGGGGCCTCCAACTGGACCGCCTTCTTCAAGGTGATCTTCCCGCTGATGAAGCCTATGACCGCCACCATCGTTATCATCAATTTCCTTTGGATTTGGAACGAATTCCTCATCGCCCTGGTGCTGCTGAACAAGTCCCAGGCCATGCAGACCCTGACCCTGTATATCTACCGGTTCAAGGGCCAGTATTCCTCCAACTTCAACCTGATGTTCGCCACCGTGCTAATGTCCATCATCCCCATCACCATTGTTTACTGCGCCCTGCAGAAGCATATCGTGGCGGGCCTGACCGGCGGCGCCATCAAAAATTAGCGCACATTGCTTTCCCGCGCCGCCCTAAACGCGCGGCGCGGGATTTTTGCCGTACGGCGGAGGAATACCGCCGGAAAGGAGTGAAAACGCCATGCGCAAGCCAGTGGGATTCCGGCAAATCCATTTGGATTTCCACACCAGCCCCCTGATTCCGGACGTGGGGGCTGACTTTGACCCGGAAGAATTCGCGGCAACCCTGAAGAACGCCCACGTGAACTCCATCAACCTGTTCGCCAGAGGCCACCATGGGATGCTTTACTACGATTCCAAGGCGTTCCCGGAACGGGTGCACCCGGGGCTGCGGAATAAAAATATGCTGAAGGAGCAGGCGGAGGCTTGCCGGAAGCTGGGCATTCACGTCAACGCCTACACCACCTTGAACTGGGATATTTACACCGTCCGGGAACACCCGGAATGGGTGTGCGTGGACAAAGACGGCAAGCTTGCCGACCACGACGGGGTCCCCTATCTGGAACCGGGGTTTTACATCAACCTATGCGCCAACACCGGCTACCAGGAGTTTTTAAAGCGCCATTTGGAAGAGGTGCTGCGCCTGACGGAATTCGACGGGATGTGGATCGACGCCAGCTTCCTGGTGGAATGCTGCTGTCCCGCCTGCCTGAAGCTGATGGCCCAAAAGGGGCTGGACCCCAGAAATCCGGCGCATCGGAAACGCCACGCGGTGGACACCAACCACGACATCACCCGGTATCTCACTAAGGTCATCCGGGATTTTGACCCGGATTTGAATATTCTGTATAACAAGAGCCACGTAGGCTTTGTGGACCGCCCGGTGGCGGGGGAGCAAAGCTATTTCGCCTTTGAATCCCTGCCGGGGGGCGCTTGGGGCTATCTGGATTTCCCCATTTCGGTGCGGTATAACCGCAACGAGGGCAACCTGTGCGCCGGCATGACCGGCAGGTTCCACACCAGCTGGGGAGACACCCATTCCTACCGGAACCAGGCGGCCCTGGAATACGAGTGCTTCCAAATGCTGGCCCAGGGGGCCAGGTGTATCATTGGGGACCAGCTCCATCCCAGGGGAAGGCTGGACGCGGCCATGTACGAGGAAATCGGCAGGGTCTACGCCTCGGTGGAGGCTAAGGAGCCCTGGTGTGAGGGCGCGGCGCCGATCACGGAAATCGGCGTGATCTCCGGCGAGGAGTTCCTGGGCGCGGATGCGGGCAGCATCCCCTCCTGCGACCAGGGCGCCTGCCGTATGCTGCAGGAGCTTTCCCTTCAATTCGATTTCCTTGATTCCCAAAAGGATTTCTCCAGGTATTCATTAATCATTCTGCCGGACGAAATCCCTTTCTCCCCGGAATTAGCCCAAAAGCTGGAACAATATATACTCAGCGGCGGCAAGGTCATCGCGTCCTGCCGTTCCGGTTTGGATCTGGGGAAAAACACCTTCGCCTCCCCGGCCTTCGGCGTGGATTACCTAGGGCCCGCTCCCTACGCGCCGGAATTTCTTCCCATGGAGGGCCCATTGGGAAAGGGACTGCCCCAAAAGGAGCACGTCATGTACCTTCCCGGCGTCCAGGTGGCGGCAAAGGAAAACGCCCAGGTGCTGGAATGGAACACAGAGCCCTATTTCAACCGGACCTGGGAGCATTTTTCCTCCCACCAGTACACCCCGTCCTCCGGCAAAAGGGGCGCGCCCGCCATTGTGCAGAACGGGGGCTGCATTTACTTTTCCCATCCTATCTTCTCTATTTACGACCAGTACGCCCCCGCCTGGTGTAAAACCCTGGTGGACCATGCCGTAGAGCGGCTGGCGCCAAACCGCCTGGTGCGCCACAGCGGCCCCTCCACCCTCCAGGCCAGCCTGCTAAATCAGCGGAAGAAAAACCGCTGGGTGCTCCATCTGCTTCATTATATTCCAGAGCGCCGGTGCCAGCGTATGGACGTGATCCAGGATGTGATCCCCCTGTATGATACCACCGTCTCCATCCACTGCTCCCAGGCCGTGGAAAAAGCCCTGCTGGTGCCGGAAGGGCAGCCTCTGCCCTTTCAGCAAAAGGATGGGACGGTAACCTTTACCGTGCCTAAAATACACGGGCACCAGATGGTATGCCTGGAATTCGGGAGGGAGGAAACCGTATGAAAAGCATCGGAATCGGGATGATCGGCACAGGCTTTATGGCAAAAACCCACTCTATCGCCTGTACCCAATACCCTATGATGACCTGGCCCCCGGCGGCTCTGCCGGTGAAAAAGGTGATTTGCGACGTAATACCGGGACAAGCGGAGGAAAGCGCCCGGCGGTTTGGATATGAGCGTTTCTGCTCCGATTACCGCCAGGTGCTGTCGGATCCGGAGGTGGACCTGGTAATCATCACCACCCCAAACCACCTCCACGCCCAGATCGCCCAGGAAGCCGCCCAGGCCGGCAAGCATATTTTATGTGAAAAGCCCCTGGGAAGAAACGCCGCGGAATCCCGGCAAATGCTGTCAGCTGCGGAGAAGGCCGGGGTCAAGGCCATGCCCGCGTTCAACTATCGGCGGCTGCCCGCCGTGGCCCTGGCGAAAAAGCTTTTATCCGACGGCGCCCTTGGCAGGCCCCTGCGTTTTATAGGCTGCTATTTACAGGACAGCGGCGCAAGCCCCCAGGTTCCCTTCGCCTGGCGGAACAGCAGGGCGGCGGCCGGCTCCGGCGTGCTGGGGGATATCGGCACCCATCTGCTGGACATCGCCCGGTATTTGGCGGGGGAAATCACAGAGGTAGCCGGAAACCTGCGGACGGTGTATCCCCAGCGGCCGTCGGCGGAGGACCCCGCCATTTTCAAGCCCGTGGATGTGGACGACGAGTTTATGGCCCTGCTCCGGTTTGAAAACGGGGCCCAGGGCACCCTTACCGCTTCCCGGACGGCGTGGGGCAGAAACAATTTCATCGGCTTTGAGCTGTATTGCGAAAAGGGCGCGGTGCGGTTCGATTTGGAGCATAACGGCGAGCTGCAGGTATACCTGGAAAGCGACCCGCCCCACCTGCGGGGCTTCCGCACGGTGGCCACCGGGGAGCGGCATCCCAACGGCTGTTTTCTGTGGCCCATGCCGGGCATGGGCATCGGCTACAGCGAGCCCTTGATGATCCAGCTTCACGAGCTTCTCACCGCCATCGCAGAGGGCGCCGTCGCCATTCCCAGCTTTTACGACGGCTGGCGGGTGGATTGTATCTGTGAGGCCATCGCCCGCTCCTCGGACACGGGGCGCTGGGAAAAAACATGACACTATATTAGGAGATGATTTTCTTGTATCAGCTTTGCTATCAATCGGGAGACAACACATTCTGCGGCGACTGTATGCCCTTTTACTGGGACGGAAAGTTCTGGATTTTCCACCAGCGGGACAACCGGAACCCTGTGCCGCTGGACGGCGAGCCCCTGTGCTGGTCCCTGGCCTCCACCACGGATTTCATCCACTATGAAGACCTCGGCCCGGCCCTGCTGTGCGGCGCCGACGACGAGCAGGACCAGTTCATCTACGCCGGAAGCGTTATGGAAAAGGACGGCCTGTTCCATGCCTTTTACACCGGCTATAACCGGGATTATATCGGCACGGGAAAGCCCTCCCAGGTGCTGATGCACGCCGTCAGCAGGGATTTGAAAAAATGGGATAAAATTCCCGAGGACCGGATTTATCCTCCATCCCAGGGTTATGAGCCCGACGACTGGCGTGACCCTTACGTGCTGTACGACGAAGAAAACCAACGGTATGTGATGATTCTCGCCGCCAGAAAACGGAAGGGCCCCAAGGTCCGCCGGGGCTGCACCGTTTACCTTACCTCCAAGGACCTGAAAACCTGGGAATTCCAGGGGGATTTCTGGGATCCGGAACTGTTCTACACCCATGAAATGCCGGACCTGTTTCAAATGGGGGATTACTGGTATTTTCTCTACTCGGAATACAGCGACAAGCATATCACCCGGTACCGCAGGAGCAAAAGCATGTACGGCCCCTGGGAGGCCCTGGAGGACGACGCCTTCGACGGCCGGGCCTATTACGCCGCCCGGACCGCCACCGACGGCGACAAGCGCTACCTGTTCGGCTGGATTCCCACTCGGGCCAACAACTTCGACAAGAACACCTGGCAGTGGGGCGGCGCGTTGTTTGTCCAAGAGGTATACCAGCGGGAGGACGGCACTCTGGGCGTCCGGTGCCCGGAAACCATTGAAAAAGCTTTTTGCGGAGAAAAACCCTGTCAGGCCGCTTTGCCCCTGACCTTAGGCGGCCCGGACCGCCGGGAGGAAACGGTGCTCTTTTCCAACACCGGCAGCTTCTTCCGCCTGGACCTGACCCTGGAGCTTAGGGAAAACGTCCGGGCCGTGGGGATTAAGCTGTTCGAGGACCTGGAAAACGACATCGGCTATGAGTACACCCTGCTTCCCGGCAGAAACCGGGTTCAATTCGACAGGACCCCCAACCTGCCCTGGTACCAGTGCCTGAACACCGGCCTGGAACGCCCGGTGGAGCTGGCCCCTGGAAAGGAGTACCGTGTCACCATAATCGCTGACGGCGACGTGTGCGTTTTCTATTTAAACGGCACAGCCCTGTCATCCCGTATGTACCATAAAACCGGGGAAAACATCCTGCTTTACAGCAGCGGCGGCCCGGTGGCCATCAAGGAAGCCAAGCTGTTTCAGAGCCTGGAGGCCTAGCCAATAGCCGCCGGCTTTGCCAGCGGCTTAAATGGGCCCTTGAAGAGCCTATTACCGGCTGGCGTGTAAACACGCATGGAACTTTCGTCATTTGCAGCAAGCGCCATGCCGCCCGTAAACGGGCAATTCACCCGCTTAACAAATAATTCCGCGAATCCACTAGCTTTCTATTTGTAACTCGCTTCCCCCGATACTTGCGGCATTTCTCCACCGCATAGCCGGGAAGTTTCCGAAACAAACGGAAAAAGGGCCGGTATCCTTTTACAGATACCGGCCCTTTTCTATGTCGCATACCGCGGCTTTCCCCGCTTCTTATCAGCCGTTTCAGG
>CABUCM010000057.1 GCA_902490005.1 uncultured Ruminiclostridium sp.
GTTATGCGGTATTAGCGTTCTTTTCAGAACGTTATCCCCCTCTGAAAGGCAGGTTACTCACGCGTTACTCACCCGTCCGCCACTAGGTTAAATTCAACACCCAACTCTCACCCCGGTTTCGCCTGAGCCTGGTTGCTTTCGCTTCCATTCCCTCTTGTCCCCGGCTGAAAGCCCGGTGTCAAATTTAACCCCGTTCGACTTGCATGTGTTAGGCACGCCGCCAGCGTTCGTCCTGAGCCAGGATCAAACTCTCTAAAATTTGTATTAAATCCCCCTTGCGGGAGCTTCAATCAATTCCAGAGCAATTCTCGCTCATTTAAACACTTGCGTGTTTTCGCGTCTCTTTCTTCCCGGGGCTGACGCGCTCCCCTTGTCCAATCCCAACAGGCCTTCCGGCCTGCTTCCCTTGAACACTAAAAGAATTACGGGTCTCTTTTCTTCTTGCGTTGTTTAATTTTCAAGGTCCAAATCGTCGTCGATTTTTAATGAATTTCTCTAAATATTCCTATTTAAATTTGTTTATTGTGCAAGGAATTTTTTCCCTGCCGTTCTCGACGGCTTTACTATAATACCAAAGATAGATTCCTTTGTCAACACTTTTTTGCAAAAAAAATCTCTTTTCCTGCATTTTTTTGTTTTTGAAGAATATTTTGATTTTCTTACTATATGTTGTGATAGAAAGGAAAATAACCCCTATTTCTTCCGCCTCTTTTCGGAAAATAAATGTATAGATATTTCCCTTTGGCACAAAATAGTTCTAATGAAATTCAAATGAACTCTGGAGGACTGCCATGAAAGCAACCGATTTTTGGAAATACCTGTGGCGCGTTTTCGTCATTCTTTTGCTGAATATTTTAGTCATTGTCATGATCAGCGGCTATGGGCCCTTTGCTTCTTATACCTCACGAGAGAACTCGGAGGACACCACCCAAGAGGTCCTTTCAAAATACGGCTCCCGGGGAGAAGAGGTCCGGCAGATCCAAACCAAGCTGAAGGAACTGGGCTTGTATACCGGTAATATCGATGGGATTTATGGCAATGGCACGAAAAACGCGGTGATCGCGTTTCAAAAGCAAAAGGGCCTCGACGCCGACGGCATCGCCGGCACCAAGACCTTAACCGCCCTGGGCCTCTCTCAAAGCGGCGGCGGCAACGGCCAATTCAGCGACAGCGACGTGGCCCTGCTGGCCCGCACCATCTCCGCTGAGGCAAGAGGGGAGCCCTATACCGGACAAGTCGCCGTTGGGGCGGTCATCCTGAACCGGATCGAGCACCCTTCTTTTCCAGACACCCTTGCCGGCGTAATTTACCAGCCCGGCGCCTTCTCCTGCCTGGCTGACGGACAATTTAACGAGCCTGTGGCCGAATCTGCCACACGGGCCGCCCAGGACGCCATCAACGGCTGGGATCCTTCCGGCGGCGCCATTTATTATTTCAATCCCCAAACCGCCACCAATAAATGGATCTGGTCCCGGCCTGCGATCACCACCATCGGAAAACACCGCTTTTGCTCCTGATCTTCTTCTATAGATAGGAAATTAAGGTGAGCAAAAAAACGCCTGACGCTTTTCAGCGCCAGGCGTTTTCATTTAATTTTTTAGAAGGATCAATGGAATTCGTTGAACGCCTTTACGATCTCTTCCTTGCGCTGCTTGTTGGCATCGTCCTCAGATACGTCGCCGTAGCTCATCATATATTTGCCGTTATCCGACATCATCGCGTTAATCTGGTTTTGCAGCATCATGTAATGCCCCTCGGACTTAACCGCGTTTACCGTGCTGGAACCGTGGGAATCCAGGGTCTCGGGATCGAACTCGTACAGCTCGATGATATAATTGGCGCCATTGATGGTCGCTTCATATTTATAGCCCGCCTTGGCCCCGATTACATCGGCGTACATATCCTTTTTGGAATCCTTGTTCACAAAGCCCTTATCCTCAAAATATTTGCACAGGCCGTCAATGTTGGCTTCATAGCTGTCGGCGTCGATGTTTTCCATCGAAGAGGTTTCCGCCTCCTGGCTGGAAGCCTCCGCCGCCTGAGAGCTGCTCAGATAGCTTGAACCGCCCACATCTCCGGCGCCGCAGCCGGCAAAAACAGTGACAGAAAGGGCGCAAGCCATTACAATTAGCAATAGTTTCTTCATTTTATCCTCCGAGTATTTTTGTTATTCTCTTTCAAACCTTACTGATATAGTATTATAGCCTATTTCCCCGGAAGATTCAACTATAAGCCGCAACTATTTCTCGCCCGCTTTCCCAGATTATTTTAAAAAGGTCTGGTAATCCTCATAGTTCTGCTTCAGCAGCTCCGGGGTGTTCAAGCCGTAGGGGCAGTGCCGCACACAGTGGTTGCAGTGGATGCAGTTTTCGATCTTCTTCATCTTTTCCTGCCATTCCTCCGTCAGCCAGGCGGCGGATGGCGCCCGGCGCAGCATCAGGGACATTCTGGCGGCGTTGTTGATCTCGATTCCCGCCGGGCAGGGCATGCAGTAGCCGCAGCCGCGGCAGAAGTTCCCCGAGAGTTCCTTTTGGTCCTTGGCGATCTTATCCTTCCTGGCCTGGGTCAGGGCCGGTTCCTGTTCCTGATAAGACAGAAATTCATCCAGCTCTTGTTCCCGCTGAACGCCCCAAATGGGCAGTACGTTATCAAACTGGTTTAAATACGCGTAAGCGGCGGCGGAATCTGTGATCAGCCCACCGGACAACGCTTTCATGGCGATAAAGCCCAGCTTCTTTTCCTTGCACAGCCTCACGATTTCCAATTCCTGCTCTCCGGACAAATAGCAGAAGGGAAATTGTATGGTATCGTACAGCCCGGACGCGATGGCTTCCTTGGCCACGTGGTGCCGGTGGTTGGTAATCCCGATAAAACGGATTTTCCCCTGGCTTCTGGCCTCTTCCATGGCCTCGTACAGGCCGGTGCCGTCCCCCGGCTTGGGGCAGAAAGACGGGTTATGGAATTGGAAAATATCCACGTAGTCTGTTTTCATCAGCCGCAGGCTGGTCTCCAGATCCTTCCAAAATCCCTCCGCCGTAGTGGAAGGGGTTTTGGTGGCGATGGTAATTCGATCCCGCACGTCGCTGAGGGAGTACCCGATTTTCTCCTCGCTGTCGGAGTAACTGCGGGCGGTATCGAAGAAATTAATCCCGTTGTCATAGGCTTTTCGCAAAAGGGTCCTGGCCTCGTCAAAAGAAACCCTTTGCACCGGGAGCGCACCAAAGCCGTTTTTGTTTACCGTGATTCCTGTCCTTCCTAACGTAACCTGGGTCATAGAGATCCTTCCTTTCCCTTTCTTATCGCCGCTGTCTTAAGGCTTATATGATACAAAAAGTATATTCTATCCCATTTATCCCCGTTTTTCTTTTTTCTATTTCAGTATAGCAAGCTTTGGGGAGAAATACAAGAAATCTGTGGCTTTCCCTGTTTTCGGCGGCGAAACTTATTATCCTTTTTCATTTTTTCTTTTTTTGCTTTCCTTCCTCAAGCCTCTATACAAACGATAAAAAAGGATTATAATAGGGTTAGCGATTCTGATTCCCCTATCGATTCCTGAATTTTATCCGTTTCGGAAAGGAGCTTTCTATGAAAACAATGACGATCGGGGGCATGGAGGCCTCTCAAGTTTCTTTGGGCTGCATGCGCTTAAAATTCGTTTCCGCCGGGGAGGCGGAAGCCCTCATTAAAACCGCCCTGGGCCATGGAATCAACTATTTCGACCATGCCGACTGCTACGGCGACGGTTTGTCCGAGGAAATCTTTTCCCAGGCCGTGGACCTCCGTTCTTCCCTGCGGCAGAAGATGCTGATCCAAACCAAGTGCGGCATCCGCAACGACGGCGTCAGCCGCTACGATTTTTCCAAGGAGCATATTCTGGAAAGCGTTGACGGAAGCCTTAGGCGCCTGAAAACAGATTATTTGGACGCCTTGCTGCTTCACCGCCCGGACCCCCTGGTGGAGCCGGAGGAGGTGGCCGAGGCCTTTGAGCGTCTTCACGCCGCGGGCAAAGTCCGCTATTTCGGCGTCAGCAACCAATCCCCCATGCTGATAGAGCTTCTGCAAAAATATATCCGCCAGCCGCTGTTAATCAACCAGCTTCAGTTCAGCATCTGCCACGCCCTGATGCTGGACCAGGAAATCCACTTCAATATGGACACGCCTTTTTCCCCGGACCGTTCCGGGGAAATCATTGAATACTGCCGCCTAAAGGATATCACTATTCAGGCCTGGTCCCCGTTCCAATACGGGTTTTTCGAGGGTGTATTCGTGGATAACCCCAAATTCCCGGAGCTGAACCAGGTGCTGGGACGGATCGCCCAGGAGCACAACACCAACAAATCCGCCGTGGCCGTGGCCTGGATCCTCCGGCACCCGGCCCATATGCAGGTGATCGTGGGGACCATGAACGCGAAACGCCTCAGTGATATTTCCCAGGCCACGGATTTCACCCTCACCCGGGAAGAATGGTACGAAATTTACGCCGCCGCGGGAAAGCAGATCCCGTAACCCCCTGAAAGCGCAATTCCCTGAAAAAGCCGCCCTTGCCGTTCCGGCAGGGGCGGCTTATATTTATGCTTTCGTACAGGGCGGCGCAACAACCGCCCGCTGTGCGGGTGAGGTTAAATTTTGATCGAATTATTTCAATCATTCCAAACGCTGATGTTCCTATTTGCTTTTACCAAAAAAAGGCCGGGGAACCCCCCGGCCTTTTTTTGGTTGATTCATAGCGTGCCGTACCGCCTCGAAATATCCTCAGGCTTCCCCCTTGTCCTCCGGATAAAGGGATAAAAATTCCATCAGGGAGGCGCAGGCCGCCCCGTTTCCCCAGTCGAAAATAGTAAACTCTCCCAGCCCCAGCTTTTTGGTGCCGTCGCTGTGGTTAAAGTTTTCCATCATAAATCCGTAATCCTGCTGGTCGAAATGGGGATGCACCCGCTCATACAAGCTTTTCAGCTCCGGGTTTTCCGGGCAGTACATCATATAAAAAGAGGCTTTCATGCTGTAAAGGGCCCGTAGTCGGTATTCCTCCCGCCCTGTGGCGCAGTAATACCGCAAATAGGTCAGCGCGAACAGGCTTTGGCGGGCGTCGTTCCACTCGTCATCCGTGTTCATCACGCCGAAGCCCCCCAGCGTCTGGGGCACAAAGCCCCAGGGACGGCACAGCTGCTGGTAAAGGGAAAGCTCCGCCAGCGCCTTCTCCCCCGCCTCCAAATAGCGGGGCTCTCCTTTCAGCTCGTAAAGCGCTAAAAACGCTTCGCAGCACCAGTAAATACTGAAGCTGCACTGGCAGTAAAGCCCGATGACGTCCGGCGCTAAAAACAGATAAGCCGCCACCGCTTCCGATGACCTTTGGCTCAGCCGTCTCGGGGTCTTATTTTCTAAATTTCCTGCCCGTCCGGCGGACGGGGTAACGTCTGCTGCACGCACGGTTATGCCCCCTTAGTCGTCGGGCAGGGAGGTCGCGGCCTCCCTGCCCGATTTTTACAATGTTTTGCCCCGTTTATTTGACCAGCTCTCTCATCTTCTGGCCGTCCGCGCTGTCTGAATACGCGTTAATGGTTTCCGCCGCTTTATCAGTCGCTTCCTGGGCTGTGGAATTGCCGAACATGACCTCCTGCAGAGCGTCGGTCACAGCGGTAACGATCTCGGGCGGATACGCGGGTTCCGGCCTGGTGTTCGGCCAGATATCGTTGATATAGGTGATATGGGGTTCCTTGCTGTAATATTCGGTTTCGGTGATCTCATCCATCACTGATTTTCTCGGGGAGAGGTAGGTGCCGGGAGGCATCATCAGCTCTACGGCGTTTTCCTTATCCTTGCCGAACAGCCAAACCGCGAACTCCTTGGCTTCCTGGGGATGCTCCGTCTGGGCGTTCACCACAGAGAACCAGCCGCCGTATGCCCCGACGGACTCCATTCCCTTTTCCGGCGTGGGGATCTTAGCGACGCCGAACTCAAAGTCGGGATAGTTTTCGCTGAAGTTGTCGGCCACCCACTCGCCCAGCATGGCCATCACGGCCTTGCCCTAGGCCACGTCCGCGTCGAAGGAAGCGCCGCCCTTGGGAGAGGCCAGGCCCTCCTTGACCAGGGTGCCCCACAAATCCAAGGCTGCCACGCCCTCAGGCTCATTGATGCGGGCTTTCGTCCAGTTTTCATCGATCACGTCGCCGCCGGCGGACCAGAGGTAGGAATACCAGATATAGTTTTCAAACACGTCCGGCGCGGTGGGCAGAATCACGCCCCAGCGGTCGTCAGTCTTATATTCCCTGGCGATGGAAAGCAGCTCATCCCAGGTTTCCGGCGGGGTGATGTTGTTTTCCTCAAAGAACTTCTTGTCATAGATCAGGGAAGGCACGCCCATTTCGTGGGGAACGCCGTAAATATTATCGCCCACGCTGACCACCTTCATGGAAATCGGCAGATAATCATCCCTGAGCTCCTGGGTAAACGTATCGTTGAGCGGCAAAAGCAGGTCGTTGAGCACAAACTTTAAAAAATCGCTGGCGCTGAGCCAGAACACGTCCGGGCCTGTGCCGCTGCAATGTTGGCGATCAGTTTTTCTCCCACATACTGCTCCCACGGGAAGGTTTCAAACTCTACCACGGTGGTCTCGCTTTCCGCGTTAAATTTGTCCACAAGCTTCGTCAGCGTTTCCTGCTCGTTTTCATCCTGGTACTTCCAGAATTTAATGGTCACCTTATCCTGGGCCTCCGGCGCGGAGGCCGACGAGGTTTCCTTGGAGCTGGCGTCTCCCGAGCTGGGCGGATTTTCCTTGCCGGAGCAGCCCGCCAGCGCGGCCAGCATCATAGACAGGGCTAAAAGCGGGCTTACGCTTTTACGAATGGTTTTCTTTTTCATTTTTTTACCCCCTAACCAATTTCTCTCTCATAGAAGCACACAAGCGAATGGAACCCCTTCACCTCCCGCGGCACATTTTGGAATCCGTTTTTCTTGTCTGCCTTCACTATAGCACGACGGGGGAAAGCCGGAAACTCGAAATCCTTTTGATCGTGTGCACTATTTTACGGACTTCAAATTTTTTCATTGTTTCCCCTCAGGCGAGCTTCTCTTATGAAACCCATCAGGCGGCCCAGGCCCAAGGCCCCGCCAGGATATCATTCCACTTTCCCGGAGCCTGATCCCTTGGAATCAAACGTTGCCCTCCTGAAAAGTCGGTTATTCCGCCAAGGAAAATAGAGCCGCCATTTTTGCGCTTCCCCCTAATTTTATGGTAAATTTTTTTGAGCAGGTTTACCTGCTCTCTACCGGCGGGCACATTTTTTCTTCCTCCTTTCACAGCAAGAATTATGAAATGGTTCAAGCCCTGCTGGACGATGAGGAACTCATGGGACGGATTGAGGAAAACGGGGGCAAAAGCGTGATGCTGGTGCTTTCGGATGGGACCTCCAACAAGCTGTGCATGGCCAAAACCATAAAAAACGTATATGGGAATTTTAAAACCGTGGGAACCGCCGTGGTCCTCTTGAAGGACCGCAACATGCCGGAGCTTTTAGATTCCTATCCCTATTCGGAGGACCTGGCCCTTTACATCGTCAACCCTTATCTGCAGGTTACCTTTCAAAAAAACGTGACGCCGTTCCTGGAGCGAAATTTGGAACAGCGGGCCTTATACAGCCAACTGCCGGGAAAAAGCGGCAGCGCCAACCTGAAAATCGGCGGCAGAAATTACTGGACCTTTTACGACACGGGGGATTATTCCGACTGGAAGTATATCGAAATGTGGGATGAGCAGAAGCTTCTCTCCCAGGTTATCGAGATCAAGGACTATTTCCTTTTCGTGGTGCTGCTCTCGCTATTGTTCTTCTGGCTTGTGATTTTCCTTACGGCCCGTTCCATCTCCCGCCCCATTCAGACGCTGGTGCGCAGCATGGAACGTATGAAGGCCGGGGACCTTAATTCCCCGGTGTCGGTTTCCTCCGAGGGTGAAATCGGCGTTTTAAGCCGGACTTTCAATGAAATGCAGGGGGAAATCAAGGTGCTGATTGGGAATATCCAGGCCATTTCCAACCGGGAAAAAGAGATGGAGATCAATTATCTCAAAACCCAGATCAACCCGCATTTCCTTTATAACGTTCTGGGCTCGGTCAACTGGATGGCCGCGCGGAAAAACCAGCCGGAAATCTGCGACGCCATTACGGATCTTTCGGACCTGCTGCGCTATTGCCTGGATAAGAACACGGGGGATATCGTCACCGTGCAGGAGGACGTGGCGTAGCTGGAAAAATATATCGCGCTGCAAAGGATGCGGTATACCAGCGGCTTTCACGTTATTATCAACGTGGACCCCATGGTGCAGGGCAAGAGGATCCACAAGCTCATGCTGCAGCCCCTGCTGGAAAATTCCCTGATGCACGGCGGGTGCGGCGCGGCGGCGGACGCCCTGATTGCTATTTTCATCCAGGGCAAGCCGGAGGGCATTTATTTCGAGCTTTCTGACAACGGAACCGGCATGACCCCGCGGCAGGCGGAGCAGGTTCTCGCCGGCGGCTCCGGCATGGGGATCAAAAACGTAAACGAGCGGCTGAAGCTATACTATGGGGAAGAATATGGGCTGAGGATCAGCACCTGCCCTGGGCAGGGGACCACCGTCAGCTTCACGATGCCCTATCTTGATTAGCAGGGGGGATTCCATGTACCGCGCGGTTATCATCGACGATGAGGACGCATCCCGGGGCACCCTACGGGATTATATTTTAAAGGCAAACGGCCCGTTTTCCATTGTGGGAGAAGCAAAAGACGGCGTGGCCGGGCTGAACCTGGTGCGGAGCCTTTCGCCCGACGTGGTCTTTCTGGATATCTGCATGCCCGGCATGGACGGCCTGACCCTTTTGAAAACCCTGCGGGAGGAATCGGTTTCCTGCAAGGCCGTCATGCTCACGGCCTACAGCGATTTTAATTATGCCCGTCTTTCGGTGGAGCTCCATGCGTTCGATTATCTTTTAAAGCCTGTCCGCCAGGACCAGCTTAAGCGTCTGCTGAAAAAGCTCGCCGCCGCTTTGGACGAGGACCGGCAGGCGTTCTCGGAGCAGCGGTCGCTGAAGCTCGCCGCCGAGAGGAACATCGCGGCCTATCAAAACACGGTGCTGTCCCGGTTCCTGAAAAAGGACGGGGACGAGGCGCTGCTTCAGGAAGCCCAAAACATTTTGCAGTGGCAGGGCAGCTTTTTGGTCGCCGCCTACAGCCTGGATAAAAACGCGGGGCACTCTGTTTTAGAGGCCATGCGTTCTCTGGGAAACCGCGGCAAGGGCCCTTTCGACCGGGTGCTGTACGTCTGCGTAACCGACGGCCTTTTCGCGTCCATCCACTATTTTCCCACCCGTTCCGGTTCCCAATCCTTATGGGACGCGTATTTTGAACTGTTCTCCCATCAGCTCAGCGGCGCCTGCGGCCTGGCTTGCCCCGTGGTGGGCTTGAGCGACGAGCACAATGATATCAGCGAAATGCAGGAGGCCTACTCCCAGGCGGCGGCAGCCGTTTCCTCCCAGTTCTCCCTCCCCTCCAAGCCGGTCATCCATTTCTCGGAATGCCGCAGGTTTCAAGCCTCCTGCGAATATCCTCAGGAACAGGAGGCCAAAATCCTCTCCGCCCTTTTTTATGGCAATCACAATAACGTGCTTTTATACGCCAATCAATTCTTCAGCGATTTACTGGACCGGGATCTTAACACCGCCCTGTTAAAGCAAATGTGTATGCACCTTGGCCTGGCGGTGCTGAAAAAAATCAAGACCCATCCCCAATTTCCAAAATTCACCCTGCCGGAGGAAGCCGCTTTCTTCGATATCTCCCGATATCGCACGGTTCACGACTTCAAGCTTTTTCTCACGGACCAGCTTTACGCTATCGCCGGGCAGATCGACCAGGAAAAGCGGAACCTCAGCAACCAAAAATTCGTGGCGGAGGTCCAGTCCTATCTCCAGGAGCATCTATCCGAGGATATCGCCCTGGGCGATATCGCCGGCGCCTTCGGGCTAACCCCCAGCTATTTCAGCGCCCTGTTTAAAAAGGAGTTCCAGGAGAACTTCGTGGAGTATTTCACCCGGCGGAAGCTGTCCTACGCCAACCAGCTCCTCCGCGACCCAAAGCGCAGTATCTCAGAGGTATCCCGGATGATCGGCTATAACGACCCCAGATATTTTTTTAAGGTTTATAAAAAGTATGAGGGCATTTCGCCCGGAGAGTACCGTAAGCAGGCCCACATGCAGTTTAGTGAAAATGCTGCCGGCGAAAACCAAGAGCCGTGACCGGCCAGCTTTTCTCCTTTCATTTCCCACGGCGTCCGCATTCCCTAGCGGCGTTTCGGCGCAGGTGCGCTAAAATCGTTTTATATGGAAAGTCCCCGGCCCGCATGCTGCGGGCCGGGGACTTTTGCCGTATCGAGCGGCTTTTGGGCAATCAAAAGGGTATTCGATTTAACCACGGGCGCAAAAAAACACACCCCACAAAGTGAGGTGTGCAGCTTATTGCGGCAGCCTGCCGCTGGTGGACGCAGGGGGACTCGAACCCTCGACCTCTCGCGTGTGAGGCGAACGCTCTAACCAGCTGAGCTATGCGTCCAAGAAATAAAAAGCTTCCCCCGAAAAGCCGGGGGATAACCTTATTCTCCATGGTGACCCGAACGAGAATCGAACTCGTGATTCCGCCGTGAAAGGGCGGTGTCTTGACCTCTTGACCATCGGGCCATTGGTAGCGGCAAATGGACTTGAACCATCGACACTTCGGGTATGAACCGAATGCTCTAGCCAGCTGAGCTATGCCGCCATATTTCAGCCCACTATTTAGTGAGCGAGATTTATTATAATATATCTTGTACAGGTTTGTCAAGGCTTTTTCCGCATTCTCTCCATTTACAGCCATAAAAACGGCATATTTTGGGAAAATTGCATTCTTGTGTAAAAATCGACGATGTGATACAGTATAATTAGTTAGAATCTGGGAATTTGTTTTATTCTAAGGAGGGAACCGCCATGAACCAATTGGATACCAAACGCATGCTGATTCGCCCTTATCTTCCTTCTGACGCGGACCGCGTATGGCTGGTTCTGAGAAGGAAAGAGATCTACGACACCACCTACGCTATCCCCCGAAATTATCCCCGGGAACGGGTGGATTGGTGGATCCAGTTCGTGGAAAACGCCCGGAAGAACCGGACCAGTTATGAATTCGGTATGTTCGATAAGCACACCGGCGCGTATCTGGGCAACTGCGGCATTATCAACATTCAGCAGGCAATGCGCTCCGGCGCTATCACCTACTTCGTGAACCCTGACCTATGGAACCTGGGCTACGCAACGGAGGCCTCCTCCGCTATGCTGGCGTTCGCCTTTAACGAGCTGGACTTATACCGGGTTTCCGGCAGGTGCATGACCAAAAACACCGCCTCCCGCCGGGTCATGGAAAAGCTGGGCTTTCTGTATGAGGGCACCGGCAGGTGCGAATTGCTGAAGGACGGCATGTTTTACGATGTGGACCATCTTGCCCTTTTAAAAAATGAATGGGCCGGCTTTTTAGGACTTTGACCCATCCGTTTTTTGAAAAAAGTAATTAACGGTTTCTTAGCCTAATAAGGTTTTCCACCACGATTTGTTGAAAGTGTTGAAAACCTATAACAAATTGTAATATCACAATTTGTTATTACTTTATAATTGGTGCTATAAAAGTATTCATCACCATATTTTGTGGTTTTACTTGTTTTTTCAAAGGAGCATCCCGAATGGAGAAATTTGTTAAAATCTTAAAAAAACTGTTTCCTTTTACCATTATTTTAATTCTTGTATATTTCATCCCTCCGATTTTTATTCTTCTGCAGCAGGAAGATGAAACCATCGGACGGATGCTGACAGCGGACCTGATGATTTTAAATCCGGGAATGTCCTTTTTTACCGCGCTGATGTTCGGCGTCAGGCATAGCTTCCATTGGTATTTTGTACTTTTGGTTGTGCTTTTATTCTTTCTCTGCATCCTATTGATCTATGGCTTTTCCTTCGCTGGTTTTTTGCTGATCTATGGCGGAGCCGCTATGCTGGGCCTATATCTGGGGAAAAGCTTAAAGGACGGCCGGGATGAAATGTATTTATAACTGAAATCAAGAGACGGGGCGGCAAAGGGATCACTGGATCGAAAATAAAAAAGCTTTCTTTAAAGCCGGCTTAGACAGTTTAGGCGTCGCCTTCTTAAAAGCTTCGGTTTAAGATTTGGCGTTTTGTTTTGATTATGCCATCAATAAAATATACAACAGGGATAATCTGATATTAATTATACTAAAAAGAATGGTGTTTGCCCTTTATTACCGCTGCCAAGGGCATGGTATCGCGCGTTAACGGCCTTTCGGCAATGATCCGCGTCAGGAAGCGGCTACCATAAATCTTTTTATAGCTTACTTTTCAAGCTTGAAAACAACTTAAAAAACCGAATAAATTTACCCCGCCGGACGGGCCTTATAAGGGCGCTTTGTCCGACACCGTGTTC
>CABUCM010000058.1 GCA_902490005.1 uncultured Ruminiclostridium sp.
TGCCCTCGGCAAAGTAGAAAGCGCCCCGGTTCTTGGTCAGGGGCCCAGGCGATCCATCCGGGCTATGGCCTGCTGTCGGAAAACGCTAAATTCGTGTCCTTGTGCGAGCAGTGCAATATCGCCTTTATCGGCCCTACCTCAGAGATGATTTCTTTGATGGGCGATAAGGATATGGCCAGAAAAACCATGCGCAAGGCAGGGGTTCCCGTCACGCCTGGCTGCGATATCATCACCGACGTCAAAGAGGCGGCGGCGGTTGCCCAGGAAATTGGCTATCCGGTGCTGATTAAGGCCAAGGCCGGCGGCGGCGGACGGGGCATCCGCTTGGTGGCCTCTCCGGACGCCTTTGAAAACGCTTTTTATTCCGCCTCCAGCGAGGCACAGAAGGCCTTTGGCGACGGCGCCTGCTATATGGAAAAATATTTGAACCCGGTCAAGCATATCGAAATGCAAATCCTTTGCGATAAATTTGGAAATGTGGTATGCTTAGGAGAACGGGAGTGTTCCGTTCAGCGGAAAAATCAAAAGCTCATCGAGGAAAGCCCGTCTCCGGCGATTTCCGAGGAAACCCGCCGGGAAATGATCCGGGTGGCCGCCAAAGCCGCCAGAGCGGTGAACTATGTCAGCGCGGGTACCATTGAGTTTTTATACGATTTAAGCGGTAATTTTTATTTTATGGAAATGAATACCCGGCTTCAGGTGGAGCATCCTGTTACCGAGATGGTAACGGGCGTGGACTTGGTCCAATGGCAGATCCGCGTGGCGGCGGGCATTGAGCTCGGCTTCTCCCAGGAGGATCTCCAGCTGCGAGGCCATGCCATTGAATGCCGCATCAACGCCGAGGACCCGGCCCACGATTTTCGGCCCAGCTGCGGGCAGATTCAGTTTTTGCACGTTCCCGGCGGCCCGGGCGTGCGGTTTGAAACCGCTGTTTACCCCGGCTATTTTGTACCACCCTTCTATGATTCCATGATCGGAAAGCTGGTGGCCTACGGGGATACCCGGGACCAGGCGATCCGGAAGATGAAAACCGCTCTCAGCGAATTGGTGATCGAGGGTATCAGCCACAACGCGGAGCTGCAGATGGAATTGATGGAGGACCCCAGGTTTGTGGATGGAACCTATACCACCGGCCTGATGGCCCAGCGGGAGAAAGAGCGGAATACCTGATGAAAAAGGAGGGAGAATGCCTGTGAAACCCAGTGATTTTACGCAACTGACGGATTCGATATCCAATTCTATTTCTCAGACCATTTCCAATACCTTAAACAGCATCCCGCTGAATTCCTTGTTTAAAAAGCCTAAAAATGAGCTGGAAGGGGAACAGCAGGCAGAAGAACCCAGCGTTCCCAACAACCTGTGGATCAAATGCCCATCATGCAAGACCATGCTGCTTTCCTCTGATTTACGGGAGGATTTGTTCGTGTGCCGGAAGTGCGGCTATCATTTTAAGGTCACCGCCCGGCAGCGCATCCGTATTTTAACGGACCGGAACAGCTTCCAGGAGCATGATAACGATTTAGAGTCCGCTAATTTGATCGATTTTCCCGGTTATGACAAAAAGCTGGAAAAGGCCAAAAAGACCAGCGGGGAAAAGGAATCCGTGGTTTGGGGCACCGCGAAAATCGACGGCAGCCCCTGTGTGCTCTGCGTAATGGACAGTAACTTTATGGCGGGCAGCATGGGCACCATCACCGGGGAGAAAATTTCCCGCGCCTTTGAATACGCCACAGGCCGCCGGCTTCCAGTCGTTGTGTTTACCGCTTCCGGCGGCGCCAGAATGCAGGAGGGGATTCTTTCCCTGATGCAGATGGCGAAAACCAGCGGCGCGGTGAAGCGCCATTCCGACGCGGGGCTTTTGTATGTTACCGTGCTCACCGACCCCACCACCGGCGGGGTTACCGCAAGCTTCGCCATGGAGGGCGACCTGATACTGGCGGAGCCAGGCGCCTTGGTTGCCTTTGCCGGCCCCAGGGTGATTGAACAGACCATTCGGCAGAAGCTTCCCCAAGGCTTTCAGCAGTCGGAGTTCCTGGAAGAAAAGGGGTTTGTGGACGCGATCGCCCACCGGTGGGAAATGAAAAAAACGTTAGCGCATATTATAAAGCTTCATCAAGAGGAGGAACTGGAAAATGACGGCCTATGAGCGGTTATGTGCGGCCCGGGATCAAAACCGGCCCACGGCAATTGAATACATACGCCGTATTTTCGGAGACAGCTTCCTGGAGCTTCACGGGGACCGGCGGTATGGAGACGACAAAGCCGTGGTGGCGGGTATCGCGAGCCTGAATGGAATGCCGGTGACGGTGATCGCCCTGGAAAAGGGCCGAAACGTGAAGGAGCGGGTGGCCCGGAATTTTGGTTCCGCCCATCCGGAGGGCTACCGGAAGGCGCTGCGGCTGATGAAGCAGGCGGAGAAATTCCACCGCCCGGTATTTTGCCTGATCGATACCTCTGGCGCATACTGCGGCCTGGGAGCTGAGGAACGGGGCCAGGGCCAGGCGATCGCGGAAAACCTGATGGAAATGATGACGCTGAAAACCCCGGTGGTTTCCCTGTTGATCGGAGAGGGCGGCAGCGGCGGCGCTTTGGCGCTGGCGGTGGCCGACCAGGTCTGGATGATGGAAAACGCGGTGTACTCGGTGATTTCCCCTGAAGGCTGCGCCAGCATCCTGTGGAAGGATTCCTCTAAGGTGGCGGATGCCGCGGAATGCTTGAAGCTGACCTCTCACGACCTTTATAAAATGGATGTGATTGAAAAAATCATACGGGAGCCGAAGACGGATAGCGGCCGGTTTTATGAAAGCCTGGGCAACGCTATTTACGAAACGTTCCTGGAGGCGAAAAAGCTTCCGGTGGAACAGCTGTTGGAGCGGCGTTACCAAAGATTCCGTAAATTCGGGGCAGGAAATTGATCCTGCCCTTTTTTGTTGGGATATTCCTGTAAAATCTGACAATAATGTCAATAAGATTAAAAATGACAGGAGGGCATCCCTTGGGGCAGATTACCATTATCCATTGCGGCCCAAAAAGCAAAAACGGAGCGATGAGCAGAGTGTTAAAACGGGCGCTGGGCGCTTATGGGGGCGTGCAGTGGTTTGACGGAACCACCATTTCCTGCCCGGAGCAGACTCCAAGGTTCCTGCTTTATGAATGTCCGGGAATCCCCAAAATCACCGCGGGAACGGGAATTTTGGTTTTTGACAACGGCTTTGTTGATTCTCAGGACGGAAGCCACGCCTTTTCCGACGGGTTCGTGCCGGTTTTGGACGGGGAAAACAAGGAAGCTGCCAGAGCGCTGAGAGGTACGGGTAAAATTGCGGTGACCTGCTCGGCCTCCGCCAGAGGGACCCTGAGCATTGCCAGCCTGGATTATGAAAGGGCGGCGGTGAGCCTGCAGCGTGATTTGAGAACCTTGGACGGCAGCGTGGCGGAGCCCATGGAGATGATCGTAGGCTTATCCCAGGAGACCCCGGCGTATCCGCTGATGGCGGCCTGCGGGATTCTGCTTCTTTCAGGCATAGAGGGAAGCTATTATTTTTAACCACATATTTTCCAAATGCATTGCCAATTTTTTTCAGTATTAAAAAATGAAAAGGTACACACAATACTATTGCAAACGCGAGAGAAATTAAATTTTGAAAAAACAAAAAGAATTAAGGAGTGTACTTTCTAATGGCTAGAAATTCTGTAATCGTTCCTGAAGCGAAGGAAGCTATGAACAAGTTTAAGATGGAAGCCGCCTCTGAGGTTGGCGTGAACCTGAAGCAGGGCTACAACGGCGACCTGACCTCTCGTCAGGCTGGTTCTGTCGGCGGACAGATGGTTAAGAAGATGATTCAGCAGTACGAGCAGAGCATGAAATAAATTCGGGAAACCGAACTGTTTCTGGCTTGACTAATCGTAATGCAAAGGAACCTGGGCCCTCATTGGAGGACCCGGGTTCCTGCTTTTTTACAAAAAGGAAGGGAGGATACTCCTCGTATCCTCCCTTTAGCTGCACAGGTCCTCCAGCAGACGGTTTAAATCCTCTTTGCTGCTGACGCGAATGCCCTTTTCCAAAAGATCCTGGTCCACCTTGGGCAAGGCGGATACATCCATTTCTACGGTTTTAATCGGTTTATCTTCCCCTTCACAGTAAACGCAAATACCGCTTCCCTCGCTTTTGATAATATAGCGGACCACTTTTGTGTTGGTTTCCGGCGCCAAAGAATCCGTCTGGGAAGCCGTCTGGCTGTTAGAAGAGGATGGAGCGGACGTCACGGGAGCCTGCACGGAGTTTTGGGGAGAAAGAATCAGAACGCATATAAAAACCAAGGCGACCAATGCGCAGATGACTCCCACAATCACTTTACTGGCGTTTCGCATAAACGCATCACCTCGCCAAATATTGTTTGAAGGATTTGTAAAATTATGCAAAATTAGCCGTAAACTATTTTTTTATTCCTGAATTGTGGTATAATAAAAAAGATTAATTTTGGCAAAGCCAGGAAATAGGAGGCGAAGGTCGTTGCGAAAAACGGATATCAGCCGGTATACCGGAGCTCCGGTTCCCAATGGACATCACCCTTCATCAGGAACGACGGCAAAAAGAACAGTAGGAATCGTATTCTCAACGATATTTAAAATCATTGGGTCTATTCTGTTGATTGGAGTTCTCACAGGTGTTATTGTAGGCTCTTCCGTGCTGGTTAATATCTTTAAAATGGCCGATAATACGGTGGATGTGGATCTGCACTCTTTAAAATTGGATCTGACCAGCTTTATCTATGTGAATGATGAAAACGGAAACCCGGTGGAATATCAGTCTGTGTACGCGGGGGAAAGCCGTATATGGGTGGATTACGATAACATCCCTAAGGCCATGCGGGACGCGATTATCGCCATTGAGGACAAGCGTTTTTATGACCACCACGGCGTGGACTGGATCCGCACCGGCGGCGCGGTGCTGAATTTAGCCACTGGCGGCGGAAGCTCCGGCGCGGGTGGCGGTTCTACCCTTACCCAGCAGTTGATTAAAAACTTGACCAACCGGAACGATGTGAGTATTACCCGTAAGGTAACGGAGATTTTCAGCGCTTTGGATTTTGAGAAAAAGTACAGCAAGGACGAAATCCTGGAAGCGTATTTAAACGTGGTCAATTTCGGCAGCGGGTCTAACGGCGTTCAGGCTGCGGCGAAGCTGTATTTTAACAAGGATATTAAGGATTGCTCTATCGCCCAGTGCGCCGCCATTGCGGCGGTGCCCAACAACCCGGTTTGGTATACGCCTTTGGTCTATCCGGAAAACAATAAAGAGCGCCGGGAAAATATTTTGGACCAGATGTACCAGCAGGAAAAGATTTCAAAGGCCGAGTACGACCAGGCCATGCAGGAATCCGCCACTATGACCTTTGTAGGCTATACGGACGACAATGTGGTGGATAACGTGCCCATTGACGACTGGTATGTGGAAGCCATGCTTAAGGATGTGGCGAAGGATTTGGCGGAAGCCACCAACGTGGATGAAGATAACGCCATGTACATGCTCATGCACAACGGCTATAAGATTTATTCCGCCATGGATGTGAAAACCCAGAGAATGGCGGAGGAAGTGCTGTCCAACCCGGACTTGATGCCCGCGGATGAAGACATCCAATTCGGCTATATGATGATGGAATACGACGGACGGGTTCTTGCTTCGGTGGGGCAGCGGGGCAAGAAGGAAGGAAACCAGCTTTGGGACTACACCACCAGCGAAGACAGGCTGCCGGCTTCCAGCTTTAAGCCTTTAAGCGCTTACGCTCCGTCTATCGATATGGGGCTTCTCAATTATTCCAGCTTGGTGCTGGACCAGCCCCTGAAGAATATTCCAGGCACCGAGGGAGAATGGCCGCCTAACTGGTATCCCGGCTACAAGGGGCAGATTCCCGTGGAATACGCGCTGGAGATTTCTTCCAACGCGGCGGCGGCCCAGACCGTCGATCTTCTGGGTTTGGAAAACAGTTTTGATTTTGTCACCCAGAAGCTTCATATCACCTCTTTGAAGCAGCCGGATGATTTGACCTATTCCGCCATGGCTACCGGCACCGGCGGCGTTTCCGTGCGGGAAATGACGGCGGCGTTCCAGATTTTTGGAAACGGCGGCGTTTATAATAAACCATATATGTATTATTATGTGGAAGACAACAATGGAAACGTAATTTTGGATAACCGGGAGAAACAAGGCGAGCAAACCATCAAAAGCACTACCGCCACCATTATGCGCCGTTTGCTGCAGAATGTTACCACAGGCGCGGAGGGCACCGGCGTCGCCGGTAAGGTTCCCGGGTGGATGACATATGCAAAAACAGGTACTACGCTGTATAATGAATACAGTTGGTTTGTAGGGGGCACCCGCCACGCGGTAGCGGGCTTATGGTGCGGCTATGAAACGCCCGCTCCGGTGGATAAGAATGATAGTAATTATTCCAAAACCGTTTGGCGGGAGATCATGGCCCGGTATTTGGAAGGGAAAGACCCCAACGACGACTTTATCGACGATCCCAACGTGGTGCAAAGGGCTTACTGCAGGCAAACCGGGAAGTTGGCCGGGGATAAGTGCTCCCAGGATGACATCCGCATGGGGTACTATGATATCAATAATTTGCCGCAAACCTGTGACGGCAACCATCCCAACTCCAGTTCCTCCGATTTGAACAGCAGCCAAGTTTCATCGATTCCCAGCTCGTCGATTCCATCGGAGATTCCGTCGGAGATCCCCTCAAGTTCGGAGATTCCGTCGTCTTCCGAGGAACCGGTTTCCAGTGAAGAGCCTTCCTCTGTGCCTTCCAGTTCAGAGCCATCCTCAAGCGGAAGTACCTCTTCGGAGCCGGAATCGTCCATTGATCCAGGCCCATAATCAAATTTCCAGCGGGGAGAAGCTTCTCCCCGCTTTTTTATTTCCCTTGGTGGATTCTCTTAAAAGTGAAGGTTCCTTTTTCGCGATTTTTGTGATATGATAAGAAAGAGAAATCGGGAGCAATTCTGTGTAAAAACGAGAATCTGCGAGATAAATACGGATAATGCTTAAAATTGGCGGATAAACCCGTTTGAAAGCATTGCTTAGGAATGGTAAACTGTATTTCATGACAGCACAATCGTATCTGAGAGGTGGACGGTTTGGACCAGGCGAAATTATTATTGGTATCGGCGGATGCCCTTCCAGAGGTGTTCCGAAGGGTTTTGGAAGCGAAGCAGTATCTGATGTCCGGCGCGGCGGCCAACACCTCAGAGGCTGTGCGGATGGCGGGAATTTCCCGCAGCGCCTATTATAAGTATAAGGATTCCGTTTACCCCTATCAAAGCAAAGGGGCCAGCCGGCTGGTCACCATTCACGCGGTGTTAGAGGACCGGCCCGGCGTGTTGATGGCGCTGATTTCCGCTTTTTATGATGCGGGAGCGAATATTTTAACCGTAAACCAGAATATCCCGGTGATGGGGGCGGCGTTGGTATCCATTTCCGCCAGGGTGGATACGGTGAAAGTCCCGGTGGATTTCCTGCTGGATTCCTTGAGAAAGATCGACGGGGTCCAAACCATTGAAAACATTACAGGTGAACAGTAAAGCTGAAAGGCGAGTGAGAATATGGTAAAAGTAGCAATTATGGGATATGGCGTGGTGGGCTCCGGCGTTGCGGAGGTCTTGACGGACCATTATGACGGCATTGCCAACCGGGCGAAAGAGGAGATTGATATCAAGTATATCCTGGATCTCCGTGATTTTCCGGACAGCCCTTTCCAGGGGAAATTTATCAAGGATTTTAATGTTATTTTAAACGATCCCGAGATTCGGGTGGTGGCCGAGGTTATGGGGGGGCTTCACCCTGCTTTTGATTACGTGAAAGCCCTGCTGGAGTCCGGCAAAAGCGTGGTGACCTCTAATAAGGAGCTGGTGGCCGCCAAAGGCGCGGAGCTTTTGAAAATCGCCCAGGAGAAAAACGTGAACTTCCTGTTTGAAGCCAGCGTGGGGGGCGGTATTCCCATTATCCGGCCTATCAGCCAGTGCCTGGCCGCCAATGACGTGATTGAAATCGCCGGGATTTTGAATGGCACCACAAACTTTATTCTGACCAAAATGATTCGGGAGAATATGAATTTCGAGGACGCTTTGGCGCTGGCCCAGAAGCTGGGCTATGCGGAGCGGAATCCCGCCGCCGATATCGAGGGGGCTGACGCCTGCCGCAAAATCTGCATTTTGGCGAGCCTGGCCTTTGGCAAGCATGTGTATCCGGAGCAGGTTCATACTCAGGGCATTACCAAGATCACCCTGGAGGATGTGGCCTATGCCACCGCGTGGGGCGGCGTGATTAAGCTTATCGGCCTGGTAAAGATGCTGGAGAACGGCAAGGTGGAGATCGTGGTAGCGCCTATGTTCATTTCCCATGAAAGCCAGCTTTCCAGTGTGGACGATGTGTTCAACGGCATTCTGGTGCGGGGCGACGCCACGGGAGACGTGGTCTTTTATGGCAAGGGCGCAGGCAAGCTGCCTACCGCCAGCGCGGTGGTGGCGGATATCATCGATTGTGTCAAGCACTTTAAGGCCAGAAAATACCTTTATTGGGACGATGCCCAGGAGGGCTACGTGTCCCCTTATGAGGACAGCGTGATTCCTGTTTATATCCGGGCCAAAGCGGAGGACGACCACAAGGGCCTGGCAATCGCGGAAAAAACATTTGGGAAAATCAAACGCCTGGTGCGCTCCGACGCGCCGGAAAGCGAGTTCGCCTTTGTGGCGGAGCCGAAGCCCATTACGGAGATCAACGCCTGCTGTGAGGCGATGGAGCGGCAAGGCGTGGAAATCCTGAGTATGATCCGCATCAGCGATCTTTAATGGGATTGGCAGGGTGCGAACCATGATACGTATTGAAGTACCGGCGACCAGCGCCAACCTGGGATCTGGGTTCGACTCCTTGGGCCTGGCCCTCACCATGTACAACCAGGTGTGGATGGAGGAGGCGGACGGCATTGAGATCAGTTCCAGAGACGGCCTGCTGGTGCCAGCGGATGAAAATAATCTGATTTATTGGTCGGCTAAAAAGCTTTACGAGCGGTGCTCAAAACGGCTTCCGGGCCTGCATATTGAACAGCAAAGCGATATCCCTATGGCCAGGGGGCTGGGCAGCAGCTCGGCCTGTATCGTGGCGGGATTGCTGGGAGCCAACCGGTTTTTAGGCAACCCGCTGTCCATGCAGGAGCTGGTAAACCTAGCCTGTGAAATTGAAGGGCATCCGGATAATATCGCCCCCGCTTTTTTGGGAGGGCTGGTAACCTCCGCCATGGAGGCGGGAAGAGTTCATAGCATTTCCGTGCCGGTTTCCCCGAAAATCCATTTCGCGGCCTTGATTCCGCCCTTTGAACTGAAAACAGAGGTGGCCCGGGGCGCCTTGCCTGAGGAATATTCCCGGAAAGACGCGGTGTATAACCTGAGCCGCTCTGCTCTGATGACGGCGGCTTTGTTTTCCGGCAGCCTGGAAAACCTGAGGGTCGCGGTGCAGGATCAGCTTCACCAGCCCTACCGGATGCAGTTTATCCCTGGGTTTGAAACCGTGATCCGCATGAGCTATGAATTAGGCTCCCTGGGAACCTATTTAAGCGGCGCCGGCCCTACTATGATTTCCATTGTGGATGATGAAGGCGTTAACGTGTTTCAGGAGCACGCTATGGCGCATATGGAAGAAATGGGGATCAGCGGCTGGCGGCTGGAAATTTTAGAAACCGACCCTAAGGGTGCGAGAATTTGTATTGATTAGCATATTCTAGTATGGATAGTACTTTGAATCATAATTTTGGAGGATAGCCGTTTATGAGTCTGATAGTTCAAAAATTTGGGGGCAGCTCGGTGGCAAACGCCGAGCGTGTGTTTAATGTTGCCGGCATTGTCACAGATACTTACAAAAAAGGCAACGACGTGGTGGTGGTGGTGTCCGCTCAAGGCGATACCACAGACGACCTAATTGAGAAAGCCAACGAGATCAATCCCAATGCTTCCAAGCGGGAAATGGATATGCTGCTTACGGCTGGTGAGCAGATTTCTATTTCTTTGCTTGCCATGGCCATTGAAAAGCTGGGATACCCGGTGGTATCTTTGCTTGGTTGGCAGGCTGGGTTTAACACCAGCTCCGCTTATGGCAGCGCCAGGATCAAAAGCGTGGTTCCCGACCGGATCCGAAAGGAGCTGGATAAGCGTAATATCGTCATTGTGGCGGGGTTCCAGGGAACTAACCGTTATGGAGATATGACTACTCTGGGACGGGGCGGTTCCGACACCAGCGCCGTAGCCATCGCCTCGGCAATGCACGCGGACCTGTGCCAGATTTACACCGATGTGGAGGGCGTTTATACTGCGGATCCGCGGAAAGTGCCTAACGCGAAAAAGCTTGCAGACATTTCCTATGATGAGATGCTGGAACTGGCCACTTTGGGAGCCCAGGTTTTGAATAACCGCTCTGTAGAAATGGCTAAAAAATATAATATTGAACTTGAGGTGCTTTCTAGCTTGACGAAAGCGCCTGGTACGATTGTCAAGGAGGCAGCAAAATTGGAAAAAATGTTAATCAGCGGCGTGGCTAAGGATACCAATGTGGCGAGGATTTCGATTGTTGGCGTACCGGACCGTCCGGGACTGGCGTTTAAAATTTTCTCTAAGCTTTCTGCAAAGGATATTAACGTGGATATTATCCTGCAGTCTATCGGCCGTCATGACACCAAAGATATTTCCTTCACAGTGACCAAGGATAAGCTGAACGACGCCATCCAGGTGCTGAAGGATTATCAATCCACCATCAACGCGGAGAACATCGTTTGCGACGATAAGGTAGCCAAGGTTTCTATTGTGGGCGCCGGTATGGAAACTCATGCGGGAATCGCCGCTAAAATGTTCGAGGCTATGTATGACGCTCAGATCAATATCCAGATGATCGCCACCAGTGAAATCAAAATTTCTGTGCTGATCGATGTGGATGACGCCGATCGTGCGGTGACAGCGATCCATAATAAATTTTTCCCTTCAGAAAACGACTGATTTTTAAAATTAGGTCTTGACCTGGCGACGGAAAAGTATTATAATATCTACTGCTAGCTTAATTGCCGCTGGACTCAGCGGCAATCTATTTCCGGGTGTAGCGCAGATTGGTAGCGCGCTTGAATGGGGTTCAAGAGGCCGCTGGTTCGACTCCAGTCACTCGGACCAAGAAGGGGTGACGAAATAGATGTCACCCCGATTTTTTTCAGTATTCATGCGGGTTTTTGGGCTTTTTAGGGCGGATTTTTCAAAATCGCCCCACCGTGGATGTCCAACCCCCAAAAGAGCAAAAAGGCAAAAAACCGCCTTCCTGTTACTGTACAGGAAGGCGGTTTTGTCATTTTTTAGACGCCGGCAGCGAAATGATTTTCCATGGTCCGTTCGGGATGTCCTGGGAATTGACAGGGAAAGGAGGCTCTGGGGTTTGACCGGCAGCCGGGAGGGAAGAAACGATTAAGGAGCCATCCTTTTCTTCCATAGAAACAGACATTTCCCCTTTTTCTCAATTTAAGTGATGGAGAAGTTCAGCAGGGAGAACAATTCTTCCTAACCCGTCAA
>CABUCM010000059.1 GCA_902490005.1 uncultured Ruminiclostridium sp.
AATCAGCGGGAAATCCCCGCTGATCTCCCGCCGCTATTCAGACCGGCCCCCATACGATGTACCTTTCCATGAAGCTGTTTGAGGATTACGCCAGAAGCTCTCTCCAGGTGCTGAAGCTTTTGTTCCGGGACTGCCTTTCCCGGCTGTATCCCAGGCCCCTGGTGGAATGTGATTTGCCCTCTACCGGGGAACTGACCCTTCGGGAGAAGGAAAACAGCCTGGTGGTCCATCTTCTTCACTATATTCCCCACCGGCGCTGCCCCTCTCTGGATACCATCGAGGATGTGATCCCCCTTTTCCAGCGCACGGTAAGGGTGCGGACAGAGCGCCCGCCCCGCCAGGTGAGGCTGGTGCCTCAAAAGGAGGAAATATCCTTCCGCGATGAGGATGGTTACGTTTCTTTTGTGGTGCCGGAAATCACGGGCCACCAAATGGTGGAGCTTGTTTTTTAACAGAACAGCCATTCGCTTTTCAGCGGCTGCCATTGGCAGCCGCTGAAGGCGCCGTTAGGCCCGGGGCTTATGCCGTCGTTGGGCGGCGCTTTCGCCAGGATTCTTGACAGTTTTCAACAAAAAAGATAGGATAAATTTAAATCAATCTGTTTAGGAGGCTAAAAAATGAAAAGGAATCCTGAAAGAAAGCCGGTCCGTATGCGGACGAAGCTGTTTTTAAGCTTTTTGCTGGCCTCTTTGCTGCCTCTGGTAATATTTTTATCCCTGAACCTTTACCGCACGGTTCAGGAGTTCAACACAAAGCATAACCAGCTTTTGAACCAGATCAACCATCAGATCAGCAATAACGTGGATTCCCTGCTGACCACCGCCACCAGCGTAGCCACCCTGAACCACCTGAACCGGAACGTGATGAAAATAATGGCGGACCATCAGCGCCTTTCCACATCCAGCCCGGAATACATCTCTAACAACAATTACATGCAGGAGCTGCTGGTTCAGCTTACCAGCCTGGATACCAATATCGAAAACGTGGTTTATATCACTGTGCCTGGCGGCAACGTTTATGCCCGGCACGATATTCTGGATGAAAACGCTGAAGAAATTTTAAGCATGGCCAGCGGGATCGACTGGGCCGGGCGGCAGAATTATATTTCAGACCTGAACACCGGCTATACCGGTATCGGCAGGGAAAAGATTTTTTTTATCCTCACCCCGGTCCACGACGTATCCCAGAAGATTATCGCCTATTCCTGCGTGATGGTGCGCTACAGCCGCTTTTTTAACAGCCTTTTGGGGGAAACGCAGAAAGAGGAGTCCTCCAGCTCCACCGTGATCTTCCGAGGGAACCAGGCCTTTTATCCTATGGCCCAGGACGATGCCTACGATTCCAAGTTGCTGGACGCCTTGTCCCAGCTGGAGTCGGAGGATTCCCTGGTGGTGAGGGGCCGGGAATACAATGTGATTCAAAGCGTCAATGAGTCCACCGGCTGGAAAATCTGTCAATTCGTCCCCAGGGAACAGCTGCAAAACGAAATGTGGGGGAGCCTGTCCGCCACCCTAATGCTGCTGCCCTTCCTATTGGTGTTCCTCCTGATGCTCAGCTACACCCTTTCCCAGTCCATCACCACCCCCATCCGCCGGCTGATCGGCTCGCTGGATAAGCTGTCCAGCAGCCATTTGTCCAAGGTGGAGCAGATTCCCAGGGGTACGGAGGAAATTCAGGTGCTGGTGGGCGCTTACAATAATATGATCGAGCGCCTGGAGGACAGCATCGAGCGGGAATACCGGTATGAGATCAAGCAGCGCAACCTACAGCTCCAGATGCTCCAGGCCCAAATCAACCCCCACTTTCTGTATAACACCCTAAGCACCTTAAGCTCTATCGGGAATCTTTACGGCGTCAACCAGGTGGTGGAGATTTCTAATTCCCTGGCGGATATTATGCGGTACAGCATCAAGGCCAACGCCATTGTTCCAATCCGGGATGAGATTAAGCGGGTAAAAAGCTTCGTTACCATACAGGAATACCGGTTCGCGAGCCTGTTCGAAACGGAATACGACGTGGACGTGGCCCTGCTGCGGTATCCCATGTTAAAATTTTTGATCCAGCCCATTGTGGAGAACGCCATACAGCACGGCCTGGAACCCAAGGGGAAGGACGGCCGGCTGAAAATCCGGGTGGCCGGCCGGGAAGGCGATATCGTCATCTCCGTCAGCGACAACGGGGTGGGAATCCCCGCGTCCCGGCTGGCGGAAATTCAAGGCCAGCTTCACGGCAGCATGGCGCTGGGCGAAATGGAAACCACAGACCATGTGGGCATTTTAAACTGCCATCTGCGGATCAAAAGCTATTACGGGGACCCCTACGGCTTGTTTATCGCCAGCCGGGAAGGGGAAGGGACCACCACGGAGCTTGTGCTGCCAAAACGGGAGGAGTAAGGGATGAAATTAAGAGTATTGGTCGCGGAGGATGAATTTTACACTCGAAAGAGCATTTTAAAGCTAGTGGGCGATTATCCCTCATCCATTCCCCTGGAGCTGACGGAGGCAAAAAACGGGGAAGAGGCTATGGAGCAGGTTCAAAAAGAAGGGGCCCCGGATATTGCCCTGCTGGATATCCGCATGAACAATGGCGATGGCTTCGATCTGGTGCGCGGCCTGAAAGAGGTGAACCCGGACCTGCTGGTGACCTTCATTTCCGGCTACAGCGAGTTTGGCTACGCCAAGGAGGCCATCGGGCTGGGCGTGCAGAATTATCTGCTGAAGCCAGTGGTGACCAGCGAGCTTTACGACGCTCTGGATTCCATGATCGAGCAGTCCATACGAAAGATCACGGAGTACCTGCGGCTGATTCTCCAGGGCCGGGTGGCGCCGGTGGAATACCGCGGCGCCCGGTTCGCCCGGTGGTTTGAGCAGCCCTATATCCCTCTGCTGATCTATTCCAGCCAGCGTTTTTCCCATACCACTGACGTGATCTATGAAAACGCCTGCCAGGAGCTGGGTTTTGAGGGCTTTCTGGTGATTAATTTGGTGGTGCGCATGCATCCGGTGTCGCTGATCCTGTTTTTTCGAAAGGAGAAGGAGGAATGCGAGGGCCTGCGCCGGGAGCTGAACCGCCTTTTGCCGGCCCTTTCGGAAAAAATCCGGGAGCTATCGGAAAACGCGGTGGAAAAAGAGGAGCTTTCTTTCGCCTTAGGAAACGTTTACCAAGGCCTGCAGACCATATTAGAGGCGTTTAACGAGGTGTTTTTCAAGGCCAAGCAGACCGGCGCCGAGGAATCCGGGAATCCCGGCCTGGGAAGAGCCGACGCTTCGGGAAGCGTGGAAGGAAAAAATTGGGGGGATTTTGAGTCCCGGCTCCGGGACTCCCTGCTGGAGGGGGACGCGGCGGCTATTGAGAAAATGTTCCGCCGGGAATGGAATATCCAGGCCATTGAACCCCGGCAGGTGGCCCGGCTGATCAACGTGCTCAACGAGGCCGCTGAATGGGCCAGGGATTTAGACCCGACCCATACCTTCCGGGAATTTATGGTGGAGGATGTTTATGACATCAAGGCCCCGGAGGAATTGAAGGCCATGCTGCTGGGCTTTATCCATAAAATTTGCAGCTTTTACCACCAGGAGGGGTCTTCCTCACAGAAACAGCTGGTGGAAAAGGTAAAGGCCTATTTAAATGAGCACTACCAGGAGGATATTGTCATTAAGGATTTGGCCCATCACGTGTTTTTTGTTCATTCCAAGTACTTAAGCTCGGTATTCAGCAAATTTGAGGGAAGCACCATCTCCGATTACATTTTAGAGAAAAGAATGCAGAGTGCTTACCATTTAATCAAGCACAGCGATAAAAGCGTCACGGAAATCGCCAGCGAGGTGGGGTATAACAACCTGTCCTATTTCATTCAAAAGTTCAAAAAGTTCTATGGGATTACCCCCAGCAAGCTGGAAAGGCAGTAAAAACGCCCATAGCAATTCCCTTTAGGCCTAAGAAATAGAAAACAGGCCCGGCTGAAAACGCTTTCGCGCTTCAAGCCGGGCCTGTTTATGTTTAGAAAGAGAAAGTCTGGTGGGTCAGCGTTTAACCAGGAACGCCGCGCCGTAGGCGGGCAGCTCCAAAGAGCCGGAAACCGCGTCTCCGGTTTCCAGGTCCGTGTAAGGCGCGTTAAGCACAACGGCTGCAGGGCGGTCGTTATAATTCTGGACGATCACAATATCCCGGCTTCCTTTCCGCAGGCTGGCGGTGACGCCGTAAGGAAGCTGGCCATCCAGCGCGGGAGCCACGCCGCTTTCCGCGGCCAGGAAGCGGTAGAAATCCAAATAGAACCGGTTCTCGGCCTTGGCCGCCAGGTAATAGGCCTGGCCCTTTCCATAGGAATTGACGGTGAGCGCGGGCTGCCCCGCGTAGAAATCCTTCTCATAGGTGCTGAGGACAGAAGCGGTGTCCACCTTTACCAAATCGCACAGTTCTGAAAGCTGGTAACGGGTGTTTTGGAAGCTCATAGCGTTATACTGGCCGTCGTACAGGGCGTCGATCTCCTCGCTTCTCAGGCCGAACACCTGGGTCATGCCGTCTCCCGGCATACCGCCCAGATAGCATAAGTCGGTATCGTTGACGATGCCGCTCCAGTAAGTGCCCACCAGGGTGCCGCCGTTTTTCACAAATTCTTTCATCTTTTCGGCAATGTTGGCCCGGTAAAGGTAGAGCATGGGAGCGGCCACCAGGCGGTAGCCGGACAAATCCTTTTCCATGTCGACGATATCCACTGGGATCCCCAGTTCCCAGAAAGCGCGGTAATGGGAAAGCACCGTCTCTTTATAATGAAGGCCGCTGTTCCGGGGACCTTGGGCGTCTTCCGCGGCCCACCAGTTTTCCCAGTCGAAGAGAATGGCAGCCTGGGGCTTCAGATTGGTTTTGCAGATTTCAGAGAGGCCCTCCAGCCGTTTTCCAACCTGGGCGGTTTCCTGGAAGGCCCGGGTGTCGCTTTTGCCGTAATGGTCCACCACCGCCCCGTGGAATTTTTCACAGCTGCCCCGGCTTTTCCGCCATTGGAAATACTGCACCGAGTTGGAGCCGTGGGCGATGGCCTGAATGGAGGAGAGCATGTGCATCCCCGGCTTTTTCAGCTTGGAAACCTCCCGCCAGTTTACCGTGGTGGGGGTGCTTTCCATTAATAAAAAGGGCTTTTTGTTCACACAGCGCATCAGGTCGTGGGTGCAGGCGATTTCCGCCGCCAGGCCCACAGGATCCTGAAGGCCGTGCCAGTCCGGATAGTTATCCCAGGAGACGATATCCAGCACATCCTGAAATTTGTTGTAGTTTAGTTCCTGATAAAAGCCCATCAGGTTGGTGGTGGCGGGCAGCCGGGAGCCGCCCGCCCGCACCGCCTCAATTTCCTTTTTGCAGAAATCCACGGTTTGGTGGGTGACGAACCGTTTCCAGTCCAGGCTCAGGCCGTGGCAGTGGCTTTCGCCGTTAGGAAGGGGCGGTTCAATCTGGCTCCAGTCGGTATAAGTATGGCTCCAAAAGCTGGTCCACCAGGCCTGGTTCAGCGCGTCCAGCGTCTGGTATTTCTCTTTCAGCCAAAGGCGGAAGGCCTCCTGGCACAGCTCACAGTAGCATTCGCCGCCGTATTCATTGGAAATGTGCCAAAGAATCACCCCGGGATGGCTGCCGAAAGCCTTAGAAAGCCGCAGGTTCATCTGGCGGGTTTTCTCCCGGTAGACCGGAGAGGTATAGCAATGGTTGTGCCGCTCGCCCATGTGGTTGCGGTGCAGGCTGGGGCCAACCCGCAGCACCTCGGGGTATTTGTGGGCCATCCAGGCGGGACGGGCGCCGGTGGGGGTGGCCAGAATGGTATAAATCCCGTTTTCGTACAGCCGGTCGATGACGCGTCCCAGCCAGTCAAAATCGTAGACGCCCTCTTTGGGTTCCAGCTTAGCCCAGGCGAAAATCGCCACGGAAACACAGTTGACATGGGCCTCCTTCATCAGGATGATATCCTGTTCTAAAATATCCGGCCGGTCCAGCCATTGGTCCGGGTTATAATCGCCGCCGTGAAGCATGGTTTCATTTAAAGCAGAAAGATTCATAAAATTGACATCCTTTCTAAGGCCCGCCGAAGCGGGGAAGTAATCTTAAGGCTATTTTAGCAGACGTATGAGAAAAAGAATATGGAAAAGATAATCTGATATATACATAAAATGATACAATTGTACTTGACAGGAGGCCCCGGCGGACCTATGATAAAAGAAAAATGCCGGGAGGGATAAGATGTTTAGCAACACCGGCGCGCTTTATGATACGGAAACCGATGTGGTCCCCGGCCCGGAGGGGGAGCTGGAGGTTCTCAGCTGCGGGCATTACCGGCTGCTGCAGCTGGAAAAGCTGCACACCCTGAGAACCCAGGGCCGCCGGGACTGGCAGTTATTGTATCTGGTAAAAGGCGCGGGGCATTTTTTCCGTCCCCAGGAGGAACGGGTGGAGCGGGGGAACGCTGTGGTTTATCCGCCGGGAGAGCGCCAGGATTATTACTATTTATTGAAAGAGCAGCCGGAGATTTATTGGATCCACTTCACCGGCAGGAAAGCGGAGGGCCTTCTGGCGCAATGGGGATTTTTAGATGCACATTCCTGCTTTGTAGGTGAACACAACCATTATCTAAGCTGCTTTGAGGAAATCATCCAGGAACTGCAGCTTCGGCCCTTGGGCTTCCAGCGGCTGTGTTCCCTTCGCCTGGAGGAACTGCTTTTGGCCATGGCCCGGCAGCGCCGGCGGCTGGAAAATCCCCAGCTGGAAAACGACAGCATGGTGGCCCAGGTGATCAATGATATGTACCGGACCTATCACCAGAATTTCAGCATGGGGGATTACGCGAAACGGCATAATGTCAGCGTGTGCTGGCTGATCCGGCGGTTCCGCCAGGTGACGGGAGAGTCTCCCAACCAATATTTGATCCAAATCAGAATCCGCCGCGCCCGGGAGCTTCTGGAAAGCTCCAGCCTGAATATGGGGGAAATCGCCTCGGTGCTGGGGTACGAAAGCCCCTTGTATTTCAGCCGCCAGTTCAAACAGTTTCAAGGGGTCAGCCCCAGGCGTTACCGGGAACAAAGGCGAAGCTGATATCATTCAGAAAAAAGAAAGGAAAAACGTTTGTTTTTCACCGAAAAAATGGCCAAAGGAAGAAGAAATTCTTACGGAATTTTAAAACCTACAAGATTCGCTTGTAGGTTTTTTGTTTTATGATATACTAATTATGAGAAGTGTTTTTTGTATTTTTTCGTGGAAAAAAGAAAGGAATTTGTTTCTGGGTTTCCGGTTTAGAGCCGGGTGGGAATGACCAGAATAAAGACAAGGCCGCGTAAGCTTCCTGCTGGGAAAGGAGGGCTGTTTATGAACTGGAAAAAATCTGTTTGCGTCTTTGTGTGCGTTTGCGTTCTGGCAAGCGGATGCTCCTGTTCCCTGGACCGGGATATCCCCGGCTCCTCCGTCAGCTTGGGCCAGGCCCATTCTCCTAACGATCCCAACAGCGGGATTCAAAACCTGGAGGAAGATTACGCCCTGATTACCTGGTCGCCGGAGTCCCTCGCTGAGGATTATGGCTATCAAAGGCAGCTTTCTGGCTTTAACCATTTGCAAAACGATACCCTGCGGAAGTGTTACCGCCTGTTACTGGACGCGGTTTACCGGGTTTCTGAGGAGAAAAGCGTGGACGGCCACTACCGGGTGAAAAAAGTGGTGCTGGAGGATACGGTCCTCAGCAAGAGCCAGGTGATGCAGGTTGTCACCGCTTTGCGCAACGACAACCCGCAGCTGTTTTGGGTCCTCAACGACCTGCGGTACGGCGTAGGCGGCGGCAGCACAGTGATCCAGCTTTGCTCTTATTTCTCCGGCACGCAGATACAGAAGGCGTCGGAGAAAATGAATACCGTCATGGAAGGGATTTTAGATAAGGCGCCCAAGGATTCTTCCCAGTTTGAACGGGAGCTTTATCTCCACGACCAATTGATCGGCTTGGTGGAATATAACGACGAGGCGGAGGAACATTCTACAGAATATCCCATGGCTTTCAGCGCCTATGGCGCTCTGGTGGATGGCAGGGCCGTCTGCGAGGGGTATTCCAGGGCCATGCAGCTTTTGTCCAGCTGCTTAGGGCTGCAATGCGCCCTGGTCACCGGTGTCAGCCAGGAAATCGCCCATATGTGGAACGTGATTAAAATCGAGGGGCAATGGTACCATCTGGATTTGACCTGGGATGACGCGGCGGCAATGTCCATTTATCAATATTTTAATCTGACCGACGATCAGATTTCTGTGAACCATACGATGGATCCAGAGGTCCCTGGGGAAGACCAGGAGACCCAGTGGGATGGTTCGCTGTATAATTTGTATTTGCCGGAATGCACCTCTATGGAGTATAATTACTATCAGCAGAAGGCGGTGCAGATTCATACCCTGGGCAGCGAGGACGACCAGGAGGCGATGGATGCGGTGCTGAACGCGGCTGCCAGAAGGGAGCGGACCATATCGTTCCAATTCAGCCCTGATCTGGATTTTGATATCGCGGCGGCCCGCCTTTTGACAGAGGAACCATATAAATACGCATATTATGTACATTGCGCCAACGCCTATTTCGGCGAAGGAAAGGAACCCTTAATAGAGGGGGAGGCACGCTATGTGCTGGATAAAAATCAAAGAGCAGTGACCATTGAGCTGCTTTATCAATAACGGAGGGGACTGCATGGATAAGGAACGTATTGAAGCGGCGGTAACCGAGATTTTACTGGCGGTGGGCGAGGACCCGGAGCGGGAGGGCCTAAAGGAAACGCCGAAACGGGTTGCCAAAATGTATGAGGAAATTTTTTCCGGCCTGCGGGATGACCCGTCCCGCCATTTGAAAATTTTTCACGAGCCGGAGCAGCACAACGAGCTGGTGATCGTCAGGGATATTCCTTTATATTCCGTATGCGAGCACCACCTGCTGCCGTTCATCGGCGCGGCGCATATCGCCTATATCCCTCAAAAGGGGAATATCATCGGCTTGTCGAAATTCGCCAGAATCGTGGATTGCTTCGCCCGTCGGCCTCAGGTCCAGGAGCGGCTTACCGCGCAGATCGCTGATTTTCTCTTTGAAAACCTGAAGCCCTACGGTGTGGCGGTCATCATCGAGGCGGAGCATCTCTGCATGACCATGCGGGGCGCCCGGGCGGCTGGCAGCAAAACCCAGACTTCCGCGCTGAGGGGGATTATGCGCACCGACGCCAAAAGCCGCGGCGAGGTGATGGCCCTTCTAACCGGTTCCAGCCGGTAGGGGTGCTGATAAAAATAAAATAGCGAGGGATAAAATACGCCAGGCCGGATTTTTTCATCCGGCCTGGTGCTTTTGAAAAAGGAGAGATGGAGGATGCCCTGGTATATACGCCGGCTCCTCATTATGATAGCGGCGGCGCTGCTGGTAATGGCTGTTTATACTGTTTACCGGCTGCACATACCCCGGAAGCGTTCAAAATTAATTGAACAAGCAGAAGAGCTCCCTGTTCAGATCGATATACCGTGGCGCGGAATAAGGATATCCAGATCGTACAGACGGGCACCAGCAGAGCCCCCGGACATTATTTGAAATACCGCGCCCTGTTTCGGTTTGACGACGGTTCTGAGGAATGGTTCCAGGCGCTTCCCCAGCAATATGAGGTGATCCCGGCAGGCGTCCGGGAAAAGCTGGTTACACAAAAACTGAACGTTTCTGGATTTTGGGGACCGGTTTGGGGAAGAGATTTCTTGAAACTGCGCTTCCTCAAAAAAGAGTAAAAAAATCCTTGACAAACCATCCCCCCTTTGCTATACTAGTGAAGCTGTCGAAAAGAAAGACAGGGAATTAAAAAATAAATACGAAAAGCCTGTTGACAATCAGCGCCTGATGTGTTAAAATTTAATTCCGCTGATCGTTGAGATCAGCCGAAAGGACCTTGAAAATTAAACAACGCAAGAAGAAAAGAGACCCGTAATTCCTAAGAG
>CABUCM010000060.1 GCA_902490005.1 uncultured Ruminiclostridium sp.
GGTGCTGACCGTTACCGCTTATCATGCCAAACAGAAAGGCTGGACAATGCCGGATGATTTGTATCAATGGTGTGCAAAATCTGTTTCTAGTATTTTAGAACGGCGGGAATATACTGGCTGTACCGTCAACTTTAAGACTTATACCAAATCCCTGAAATTCAAAAAGCGACTGCAAAATCCGAAAGAAAATCAACGGATATTTGAAGGAACACAACCGGTAATCATTGAGTACGGACAATGGGAGCGGGTACAGGCTCTCAGGGAAAATAAACGCAGGCCAACCAAAACCGGTAAGACAAGCATGTTCTCCGGTCTTGTCCGCTGTGCTGACTGCGGAGCTAAGCTCTATTACTGTACCTGCAACAGCTACAAAGATGATTCGCAAGACCATTTTGTCTGTTCCAATTATAAAAGCAATACCGGTTCTTGCCAGATTCATTATATCCGTGAAATCACGCTGTATAAGCGGGTATTAGAATGTGTTCAGCGGACGCTGACCTATGTGCGGCTGTTTCAGGATGACTTCACACAGGAAATGCTGATGCAGGATGAAGCCAGCCGGAAAGCAAAACTGGCACAGAAACGAAAAGCCCTATCAGGCGCACAGAAGCGTATGGAGGACTTGGATAAAATCATCCAGCACCTTTATGAAGATAATGTTTTAGGAAAACTGAGTGATCTTCGCTTCCAGAAGTTATCATCACAGTATGAGGCGGAGCAGGCAGAAATCCAGCAGCTTTCCGAAGTATTGGAGCGGGAAATCAAAGAAGAAGCCGAGCAGGTTTCGGATGTAGGGCGTTTCTTACAACTCGCAGAACGGTATTCCGATATACAGGAACTTGACGCTGTGACAGTCAACGAACTGATTGAAAAAATCGTCATCCATAACCCGGAGAAAATTGACGGAAGAAAACATGTGACGATTGAGATTTACTTTACTTATGTGGGTAAAATCCAGATTCCCCTTCAAAAACCGGAGCTGTCTGCAAGTACGGAAAAACCGGCGTGATTGTTACCACGCCGGTTCTACCGGGAAATTTCATTTACTTCCTTATGAGCCTCCGCCTAAGGGAGCCTCTTCTTTTTATTTCACGGATTCCTGTTCCTGAAGCCGTTTTAAAATCATGTTGGCGCATTGATAAACATTTCCGCCGCCCAGGGTCAAAATCAAATCTCCTGGCCTCGCGCGTTGGGTGACATAGCCGGTGATCTCCTCAAACGTATCAAACCACACGCTGCCGGGAACTTTATCCGCTAAATCCTTGGTGTAAATGTTGTAGGTGTTGACCTCTCGAACCGGCAGGATTTCCGACATCACTACCTTGTCGGGAATGGACAGGGCCTTGGCGAAGTCGTCCAGCAGCAAGGCGGTGCGGGAGTAGGTGTGGGGCTGAAAGACCGCCCAAACGGTCTGAAAGCCCATTTTCATCGCCGCGGTCAGCGTGGCGGAAAGCTCGGTGGGATGATGAGCAAAATCGTCGGCTACCATGATGCCGCAGGGATTGCCCAGCACTTCAAACCGGCGGTGAACCCCCGTAAAAGCGTGCAGGCTTTTGGCGATGTCTTCGGGGCTGACCCCTAAGGTATGGGCCGTGGCCGCTGCGGCCAGGGCGTTATAGATGTTGTGCTCTCCCGGCACGCTCAAAACGATGTCCGCCAGCTTTTCGCCCCGGTGCATCAGGGCGAATTCTTCGCAGACGCCCTTTTTTTCCGCGATGTTTCCAGCGTAATAGTCGTTAGTGTCCTTCAGGCCGAAGGTAGCCACAGGCAGCGGGATCCCTTCAATCGCCTTCGCGGTATTGCCGTCGTCCCCATTCACCACCAGCCTTTTGGTAGTCTGTGAGGCGAACTGGCGGAAGGAATGGATAATATTGTCCAGGGTTTTAAAGTAATCCAAATGATCGGCGTCGATGTTTAAAATCACCGAAACCGCCGGTGTGAGCTGCAAAAAGGTGTCCACATATTCGCAGGCCTCGCAGACCATAATCTCGCTGTTGCCCACGCAGCTGTTCCCGCCCAGAAACGGAAGCCTGCCGCCAATGATGGAGGTAGGATCCTTTCCGCTCTGTACCAGAATCTGTGTCAGCATGGCGGTGGTTGTGGTTTTGCCATGGGTGCCGCTTACCGCCACCGCGTCGGCGTACCGGCGGCAGACGATGCCCAGCATCACGCTGCGCTCCAGGGTGGGAATCCCCTTTTCCCGGGCGGCCGCCAATTCTGGGTTATCCTGCTTGACCGCGGCGGTATAGACAACCGCTTCCGCATCCCCAATGTTTTCCGCCTTGTGTCCCATATATACCGGGATGCCATAGGAACGGATCCGCTGCAGGGTATCGGACTCGAAAACATCCGAGCCGGTGAGGAGAAAGCCCTCCCTATGAAGGATCTCGGCCATGGGGCACATGCCGGAGCCGCCGATCCCAATGAAATGGAGCCGGTGAACCCGGTCCAAAAGGTCTTGATGTTCCAAACTGCACACTCCTGTCAAACTTTGCATATATTCTATTATATTGCTTTTGCCAGAGAATTTAAACACTTTTTTATAACTTTTATAAATTTATCACCGCCATGCCCGCCTCTCCATACTATAGTAAGGAGACGGGACATGGATTTCTCCAGGGGAAAAACAGGGGGAAGTCCCGAAAAAAAGGCCTGCGGTATTTGTGCAATGCCGGCAGGCTGAGCCTGTTTTATGGAGGTTGTACCTAATGATTAAAATAAACGGCTTCGGGGTTTTGGGCGGAGACCAGCGCCAGGCGGCTATGGCGGAATCTATGGCGGCGGACGGCTATCCGGTGCTCTGCGCGGGCCTTGAGCATGTAAAAGGGAAAAATTTGAAAAAAACAGGATGGAAAGAAGCGGTGGAAGCGGACTATATTATCCTGCCCCTTCCGGTGACCAAGGACGGCGTTACGCTGAACGCTCCCTACGCCGGGTCGGAGCTTTTGTTGAACCAAGAGCTTTTTGCGATGCTGAAGGGGAAAAAAGTGTTTTGCGGGATGAAAAACACACTTTTAAAAGTGGGGGACTATTTTAAGGAACTGACGCTTTTGGACTATTCCCAACAGGAGGAATTTGCCGTAAGAAACGCGGTGCCCACAGCGGAGGGAGCTTTGGAGATCGCCATGGGAGAATATGACGGCATGATCGCCGGTTCCAAGTGCCTGGTCACCGGCTTTGGCAGGATCGGAAAGGTCCTGAGCGGAATGCTCAAGGGCATGGGCGCCAGTATCACGGTCAGCGCCCGCAAGCCGGAGGATTTGGCCTGGATTGAAATTTACGGCTACACGCCGGTTCTAACCGGCAGGTTAAGCGACTATCAGGGGTTTGATTTTATTTTCAACACCATTCCCTCCATGATTTTTGACGCCCATACCCTGGCAAAAACCGCCCAGGGAGCCATCCTCATCGACCTTGCCTCGCTGCCCGGCGGGGCGGATCAGTAGATTGCACAAGAAAAAGCGAGACCGGGAGAAGTCGGTCTCGCTTTTTCTTTTCATTGATTTATCTTAAATGGTGATGTTATCGCCTTTTAATCCAACCCATGCGCCCTGGCTCTGCAAGCCGGCATCCTCATGGGCGATGAGCCATTTGTTTTTCGCGAACAGCAGGGCGTCTTCCCCCTGCTTTAGGGGAGTTTGATCCAAATCGGTATTGGTCCCCCTTGACAGCACCACCACGCTGCGGAAGCCCTCGTCGCTTACATGGCAGGGGGCATAGTGCAGGGAAGTGGCGTAAACCTCAATAGCGGCGCCCTTGGGCACCAAAAAGGCCTCCACGTTTTTCGTTTCATAGGTATAGTCGTTTAAGTCAATATCCTGCTGGGCGCCCAGCAAAAGCACCATGTCGGTGCAGGCTACATTGATTTCAGAGCACCGGTGATATTCCAGAGCGTTCAGCTTTTTGTTGTGGCCGTTGCAGTAGCCAAGCTGAATGGGAACGCCGCCGAAGCCGCGGTTTTGCAGGTCGTGGAAAACCGGAAGCTGCTCTAGTTCCGGGCAGGAAGCCACATAAACAGTATCGTCGGGAATCTCTATACGGTTCATAGCGGCGATCAGGTCGTCTAAGGCATAACCGGTAAGCACCTTGCCGTATTTCAAAAACGCTGGATCGCTGATGGAGTGAATTTTCATAACAGAGACTCCCTTCTTTATTGCGTGCCCGAGCACGTTTTGTTATTTATAGTGTAAATCACAATCAGGGGATTGTCAAGTTCTAGAAGAGAAAAAGATATGAAAGTTTTTCTTATCGCATAAGCATAGAAGGAGGTGATAATGATGAAAGAAACAAAAAAGGCGCGTTATATCTTCGCGGAAGAAGAGCGGCCGCTCTTAGAAAAATTACGGCTTCTCCTGTCGCTGCTGCTGGAACCGAACCGGAGCGAAAAATAATGGAACCGGCGGCGTTGTATTTGCGGCTGTCCCAGGAGGATGGGGAGCGCTGGGGGGAATCTCAAAGCATTTCCAACCAAAGGACGTTTTTGACCCAGTACTGCCGAGAAAATGGCTTTACCGTATCCGGATGCTATATCGACGACGGCTATACCGGCACGAATTTCAACCGCCCAGGCTTCCAGAGGCTGCTTCAAGATATCGAACGGGGAGACGTAAAAACCGTGATTACCAAGGACCTTTCCCGGCTTGGGCGGGACTACATTGAAACCGGAAGGTATGTGGACCGCTATTTCCCGGAAAAGGGCGTGCGGTACATAGCCGTCAACGACGGAGTGGACACAGGCCGGGAGGAAAGCGCCGGCAACGATATGAGCGCCTTTAAAACGGTGTTCAACGATTTTTACGCCAGGGACGTGTCCAAAAAGGTCCGCTCCGCCCTGACGGCCAAACGGCGGGCCGGAGAATTTATCGGCGCGTGGGCCCCCTATGGCTATCAAAAGGACCCGGCCCGCCCGGGCAGGCTGGTGCCGGATCCGGACGGCGCCCTGATAGTCCGGCGGATCTACCGGGATTTTTTAAAAGGAGAAAGCGTCCGGGGAATTGCCAGAAGCCTAACCCGGGAAGGCGTTCCCACGCCCCTGGAAAAGCGGGGCGAAACCCGAAGCGGAAAAGGAGCCTGGAACGAGAGCACGATCCGGCGTATCCTTACCTGCGAAACCTACGCCGGAAACTTGACCCAAAACCAAAGCAAAACTGTCAGCTACAAGGTGAAGAAGCGGGTTCCCATCCCCAAAAAGGAATGGATCGTGGTCCCGAACACTCATGAGCCGTTAATTTCAAAGGAGGAATTTCAAATGGCCCAGCAGATTTTCAGCACAAGGCCCAGCCCCCAGGAACCCAAGGACCGGCATTTATTGTCCGGGCTGGTGTTCTGCGGGGACTGCGGTTCTCCCATGACCTTCGTCAAAGACGGCCCCAGAACCTATCTGGTTTGTTCCGCCAGCCGGCGGTATCCCGGTTCCTGCAGAACCCATTGTATCCGCGAGGACCAGGTGGAACAAACGCTGCTGGAAAGCCTGCGGTCGCTTTGTGAAAAGGTGGCTCCCCAAAGCCTTTACCCGGAATTCCCCAAAAAATCCAGGGAGCTGGCGGCAAAGGAACTGCGAAACGCCAAGGAGCAGCTGGCGTTTTACCGGCGTACCAGCCGGGAGGCGGAAAAATTCCCAAATATCCAGCGCCAGTTTTTAGGCTACTGCGAACTTTGGCAGCGGAAGGTTGACGCATTGGAAGAGGAACTGACCGCGGAAAACCCAGAGGACCGGCGGGAGCTGGCGGCGAAGGAACTGCTGCGGCTTGAACGGCCAGGCAGAACGGTAATCCAGGCCTTGGTGAAAAAAATTGTGGTTCATGGGGACAAATCCCTGGATTTCTATTTTTGCTTTCCTGATCCCAGATAGGGGCTTCCTTGCGGCGGAAAGAAAAACATGGTATGATACCTCACAAAGGGGAGATCGTATGAAGGAAGCCCAGTATCAAAAGCTGACGGCGTTTTGCCGAAAGACCAAAACAAGAGAAAAGATAATTGCCGGCGTTACGAAATATCTGCCGGATGTCATCGCGGTGGCCTATCCCGCCGCCGTTGCGGTACTGCTGGCGCGGGGATATCCGGAGCTGCTCCGGTTTGTTTTGGTGCCGCTGGCCGCCTTAGCGGCGGTAACGGCGCTAAGGCATGTGTTCCATGCCCCCAGGCCCTATGACAAGATGAATTTCCAGCCCCTGCTTTCCCACAAGCCGGGGGATTCCTTTCCCAGCCGGCATACGGCCAGCTCGGTGATTATCGCCATCGCCTTTTGGTACCTTTCGCCGCCCCTGGGCATAGCCGCGTCGGCGCTTGCGGCGGTGGTCGGGGTTTCCCGCGTCGTGGCGGGTCTGCATTATCCGAAGGATGTGCTGGCTGGGGCCGGCATCAGCGTGGCGATTGGTGTTTTAGGCTTTTGGGTCCTTTAACGGCGGGCGAAAATAGGCGGGCTTTTTTGTAAGGCGGCAGCGGGAACCGCATCCGGCGATTGTTCTGATTCAGCGCGATAAAACGCGGAAATCACTTCCGCAACGCAGACGCAACCAATTGTTGCGGAATAGTTGGTGGAGGCAACCTTAGAAATTATGATAGAATGGACCCAACAAAAATGGAAAGGAGAGGAAAACATGGCGGTTTCTATTTCGATGGCGCTCATTGTAATACTCTTTATCCTTGGGTTGGGTCTCTTTGTTTTTTTAACCGTGCTTTTGATCCGGGCGCTTTTAAAGTATTTAAGGTCAAATGAAGTCCGCAAGGAAAAAACAGTCGTTCAAAAGTCTCTGGGTGAAGCCCTGAAGGGGCATCGCGTACGATGCAAAATGACCCAGGAGTTTGTGGCGGAAAGCGTCGGCGTAAGCAGGCAGGCGGTGTCAAAATGGGAAAACGGAACGTCGGATCCCAGCACCTCAAACCTGTGCGTTCTGGCGAAGCTGTATGGCGTTTCCCCAGAGGAACTGCTGAAAGCAGTGGAAAAATAAGGATCTGATATATAAAAAGCCGGCGGGAATCTATCCCGCCGGCTTTTTTATCCGGTTTTCAATATTCTAACGGCTACCGCCGTATATGCGTTGTCCCTTGTTCCATTTTGCTATCCCCGGGGGTGGATTTTGAGGCAGCCCAACGGCTGGGGATTAACGCCCAAAGGGCTTTGTCCCTGCCTGGAAAGGTGGCGCCCCAGGCGGCGGGAGAAATCATCAAAACCACTATTTATCATATGATTGAGGAGGGAGCAGAATGACACTGAGTGATTTAACTATCGGTTACGCCCTGTGCGGCTCCTTTTGCACCTTTGAAAAAGCCATTGCCCAAATGAGGGCGTTAAAGGAGCAAGGGGCCGCGGTGCTGCCGATTATGTCGGAAACCGCCTGCAATACCGATACCCGGTTCGGCCGTGCCAGCGATATCGTCTGGGAAATAGAGGATATCTGCGACCGGAAGATTATCAAGTCCATTGTGGACGCCGAGCCCATCGGGCCCAAAAAAATGTGCGATATTATCGTCGTGGCCCCCTGTACCGGCAACACCTTGGCAAAGCTTGCCAACGCCATTACCGATACTTCCGTGACCATGGCCTGCAAAAGCCACCTGCGTATCGGCAGGCCGGTGCTGTTATGCCTGGCCACCAACGACGGCTTAGGCGCCACCGCCAAAAATATCGGCGCCATGATTAATACGAAAAACATCTATTTTGTCCCCTTCTCCCAGGACGACTACGATAAAAAGCCAAAATCCTTGGTAGCCCATTTTGATTTGATTCCAGAAGCGGTGCTCGCCGCGATGGAAGGAAAACAGATGAAGCTGTAAAAAAATGCCCAGGCTCTTAAAAGGAGCCTGGGCGTTTTAAAACCGTGAGAAGCTTTTATTTGGGAAGATTAAGCTCAGCCCGGTTTACCACCAGATACTGGCCGTTTTCCACGGTGACATAAACGTCGCCGCTGAAATTGTCGTTGGTAATAATGCTGTCAAAGCCTTCTTCCGCAATACTGCTGCTCCTGACCTCATAATACCCGTCGAAATCAGAATTGTTGTGAAGTTTGTATTCCCCGGCGGGAATGTCGGTTCCCACGCGGTACATGCCCTCGGGCACCACGCCGGAGGAGGTGTCCACAGCGGGAGCCTTGTCAAGCGGCACCATCGTGCAGCGCTGGATAGTCAGATACTGTCCGTCCGCCACGGTGAGGTAACGGCGGCCGTCGAAATTATCGTTGTCAAGAATATCCTCCACCTTTCCCGAAGAGGTGGAGCTTACCGCGTAATAAGCGGAGAACTCGGAAGCGGGCAAAAGCACATATTCCCCAGCGGGAAGGTCACTTCCGATTTTATACATACCCTCGCCATAAGCGTCCTGCGTCCCGGAACCGCCTGTGGAGGAAGCGGGAGCGGAAGACGCGGTATTAGCGTTTTCGGAAATCTGCAGGGTTTGCATAACATTCTGCAGGGGCTGCATAGCGTCCGCGGAGGACAGAAGGGGACAGAAATAATCCACCGACATCAGGTCGCCGCCAATGGTAAAATAGAAGCTGCTTATCTTATAGTCTATGTCCGACACGTAAGCGTAATAGGTATGAAGCTTGCCAAGAGTCCCGCTGACAGTGGTTTCTTTCAGATCAATGTATTCGTAATCATCATAGCCCTCGCCATAGCTCTCCAGATAGTCGTTGTCTGAATACGCCGAAGCCTCGCCGGCAAAGCAGTAGATGACCATAACCTCTTCCTCGTTAGGATACAGGAAGACGGTACCGTCGTCGTCAAGATCAAGTTCCCACTCCGCAGGCACCGCAAAGGATGCGTTGCCGATGGTCACGGCCTGGGTTTCTCCGGAAAGAGAGGAAGAATCGCTGGACACCTCACTGGAAACACTGCTGGAAGTTTCACTGGAGGAAGACGGGCCGGGCTCTTTTTTCTGATTGTTAAACAGAATGACCACCAGGACTACAATCAAGACGATGATTAAAGCCGCGATTCCCAAAACGATGCCCAAAACCAGCTTGTTTGATTTTTTCTGAGGCGCGGGGCCCTGGGGGTATCCTGGCTGTGGGTAATAGGACTGGTTAGGGTAAACGGGAGGAACGCCTCCATTACTGTTTTGAGGATAAGAAGGCGGGACAGCCCCCATATTATTCTGAGGATAAACAGGGGGTACCGCGCCTGTGGTATCCTGCGGATAGGCAGGAGGCGTTTGCCCGCCGGGCGCTTCCTGGGCGGGGGCTGCCGGATTAGCGGAATTCATATTCTGAGCGCCAGTCTCATCATAGGCGGGGAGAGGCTGATCAGAAACAGGGGGAATTTCCGCTGTTTCGCTGTCAAAAGAAGCGATTTCTGCCGGAGTAGAAAAATCAGAAGCGGGCCAGCTGCCCATAGGATCCTGCTGAGAAGGTTGGGAAGCTTCTGAAGCCGCCAGGGCTTCAGGCTCCGTAACCGGAGTACCGCAGTTTGTGCAAAACTTAGAACCGGGCATCAATTCACTGCCGCAATGAACACATTTCATAAAATCACGCTACCTTTCTTACGGCTGGAGAAAGTTCAGGAAAAGGATAAACCCTTGCCGCTATCCTGAAATTCGCCGTAAATCTTAATTTCAGTATATAGTAGAAAACAGGGTTTGTAAATTGCTTTTTACAATTTTCAACGTTTTTCCCATATTTTAAATTCATGGGAATCTTCCTGCACTTTTCTTCCTGGTTTTATGGTATAATAACCTCACGCCATAGACGGCGGCAAAGCCGCCGATGGCTGAGA
>CABUCM010000061.1 GCA_902490005.1 uncultured Ruminiclostridium sp.
ACCCCGGACCGACCGGTTATGAGCCGGTTGCTCTAACCAACTGAGCTAGTGGCCCCCATTTCATGCTAAAATATGATAGCACAAAGCCTCCTCTTTTGCAAGTATTTTATGGAGCCTCGCGCGGGACATTTTTTTCCTGAGGCAGATGGTTGTCCTCATAAAAACGCCGCTTTATTTGATCCAGTTTTCCTTCAAAGCTTTTTAAGGAATAGAGAAACGACGCAACCCTATCCTCCAAGGTATCGCTTCCGATCTCCAGGTCCTTTTTTAAGGCCTGGACATCCTGCTGGAAAATAGAAACCGCCTCCTTGATATCGTCGATGACAAAAACGGCGTCCATAGCTTGCTCTTTCGCCGATTCCCGGATCAAAAACGCCTCAGACTCCGCCTTCTGGTGAATCTCATAAAGATGAAACTGAATATCGTCGTACTGCCGGCTTTTCCGTACCAGCTCGTCATCCTGGCGTTGAGCCTTCACCCACTTTTCCTGAAGGCGCTCGATCTCTTTATTCAGCTCTTTTCTGCCCTCCAAAAGAGCGGCAATTTGATTTTGGAGGCGCCGTTCGTTATAGCTCTCAGGCTTTTCCGCCGTTTCCAGGCCGGTTTGCCCTGATATTTGACGCTGGTTTTGCTTTCCGTCTGTTGTTTTCATTCGGCACCCCTCCTTTTTTAAGTCTACCATAAGCGAAAAAAAACAGCAACTACTTCTAAGATTTTCTCTGTAGGAATCCTCAATTTTATCGAAACCAGAGGATTTTCATTTTGCCCTTTCATCTTTTCAGAAAAACGGTATAATAGAAAACAGTAAGCTTCGGATCATAAAGGAGGAATCACCCCATGTCGAAAAAATTGGCTGTATTTGATCTAGACGGCACCCTGAGCCGCACGGAATTGTTTTCCGTTCCCGCTGCTCAAGAGATGGAGCGGAAGCTGGGCTATCCCGTTCAGGACGCTTCCCGTATTATCGCTTCTTTCGGCACCAATTATGAAGAAACCATGGACGCTATTTTTCCCGGCTGGGATCAGCAAGCTTACGATTATTATTTCAGCCACGGCGGCGAGGTACAGGCAAAATATTTAGACCGCGCCAAGCCTTTTGACGGCATTCCGGAAATCATGGACCGTTTGCACGCCTTAGGCTATGAAACCGCGGTATGTTCTAATTCCAATATCCGCTATATCAAAATGTGCGTTGAGGCTATCGGCCTGATGGATAAAATGGATTATCTGCAGGAGCTGGAAGCCGGAATGGACAACAAGGGCCAAAGCCTGGGCAAGCTTTTAAACATGGTTTCCCCGGATAAGGCGGTTATGATCGGCGACACGCTTTTGGACTATCAGGCGGCTGTGGACAATCATATCCCCTTTATCGGCTGCGCCTACGGTTTTCGCCCCTATGAAATGGAAAAAGCGGCCCACGCGGCAAAAAGCCCCGGCGAACTCCTCCAGCTCATAGAAGCATTGATCGGGGAATAAGCTTCCGTCTGCCTATGGGCTGAACGTATACCTTTTATTACGGCTGATTCACACACGCCTTGCAACCTTTTTTCTATGTTTCCCCAACTCATTCAAATGTTTTCGGTATTATAAAGCGGTAAATCCTCAGAGGATTTACCGCTTTTTCTTTATGTAGCTTACTTGGTCAGGAACATAACCCCCAAGGTGTTGGGGCCGCAGTGGCAGGAAATAGTGCAGCTGGCCTTTGTGACATAGATGCACTCAAAATGGGCGCATTCCTCAATCGTCTTTTTCACCAAGTGAATCCGCTCCTTGGAAATCCCGGCGTTCACCAAAAAGCACCGGTCCAAATTCAGGTCATCCCGGTTCATCAGCTTATCCCGGGTATACTGAACCAGCACCTTGTCCAAATCTCCCCGGTATTTTTTCCCCACGTGCATGGTGGCGTCCCGGCTATCCACCTCAATGCAAGGCTTCAGCCGAAGCAGGTTGGCGCCCAGCGCCGCTATTGTAGAGCACCTGCCCCCCGCGTGGAGAAACTCCAGAGTGTCCAGCACAAAGCTTCCATGGCATTTCTCTGTCATGGCCTGAATCTCCTTTTGAATCTGAGGCGCCGGCATTCCCTGAAAGATTCGTTTGCCCGCTTCCACCACCAAAAGCCCGATGGCGGACGACAGGTTGCCGGAGTTGATGGGAAACACGTTTCCCAGTTCCTGGGCCGCCATACAGCAGTTTTGATAGGCGGAGGAAATGCCCGAACCCAGGTTCAAGTGGATCACCTGGTAGCCGTTTTCCACCCATTTTCGGAAATAGTCGATATATTCGCCCACACCGATAGCCGCTGTTTTCGGAAGGATCTTTCTTTCCCAGTAGGCCTGGAAGATTTCTTCAGGCGTAATATCCACATTATCCTGATATTGCTTGTCGCCTAAAATAATATGAAAGGGATAATAATGAACCTGATATTTGGTTTTCAGTTCCTCCCCTAAATCGCAGGTGCTGTCGGCGCTGAGTATGATTTTTGCCATAGATTAATTCTCCCTTCTATTTTAAAAGCTGTGCTCCGAAAGCAGACGGTTCTTTTCATTCCAGAGCTTGGGAGACAAGTCGACATAATAGTGATGGGGATTTTCAAACCGCTTGACCTCCGCCCATAGCCGGTCCACCTCTTTGGCGCAAAACGCCCTGATTTGAGACAGTTCCGGCGATTGATACACTTTCTTTCCATGTTCAAACAGCTTTATCCTCATAGGTTCCGCGTAAAAATTCTCCACGGTCTTCCGTTTCCAAACATGCTCTGGATCAAAAATATCATAAGGCTTGGTATCGTCGATGGCTTCGTCAGCCATGGTAATCACATCAGCGATAGCTTTATCGCTTTCCCGGTCAAACAGTCGCCACAGGCCTTTAAAACAAGGATTGGTGATTTTGGAGACATTCTCGCTGACCTTGATCTTAGGGATTACGGTTCCATCAGGCCGTTCAATGGCGGAAAGCTTGTACACCCCGCCCATCACCGGCTCAGAGGAAGCGGTTATCAGCCGTTCGCCCACGCCGAAGGTATCCACCTGGGCGCCCTGCATAATCATATCCCGGATGATATACTCGTCTAAAGAGTTGGACGCGCATATTTTACAGTCAGGATACCCGGCCTTATCCAGCATTTCTCTGGCCTTGCAGGATAGATAGGTGATATCCCCGCTGTCGATACGGATCCCCGCAGGCCGCAGGCCCAAAGGCTTGAGCACCTGGTCGAATACTTTAATCGCGTTGGGAACGCCGGATTTCAGCACATTGTAGGTATCCACCAGAAGCAAGCAGTTGGTGGGATAAGCCTCGGCATATGCCCGAAACGCCTCCAGCTCGCTGTCGAACAGCTGAACCCAGCTGTGGGCCATGGTGCCCAGCGCAGGAATTTTAAAATCCCGGTCGCTGAGGGTGCAGGCCGTCCCCACACAGCCGCCGATATAAGCCGCCCGGGACCCCATTACCGCGCCGTCAGCCCCTTGGGCCCGGCGGGAGCCAAATTCCATCACCGCCCTGCCTTGGGCCGCCCGGACAATCCGGTTGGCCTTTGTAGCGATCAGGCTTTGATGATTGACGCACAGCAGAATCATAGTTTCCACAAACTGGGCCTGGATCACCGGGCCCCGCACGGTAACGATGGGCTCGCCGGGAAAAATGGGCCTGCCCTCAGGCACCGCCCAGACATCACAGGAAAACTGAAAATTTTTCAAGTACTCCAAAAATGCCTCGCTGAAAATACCCTTGTTCCGAAGGAACTCCACATCCTCTTTGGTGAATGCCAGGTTTTCCAGATAATCCACCACCTGCTGAACCCCCGCCATGATGGCAAAGCCGCCGCCGTCGGGTACCTTGCGAAAGAACATGTCGAAATATGCGACGGTATTTTCAAAGCCGTTTTCAAAATAACCGTTGGCCATGGTCAGCTCGTAAAAATCCGTCAGCATGGTCAAGTTGCTTTTTAAATTGATTTCTTGGTCGCTCATGGTTTCCCACTTCTTTCCTGACAATAAAAATTTGCTTCCTGTTTTCAGCAATACGGATTCGAATTAGAATTCCCTATTTTTTAGATTATATCAATTTCTCCTCAATTTGACAAATTTTATTTTCTAGCTCTTTATTAGGAATTAACTTCCAATTATTGCTGTAAAATGCCGTAATCAGTTGGAAATTCCAGATTTATCCAGGTCGTTTTTCGTTTTTTTTCGGGGTTTTTTTCTTGTATTGATAAATATTTTATTATATAATAACTACATTCTGTTTGATTCATTTTTATTTATATTAATTTGGAAGGAGTGGGAATAATATGAGGTTGCGCAAACAGGCTTTAGGTGATCGAAATTTGGTTGGCGCTCGAGTAGAAACCGCCAGAAAAAAGCAAGGTATGAAACAAAAAGAACTCCTGGCCCAACTTCAGGTAAATGGAGTAGACATGAACGCCTCAGGTTTATCCAAATTAGAGGGGCAGATTCGTTTTGTAACCGATTTCGAGCTGGTTGCACTGGCTGAGATTTTAGGGGTATCGGTAGATTGGCTTCTAGGACGAGCCGACTAGCCCCTCTGTTTATCTCATTCCGGAAAATTTGATCCGCAGTTAATTCATCCTTTGAAAAAATGATATTCCAGAAATAAAAGGAGCCCGCTCGTTAAAGAGCGGGCTCCTTTTTGGTTGTGACCAGGCCTATAAGCCGAGTTCTGTCGTGAACAGCCATCTATCTTGGCCGGATGTTGCCATCACAGCTCGACGCCACCTTCTCGGAACACGCCGGGCCGGCGTATTGCGTTCCTTTGCGGTGTTGCTCCGAATAGGGTTTACACAGCCGCGCAGTCTCCTGCGCGCTGGTGAGCTCTTACCTCGCCTTTCCACCCTTACCGGCAAAGCCGGCGGTAACTTTCTGTTGCACTATCCCTAGGGTCGCCCCCGGCGGCCGTTAGCCGCTATTCTTGCCCTGCGGAGCTCGGACTTTCCTCAGGCGGGGCCTTTCGGCCGTCGCCCGTGGCTGTTCAGCCTGCTCACCTGTCTATTTTAATCTCTGGCTCCCTTTCTGTCAAGGACCGGATCCCATGCTTCTCCCAAGGAAGCCGCCGCCCCCGGGATGCTTTCCACCGGGATTCCCGCGAAACCCGCTAGGATATCCTCATGGCCACGGCCCTCCCGCAGCGTCAGGCGAACCCCACGCTTCAGCGCCAGATGGACCAGTTCTTTGGAGGAAAGGCGGCTTTCCGGCTCCAGACGGAAGCACAGGCTGGTTTCCCATAAGGAAATTTTAACCCGGCCGCCAAAAATCTTTTTTATTTCGCTATAAAACAGCCCGCTTTTCGCCGCGTAAAGCTTTCTCAGCCTTCGCAGCTGCCGTTCCAGATTTCCTTCACGGATATACCGGGCCAGGGCCAGCTGTTCTATTTTTGAGGCGGTTTGGTTGTATCCGCCGGCTTTGTCCCAATAGGGGCTGGCCAATTCCTCCGGCATTGCCAGATAGCCGATTCGAACGCTGGGCAGCAGCAACTTGGAAAAAGAGCCTAAATATGCCACGCGCTTGCCGCCGCTCAGGCTTTGCAGGGCGGGGATCGGCTTGGCGCTGTACCGCAGTTCTCCATTATAATCGTCCTCAATAATCAGCCGGCTCCCCTCCTGCACCCAGTTTAAAAGCTCGAACCGGCGGTTCATGGGAATAGCGCCCCGGGCCCTCATCCGGTTGGAGGGGCTCACAAACAGCACGCTGGCCTTGGAAGACTTCAGTTCCTTTAGGCTGACCCCATCCTGGTCGCTTCCAACGCGCCGGACTGGAAAACCGTAATCCTGGAACACCTGCTCCGCCTGGCGAAAGCCCGGCTCCTCGATAGCTACCACGCTGTCCCTGGGAAGCAGGCCGCACAGGATCGATAAAAGGGGTTGGGTCCCGGCGCCAATAACGATGGAATCCGCGGTGGAAATCACCCCTCTGACGCTGTAGCTGTACCGGGAAAGGGCCTCCCGCAGCTCCAGCTCTCCCTGTTTCTCTCCATAGGAAACCAAAACTTCCTTCCGGTTCAGCACATCCTTGACGCACCGCTTCCACCGGAGCATATCCGCGTTCTGCAAATCCACCACGTCGGTGCCCAGGTTATATTTCACCAGCGACTTTTGTATTCGTTTATAATGATCGCCGGGGATTTCGCGAAGCTGGACAGGGCTTTTTCCCGAGGCCGCCACAAAATATCCGCTTTGGGGCTTGCTTTTCAAATAACCCTCCACACAAAGCTGCTGGTAAGCGGCCTCGATGGTGGTGCGGCTCAGCCCCAGGCCTTCCGCCAGCCCGCGGATGGAAGGCATCTTTTCGTCCCGGGAAAGATGCCCCTCCTGCACCGCTCTGCGGATTTGTTCGTAAAGCTGCTGGTAAAGCGGCTTTTTGTTCTCATATTCTAATTGCAGATAATCGTACAGCATAAATCGCTCCTTTTAACTGTCCTTTTATTTTTTCTAAAAACTGTGTATTTCTATCAAGACAGTTTTACGATATTATTATTATAATAATTTGAGAACAATATAATATATTTCAAACCATTAAAATATGCTTTATCCCCTTATTTTCAGAGAAAAGGAGTTTTCTTTATGCCCGCGAAGTTAAACCGTAAAAAAAGAATCACCATCTATCAGCTTGCCTTTACCGCGTTAATGGCGGCGCTGGTGTTTGTTTCCACCCAATTTAATATTAAAATTCCCCTGGGTATGGGCGTTACCTCTATGATTAGCTTCGGCAACATCTTTTGCATTCTCTCAGGCCTGCTTCTAGGGCCTATTTACGGCGGGCTCGCCGCCGGCATCGGATCTTTTTTCTTCGATTTATTGGACCCGGTATTCATTACCTCCGCGCCGTTTACCCTGGTCTTTAAATTTATCATGGCCTTTGTCTGCGGCAAAATCGCATACAGCGGCGGCCACGCCGCCGACAGTCAGAAACGGAATCTGATCGCCTCTATTGCCGGATTGCTGTCCTATATCGTTCTTCATCTGGGCAAAACCTTCATTGCCAACGCCCTGCTAGGGTCTGAGTTTATTCCTAACATCACCACCGTGGGTTACAGCGCCCTTCCCTCCGTCATCAACGCCGTTATCGCCACCATCGTGGCGGTTCCTTTGGCCGCCGCCCTTCGGCTGGCGTTAAAGAAGGCTCATTTTCTGGATAAACTGCAGTCGCAACACTGACCCGCTCAAAAGCCCCGGCTCTTTTATGAGAGCCGGGGCTTTTTTATTTGAATATCGGAAATTAATGATTGGCCCGCCAAAGGAGAGTATCTTTAGGGCGGCGTACCGTAACCGAGCCGGCCCTAGCCTTTTTCACCAGCCCATAACGCTTCAAGCAGCTCAAAAGCCGTTCCGCCGCCACCTCTTCCATAGCGCACAGCGGCAGGCGGCACTCTCCCACTTCCATTCCCATGGCGTTCATCGCCCGCTTCACCGGAATGGGGTTTACATCGCTGAATAGATTCTCAATCAGTTCCAGGTAATGAAGCTGCAGGGTGTCGCTTTCTTCAGTATCGCCGTCAAAGTAGCTTTGACACAGCCGGTGGGTTTCTTTGGGGACGATATTCGCCAGCACGGAAATAACGCCTTTGGCGCCCAGCGTCAACGCCGAGGTGATCTGGTCATCGTTGCCGGAATAAACGTCAAGCTTGTCGCCGCACAGGGATAAAATTTTGGCGATTTGGGAAAAATTCCCGCTGGCCTCCTTTACCGCCACAATATTGGGGATATCGCTCAGCTTGGCGTAAGTGGCCGGCAGGATATTCACACCGGTCCTAGTGGGAACATTATAAAGGATGACCGGCAGGGAAACCGCTTGGGCCACGGCCTGAAAATGCAGGAACAGGCCCTTCTGAGAGCATTTATTATAATAAGGGGTTACCTGCAGCAGCGCGTCCGCCCCCAGTGACTCCGCCCGTTTGGAAAGCTCCACCGCATGGGCGGTATTGTTGCTGCCGGTTCCGGCGATCACCGGCAGCCTGCCGTTTACGCGCTTTACCGTATATTCAATTACCTTCATGTGTTCTTCATCCGTTAAGGTTGAGCCTTCTCCCGTCGTGCCGGCAATGACGATGGCGTCGGTTTCGTTTTGAATATGAAATTCGATCAATTCCCCCAACTTGTCATAATTGACGGATAAATCCGGAAGCATGGGAGTCACCAGCGCGACTGCGGAACCTGTGAACACGGTATGTTTCATTTTCGTTTCCTCACTTTTATTGATTGTCATCATAAAGAGTTTAAGGTTTTCCCTCTTCTTTACGGTTTTTACTATAGCATAATGAAAATTAAAACGGTGTTAACGTATCTCCCTGGAGGTTAAGAAAGAATAATCCTTTTTTAGACTGATTTCGGCAAAAAGGCCCGGCTTATTTTGCCAGGCCTTTGGGTTTATTAATCGTTCAAAGGAAACAGAAGCTTCACCAGCGCCCTTTGTGCAGCGCTGTGACAGTCGGCGCCAAAGTAAAGCTTATTGCCACCGCCGTCAAACAGCGAGAAGGTTTTCTCGCCGTTCACCAGCCGGAATTTCAGCTGATCCATCACCTCTTCCAAGGCCAGCTCCCATTCAATTCGGTCCAGAAGAGTGTTTTCCTCGATTTCCTCCGCCAGCCAGTCGAACTCGATGGGTTGAAAGCCGTCCCTTAAAAAGGCCAGCCATAAAGCGGTTTTTTGAGGAAACCGCAGGGAAAATAAGCAGTCCCGTTCAGGCGCCTGTGGGTCCAGCCCTCCGTAGCAGAACATCCCTCTGGATTCCGCCGCCAGCGCCAGCCCCTGCTCTTCCAAAAACGGTCCGTCCTCCCAATTCAGGGCGGTAATGCCAGTCCGCCAGTTTATCCCCCAAAATAGCCGGCTGAGCCTTTCTGAAATTTCCCGGCTGGCCCCATCGATCCGAAGGCACAGGGTGGTCAGCACATCGGCGCGTTTTCCCGAGATATTCTGCTGCATCAGCTGGATTTTATCGCCGTTTTCCTTCGCGGACAAACGTACTGTCTCCTGGTTGTCCGCCATGCCGAATCCACACACAGGCCACGTTTTACCAATGCTGGCGATAGACTGACCGAAACAGTCGAAAAAATCCTCCGACGGAAAGACAGCGCTGGGATAAATGGCATACATCGCTTTACCCTGTAAGGAGAGGCAGATATCCGGCGCCGCGCCCAGCCAATCGCTCACATCCAGCAACAAGGAAAACAGTTCTCGTCCGGGCGCGCTTTCTGGACTAGGCCTCACAATGGAAACCGTATCTTCCCACGCTTTCTGGTAAAGACGCGGCATATCATCACCTCAGATTAATTTTCTCCGCCCATCAGGCCCATCGCCTGCGCGATCTCAATGTTGACTTCCAGAACATTGACCGTATCCTCGCCGAAGATCCCTAAAAGTTTTCCTCCGGTATGGCGGGAAACAATTTCACGGACTTGGTCCTCGCTTAACCCGGCGGCTTTAGCAATCCTGGGAATTTGAATTTCAGCGGACGCAGGAGAAATATGCGGGTCCAGGCCGGAACCGGAAGCAGTCATCAAGTCAGTCGGAAGAGACGAAATTACCTCTTCTACCTCTTCGGTTGATGTGTTCGCCGCCTGCGCGATAGATTCTTTTTGCAGCTGATACAGGGTAGGAGCCTCACTTACCAGAGCCTCCAGATCCTTTTCTTCGGTGGGCAGGCCCGCC
>CABUCM010000062.1 GCA_902490005.1 uncultured Ruminiclostridium sp.
TGTAAGGCCCAGGCTGTGCCAGCCTGTAGTTATGGTATAATAACCTCACGCCATAGACGGCGGCAAAGCCGCCGATGGCTGAGAGAACATTTGACCATGAACGAAAAACGGCAAGCGTTTTTCATGTAAGGCCCAGGCTGTGCCAGCCTGTAGTTATGGTATAATAACCTCACGCCATAAGCGGTGGCAAAGCCGCCGATGGCTGAGAGAACATTTGACCATGTACGAAAAACGACAAGCGTTTTTCATGTAAGGCGCGGGTTGTGCCAGCCTGTGGTTATGATTATAAAACTGAAAAAAGGCCGAGGGCCGCCGCTGAAATAGTGGCGGAAAGCGCCGGCGCAAGCGTAAAAAAGCCTCAAGCCGGCAGGCTTGAGGCTGGGCTTTGACGCTGGTTTTTACCCGGCAGGGAATCATTTTCCGGCTGGAAAAGCTTTGAAGCGGAGATGTCTTTTTTATGATTTCGAGATGGCGGTCTTTAAAATAACCGGTTACGCCTTGGTTCGGAAAAGATTGAAAACAAAACCCGTCAGGAAAAGGGTTACGCAGAATACGGTGGCCAAGGACGGGACCCTGTAATAGAAAAATTCCACACCGAAGGCAACGAGAGCAAGGGCTGCTTTCACCGCCTCCACCGGGATTCTAAAATTGTGAGATAGTCCCTGGGACCACAATAGGGATAGCCCGGCGGCAACCGCAAGAATGGCAACCAAGGCGATGCCGGCCCACACCCACGTGAGCGTGTAAGTAGTGGCGCTGAGGTAAGAAAAATAACGTTGCGCAGGCGTTTGCAGGAACAGCAGAAGGACGGCAATGGCGCTGCTGATGAGATAGCCGGTTTTACGACAGGTTCTTTCCATGAGAATCCCTCCTGATTGCCTGTGCTCTTTCATAAAAACACAAGCGGAATATATGATTATTCTAGCAGAGAAAGCGGGTTTTGTAAATTGGCTTTTCTCTTTTAAAGCAAAAAGAGCTCCCTGGAATTTCCAGGGAGCTGAGAGAAGGAAAAAGGGATAGGAACTTACTTGATTTCGATTTTAGTAGGGGCGGGCACTACTTCCACCTGCTTGGGAAGCTCCACGGTCAGCACGCCGTTTTCATAGGCGGCGTGGATTTTGCCGTGGTCGATGTCGGTTACGTCAAAGCTTCTGGAAAAAGAACCGTACTTTCTTTCCCTGCGAATAAACTTGCCGTCCTTTTTTTCCTCGGATTCCTCTTTGTGCTGTGCGGAAACAATCAAGGTGTTGCCGTCGACGCGGATGTCAATATCCTCTTTTTGGAAACCGGGCAGTTCAGCCTCCAGAACAAACTTATCGCCCTTATCCAGCACGTCGGTGCGGAAGGAGGATACGTCTGCCGAAAGGTCGCCCCAAAGGTTTTTCTCCAGATTATCCAGATAGTGGAACAGATTGCCTTCTCTGCGGTCAAAGGGCATTAGATCAAACATATTGATTCCTCCATTCTTAACATGTTAATTTGATCTATGTTCACAGGATCTTTTCGTTCCTGATGATTATAGTATAGCCGGGGATTATGAAAAAATTTCGTAAAAATTATGTACAGTTTGTAAATAATTAGCACTCTTATATATAGAGTGCTAAAATATTAAAAAGGAGGTGTAGGCGTTGGACCGTACTATTTTGCACTGCGACTGCAACGGCTTTTACGCGTCGGTGGAATGCGTGCTTCACCCGGAGTTCCGAAAGGTTCCCATGGCGGTATGCGGCGACCCGGAAAGCCGCCGGGGGATTATTCTGGCGAAAAATGAGCTTGCCAAGAAATACGGTGTCAAAACGGCGGAAACCATCTGGCAGGCCAAGCGGAAGTGCCCTGAATTGGTACTGGCGCCCGCCCACCACGACCAATACGCCCTGTTTTCCAAAAGGATTAACGCCATTTATCAAAGATACACCGACTTGGTGGAGCCCTTCAGCATTGACGAGTCATGGCTGGATGTGACGGGCAGCCGGGAACTGTTTGGAGACGGCAAAAAAATTGCCGACGAGCTGAGAAGGCTGGTAAGGGAAGAAACCGGCGTCACCATTTCCGTGGGAGTAAGCTTTAACAAGGTGTTTGCCAAGCTGGGCAGCGATTATAAAAAGCCGGACGCGACCACGCTGATTTCCCGGGAAAACTTCCGAGAGCTTCTTTGGCCCCTGCCGGTGGACCGGATGATTTTTGTGGGGGATTCCTCCAAAGCGGTTCTGGAAAAGCTGCGGATACGGACCATTGGGGACTTGGCGGGGATGGACCGGGCCTTTCTGGAGAAAAAGCTGGGCAAGCAGGGCGGTACGCTGTATTGTTACGCCAACGGCTTAGATGAAAGCCCGGTGCGCTCCATCTATGAGGAGCGGGAGGTAAAATCCATCGGCAACAGCATCACCTTTAAACGGAACCTGGTTGGCCTGGAGGATATCCGCTTAGGGGTGCGGGCCATTTCAGACCAGGTGGCGTCCCGCCTGCGGCGGCACCAGGTGAAATGCACGACAGTTCAGGTGGTAATCAAGGACCCTGATTTCCGCGTTATTTCACGGCAGCGGTCCTTGAAAAAGCCAACCCACCTGGCGCAGGACCTGTATGACTGCGCCTTAGCTATTATTCAGGACAGCTGGAAAGCCGACGCCCCCATTCGGATGCTGTCCATTACCGGGGCCAGCCTGGTGGGGGATGGCGAGGACACGGCCCACGAGCAGCTATCCTTGTTCGACCCGCCGGGGCGGCGTGAGGAAAATCAGAAGCAGGAGAACCTGGAGACGGCCCTGGATAAAATCCGGGAAAAATTCGGCAGGGAATCCGTGTCCTTCGGGTCGGTAATCCACAACGACCTGGGGATCCGGGACCACAAAAAAGAGCTGTGATTTTAACAGAAAAAGGGACGGAAGCAATCTTCAGCTTCCGTCCCTTTTTCTGTTGTTTTTGGCTAATGTTGTTTATTTCAGCGCCGCGCCCAGAGCGTTGGCAACGTCCAGCGCCGGGTTGCCCTGGATGTCTCCCACAGCCGCCACGCCTTTGGCAAACACACAGCCCAGGTCCTTCCATTTCAGATGCTTGACCAGGGATTGGTAATAGTGGATAATCGGCTCGAAGTTGTCGTCCTCGTCGCCCTCCGCCGCCATCAGCAGGGCGCATTCCTTAGGCGGGACCATATAATCCGAATAGCCCTCGGCTACCGCGAAAAGCCGGTCAAGAGCGCATTTCAGCTGGCCGCTGATGGTCCAAAAGTACATAGGTGAAGCGAAAACTACCACATCCGCCTCCAGATAGGCGGGGTAAATCTGATCCATATCGTCCTTCTGGACGCAGGGGCTTTCCATATCCTTGCCGCCCCGGTAACAGCCGAGACAGGGGTGGATGTCCATTTTAAAGAGATCAAACCGGGAAACCTGATGGCCGGCTTCTCCGGCGCCCTTAACAAACTGGTCAATCAAGGCGGCGGTGTTGCCCTTTGGCCTGGGGGAGCCGTTCAGCACTACAATTTTTTTGCTCATAAAAACCCTCCTTATCTCAATAAAGCGCAATCAGAAGAAATTACCAATACTATCTATCATTGTAGTTGGAATCGAAGAAAAATCAAGGGGAGAAAATAGAGCAAAAACGTTTTGAGACGAATACAAAAGCTTTTTAAAGTTTTACGGAATTTGGGATGTGTTTCGGGCCTCTTTTTGGGATTCTATGATTCGTAGGGTGAGCTTTGCGAGAATCTGTGGTATGATGAAAAAGCGAAATAAGGAGGAGATGGCATGGACGCGAAAAGTACTGGAGTGTTTATTGCTCTGCTTCGCAAAGAGAAGGGATATTCCCAAAAAGAGTTGGCGGAAAAGCTGGCGGTCACCGATAAGGCGGTTTCCCGTTGGGAAACCGGAAAGGGGTTTCCGGATGTGTCTCTTTTAAAGCCCTTAAGCCGGGAACTGGGGGTTTCAGTGGGAGAATTGCTTTCAGGCGAACGGATCTGTCAGGAAGAGTCAGCAGAAAGGACCGACCGCATTATTTTAGATTCCTTAAGCTATGCCCGCAGAAGGCTATGGGATATACTTAATTTAATCCTGCTGATTTTAGCTGCGGCGCTGCTGCTCTCGCCGCTTTATTTGGCGGGGGAATTTCCGCCGTATGCAGTCATCGGCGCGGTATTGTTAGCTGTGGGCCTAGCTTGGCTGATTCTAAGAAAGACAAAAAGCAGAGGCGCTCATTCCCAAAAGGTTTTGCGCGTTTTTTCCCTGGCGTTTATGGCGGCGGCTTTGATACTGGAGCTATTACCCTATGGGGTGGTTTTACAGTTCCTCGATGGCCCGGGCCGGGTGTTCCCAAAAACTTTTTCCTATTTTAGTATGACGCCTTTTGGTTACGCTAATTTTTCCCCTCTGATCACAGGGCTTTTGACTGTGTCGGTTTTTGTTTTGCTGTTGTTGGGGATAATACGAAAAACACCTTCTTCCAGGCTTGGTAACAGCGCGTTTATGTGCAGTGCGATTTTGCTGCTGCTGTCCTTGGTTCCCTTGTTGTTGTTCGGGTCATCTTTCATGAACGCTGTCAGCTATATGGTTTCTGGGGCCATTCTGCTTTCCGCTTGTTTCCAGGCGGCTGTTAACCGGAAGCTTTCCTGAAAACGACAGAAAAATTACGGGGCCTTTTTCTGCTGTTTTAAATACCCGCCGAATTTGTACAGCAACCAGCTCTGGAAAATAGTTTAAATTTTAGGAAGGGGAACTGTCCGAAAGAAGCAAATTTTGTCGGGGCGGCCTATATTTGATTGGCCTGCATTTGAAGGGATGACACTTTTCGGCCCGGCTGCGGCAGCCTGCCGACCTCTTACGAAAGCGCAGCAAAAAAGCTCCAGGAAAAATTCCTGGAGCTTTTTATATTCACCGGACTTCTGGAAAAAATTAACCCTGAATAATAGATTCCCCGGTCATTTCCTTAGGCTGGGGCACATTCAGAATTTTCAGCATGGTGGGGGCGATGTCCGCCAGGCGGCCGCCCTCTCGCAGTTTGCAGTCGTAGCCTACCACGCAGAAGGGCACCGGGTTGGTGGTGTGGGCGGTGAAGGGCTCCCCGTCCTCGGCGAGCATCTTATCCGCGTTGCCGTGGTCGGCGGTAATCAGCAGAACGCCGTCCATTTCCTTAATGGCCGCGGCTACTTTGCCGACACAGGTGTCCACGGCTTCCACCGCGGCTACCGCGGCGTCAAACACGCCGGTGTGGCCGACCATGTCGCAGTTGGCAAAGTTCAGAATAATAACGTCATATTCGCCGGAGTGAATGCGCTTGACCACCTCGTCGGTGACCAGATAAGCACTCATCTCAGGCTGCAAATCGTAGGTGGGCACCTTGGGAGAGGGGATCAAGGCCCGGTCCTCCCCAGGATAGGGTTCCTCCACGCCGCCGTTAAAGAAGAAAGTCACATGGGCGTATTTCTCCGTCTCGGCGATCCGGAGCTGCTTCATGCCCAGCTTAGAAATATACTCGCCAAAGGTATTGGTGAGAGATTCGGGCTTGAAAGCCACCTGGACGTTGGGCATCGTGACGTCGTATTGAGTCATGCATACATAGGTCAGTGGGAAGAAGCCCTTTTTCCGCTCAAAGCCCTTGAAATCCGGGTCCACAAAGGTGCGGGTGATTTCCCTGGCGCGGTCGGGGCGGAAGTTAAAGAAGACCACGGAATCCCCGGCGCTGATCTGGGCACCGCCGGCGCACACCGTTGGCAGAACAAATTCGTCGGTGACCTCTTTCCCGTAGCTGTCGGCTACCGCCTGCACCGGGCATTGGGCCTGCTCGCCCTCGCCGTAAACCATGGCGGCATAAGCCTTTTCCACACGGTCCCAGCGGTTGTCACGGTCCATGGCGTAATAGCGGCCCATGACGGTGGCGATTTTGCCCACGCCGATTTCCGCCAGCTTGTCGGCGCATTGCTGCACGTAATCCTTGCCGGAGGAGGGCGGCACGTCGCGGCCATCCAGCAGGGCGTGGATATAGACATCCTTTAACCCGTGGCGCTTGGCCAGCTCTACCAGGGCGTAAAGGTGAGTGTTATGGCTGTGGACGCCGCCGTCGGACAGCAGGCCGATGAGATGCAGGGCCTTGCCGTTTTCCAAAGCGTTGTTGACGGCGTTCAAAAAAGCCTGGTTTTCAAAGAAATCCCCATCCTGAATGGACTTGGTGATCCGGGTCAGTTCCTGATAAACCACCCGGCCCGCGCCGATGTTGGTGTGGCCCACCTCAGAGTTTCCCATCTGGCCGTCGGGCAGGCCCACGTTCATGCCGGAAGCGCCGATCTGGGTCAGGGGATTTTCAGAAAAAAGTTTGTCCAGGTTGGGAGTGTTGGCGGCCTTGATGGCGTTGCCCTCGGCGGGCGCAAAGCCGAAGCCGTCCATAATCATAAGCATCAAAGGTTTTTTCATTGGTTTGTGTCTCCTTTTCGTCAGGGGAATGCCCCCGTTGGGCGGGCGTGAACGCCTGTGCCCGCGAATATATACGGCGGAAGCCCCCTTTTCCAAAGGGACGTCCGCCGCCAAAATCCATCAGGCTTATTTCGAGGCCGCTTTTACGATCGCGGCGAAATCGGGAGCCTTCAAGGCGGCGCCGCCGATTAAACCGCCGTCCACGTCGGGCTGGGCGACCAGCTCGTCGGCGTTTTTGGCGTTCATGGAACCGCCGTACTGAATGGTGATCCCGTCGGCGGCTTCCTGGTCGTACAGGTCGGCGATGACCTTGCGGATCTGGGCGCAGACCTCGTTGGCCTGCTCAGAGGTGGCGGTCTTGCCGGTGCCGATGGCCCAAACAGGCTCATAAGCGATGATGATTCTCTTCAGCTCTTCCTTGGAAACGCCGCCCAGGGCGATTTTGGTCTGCATGGCAACCAGCTCCGCGGTAATGCCCTGTTCCCGCTGCTCCAGGTATTCGCCTACGCAGAGGATCACGGTCAGGCCGGCGTCCAAACCGGCTCTGGTTCTCTTCTGCACGGTAACGTCGGTGTCGCCGAAATAGGTCCTGCGCTCGCTGTGGCCGGTGATGACGTACTGGACGCCCATCTCCTTAAGCATCACGGCGGAGATTTCGCCGGTGAAGGCGCCGGACTCGGCCCAGTGGCAGTTTTCAGCGCCAACGCCGATATTGGTGCCCTTGGTGGCCTCCAAAGCGGTGCACAGGTCCACATAAGGAACGCACACCACCACGTCGCAGCCGGCGTCCTTTACCAGAGGCTTAATTTCCTCCAGCAGGGCTTTGGCCTCAGAGGGGGTCTTGTTCATTTTCCAGTTTCCGGCGATGACAGCTTTTCTCAGTTGCTTGTTCATGCGTAACAAATCCTTTCTTTGCCCCGGCGGTACAGCGCCTAGGGGCCCATTTATTAAAATCAATGAAAAAGCGGCGCGGGAATTACCCCGCGCCGCGTTCAGGACATGGTTTAACAGGCAGGAAAACGGGCGGGGTAATCAGCCGGATTCCTGCGCCTGTGGTTGTGGGAAAGGGAATTAGTCCTTATCGTTCAGGCAGGCGATGCCCGGCAGGACCAGGCCCTCTAAGAATTCCAGAGAAGCGCCGCCGCCGGTGGAAATGTGGGTCATCTTATCGGCAAAGCCCAGCTTTTCCACAGCAGCCGCGGAGTCGCCGCCGCCGATGATGGAAATGGCGCCGCTGTCGGCAACCGCCTTGGCCACCGCGATGGTGCCGCTGGCGAAGTTTTCCCACTCGGAAACGCCCATAGGCCCGTTCCACACAACGGTGCCCGCGCCCTTGATGGCGTCGGCGAACAGGGCTTCTGTCTTCGGCCCGATATCCAGGCCCATCCAGCCGTCGGGAATGTTATCGGAATTTACCAGCATATGCTCACAGTCGGCGGCATATTTGTCGCCCACCCTGTTGTCCACGGGAATCAGGAATTTCACGCCCTTATCCTTGGCCTTGGCCATCATATCCTTGGCCAGCTCTACCTTGTCGGCCTCGCAGATGGAGGTGCCGATGGAATACCCCAGGGCGTTCATAAAGGTGTAAGCCATACCGCCGCCGATAATCAGGGTGTCCACTTTTTCCAGCAGGTTATTGATGACGCCGATTTTATCGGAAACCTTAGCGCCGCCCAGGATCGCCACAAAGGGGCGCTTGGGGTTGGAAAGCGCGGTGCCCATGACAGAGATTTCCTTCAGGATCAGGTAACCGCAGACAGCGGGCAGGTAATCGGCTACGCCGGCGGTGGAGGCATGGGCTCTGTGGGCGGTGCCGAAGGCGTCGTTGACGTAAATTTCAGCCAGGGAAGCCATTTCCTTAGCCAGCTCGGGGTCGTTTTTGGTCTCGCCTTTTTCAAAGCGGACGTTTTCCAGCAGTTCCACCTCGCCGTCCTTCAGGCCGGCGGCGATGGACTTAGCGGACTCGCCTACCACGTCGGAAGCCATTTTGACGTCAAAGCCCAGCTTCTTGGAAAGATAACCGGCCACGGGCTTTAAGGAATACTTCATATTGACCTCGCCCTTGGGACGGCCCAAGTGAGAGCACAGAATGACTTTCGCTTTGTGGTCCACCAGATAGCTGATGGTCTTCATGGCTTCGTCGATACGCTTGGTATCGGTGATATTGCCGTTTTCATCCAGCGGAACGTTAAAATCGCAGCGGACCAGAACTTTTTTTCCGGCTACGTCGATATCTTCCACTGTTTTTTTCTTTGAGTAATCCATGTGAAAACACCCTTTCAACATATTGATAACAAATTGACAAATCCTACCTTATTGTACTCTACCTTTGGGATTTTTTCAAGCCTTTTTCACTGAGAAAACAAGGGGGGAAGCGCCTTCTTGCCCATCGCCTGAAATAAAAGGGAAAGCCCGGCTTTTTTTGTGGGTTCTGCCTTCGCCTGGCGGTAAATCGCGGTGCCGCTATTTTGACGACGGCCACTGATAGGCCCGAAGCTTTCCGCTGCACTGAAGCTCAGGGTAATCCCACTGGCGCAGCACCTCGTAAACGCCGATGGCTACCGAATTGGAAAGGTTCAGGCTTCTGGCGTCGTCGATCATGGGGATCCGCACAGTGGTATCCGGGTTTTCAAACAAAAGCTTTTCCGGCAGGCCCGCGGTTTCCTTGCCGAACAGCAGGTAGCAGTTGTCCGGGTAAGAAAGGTCCGTGTGCCGGTGGGGAGCTTTGGTGGAGAAATAATAGAAATTTCCGCCTTTATTTTTCCCAAAAAAATCCTCTAAATTCTCGTAATAAGTAATATCCAGTAAATGCCAGTAATCCAGGCCCGCCCGTTTCAGTTTTTTGTCGTCGATGGTAAAGCCCATAGGGCCCACCAAATGAAGCCTGGCGCCGGTGGCGGCGCAGGTGCGGGCAACGTTCCCGGTGTTTTGTGGAATCTCCGGTTCCACCATCACGATGTTCAGCTGTGCCATAGTATCCTGCCTCTCCTGTTCTCAGGTAAAATTGTAAATCGTAAGCTTACGCTTTTTCCGCCTGGCTCCCCTTTCCGCCCGGTTCCGAATCCTGGCGGGCGCGGGCTTCCGGCTTCCGCAGGCCGGCCCCGCGGCAAGAAAGCTTCTTCCCCGGCCCGGGTCACCACAGGATCTCCCCGATTAGCTGGTTGGAAACCAAAAAACCCCGCGGGGTAAGCCGGATCCCCCGGCCGCCTCCAGGCCCATGGCCTGGCGGAA
>CABUCM010000063.1 GCA_902490005.1 uncultured Ruminiclostridium sp.
CGGTATAACACAGCCAATCTATTTTATAGAGAGGCGTTCGCAAAATGACTTATATTCCGAAACTGGAAATATCCGATAACTATTATTCAATATTAGAATAACAAAATAATGGCGGATTGTCAATAAATCCATGGGGATTTAAAGTAAAAGAACAAATTTTTGTATGGCCTGGTAACCGGATATGCAAAACCTGTTTGCTCATAGGGTTTTCTTCTGAAACGAGCCGTTTTGCGACAATAAAAAATAAGCCGTCAAATAAGCCGTCAACCGGAAGGAGAAAAAAATAATGGCACGACGTGGAGAAAATATCTATTTCCGAAAGGATGGCCGGTGGGAAGGACGTTACATCACCGGCCGGAAAATGGATGGAAAACCTAAATTCCGTTCCGTATATGGAACAAATTACAGCGAGGTTAAAAAGAAGCTGGTGATTTTAAAATCCCAGCAGCTGGACGCCGGGAAACATGCCGTTCTGATCTATGGAGACGGCAGCCTGTCGGAGTGGATGGATTATTGGCTGGACGTGATAGAGAAACCTTACGTCCGGGAAACGACTTACTTGTTATACAAGCGGAACATCGAAACCCATTTGAAGCCCAAATTGGGTTTTTTGCTTCTGCAAGAGCTTTCTATGGAGCAAATCCAGCGAGCGGTGGACTGCCTGCGAAGCAGCCTGGCCCCCAGCACCCTGCACGGAGTGTGCCGGCTGCTGAAAAGCATACTGTTAAGCGCCGTAAAGAACCGGTTGCTTGTGGAATCCCCATACCGGGAGATACGGCTGCCCAAGTTCAGGCAGCGCGGTCCTAGAGTCCTCAACTGCGCCGAGCAGGTGCGCCTGGAACGTATCGCGGTGGAAGAAGGGGCGCTGGAATGCCTGGCTGATCTCTACACGGGCCTGCGCCTGGGCGAACTTTGCGCCATCCAGTACAACAAAATCGATTTTGAGAACAGTATGCTGCGGGTTGATTGTTCCGTGAAGCGTGTCTCTGCCCTGGCAGGCAGCATTACAGAAACCCGGCTGGTGGTGGGGGAAACAAAAAGTGAGAGTTCCACCCGCGACATCCCAATTCCTTTCTTTCTCAGCAAATTGCTGCAAAAGCGGATGAAAGAAACGGGGGCGCGCGGCAGCGACTATGTATTTCAAAATTCCCGGGGCGGTCCAGCCAATCCGCGATCGATGCAAAAGAGGCTAAAGCGGTTGTTCCAAAAAGCAGACGTACAGGGGGCGCATATGCACACTCTCCGCCACACCTTTGCCATGCGGTTTTTGGAGCAGAACCCCGGGGCGTACAAGGCGTTATCCGAAATTTTGGGACACAGCTCGTCGGCTATTACCATCAAATGCTACGATAACTGCACGATGGAGCGCAAGCGGCAGTCCATGCACCAGGCCAAAATGATTGCGTGACGATAAAATATAAGCCGTCATACCTGGTCAGGCAGGTATCATGAAACCCGCATAATGAAAGGGCCTTTTAGAGGATGAATGTGATATAAGTCATTTTGCGAACATCCTCGTATTACAGAGGGTGTTCTTTTATTTTTCTCAGATGCCGCACCGTGCAGTTAAATCCCCCAGGACAAAAAAATCCCCATTCGGCCTACTGGTTGGCAGACAGAATGGGGATGATACGCACGATCCTGATAACGCAAACTGCAGAAAGGGTACAGCCAATCACGCGAAGCCGTTGTGCCGTCGCCGTTCTCTCCCCATATGGTGTTTTGCGTTCCGGAACGAATACTGAACCGGACCAGGGAAAGCGCCGGAAAAATCGGCGCATTGCGCTATTATGTTCCTACACCCCACTGTCCGATTCGCTCTCTTAAAGTATACAGGGGATATCACCGCATAAAAATCCAGGGTATGTATCCCCTGGTAGAAAGGCCGGTAATTAAATGTAAAGCAGGGTATGCGGTTGGAAAAAAGATACGCTTTTCATAGCTATACGAAAATTATCAAGAATAGATTTTTCCGGAAAGCTCGTATATGGCAGCAGGCAACCTTCCGCCCGCTAAATTTTTTATTTTTGTGGAAATTTTCTACAGTAAAAATACCTTTTGTTTGCTGAAAGATATTCTTATACGGCAAACAGGGAAAAGAACTATTGTCCTTTTCCCTGTTTGCTTTGGTGAACCATCGGGGATTCGAACCCCGGACACCTTGATTAAAAGTCAAGTGCTCTGCCAACTGAGCTAATGATTCCTATAAATATTTATAAAAGACCACCTATGGTCTAATAACTGGCTGGGATGGCTGGATTCGAACCAGCGCAATGACGGAGTCAAAGTCCGTTGCCTTACCGCTTGGCTACACCCCAATAAAAAGGAATTTAGGGGCGATATGCGGACAATACAAGGTTGTCCGCATATCGCTTACAGTTATGGGGTGGAAGATGGGACTCGAACCCACGGTCTCCAGTGCCACAAACTGGCGCTTTAACCAACTAAGCTACATCCACCATATGGCGCGCCAAAAGGGACTCGAACCCCTGACCCCCTGCTTAGAAGGCAGGTGCTCTATCCAGCTGAGCTATTGGCGCATGGGTCATTATTTTGCCCGCTCAGGGGTGAAATAAATGTGGAGCGGGTGATGGGAATCGAACCCACACGACCAGCTTGGAAGGCTGGGGTTCTACCATTGAACTACACCCGCATTTCAACGGCGAGTTATATATTACCATAAAACTCGCCGTTCGTCAAGATTATTCTTTTCATTCTACAAGAAATTTTTAGAGCAATCTGATTTTCAGCTGGTCGTCCTCTGCATACAGATCAATTCCAAGAATCGGCTGTTCATCCGCCTCAATAAACGCAGTGGTAATTCGGTCCTCTACCTCCCTGCGAACCAAATTCCTCAGATCTCTGGCGCCGCTTTTGCCGCCGATGGCATGCTGCGCCAGCCATTGGCAGGCGCTGTCCTGGAAGGTAAACTGAACGCCCCTTTCTTTCAGGCTGTCCACATATTCGGAAAGCATCAAATGGGCGATGCTCACAAAGTCGCTCTGCTCCAAAGGACGGAACACGATGATCTCGTCGATCCTGCTGAGAAACTCCGGCCTAAGGAACTCAGAAAGGGCTTTTAACGCCTTTTCCTTGCTGATCTCAGACTCTGTTTTGGCAAAACCCAAAGCCGCGTCTCTGCGGTCGCTGCCGGCGTTAGAGGTCATAATAATGACTGTGTTTTCAAAATTCACCACTCTGCCATGGGCGTCTGTAATTTTACCCTCGTCCAGAATCTGAAGCAGAATGTTCATCACATCTGGATGAGCTTTCTCGATTTCATCAAACAGCAGTACGGAATAGGGACGGCGGCGGACCTTTTCCGTCACCTGACCGCTTTCGTCATAGCCTACATAACCGGGAGGAGAGCCGATAATCCGGCTGACGGAATGCTTCTCCATAAATTCGGACATATCCAAGCGGATCAGGGTCTCCGGCGTGTCAAACAGCTCCTGAGACAACACCTTTACCAGCTCGGTCTTTCCCACGCCGGTAGGGCCCACAAAGATGAAAGAGGCCGGTCGCCTTCTGGGGCTGATCTGCACCCGGCTGCGGCGGATGGCGGCAGAAACCGCCTTAACCGCTTCGTCCTGGCCGATAATCTTGCTTTTCAGCTTATCCTCAATGGCGGCGAGCTTTTTCAACTCATTTTCCTTGACCCTGGAGGCCGGAATCCCGGTCCACAGCTCGATTACCTTGGCGAGATCCTCATCTGTCACCCGGGCGCCTAAGGCCTCAGGCGCCAGCTCCTGTACCTTATTTTCCAATCTGGCAATTTCACAGCGCACCTCAGCCAGCTTTTCATAATCGATTTCCTTTTCGTTGACCAAAGCGTCTTCCTGGCTCTTCATCTCGCCGCACTGGGCGGTTATGGCGTCATATTCGTCCATTACGGCATTCCGCAGGGCGGCGCAGGCGCAGGATTCATCTAACAGGTCAATGGCCTTATCCGGCAGGAAACGGTCTGTAATGTACCGTTCAGACAGCACAACCGCCTTCTTGACCAGTTCATCCGATATTTTTACCCGGTGGTAATTTTCATAATAAGGCTTAATGCCGATTAAAACATCCACCGTATCCTGAATGGAAGGCTCCGCCACAGTCACGGGCTGAAACCGGCGCTCTAAGGCGCTGTCCTTTTCAATATACTTCCGGTATTCGGTAAAGGTGGTGGCGCCGATGACTTGGATTTCCCCTCTGGAAAGAGCGGGCTTCAGAATGTTGGCAGCGTTCATGGAGCCCTCCGCATCGCCAGTGCCCACCAGGTTGTGAACCTCGTCGATAAACAGAATCACGTTTCCATCCGCTTTTACCTCATCCACCAGGCCCTTAATCCGGCTTTCAAACTGGCCCCGGAACTGAGTGCCGGCAACCAGCGCGGTCAGGTCCAACAGGTGGATTTCCTTGATTTTTAACCGGGAAGGGACATTTCCACAAGCAATCCGCAAAGCAAGGCCCTCGGCGATGGCGGTTTTGCCCACGCCAGGCTCGCCGATGAGGCAGGGGTTATTTTTGGTCCGGCGGGAAAGAATCTGCACCACGCGGCCAATCTCCTTGTCCCGGCCAATGATTGCGTCCAGCTTGCCATCCTTGGCCCTTTGGGTCAAGTTATAACAGTAAGTATCCAAATGTTTGCGCTTTGGCCTTTTTTCAACCTTCTGCTTTTTTTCGGCGGCCTTCTGGGAATTGGCGTTTTGGGCCGCGTTGGCCCCCGCTTGGAAGGAATCCCCAAAAATATTCTGTAAAAACGGGAAAGTGGCCGCGCCCCCTGGGGTAAACAGCTCGTTGTTATCCTCTTCTTCCCCGTTAGGTTCTCCGGAAAACGCATCTCCCAGATTCTCAGGGCTCATCAGGCCGCCGAACTGCTCCTGCATGGCTTCCAGCTGCTCGTCGTCGATCCCCATTTTATCCATTAAGTCCGTCACCGGTTTAATGCCCAGCTCCTTGGCACAGGTAAGGCAAAGGCCCTGGGTGTTGGAATTATCCGTATTGGTGGCAATAAAAACCACCGCAGGTCTTTTTTTGCATCTTGAACAAAGCATAGTGTTTCTCCTTTTTAGCGGCTTCACCGCTGTTTTCAGTATACACCACAAGCCCACACGATTTGTTAAGGAATGTTAAATTTCTAACGCTAAGCCGGAAAAAACAGTGAGGCTGGGTTCCAGTCATACACCCAGCGGAACAGAAACGTCTGATCGATACTATCTCTGGAAAAGATAGCCGGCGTGGGATCCAAGGAGGACACTATCCAATGCAGCACCGCCATCCCCACCAGCAAAAACAGAATGCATTGCAAAATTCCTACGAAAAAGCCAATAAAGCTATCGATCTGCCGCAGCACCGGCAGCCGCAGCACCGGGCGGATAGCAAAACGGTATATAAGCATAAAAATCACAAAAAACAGGATCAGGAGAATCAGGAAAAATACAATCGCCAGAAAATCCACCATGATTTTGGAGATGCCCGCCATAATGGTTTCCGTCGCCTGGGAGGCCGCCCACTGGGTGTCCTGCTGGAAAGAAGCCGCATCAAAGCCGCCTTGGGAAAGAATGCCGGCAACCGGCCCCGGCAGGGCCTCCAGCACTTTGCCTACCGCCGAAGCCAAATCCTCCCCGGCAGCGTTCTGGAGGGTCCCCCCAACCTGCTGGGTTAAGGAGCCCTCTAAAAAAGCGGAATAGAAGCCCTGGGAAACCAGCCCCGCCAGCGTCCTTGCTCCCCATACAGCCGCTACCGCGCCTACAAGCCCGATTAAAGAGCGCACGCCGCCTCTGCGGATTCCGCCGTAAATGAAAAAGATTAAAATGATGATAAGGATACCGTCAAGAATATAGTGCAAGGTCAATTCCCCTTTCCGTTATGAAAAAAACACCTGCCGGATTTCGCTGACTCCCAGCACATATGCCTGGCTGTTGGAATACATCAGGATTTTTTTCGCGTCATTGCCCGCGTCATAGGAACCGGTTTCCTCCCCCAGGTCGGAATAGGTATAAATTTTGCCGGAGGAAAGAACGCCGGCCACCCCATTATTGTAGCCGATGGAGGAGATTTTTCTGGGGACAGCGTATTCCATCGCTGTTTTCCCCTGGTTGTCGATTCTCGCCACGGTGCAGTTTCTGCCATCCTCTGATTGTGACAAGGCCAGCACCATGCCGTAATAGGGGTCCAGCTGGAAGGTGGAAAGGGTTTTCCCCTGGTAATCATAATCAATTTTTTGCTGGGTGGATGGAATCATAATGCTGGCGGCCCGATTGCCGACGGCGGCCACATTGCCGCTTTCCAGGCAGCGGATAGACAAAAGCAGGTTATCGGAAAACTCAAATTTCGCCTTAGGCTCCTCCTGGTTGAAATCAAAAATATAAACCACCGATTTCACCGTGCCGTCCTGGGCGGCGATTCCTGTTACAGCCCCCCAGGTCCCGTCGGCGCTGAGAGAAACATCCACCGGGTACCATTCGGAAAAATAATATTTATATTTTTCCGAGTTATCGCTTAAATAAACCGTAAGTTCTCCAAGGTAATTTTTTGATTGTGTCAGGGCCGCATAAACTCCGGAGGAAGAAACCGACGCTGATAGGATTTTTTGCTCCAGATTCCGATTGGTCAAGGTTTCAGAGGGACTTTCAATTTTCAGCCCCGTGCCCTCCTGGTGGTAAACGATAGCCAGGCTGCCGTCGGTTCTCAACACGGGAGAACTGAAGCTGTGCTGCCGCTGGGCCAGTTCCTTGGCGCTGTTATTGTACAGCGTAAAGGAGGTGTCGCTGACCACCGCCGCATCCTGGTAGTCCAAAAGCTGAAAATTCCCCTCCTGGACGTCGCTGCCGGAAATCGGGGTGGGAAAGCCGCTGCCTACCCCCATGCCCAGCAGGGTATTCTGAAACCAATTGCCTACCCGCTGGGGAGAAAGGGATTCCCGGTTGGCCCATAAAATGACCACCAGGCTGCACAAGGCTAAAATCAGCAGCAGGCGAACCACCTTTTTCGGCGGCTTCTTCAGCTTGATTTCTTCTTTATCGTAATGTTCCAGAGGTACATCCTCATAGCTGAGGGCCTCCCGCTCCTTTAACGCCCTCTCGCGGGCTTTTTTCTGCTTTTCATACCGTACGGGTCGTTTGGGCATTATAGGTCCTCCTCGTAAAACACACGATTCAAATACAAACCGCAGGCCCTAGCCGTCGGGCCCGCCTTACTTCTATCCTTCGCTTCCAGAATAGCCGGAATCCCGTCCTCCGGTATCTTTGCCTGGGCAATCCGCAAAAGAGTGCCCACCATAATACGCACCATGTTATATAAAAAGCCGTCGGCCTCCACACAAAAGGTCACCAAAGGCCCTTCCCGTGTCACAGAGCAGGCGGTTACCGTCCGTTCCATGCGGTCCCGTTCCCGATGGTCCAGGGTGCAGAAGGAGGTGAAATCATGCTTTCCTACAAACGACTGGGCCGCCCGATGCAGCTGGTCCGTATCCAGGGGATACCAATAATGAAAGGCGCGGCCCTCCAAAAAGGGGTTTCGCACTGGATCGTTCCAAATCAGGTATTGGTATTCCTTTCCCTTGCAGGAATACCGCGCGTGAAAATCCAACGGCACCGGGCGACAGCTTTTCACCGCCATATCCATAGGGAGAAACCGGTTCAGCGCCGCCACCAGCCGTTCGCAGGGGATGCGGTGGCCGGTTTTCAGGCTGACGCAATATTGATTCGCGTGAACCCCGGAATCGGTGCGGCTGCACCCTTTTACGTCAAAATCACCGCCGATTACCTGGCCCAGGGCATTCTGAAAGACTTCCTGCACGGAAAGGGCGTTTTCTTGAATCTGCCAGCCATGATAGGCCCGGCCGTCATACGCCATGGTCAACAGTAGGTTTCTTTTTTCCAAAAACGCCTTCCCTCCCGGTTGTTTCACAGTTGGCTTTTATTAACGGACCGCCGCCGGCAAAAACACGTTGCACAGCACCACGCCGGCGGTAATCACACACAGCCCGAGAATGGCATAAGCATCCAGCCGGGTCATGTGCATACTTTTCATTCTGGTTCTGCCTGTGCCGCCTTGATAACAGCGGCACTCCATTGCCATGGCGAGCTCGTAAGCCCGACGGAACGAGGACACAAACAATGGAATTAAAATCGGCACCAGCGCCTTAATCCGCTGGAACAGCCCGCCGCTTTCCAAATCGGCGCCCCTGGCCTTTTGGGCGCTCATAATTTTATCGGTCTCCTCCAGCAGCGTGGGCACAAACCGCAGGGCGATGGTCATCATCATGGCGATTTCATGTACGCTGACATGGAGCACCTTCAGCGGCCTCATCAGGCGCTCCAGGGCGTCGGTTAAATCGGTGGGCGACGTGGTAAACGTCAGCACCGAACTGATGAAAATCAGGGAAATAATTCGCAAAGCAATAAAAACTGCGTTGGTGATACCGGCTTCCGTGATGGTCATAAAGCCCAGCTGCCAAAGAGGTTCTCCTCTTCCGTAAAACAGGTTCAGCCCAGCGGTAAGGATCACCACAAAAATGATCATTTTCAGGCTTTTGAAATACAGCTTTACCGGCACATTGGAAAAAGCCATAACCCCCAGCACAGAAAGCACCACAATGCCCAGCGCCGGATAATTCTGGCCCACGAACACCAGGACGATCACAGCGATAATCAGAACGATCTTCACTCTGGCATCCATACGGTGAAGGAAGGATTTTCCCGGCACAAACTGGCCTAACGTAATATTACTGACCACGGGAACCCTCCTCTCTGCCTAGGACGCGGAGAATCTCCTGCACGCCTTGTTCTACTGTTAACACGCCGGAAGAAACGGGATAGCCCTTTTCCTTCAGCGTGGTCATAATTCTCGTAATCTGAGGGACCCGAAGCCCCATTTCAGCGAGACGGGCCCCTTGGGAAAACACCTTCCGGGTTTTCTCAAACATCGCCACCTTGCCGTTGTCGATCACCAGCACCCGGTCCGCGATCCGGGCGATATCCTCCATGCTGTGGGATACCAGCAGCACGGTGTTATGCTTCTGGCGGTGGTAATTGACGATCTGGGACAGAAGCACATCCCTTCCCCTTGGGTCCAGCCCCGCGGTGGGTTCGTCCAAGATTAAAACCTCCGGGTCCATGGCGATGACTCCGGCGATAGCGGCCCGCCGCTTTTCGTCGACCATATGAGCCTTCAAATTGAGGAAGGAG
>CABUCM010000064.1 GCA_902490005.1 uncultured Ruminiclostridium sp.
AGACCGGGAAGAGGAGATTCCAGCCGGTCTAAAATACGGCGGGCCTGCTGGGCGTTGACCAAATCGATGTCGATCCCCCTGGGATGGGACATACCATTGGTAACACCTGTTTTCGTGATCTCATTAAAGGTCACCCGGTTCTGGTCTTCCGGGTCCAGCTTGAGCAAAAAGGCCAGGTGCCAGGAGATAGCCTCGCCTTCCCGGTCAGGGTCCGTGGCGAGAAATACGGCTTCGCTTTTACCCGCCATTTTCTCCAATTCTTCCACTAATTTTTCCTTGCCCTTGATTACCGTATACTTGGGCTGAAAATGCTTTTTCACATCCACACTGAGCCGGTTCTCCGGCAAATCCCGGACATGGCCCATGGAGGCGATGACATCATAGCCTTTTCCAAGATATTTTTGAATGGTTTTCGCCTTGGCCGGCGACTCCACGATAACTAATTTTGACATTCGGTTACCACCTTTTAGAAATTACTGCTTGAACGCATAACGTCGTCCTGAATAGGATTGGATGATTCCACTCAGCTCCAGCTCCGTCACCGCCTGGAGCGCCTTTGCCGCGGGCAGCCCCGCTTTTTGCGCGACAGCCTCTAACGGCTGGGGTTCCCATCCCATGGCCTGGTAAAGCTTTTTAGCCCATTCCGAAAGTTCCTCCTCCCGAATGGCAGGCGGGGCCTTGGCTAGTTTTCGGAGCGCTTCTTTCGGTTGCTGAAACTTGTTTTCTATCCACAAACCTTCCGGCTCGGGAATCGAAACAGTTTCAGAATAAGCATAAGCATATTCCTCTAAAATATCCTCCCCACAGGTCACCGGCTTCGCACCGTCCTTAATTAATTGGTTAGTGCCAAAGGAGGCTTCGCTCCGCACGCTGCCCGGAAGAGCGAACACATCACGGTTCTGCTCCAAGGCCAGCCTGGCGGTAATCAAAGCGCCGCTGCGCTTTGGTGCCTCAATGACCAGCACGCCTTGGGAAAGGCCGGAAAGAATACGGTTGCGGACGGGAAAATTCCCGCCGTAGGGCTTGGTTCCCGGCGGATACTCCGAAAGGACCGCGCCGCCGTTTTCCAAGATACGGCTTCGCAGCCGGGCAAAATTAGGAGGATAATCCACATCCACGCCGCAGCCCAGCACGGTCACGGTTCTTCCCCGGGCCTGCAGCGCGCCCTCCAGAGCGGCTTGATCCGCTCCCAGCGCTCCGCCGCTGACAATGACAGCCCCGGCTTTAGCCAGCTGATAGGAAAGTTCAAAAGCGGACTTTACCCCATCCGCCGTGGCCCTTCTGGTACCAACCACCGCCAGGCACAAGGTTTCCTCCAAATCCGGCGGCGCGCCCTGGCAATAGAGCAGTACCGGCGGGTTGGAAATTTCCCACAAACAGTTAGGATAAGTTTGACCGCCGGGGCACAACAGGTGAATTTCCTTTTCCCGGCAAACATCCGCTATTTTCTGTGCTGCTTCTAAATTACGGGGCTTCAGCGCGAAAAACTCTCCGTTGGAAAGCCGGCAGGAACGCCATTGGCTGTCGGAAGCATCAAAAAATTTCTCCGGCGTTTGAAAACATTCTAAAACCCGTTTCCCGGAACGGCCGCCATAACCAAGCCCTAAAGAAAGCCACAGCCACAAAAGCTCCCGGTTCATGACGATACCTCGCCGGCGCACCGCATCATTTCCCACATCAAAAGGCTGGCGGCGATGGAGGCGTTTAACGACTCCGCCCTTCCTAGCATCGGGATCGTGACCCGTCGGTGGCAAACAGAGACGGTCTCTGGTTTTAAGCCGTTCCCCTCGTTGCCCACCAAGACAGCGGTTGGCAACGTAAAATCGATCTGGGTAATGTTCTCCGCTTCCCGGTTGGGAACCGCCGCCAGGGTGACGAACCCTTTTTGCTTCAGTTCCTTTACGGCCTGTTCCATAGCGTCCGCCATCATCAGCGGTAGGCGGAAAACAGCGCCCATACTGCCCCGCAGAACCTTGGGGCTGTAAATATCGCAGCAACCCTTGGTAAGAATCACCCCGCCCACGCCTAACGCCTCGGCGGTTCTGAGGATCGTCCCCAGATTGGAGGGGTCCTGAATGTCCTCTAATCCCAATAAATGGCCGCTAGCATCCATTTTATCCAGAGAATCCGTTTTGTCAAGCATGGAGCACACGCACAAAACCCCTTGAGGGGTCACGGTGTCGGATAAACCGTTCATCAAGCCGCCCGACAGCAAAAAGGACTTTTCCGCCTGCTCCTGAAGCAGCTTCACATCTTCGGGATATTTTTCAAAAGCTTCTTCCGTATAAAACAATTGGCGGATTTTCACACCGCTGAAAACCGCGTCCCGGCATAGACGGATTCCCTCCGCCGGAAACAGCCCTTCCTGGCGGCGGTATTTCGCGGATTTTAAAAGCTTTGCGGCGTGTTTTACCGCGGAATTATCTTTGCTGGTGATGGTTTCCCTCATGGTCGTTCCCTCACAAGTACCCTTTTGGAATAGAAGCGCCGTGGGCCGCTATTCCAAAAGGATATTTTTCATGATACAAAAGGAGCGCCCGGAACATTTCCGGGCGCAATCCAAGCTTTTTTATAAAGCGGCTTTTGCCTTTTCCACCAGGCTGGTGAACGCCGCCGGATCCGCAATGGCAATTTCAGACAGCATCTTGCGGTTCAGTTCGATATTGGCTTTCTTCAGGCCATTCATAAAGGTAGAGTAATTTACGCCGTTCATTTTGCACGCGGCGGAAATCCGGGTAATCCACAGACGGCGGAAATCACGCTTTCTGTGCTTGCGGCCAATATAAGCGTAATTGCCGGATTTCATAACGGCCTGCTTGGCCATTTTAAAATGGCGGCTCTTAGAACCCCAGTAACCCTTGGCCAGCTTTAAAACTTTCTTTCTTCTTTTGCGCGTTGCTAACGCACCCTTTACACGTGCCATTCTATATTACCTCCCGATTATGGTTGTTTTTCTTTTTGGAAAGAGGATTTCCTTATTTATAAGGAATCAGGCGCTTTACCTGTACCACATTGGTCTTATCGGCCACGGTGGTCTTTCTCAGGCCTCTCTTGCGCTTGGTGGTCTTCTTATTCAGAATATGGGATTTGTTAGCGTGGGCGCGGATCACTTTTCCATTTTTAGAAAGCTTGAAGCGCTTCTTAGCACCGCTGTGAGTTTTAATCTTAGGCATGATATTTGCTCCTCCTTAAATCATGTTACTTCTTCGGTTTTGGTGCAAGGAACATCAACATATTGCGTCCTTCCAATTTCGCGGCTTTTTCAACGTTAGCGAATTCAGAGCAAGAATCCGCAAATTTCCGCATAATTTCAAAACCAAGCTCAGGATGGCCCATTTCTCGGCCGCGGAAACGAATGGATACCTTTACCTTATCCCCCTCGCCGATAAACCGTTTGGCGTGTCCCTGCTTAGTGTTAAAATCGTGGGTGTCAATATTAAGAGAAAGCCTGATCTCCTTGATATCAACGATATGCTGGTTCTTTTTCGCTTCTTTTTCGCGCTTTGCCTGTTCAAAACGGTATTTCCCATAGTCCATGATCTTACAGACAGGCGGTTTCGCCATAGGAGAAATTTTGACCAGGTCAAGATTCTTTTCAGCCGCTTTATCAAGAGCGTCGTTCGCTGACATAATGCCCAACTGAGAACCGTCTGTGTCGATAATACGAAGTTCTTTATCCCGGATCTCGTCGTTGATCTGTAGTTCCTTGCTGCTAATAGTTACGCACCTCCAAAAATAACAAATGATAATAATCAATAACAAAGCGCGGACAGAATTCTCCATCCGCGCACAATACACTCAAGAAAACCTTTTACCAAGAATTTTCTACGTATTGACCCGTGCCGGACGGAACCCCACAGGTGAGAACAAGCTGTTCTGCTTTGTTTACGTTGTTAGTTTATCAGACACGGTGCGGTTTGTCAAGAAAAAAATCAAGAAATCCGCACTTCTTTCCCCAAAGCGAAGGAGTAAAGGTACTGCTCTTTCACTTCCAGCCCGGTAGTCTGCTTCAGCGCCAGGGCGTAAAGCGCCAGCTGCCGCCGGTAACGGGCCGACAATTCCGCTTCTTCCTTCACGTAATCGGTTTTATAATCTACCAGGACCAAGCCGCCGTTTTCCTCAAACACGCAGTCCACCGCGCCCTGGAGCACCACAGGCTCCAGCCCGTTGGCCCCGGTCAAATCCGGGTTCACCTCTTTCGCCTCCAGTTCTACGGTGAAGCGGATTTCCCGCTGAACGTTTTCGGACTGCTCCATACGCCGGTACAAGCCGCTGTGAAAGAACCGCTTGATCTTTTTCAAATTGACCGCGTTTGCCTGCTCCTGGGTCAGAAAGCCCTTTTCCAAAAGGAACTGAAGCTGCTTTTCCGGGTCCTCCTTCGCCAAATGGTAATCGGCGAACTGCATGTAAAGGTGCAGGGCGGTTCCCCGCTCCGCCGGAGTCATGGTCTGCCCGGACAAAAAGGCCGGACGGGACATGGCGGCATATTCCTTTTCGTTCTCCCGTCCCGCAAGCTCCGAGGCCGCCACCTTGGCGGGAACGGACTTTAACTCCTCGCCGGGATAAACAAAGGAAAACCGCTCTTTCAGCAAAGCCATCAGGTCCCGGTTGATTTCCGCCGGTTTCCCCTCGGCGCTTTCGGCCTCTTCCTCCCGTCTTTCCATCACAGGATCCAAAATAATTTTCCAGCTCTCTCCTTTTGTTAACATAATCCCAGGGAGTACTCCCGCTTTCTCCCGCAGTTCCCCGCCGCTGGGATGCCGCAGAGCGCAGGAAAGAATCCAATCGGAAAAGGATGCGGCGCTTCGCACCACATAGGGAGAGATGGCCTTGGCGTCAGTCAATTGCGCGCCCAGTTTTCCCAGGGTCTTTACGGGGTCCTCTAAGGAAGTGAGCATAATCAGCTTTTCCTTGGCCCGGGTCATGGCCACATACAGCACCCGAAGCTCCTCGCTCATGCCGCCCCGCTCGATTTCCAAAGACACCGCCTCTCTTGGCATGGTGTCGTACTGTACGGTCCTAGTTTCATCCCTCAGCTTCATGCCCAGGCCCAAAACCGGATGCAGCAGAATATCATCCTTGCGCTTATTGAACTGCCTGGCGGTATTGGCTAAAATACAAACCGGGAATTCCAGCCCTTTGGATTTGTGGATACTCATCACCCGGACCACGTTGGCGCTTTCAGACAACGCCGCCGCAGGTACCAAATCGGAATCCTGCTCCTGAAGGCGGTCGATAAACCGGATAAACCCGGAAAGCCCCTGGTAGCCGGAACCCTCGTAATCCCGGGCATATTTCATCAATAGCCTGAGATTGTTCAGCCGCAGGTCCCCCTGCCGCATAGTCTGCACCATGGCGGGATAGCCGGTGGCCTCGTAGAGACGCTGTAACAGCCGGTCCGCCGGCAAGGTAGCCGCCAGCCGCCTGAACGCCTCCGTCTGGTCTAAAAACGCCCGGCACCGCGCCCCTAAGGCGCCGGGGATTTCCGCCGCGTCCTTTAGGGCAAAATAATAGGAATCTTCTTTTCTCGCCATCCGGATCTGGGATAAATCATCCGGCGTAAAGCCCCAGATTGGGCTCACCAGCACGGAAAGCAGGGGGATATCCTGCACCGGGTTGTCGATTACCCGTAGATAGGACAGCGCCACAGACACCTCCGGCGTGCCGAAAAAGGTGCCCGCCGTATCCGACCAGGCGGGGATTCCCATCTCCCGCAGCTTGGCGGCGTAAACGCCGCCGTGGGCGTTGGCGTTGCGGATCAGCACGCAAAAGTCCCGGTAGGTGGCAGGGCGCTGCCTGCCGCCGTCCTGCACCGCCTCCCCCCTTCGCACCATAGAGGCGATGAGATTCCCGATATACGCCGCCTCCTCCACGTCCATGTCCTCTCCCTTGGGCAGCGTCAAAATGTGAAGCTCCGTATCCCCTTCGTCCCGTTCCGGATAAGAAGCGCCCGGCACCAGTTCTTCCTCCCGGGTGTATTCCATTTCGCCCATTTCAGTTGACATAATCTGGCGGAACACAAAATTCACCCCGTCGGTGACCCCATGCCGGCTTCTAAAATTCTTATCTAAAATGACTTTCGCCGGATAGGCTTCCTTTTGGGGATCGTAAGGCTGGTAGCTCGCTTTCCGGCGAAGGAAAATTTCAGGCATGGCCTGTCGGAAACGGTAAATGCTCTGCTTTACGTCGCCCACCATGAATAAATTCTGTTCCTCCCGGCTGATGGCGCGGAAGATCATATCCTGGGCCTCGTTGGTATCCTGGTACTCATCCACCATGACCTCGTCAAAATTCTCCGCCAGAAGCTGGGCGTCCTCGGTTCTTCGCCAGCCGCTTTCCGTAGGCCGCACCAAAAGCTTTAACGCCCAATGCTCCAAATCACCGAAATCCGCCAGGCGCTTCTGCTGCTTTTTTTCTTCCAGCTCCCGGGAGAACAGCTTTACCGCGCCGAACAGTTCCGTCACAATCGGCGCCAGCTGTTTCATATCCTGCCGGCACTTTGCCTCGTCGTGGGAAAACAGGGCGCTAAGCTTTTTAAACACCGCCTTCACCCCATCCCGGCTGCCGGAAATTCGCAGCTTCAACGGATCGTCGTTATAGCCCCGCAGCGGCTTTAGGCCGGCAAATCGAAAAGCCTGAAGCCCCGCGCCGATACGGTCCCAGTCCTTGGAGGCAATTCTAGTTTTCAGTTCCTGAAGGGAATACAAATCCTGTAAAAAGGCTTCTTGGTACGCGGCGGAAATTTTCTCATCCTCTTCCATCACAGACAGGGAGTTCTCCGTGAGCGTCACCATATAATCCACGGCGCTTTGGGCGTAGTTTAGAATGGTGCTCCCCCACAGGGTCTCTCCCACCGGCAGGCCTTCCCGGTACATGGCCTCCTTTTCGTCCAGCCACCTTTCCGGAAAGGGATGGGAACGGATAAAGTCATACAGGGTTTCAATGGTTTCCATCAGCCTGCGGTCATTCCAGCCAAAGCTGAACGCGTCGGAAAGCATGGTAAAGCTTCCGCCCGCCTTTGCGTACAGTTCCTCCATCACCCCGTCCATGGCCTCCTGGCGGAGAAGGGTCATCTCCGCCGAATCAGAAATCCGGAAGTCCGGGGAAATATTCAGCTTATAGAAATTTTCCCGCACCAGTTCGTTGCAGAAGCTGTGTATGGTGCTGATATGGGCCCGGTTTAATAGAATTTGCTGCCGCTGAAGCTGAGCGTTGGCCGGGTCCTCCTGCAAAAGCGCCCCAATGGCGGCGGAAATCCGTTCTTTCATTTCCGCGGCGGCGGCGTTGGTAAAGGTGACGATCAAAAGCCGGTCCGCGTCGCAGGGCTTGTAGGGGTCTGTCAGCCTCTCAATGACCCGCTGGACCAAAACCGCCGTTTTCCCGCTGCCCGCGGCGGCGGAAACCAACAGGCTGCCGTTTCTGGCGGAGATGGCCCACCGCTGGCTTTCAGTCCAATTCCGTTTGCTCATAGGCCGCCTCCTTTTCCTGGATTTCTTCCTGAACCAATTTCATAACCTCGTTCCGGCCTAGCTTTTCCACCAGCCTGCTTCTGCCTTCCGGCTCATGCCCGCAGACAGGCCCGTAGGGGCAGTAGGCGCAGGCGTCGTACTCCCCGGCGGCGGGTTCGGCGTCCACGTCCCCCTGGCGCAGGGAACAGGCCATATTCACCACCAGGTTTTCCATTTTCTTGGTCAGCGCCCCCAGCTGGGCCAAACTGGCCACGCTATCCAGCTTAGCCGGCTCTCCATTTTTCAGGGCCACCGGGATAAATACCCCCTGGGCCTGCTGTTCCATTCCGGCGATCACCTCGGGGTCATCCAGCACCAGGCCGTTCATGCGAAGCTTCTTGTCTTTTTCTTTTTGCAGCTTTTCATCCTGGTCTCCACGCTGCGCCGACACGGTGGGCCGGGCCGCGGGAACGTATAAAATACCGGCCGGCATCACATTGCCGTAGCGGCTTTCCCCGTTTTTCCAGACGGTATCCAGGTATAAAAGCATCTGCATATTCAAGCCGTACAGCACGTCAGACAGTTTAAAATCCTTGCTGCCGGTTTTATAATCGATAACGCGTATGTACTTCCCCGAGGGCTTTTCCATCACATCCACCCGGTCGATTTTTCCTTCCACGGAAATCTCTCCGCCGCCTGGAATCTCCAGCACGAGAGGTTCTAAATCTTTACCCCTGCCGATGGACAGTTCAAAATCAGCCGGAACAAATTCGCTTTGGGCAAGCTCTCTTCCTAAATGGGAAAGGAGCATTTGGGCCGTATCCGCCAGCCGGGAAAACAAATAACGGAACCGGGCGGATTTTTCTTCCCAGCCTCCCAGCTTCGCCTCCACATAGCCGTCTAAAAGCAGGCGGATTTCTGTGAGCAGCTCCTGTTTTTCCATTAAGGCCAGGGCCTGGCCGCTGAACTTCCGCAGCATATTCTCCAGCAGGTAGTGCATCAGGCTGCCGTATTCCAGCGCGTCGAACACCGCCGGCTTTCGTTCCTTGGCCCGCAGGCCGTACCGGCAGAAATATTGGAACCGACAGAGATAATACTTTTCCACCTGGGAAGCGGATACCCGCAGATTAGGCCCGAACAGCTTCTTGGCGTTCTCTGGATTTTGAAAAGAAATCGGGTCCTCCGACGCGGCCCGGCGCAAAGCCGCCAGCTGGGTTTGATAATCCGGCCGCGCGCCGAAATAGGCCTTGAGGGTTTCCTCTTTTTCAGAAGGCTCCCGCCACAGCTTGGCGGCCAGCTCAAAGGCAGGCTTAGGCGACCAGATAAAATCGGAAAAAGGCTCCTGATACCGGTCGATCACCTGACAGCTGGGAAAGATTTTCTGCACCTCCCGGATCAGGGAGGACGGCGACTTGGCGCCGCCGGACAGATCGGAGCTGGCATAGGATAGAAACAGCTCCTCCGACGGCGAAACCGCCGCCATATAAGCCAGATACCGTTCCTCCACGGCCAATTTTTCCAGGGAATCGTATAACGGCAGCCCCATGGAGATCATCAGCCGCCGTTCCGCGTCGCTGAACACCCCCGCAGACACCGGCGTCCGGGGAAACTCCCCTTCCACCGCCCCCAGCAAAAACACCGCCCGTGGCGCCG
>CABUCM010000065.1 GCA_902490005.1 uncultured Ruminiclostridium sp.
AGCAGCAGGTTTTCCAAAAGCAAGCCCAGCGGGGCCCTTTCCCGCGGTCCTTTTCGTTTCTCTGTTTTTGAGGTTAATCCTCCACCCAGTCCTTGGCTCTGGAAACCGCCTTTTTCCAGCCCTTTAGCAGGGTTTCCCGGCGGCTCTCTTCCATGTTGGGAGAATAAACCTTGTCGATGGCCCAAAGCGCCTTGATCTGCTCCAGGCTGTCCCAGGCCCCCGTGGCAAGGCCCGCCAGATACGCGGCGCCTAAGGCGGTGGTTTCCCGGATCATGGGCCGGCGGAGGTGCCGGTTCATAATATCAGACTGGAACTGCATCAAAAAGTCGCTTCGGCTGGCGCCGCCATCCACCCGCAGCTCCTGAATCTGAAGGCCGGTGTCGGCGATCATGGCGTCCAGCACATCCTTGGTCTGATAGGCGATGGCCTCCTGGGCGGCCCGGATAATGTGGTTCCGGTTGGCGCCCCGGGTCAGGCCCACGATGGTCCCCCGGGCATACATATCCCAGTAAGGCGCCCCCAGGCCGGTGAAAGCCGGCACGATATAAACCCCCGCGGTGTCGTCCACCTTGGCGGCGAAATAGTCGGCGTCCCGCGCCTCGTCAAACAACCGCAGCTCATCCCGAAGCCATTGGAGCACGGCGCCGCCTACGAACACGCTGCCCTCCAGCACATAGTGCAGGTCGCCCGGCAGGCTGGCGGCAAGGGTGGTCAGCAGCCCGTTTTGGGAGATACAGGGCTCGGCGCCGGTGTTCATCAGTAAAAAACAGCCGGTGCCGTATGTATTCTTCGCCATGCCCTTGTCAAAGCAGGTCTGGCCGAACAACGCGGCCTGCTGGTCCCCGGCGATACCGGCGATGGGAACCTCCACGCCGCTGATGTTATAGGTGCCGTAAACCTCGCTGCTGGAGCAAACCTTAGGCAGCATGGCTTTGGGGATTTGCAGCTTTTCCAGGATTTTTTCATCCCAGCACAGCTTGCGGATATCAAACAGCATGGTCCGGGAGGCGTTGGTGTAATCGGTTACGTGGGCCTTGCCGCCGGTCATGTTCCAGATCAGCCAGGTGTCCACGGTGCCGAACAGCAGCTCCCCGCGCTGGGCCCGCTCTCTGGCGCCGTCTACGTGGTCCAAAATCCATTTGATTTTGGTGCCGCTGAAATAAGCGTCGATGAGCAGGCCGGTTTTTTCCCGGATATAGGGTCCCATGCCGTCGGCTTTCAGCCTTTCACATTCCTCGGCGGTGCGCCGGCACTGCCAGACAATGGCGTTGTAAATGGGCCGGCCGGTGTTTTTATCCCAGACAATGGTGGTTTCCCGCTGGTTGGTGATGCCGATGCCGTAAATATCCTCGGGAGAAACCCCGCCTTTCAGCAAAGCTTCTGTCAAGACAGAAATCTGGCTGGCATAGATGTCCATGGGGTCGTGCTCCACATAGCCCGCCTGGGGATAATGCTGGGGAAATTCCTGCTGCGCCATGGAAATGATGTTTTGGCTGCGGTCAAAGATGATCGCCCGGGAACTGGTGGTCCCCTGGTCCAGTGAAACCAGGTATTGTTTCATCGCGGTAACCTCCCTAAGATAAGTAAGTTCTCATAATTTTTAACAATCAATGATATTATTATAGCTTTTTTTTAAAAGGACACAAGGGTTATTTTAAAATTTGTTACTTCCTTTTTGAAGCTTTTATTACAAATTTTCGGTAATTTTCGTGGTTTTATTGAAATTATTTTCTTTTGTGATAGTATTAATAATAGAATGCAGGGTAGCTTTTTGCTTTTTCTTTACCCTAATTTTGATAGAGAAATGTTGTGATACCATGAAAGCAACCGATTCCGGCCATAATATGGGGGATGTTAAGAAAATAAACCGCGGGTTGATCTTATATTTGATTTATAAAAATAAGGGCTTGTCCAGAAAAACGCTGTCGGCGAAGACCGGTTTGACGCCGGCGGCGATCACGCTGATTATCGGCGATATGATCCGCGAGGGGCTGCTGGTTGAAACCGACGCGGTTCATAATGGGAACACCTTGGGCCGCAAGGAAGTCATTTTAAATATTAATCTGAGGGCCTATGTGGCGCTTGGAATCCATTTAGAGCCGCACCGGGCGAAGGTTCGATGCTGCGATCTTTCTGACCGGGAAATCTTTCAGGCGGAGATTCTGAACCGGGAGCGAGAGAAATCTTTTTCTTGTTTTTTAGAAGCTGTGGCGGCGGAAATTTCCGGCCTGCTGGAGGAACACAGGATAAAGGCCAAATATTGCCTGATCGGGGCGGGGGTTGCGCTGCCGGTTAACGAGTACGAAAAGGGCCGCGGCGAAAAGGATCCGGAATATGGGAAAAAGAAGTTCCTTGTGCAGGAGATCCTTTCTCAAAGGCTGGGCATTGACGTTTGGCCGGACAGCCTGGCCTGCACCATGGTTTCCGCGGATATTTTCCTTTCCCAGGACCCTATCGGGCAGAATATCCTGTTTGTCAAATACGGCCCGGAGGTGGACGCCAGCTATCTTTCCCTGGCCCATTATCCGCAGCAATACCGGTCGGTGCCCATTTCCCTGAACCACACGCTGGTGGATCCCCAGGGAAAGGAATGCGGCTGCGGCGGGAAGGGCTGCCTTCACACGGTGGCGGGCTTCCAGGAGCTGGCGGAGGAAATCAGGGGGATCTATTCTGAGGAAAAGACCCCGAAGCTTTTCAAGCTGACCCGGGGCGACAAGAATCAGGTCGTGGGAAGCCGCGTGGCGGAATTTTATCAATGCGCTGACCAGGCGGTTAGGGCGGTCGTTGAAAAGGGCGCGTTCTATTTGGCGATGGTGTTGAAGAACTGCCTAAATATGCTTCATCTTTCCTCCGTAGTGGTGTATGGGGAGCTGTTCTTTGATTCTCAGTATTGGAATTATTTTTGCGGCCTGTTGGATACGCTTCACTGCAGGGGGCAGGTCCGCCTAAGCCATTTCCGGCGGGACATCGAAACGGAGGGCCCCGCCTTCTCCATGGTGGGGAGGTTCTTTGCCAACGGCGGCCTTCTGGATGGAAAAAGGAAGTAAGAAAGCGGGATATGGGATGGAAAAGCTACTGGTAAGCGGCTGCTTATTGGGAATTGCCTGCCGCTATGACGGCAGGGCAAACCGGAACGAGGCCGTGTGCGCCTTAAAGGAGAGCTGGGATGTAATTCCCGTGTGCCCGGAGGCCCTGGGGGGCATGAAAGCGCCCAGGGAGCCGGCGGAGCAACGAATCATAGACGGCAGCCGGCGGGTTGTTTCAAGAGATGGAAAAGATGTGACGGAATTTTTTGAAAAAGGGGCTCAACGGGTGCTTGAGCTGGCCCGGGAAAATCAGTGCCGGTTCGCGGTTTTAAAGGAAAACAGCCCTTCCTGCGGGTGCGGATGTATTTACGACGGCACCTTTACCGGGCGGAAAATTCCCGGAGTTGGTGTGACGGCTGGCTTGCTGCAGGACCACGGGATCACCGTGGCGGGAGAGAACAGCCTGGAAAAGCTGACGGAAAAAAGTAAATAATCAGTAAACTTCCCCGGCAAAAACAGGATTTTAAGGAAAATGTGCTATAATAACAGCAAAGTATTATTTTCCTTTGATTGTCCGGGCGGAAGGAGGGGCTTCATGAGCAGCACTCAGAAGTTCTTTAAATCCTCTATGGTTTACTTTATGGGAAATGTTCTTACCAAGATCATTTCCTTTTTTCTATTGCCCTTATATACCACCAGGATCAGCACGGAGGAATACGGCTATTTCAATACCTCCACCAATTACCTGGATATCCTGGTGGCCATCCTCTGCATGGAAATTTGGTCCGTCATCATGCGGTTTATGTTCGATTATGATAACCGGCGGGGCAAGGAAAAGGCCATCACCAACGGGCTGGCGATTTTTTGCGTTTCCCTGCTGGGGTATTGCGTGGTTTTCGCCGTTTTGGCCCTAGCCCTGGATTTGCAATATCTGCACCTGATCTTTATCATGGGCCTTTGCAGCATGATTCAGGCCATTTATACCTATACCACCAGGGGCCTGGGCTTTAACGCGGTGTTCGCGGTTTCCGGCATTGTGGGCAGCCTGGTGAATTCCCTGACCAATGTGGTGATGATCCTGGGCTTTTCCATGACGGTCAAGTCCCTGTATCTGGCGGCCATCGCCGGTTACGTGGTGCAGATCCTCATGCTGGAAAGAAAGGTCCATTTGCTCAGGGCGGTACACCCGAAGCTGGTCCAGCGGAAATTGTTAAAGCGGATGCTCCGGTTTTCCCTGCCGTTAGCCGCCAACGCGGTGTGCGCCTGCTTTTTGACGAACTATAACAGCATTATGGTCACCAACCTGCTGGGGCTCAGCGAAAACGGCGTTTTCAGCGCCGCGGGCAAGTTCGCGGTGGCCCTGACCCTGGTGTCAAGCTGTTTTTCCATGGCGTGGCAGGAGCTGTTTTTCTCCAAGGGAGGCCAGGAGGACAAGGGCGCTTTTTATACCCGGGCCATGTCCTATTATTACCGGTTTCTGACTATGACCCTGGCCCTGCTGCTGCCGGTGGTCAACGTGGTGTTTTCCTTTTTTATCGGCCCGGAATACGCCGGGGCTTTTGCGATCGTACCCCTGTACCTGATTTCCACCGGCGCCAGTATTTATTCCGGGTTCCTGGGGTATATTTTCAGTTCGGACAAGCGCACCAACGTGGTGATGGCGTCCACCCTAGCCGCGGCGGCGGTAAACGTGGCCAGCCTGCATCTGACGGTAAGCTGGATCGGGGTTCAGGCCGCCAGCCTGGCCCTGCTGCTGGGCTTTGCCGTCTGTATCGCGGTCCGGCAGGCGGTTCTGAAAAGGGAGACCGGCGCTAAATTCCCTCTGGGGTTTTTCCTGTTTTCCATCGTCCTGCTGGGGGCCTCCGGCTACCTGTATTTTACCTTTGGAAAACTGGTGAATTTTTGTTACGGCGTTGGGGTTTTTATCCTTTTTTGTTTTCTGTTCCGGGATTTGCTCAAAAACCTGCTGGAAAGCGGAAAAGCCTTTTTCCGCCGCCGCAGAAAAAAGCATCCCGCCTCATAAGGGCGGGATGCTTTTTGGATTAAGCCGGTTTGCCGCACGGCGCGGTGCTTTCCTGAACCACCAGATTAGGCCGCAGCAAAAGGTTCTGTATGGGGATTTTGTTGCGGAGCCCCTCTAACATGTAAAAGGCGGCCTTACCCAGGGCAAAATTGTCCTGGCGGATTGTGGTCAGGGGGTAATTTCTGATCCGCGCCCTGGGGCAGTCGTCAAAGCCTAAAATACTGATTTCCTCGGGAACGCGGCGCCCAAGCTCCAGAAGCTGGGACATGACAGAGGTAGAAATACAATTTCCGGCGCATAAAACGGCGGTGGCTCCGTTTTCCAGAAGCTGTCCGATGGCGGGGCGAATACTTCCCTCACCGCCGTAATAAACTAAAAGGGATCTGTCAAACTCCAGGCGGAAAGCGTCCAGGGCCGCGCGGTAGGCTGTCTCCCGGCGCCGGGTGATGCTGTATTCCCGGCCGCTGTTGAACATGGCGATCCTCCGGTGCCCTAACCGGTAGAGATGCTCCACCGCCATTAAAATACCTCTGCCGTGGTCGTTGCCTACGCTCCCCACCAACGGGTTGTCCACCTCGCCCTCAAACAGGACCGTGGGAAAGGCTGTATTAGTTAGAGGCTTTAAACAATCCGGCGAAAAATGGCGCCTGATAAAAAACGCGCCCGCGAGGTCATGGCGGAGCATATAAGTATCCACTGGGTCTTGAGAGTCTAAAATCGAACGGTAAGAAGCGGTGGAAACCTGCCAGCCGTTTTGCGCCGCGGCTACCCGAAAGCCCATGGCCAGGTCATAGCCGAATCGGTCCTCGCGTTGGAACGATTCTTCCTCCGCGAAAATACACATTTTCCGCAGGCCGGATTTTTGGACCCTGCGGCTGGCGTACCCCATTTCCACCGCGGTATGAAGTATCATCGCCTTGGTGGTCTCGCTGATGTCGCTGGCGTCGTTAAGCCCTTTGGAAACCGTGCTTACCGCCACTCCAAGCCGTTGGGCGATATCTGTAATGGTTACCACGCCGCACCTCCCTGTTGGTTTTTTGTAGGGTTTAGTAACAGTATAACCCGTAACCGGAAAATTGACAAGTGTCTATTAGAGGGGGCGGGCGAAGGTTTTCCAAAATAAGCGGATAGGAAGAAAATTCCCAAGGCAGGCGGCTTGCCGGAGATTGACATTTCTTGACAGGAAAATTATTAATTGGTAAAATGTTCCTGAAAATGCAGGCGTTTTTCTGGAAAGATTCCGGTGTTTTGCGTTACAATAAACATAAAGGTGGTTTGACAACCAGCCAAATGGAAAAGAGGAGAAAAATGAGTCAGTTTCAAAAAGACGTGATAACCTTTCTCAGGCTGCAGTACGGCAAAACCCTGAAGGACGCGGCTACCACGGAGTTATACCACAGCGTTTCTACAGCGGCCATGGCGCAGGTGCGGAAAAACTGGGGCCGGCCCCAAACAGGGAAAAAGGTCTGCTATTTTTCCGCTGAATTTTTGGTGGGCCGGCTGGTTTCCGGCAACCTGGTGAATTTAGAACTGACGGAACAAGTAGAGGAGCTGTTTCAGGAAAACGGCGTGGACATTTCCGTGCTGGAGGAAATCGAGGACGACGCCTTAGGCAACGGCGGCCTGGGGCGGCTGGCGGTGTGTTTTTTAGATTCCGCCGCCACCCATGGCATCGCCATGAACGGCTATGGGATCCGTTACCGTTACGGGCTGTTCCGCCAGTATTTTGAAGACGGCTTTCAAAGGGAAACCGCGGACCGGTGGCTCAGCTTCGGTGATCCCTGGTCGGTGCGCCGGGAGGATGAGAAGGTCCGGGTGGATTTCAAGGGCCAGAGCGTATGGGCGGTGCCCTACGATTACCCGGTGATCGGTTACGGCGGCAAAACGGTGAATACCATGCGTTTGTGGCAGTCGGAACCGGTAGAGGAATTCCGTTTTGACCTGTTCAACCAGCAGAAATACGACAAGGCCTATGAGGAGCGAAACCAGGCGGAGGCCATCTCCGCGGTGCTGTACCCTAACGACGACACCGATGTGGGCAAGCGGCTGCGGCTGAAGCAGCAGTACTTTTTCAGCAGCGCCTCCCTGCGGGACCTTGTAAAAAAGTATAAGGGAAAATACGGGAACGACTTTACCCACTTTTCCGAGGAATACGCCATCCAGCTTAACGACACCCATCCGGTGGTGTCTATCCCTGAGCTGCTGCGGATTTTCATGGAGGAGGAAGGGCTTTCCTTCCGAAAGGCGTTCCCCATAATTCAAAGGACTTTTGCTTATACCAACCATACGGTTATGGCGGAGGCGCTGGAAAAATGGAGTGTGAAGCTGTTTCGTTCCGTGATTCCCCAGGTGTACCGTTATGTGATGATGATTCAAAGGTCTCTTCTGAGAGAACTGGCCGCCCAAGGGATTACCGGCGAGGCCCAGGCGCCTTATCTGATTATGGATGGTAATTTAGTGCATATGGCGCGGCTGGCGGTTTACGGTTCCCACGCCGTCAACGGCGTGGCCCAAATCCACACGGAGATTTTGAAAAGGTCCGTGCTGAAGGATTGGTACCGGCTGGTTCCGGAGAAATTCCAGAATAAAACCAACGGCATCACCCAGCGGAAATGGCTGCTCCAGTGCAATCCCATGCTTTCCCGGCTGGTCACCGAAAAAATCGGCGCCGGCTGGATCACCAACCTGGACCAGCTGAAAAAGCTGGAGGTATACCAAAACGACCGGGAGGTCCTTTCCCGGTTCGGAGAAATCAAACGGCATAATAAGCGGGTGCTGGCGGACTATATTGAAAAAATAGAAGGGGTGGCCGTGAACCCGGATTTCCTCTTCGATGTCCAGGCCAAGCGGCTTCACGAATACAAACGGCAGCTGCTGAACGCGTTTTCCATTTTGGATATTTACTACGGCATGAAGGAAGGCCGGATTCAAGATTTCACCCCCACCCTGTTCCTGTTCGGCGCCAAGGCGGCGCCGGGCTATTTCCGGGCCAAGGGGATCATCAAATATATCAACGAAATCGCCAAGCTCATCGACGGCGACCCTGAGGTGCGGGACAAAATGCAGGTGCTGTTCATCACCAATTATGGGGTATCCTATGCGGAGAAGCTGATGCCGGCGGCGGAAATTTCAGAGCAGATTTCCACAGCGGGCACCGAGGCGTCCGGTACCAGCAACATGAAATTCATGCTAAACGGCGCGGTGACCCTGGGAACCTATGACGGAGCCAACATTGAAATCGTGGAGCAGGCCGGCGAGGAAAACAATTATATCTTTGGGGCCAGGATTGAGGAAATCCAAGAACTGAAGGCGTCTTATGACCCCAACGCCCTTTACCAAAGCAATCCCAATCTTCGCCGTGTGGTGGATTCCTTGGTGGACGGCACCTTCTCCGACGGCGGCACCGGGATGTTCCAGGAACTCTATGACGCGCTGCTGAAGGGGGCCTCCTGGCACCAGCCGGACCACTATTTTATCTTAAAGGATTTTGATTTCTATCAGCAAACCAGGCTGCGGGCCAACCGGGATTACAAAAACCCGGAACTGTTTTACCGGAAATGCTTCCTGAATATGGCTAACGCTGGGAAATTCAGCAGTGATAGGACTATCCGTCAGTACTATAAGGAAATCTGGTCCCAGGATTAAAATCGTCAATCGCCGCAAAAGGGCCGCCTGTCTTTCTAGCAGGCGGCCCTTTTTATGAGGCGGGCTGAAAATACCGCGTTTCGCCGGGCTTGTTTCGTCCGGCCGGAATTTATGGTATAATAACCTCACGCCATAAGCGGCGGCAAAGCCGCCGATGGCTGAGAGAGCATTTGACCATGTACGAAAAACGACAGGCGTTTTTCATCTAAGGCGCAGGCTGTGCCAGCCTGTGGTTATGGTATAATAACCTCACGCCATA
>CABUCM010000066.1 GCA_902490005.1 uncultured Ruminiclostridium sp.
TGGGGAATTTTTCTCTTTTTATGGGGCACGGTCCTCAGCACGCCCCGGTTCGCGTGAAAATCCAGCCCTCCCGGCACGCTGACGCCCCCCTGCCCGGCCAATACAATCCGGTCTATCGCCTCCAGATGCCTAGCTTCCGGCTTAGAGCCTTCCTGCAAAAGGCGGACCGCCCGAACCCTCACCGGCTTTTCCCCCTGGGAAAGAACCCGGCAGCTCCAGCCGCCCTCCTCCAGCGAGGCTTGAGATAACAGCCCACGGGCCGCGGCCCAAAGATAATCGTCGTCCTCCCGCAGGCCCTGGGCCATTCTTCCCACGGCCTCCTCCAGGGATGGGTTGATTTCCTTCAAAACCGGCAGCACCTGCAGCCTGATTTTATTCCTGGAATATTCCGTTTTCAGATTGGTGCTGTCAGTCACATAGGGAATTTCATTGTCCCGGCAGTAGGCTTCGATCTCCTGCCGGGTACAGCCGATCAGGGGCCGGATAATATTCCCCCGCACCGGGGGGATCCCGCACATCCCTCTCAGCCCGGCGCCCCGCGCCAGATGAAGAAGCACCGTTTCCACATGGTCCGATAAATTATGGGCGGTGGCGATCAAGCCGCCGTTCCCAGCCAAACGCTGAAAAAACTCGTACCGTACGGCTCGGCCGCAGGCCTCCAGCCCCAGCTTCCGCCTTTGGGCTTCCGCCCGGACGTCAATTTTCAGCACCTCCAAAGGGATTTTTTCCTTTTGGCAATATTCCCGGACATGGGCCTCGTCCCGGTCCGATTCCTCCCCCCGCAGGCAGTGGTTCACATGGGCCGCCGTTACCTTCAGCGCCGGACAGAGCTTCCGCCGCCCCCACAAAAGGTGAAGCAGGGCCATGGAATCCGCGCCGCCGGAAACCCCAACCACCACCCGGGAGGCCGGGGAAAGCATCTGGTAATCCTCTATGGTTTTCAAAACCTTAGTAATCACCGCGTCCGCCCTCCATAGCGGTAAAGCGCATAAACTCGCCCTGCCAGTGGAGCTGGACGGTCCTCGCCTCGCCGTGGCGGTTTTTCGCCACGATGCACTCGCCGCTGTTTTTGTCATCGCTGGGCGCGTCGTCAGTATTGTAATAATCAGGCCGGTACAAAAACAAAACGATATCCGCGTCCTGCTCGATAGAACCCGAGTCCCTCAGGTCGGAAAGCACCGGCCGGTGCTCGGTGCGCTGCTCGCTGGCGCGGGAAAGCTGTGATAAAGTGATCACCGGCACGTTGATCTCCTTGGCCATAATTTTTAGGTTCCTGGTAATTTCAGAAATCTCCTGCACGCGGTTATCGATGCGCTTTGCCCCGGACATCAGCTGCAAATAGTCGATAATCACCAGGTCCACATCCTTTAGGCGGCGCAGCTTGGCCTTCATCTCCGGTACGGTGATGCCGGGGGTATCGTCAAAATACAGGTGGGTCTTGGATAGGATATCCCCCGCCTCGATGAGCCGGACCCATTCGTCCTCTGTGAGCTTGCCGGTACGCAGCTTGGTGCCGCCCACCTCGCCTTCGGTGGAAAGCATACGGGAAGCCAGCTGTTCCTTGGTCATTTCCAAGGAGAAAAAGGCTACTCTTTTCTTTTCCTTCACCGCCGCGTGGTTAGCGATATTCAAGGCGAAGCTGGTCTTACCCATACCGGGACGAGCCGCCAGCAGAATCAAGTCGGAACGGTTCAGCCCGGTGATGGTTTCGTCCAAATCCCGGATGCCGGTGGAAATGCTTTTAAACTGGTCGCTGTCCGGGGAATTGAGCAGGTCCAGCCGGTCGAAGGTCTCGATGATGACCTCGTTGATCCGCTGCAGCCCCTGCATATTTTTCCCCCGGCGGATATCAAAGATCCGCTGCTCCGCTGAATCCAGCAGGGTGGAGGCGTCGTCGCCCCCCTCAGAGGCCTCCTCCAAAATATCCCTGGCGGTGGTAATCAGGGTGCGGATGTCATACTTATCCCGGACAATACCGGCGTAAGTCTCCACATTGGAGATGGACGGCACGATCTGGGCCAGCTGCAAAAGATAGGTTTTCCCATTCACCTGGTCAAAGGCCGGGTTCTGCTTCAGCTTGTCCAGCACGGTGACAAAGTCCACCGGCTGGCCCAGGGTAAACATCTCCAGCATAGCGTCGTAAATCATCCTGTGGTTGGCAAGATGAAAATAATCCGCCCTGGGCAGGAGCTCCGCGACCCGGTCCAGGCAGGAGGCGTCCAGCAAAACCGCGCCCAAAACAGACTGCTCCGCTTCCGGGCTATAGGGCAAATTCAGCCCGTCGTAGCCGGAAGTCACTGAAATTTCAGCCATGTGCTCTCCCCTCTCTTTGATGGAAAAAGGACGGATATTCCCTATCCGTCCTAAATTGCTCGCAGCAACGCTTAAGCCTCAGACACCACCACATAAACCTTGGCGCTGATGCCGGCGTAAAGCTTGATCTCGCAATGGTAAGTACCAAACGCCTTAATGTCCCCGTCCAGCTCGATTTTCCGCTTGTCCACATCCACGCCGAACTGCTTATTCAGCTCCTCCGCGATTTCCTTGGCGGTGACAGAGCCGAACAGCCTTCCGCCCTGGCCAGCTTTTGCGGTCATCTTTACGGTCTTTTCATTGATCTTTTTCGCCGCCGCCGCGGCGTTATCCTTATCCACTTGAATTTTATGCTGTTTAGACGCCTCGGCGTTTTTCAGCTCGTTCATCGCCTGGGCGTTGGCTTCCTTGGCAAGCTTTCTGGGAATCAGGTAGTTTCTTGCGTACCCGTCGGAGGCGTTCACCAGCTCGCCCTTTTTTCCGGTGCCCTTTACATCGGCCAATAAAATTACTTTCATGGTATTCACTCCTACGCTTTATAAATTTTCTTTATGTATCTCAGTTTCATTCAAAATGCCAATCAGGCGCTCCCTCACTTCTCCCACCGAGGTATCCTTCAGTTGGGCCCCCGCCATGGTCTGGTGGCCGCCGCCGCCCAGCTTTTCCATAATCACCTGGACGTTCACAGCCCCCAGGGAACGGGCGGAAATGTTCACAGCGCCGCCGGATGGATACATCACAAAGGAGGCGTTCACCCCTTGGACCCCCAGCAGTTCGTCCGCGGCCTGGGCCGATGCGATCCGGATATCCGGATAGTCCTCGTCTGCCACGGCAACCGCGCAGCTGTTATAAATCTCCGCGCCGGAAACCAACTGGTATTTGGCCCGGTAGGTATCGATGGAATTGGAGAACATCCGCTTGACCTCCACCGTGTCGGCGCCTTTCCTGCGAAGGAAGGCCGCCGCCTCAAAGGTCCGCACCCCGGTCTTCAGCACGAAATTTTTGGTATCCAGCATAATGCCGGAAAGCAGAGCGTCCGCTTCCAGCCTGCCGATGGCGTTTTCCCCCAGATACTGCACCAATTCCGTTACCATCTCAGACGCGGAACTGGCGTAGGGCTCGTGATAAAAAATAATGGCGTTTTCAATATGCTTTACCATCATCCGGTGGTGGTCGATAACCACGGTGCGCTTGCTGTATTTATACAGATCCCGGCTTTCCACAAAATTCTCAGAATGGGTATCCACGATAATCAGCAGGGACCGGTCGGTAATCAAGGAAAGAGCCTCCTGGGGTGACAGGAACATGCCGGTATTCCCGGTTTTTTCCACACTTTCCACCAGGGTGCCCGCCAAGGTCTGTTCCCGGTTCAGCACCACGTAGCAGGGCTTTTCCTGCCCCTTGGTGATAGCGCTCCACAAGCCGACGGAAGCGCCCACGCTGTCCAGGTCGGAAAACTGGTGTCCCATGACGAACACGCAGTCGCTGTTTTTGATATTGTCCGCCAAGGTCAGGGCGATAACCCTGGAGCGCACCTTGTCATGACGTTCCACGCCCTTGGAAACGCCGCCGAAAAACTCAAAAGTATTGCCGTTTTTAATCGCCACCTGGTCCCCGCCCCTGCCCAGGGCCATGTCCAGGGCCTTCCGGGACCAAATTTCGTTCTCCGCCAAGCTTTTGCCGCCCCGTCCTACGCCAATGGAGATGGTGGCGTACCGGTGCTCATCCAGCTTTACATTGCGGATCGCGTCCAAGATGGTGAATTTTTCTTCCACAAACTTTCTCAGGTGCCGTTCCTCCATTACCATCAGGTAACGGCCGCCGCTGAGTTTTTTATAAAAGCCGCTGGTGGAAGACACCCACTTCTGCAGGGTCTTTTCCACCATCGCCACCAGCTGGGTGCCCTGGCCGTCGCTGGCGTCCTTCAGAAGCTCCTCCCGGTTGTCAAACAGAATGGTAGCAACCGCCGGGCGGCTGTCCAGGAACTCTTTCACCGTGTCTTTAAAATAGGTGTCCTCGATGAAATATAAAATGCAGCTGGTTCTCAGCTTTACCGCGTAAACCGTGTATTTCAGCCCGTTGTGGGTGATATTGGTGCCGTTGCCCTTCACAATGTCCTGAAGCCGGACGCCGGAGGTGAACGCGGTAACGCTTTCCCCTACGCAGTCCTTGTTTTCACACAGCATCTCCTGAAACAGGCCGTTGCCCCAAACCACCTCGTCATACTTTCCCGTAATGGCCACAGGGAACGACAGCTTGGAAAGGTAGCTTTCCTGGTCCCGGTCGAAGGATTTAAACGCGCTGCGCAGCACGGTCTGGGCGTAGGTCCGAAACCGGATCACGCCCACCAGCGCCACGGTACCGGCCGCCAGGGTCAGGGCGGCAAAAAGATAAAAGATATTGCGGCTGGTGGTAAAATAGCTGATTACCGTCATGGCCAGCATCGCCGCGGTAATCACCAGGTAATAGGGAGAGGCCGCCCACACCCTTCTCTTTTTCAAAAACGTCGCCCTCCTTTCCACAGGCTTTCCGGGTTAGACCTCCATAATGATCGGCAGGATCATGGGAGTTCTTCTGGTCCGGTCGTATAAAAGCTTGCCCAAATCGTCTTTGACCTTATTTTTAATGACGCCCCACTCATGCACATGCTGGTTAGAGCAATTTTCAAACACGGTAATCACCTGCCGCTTGATGTCGTCCATCAAAGGCTCGGATTCCCTCACATAGACAAAACCACGGGAGACAATATCCGGCCCGGAGATCACATGGCCGTCGCTGGAATCGATAGTGGCAACCACTATGATCAGGCCGTCCTGGCCCAGATGCTTCCGGTCCCGGAGCACAATGCTTCCCACATCGCCGACGCCCAAGCCGTCCACAAGGACGCGGCCGGCCGGAACCGGCGCCAGGGAATGCATAAAGTCCTCATTCAGTTCTACTACGTCGCCGATATCGCCGATATAGATATTCTGCCGGGGCATGCCCATGCTCTCGGCCAGCAAGGCGTGCTTATGCAGATGCTTTTGCTCACCGTGAACCGGAATGAAAAATTTCGGCTTGGTCAGGCCATGCACCAGTTTTAACTCTTCCTGGCAGGCGTGGCCGGAAACGTGAACCTCGTACATCGATTCATACACCACATCGCAGCCCCGCTTCATCAGCTCGTTGACCACATTGCCCACGGTCTTTTCATTGCCGGGGATGGGCCGGGCGGAAATAATGACAAAGTCGTCGGGGCCTACCTCCACCTTTCGGTGGTCCGAGGTGGCCATGCGGGCCAGCGCCGACATGGGCTCCCCCTGGCTGCCGGTGGTAATCAGCACAACCTGGTCCTTGGCATAACGGTTAATCAGGTCGATATCTATAATTACGCTCTCCGGAACGTCCATATAACCAAGTTCACTGGCAATGGACACATAATTCAGCATACTGCGTCCGGAAAAAGCCACTTTTCTGCCGTGGCGCTGGGCACAGTGGATAATCTGCTGAATCCGGTTGATATTGGAAGCGAAGGAAGCTACGATAATCCGTTTTTTCTCCGCCTTTAAAAACAGGTTTTCAAAAGAGTCGGCGACCTTGCGTTCGGTCATGGTATAGCCGGGGCGTTCCGCGTTGGTGGAATCCGCAAGCAGGGCTAAAACGCCCTCTTTGCCCAGCTCCGCGAACCTGCCCAAATCGATCATCTCGCTCTGGGGCGGGGTGCAGTCGATTTTAAAGTCACCGGTATGCACAATGGTGCCCGCCGGGGAATGAATGGCCACCGCCACCGCGTCAGGGATAGAGTGGTTTACGTGGATCAGCTCCACCTCCATACAGCCAAGCTTGATCCGGCCGCCGGGATGCACCGTGTTCAGCTTCGCCCTGCCCAAAAGGTTATGCTCCTTCAGCTTGCTGCTCACCAGGCCTATGGTCAGGGGCGTGCCGTAAACCGGCACGTTAAAGTTTTTCAGTAAATAAGGCACGGCGCCGATATGGTCTTCATGGCCGTGGGTAATCACCAGGCCCTTGATCTTATCCTTATTCCGCTCCACATAAGAAAAGTCCGGAATCACCAGGTCCACGCCCAGCATATCGCCGTCGGGGAACGTCATGCCGCAGTCCAGCAGGAACATATCCTTGCCGCACTCGAACAGGGTGATATTTTTTCCGATTTCATTCAGGCCTCCGAGAAACGTCACCTTAATCGAAGGCTTGGAGGACTTTTTCTGTCCCCGCTTGGAGCCGCGGAAAGCCGTCTTTCCCGTTTTCCTCTCCGCCGCTTTTGCGGCCGCCTGGGTGTTGTTCTTCTTTTCCGCCTCTGTTTTTTCCTTTTTCTTGCCGGCGGCCTTTGGCTCTTCTTTTTTCTTTGGCGCGGGCTTGGCCGCATCCTTTGCTTTCACGCCCGTGGATTTCTTCCTCTGCTGCGGTTCTTTCCTCGGCTGGGATTCCTTCCGGGCGGTCACCTTTTCAAACAGCTTGGGTTCCGCCCCGCCGCTTTCCGGCATGGGGATAGAGCCCTTGGCGGAAGACAGGGCCTGGTCGGCCTGCTTGCCGATCTGGTTCCTGGCGGGCTGCCGCTTAATCCCGGAGATGGGCCTCGCCGCCCCCGGCTTTATTCTTTTTTCATCTAAACTCACAAAATAACCTCCATTAATTGTTTGAGAAACGGATCTTCTTTCGGCCGACAAACGGTGCCACAGCGCGAAAGGCCGCTCTACTAAGTACATTTTTTATTTTATTTATGACGAAAACGATCTTTCTAAAATTCTGCGCTTTTCCGCAGCGTTTCTTCTGAATGATACTCTTATCACCGGGAAATACTAGCGGCGTGTGACGGCAGCCGCCTTTCCCTGTTTTTCCGAACACAAATATTATGTTTATTGTACCCTTAGTTCCCCTCACTGTCAAGTTAGGGGCTTTGAAAGCCCTTTGGCTATGTTTTCTTTGTTAGCATGGCCAATCTGGGCTTTTCTTAATCAAATTGTCTTGCAGGCCTGTAATTTATTCCCTTAATTCACAGAAAATTCAAAAAAACAAGATGAAAATTTTACCGGCCTGCTATTGAAATCTATACTAAAAAGGTGTATATTAAAACCAGTTACAGAGGCAGTCAAATTCTTTTACAAGATTTTATAAAGAAAAAGGTGATATCATTGGCACGATTTGTTTATGCGGATAACTCCGCCACTACCGCGGTATCCCAACCCGTGCTGGAAGCCATGCTTCCTTATTATAGAGAGCACTACGGCAATCCTTCCAGCCTGTATTCCGTAGGCCGTGACGCTAAAAAAGCGGTGGAAACCGCCCGGGAGGACATCGCCCGTTGCTTTAACGCCGATCCCAGCGAGATTTTCTTCACTTCCGGCGGCAGCGAGTCAGACAATTGGGCCATTAAGGGCGTGGCCCATGAGATGGCGAAAAAAGGAAAAAAACATATTATCAGCTCTCGGTTTGAGCACCACGCGGTGCTGCACTCTCTGGACGCGCTGAAAAAAGAAGGGTTTGAAATCACCCTATTAGAGGTGCACAGCGACGGCATTGTCCGCCCCGAGGAGCTGGAAGCGGCTATCCGGGAGGACACCGCCCTGGTCACCATCATGTACGCCAACAACGAGATCGGCACCATACAGCCCATTTCCGAGCTGGCGGCGGTATGCAGAAAGCATCAGGTTTTGTTCCACACCGACGCGGTGCAGGCGGTGGGCAACGTGCCCATCGACGTCAAGGCCCAAAACATCGACCTGATGTCCTTCACCGGCCATAAAATCCATGGGCCCAAGGGCTGCGGCGCCTTGTATATCCGCAAGGGCGTCCGGGTGCAGAACCTGATCGACGGCGGCGCCCAGGAAAGGAGCCGCCGTGCCGGTACGGAGAATACCGCCGGTATTGTGGGCCTGGCGGCGGCGGTGAAAGAAGCCACCGCGGACATTCCCGCCAGAGTCGCCCGGCTGACAAAACTGCGGGACAAGCTGATCGCCGGCGCTTCTAAAATAGAGCGTTCCCACCTAAACGGCCACCCTACCAAGCGCATGGCAGGCAATTTCAACATGTGTTTCGAGGGCATCGAGGGCGAGTCCCTCCTTTTGAGCCTGGATTTAATGGGCGTGTGCGGTTCCTCCGGTTCCGCCTGCACCTCCGGCTCCCTGGATCCCAGCCATGTGCTGCTGTCTTTGGGAATGCCCCATGAAATCGCCCACGGCTCCCTGCGGCTCACCCTAAGCGACGAAAACACGGAAGAAGACGTGGATTATATTCTGGAGGTGCTCCCTCCCATTGTGGAGCGCCTGAGAAACATGTCCCCCCTATGGGAGCGGATCCAAAAGGAAAAGCGCCCGCCCTTCCAGTTTAAAAACGACTGAACCCGGCTGTTTGAAAATTAGAAATTGAGTATCCAGAAAGAAGGAATGATTTATGGCATACAGTGAAAAGGTAATGGACCATTTCGCCAATCCGAGAAACGTTGGAGAAATCGCCGACGCCGACGGCGTCGGCGAGGCGATGGTTTTGCCCTTGACCATTTCCGTGGCCATTGA
>CABUCM010000067.1 GCA_902490005.1 uncultured Ruminiclostridium sp.
CCAGGTAACGTTTAAATTCCCGGGTCAAGTGGTATTTGGCCTTTTGCTTATCCCTTACAGCAGCTCTCGAAAGCTGACGATATACTGATCCGCCAGCTCTTTGATGGCCTGAGTCTGATTGGCGGCGTAGGAATCATACACCCCTACCGTATACATGCGGGCCTCTTTCGCCCCGCGGATCCCTTCTAGGATATCCTCGAAAACCACACAATCCTCAGGAGCCACCCCCAGCCTTTGAGCGGACAGCAGGTAAATATCCGGGAACCCCTTTCCTCTGGCGCATTCTGCTACATGGGAAACAGCGTCGAACAGGTGATAAATGCCGTTGTTTTTCAAGGCCGGTTCAAACAGCGCCGGCCCGGAAGCGGTGGCCAGAGCCAATTTTACCCCCTGCTGTTTTAGAAAAAGCAGGTAGTCCTTAGCGCCGTCTTTCAGCCCAACTTGGCCGCTGTAGGCCGCCACCGCCCGGTCGTCCCACTCCTTTATCAGATCCTCCGGTTTTTCATCCAGCTGAAACAGCCGGATGGTATAATCCGCCATTTCCTTATAGGACATGGGGCATACCTTCTCCATGTAGTCGGCGGGGGGATCAAACCCCCTGGCGCGGAGAAAATCGATGTCGATTTGAGCCCAGATCCCCATGGAATCCAGCAAGGTTCCATCCATATCGAAAATAGCGGCTTTGATTGGTTTCATAATTCCTCCGTTATGATACGTTGTTGTGGAAAAAACAGCTTATGGATATTATTATATCGGAAGAAAAGTCCTGTTGCAATCCTTTTTCAAAAAGTGTATAATTAGCACGATAAACAGTTCCGCGGTTAATAAAATAGGGAATGGGGTGAAAAGCCCCAGCAGCTCACTCTACTGTAAGAAGGACGAAAGGCAAAAGTCACTGGGAATTCCCGGGAAGGCGCCGAGTAGGAAGATTTCAAGCCAGGAGACCTGCCGCGAGGACAAGCAAAAGAACGTTCGGTGAGGAATGTTAGCAGACGCACGGGGGATATTGCGCCCTTTTCGTATGCTAGAGCCTTCTGTACCCGATACAGAAGGCTTTTTTTTCGCCGGGAAAAAAGGAGGACTTACTTCATGAAAAAAAGTAAACTGATTTCCCTGCTGCTGGCGGCGCTGGTGGGCGCGGGCTCACTGGCTATGACCGCCCAGGCCGCGCCGGCTCAGCTTCCGGAACAGACGGCCAAAACCGCGGCTTTCGCAAAAGCCAGCGACTGGGCCTTGGATGACTGGGCCATTTTCGCCTTGGGCCGCAACGGAGAAACCGGCTGCGACGCCTTGTATGAGGAATATTATCAAGGCGTACTGAAACTGCTGGCGGATCCGGACGCCAATCTGGTCCCCAGCGATTATGTGAAAATTTCCCTGGCGCTTACCGCTATTGGCATTGACCCCAGAAACGTCGACGGCAGCGATCTGCTGGAGAAAATCGGTCAGGCGGACCGGCAGGAGTATTTGGCAATGTCCCCAAGCTCTCTGGCCTACTGCCTGGCGTTGATGGAGCGGTATCCGGATTCCTTTACCGGCACCATTCAGGAAGACACCGTTCAGCAGATTTTGGCGGCAAAACAAGCTGACGGCAGCTTTTCTTACCAAGCGGGGGTAGCCGCTTCCGACCCGGACAGCACCGCCCAGGTAATGCAGGGCCTGATGCTGCTGGGGGATACCTACGCCGCGGAAATCCAGGGGGCGGCCGATTGGCTGAAAGCGCAGATGAATGAAGACGGCGCCATTCTCAATTGGGGCGCCGCCAACCCGTCTTCTACCGCCCAGGCTTTGATCGCCTTTTCCCAAAAGGGCGAGGAGCCTGCAAGCACAACCGGAAAAACCTTATTTGACGGCATGATGACGTTTGCGCTGCCTGACGGCTCTTTTCAGGACGCCAACTGGCAGACAGGAATTTTGGAATACAATGCCTTTACCAGCGGCCAGTGCCTTCAGGCGCTGGTAGCCTATCGCCTTATGGCTGACGGACAGGCCCCCTTGCTTGACCTCAGCGGCGTTGCCGTCACCCCCAGGCCTAAGCAGGAAGAGAAACCCGAGTCGGAGGGGTCTTCCCAGCCCGAGTCTCAGCCCTCCAGTGCTCCCACGGGTGAATCTCAGACTGAGCCTTCCTCTGGAGCGGATGATCTGGATACCCCGAAAACCGGGGATATGGGCCTGGTTTCCATTGTGGCGATCGGCTTGGTTGCCGCTGGGGCCGCCGCCGTATTGTATAAAAAGAAATGAGCGGGCTTTTTAAGAAAATAGGCTGTCTGGTTTTGAGCCTTTGCCTTGCGGCTTTGTTTTGGGGCTGTAAGGTGGAAACCGTGGAACAGCATGAACAAGGGGCTTCCTCTTCGGTTTCTCAGCAGGAATCTTCCTCCCGGGCCGCTTCCGGCGAGGGAACGGGAAAGCCCTCCCAAGCCGCCGGTTCATGGGAAGGGGCCTCTTCCAAGGCTTCTCAAGCCGGGGAAAGCCGGGAAGAAGATCCGTCCGGAGCTTCCGGCGCAGCTCAGGAGAGCCAAAAGGCGCCGACAGTTTCCGCCGGAGAATCCAAGGCTCCCGGCGGGACGCCGTCCCAACCGGAAACTCCATCCGCGGCCCAGGCAAGCTCTGTTCCCCCTGAGCCGGAGCCGGAACCTGAAACCATTACAATAACAATCTCTGTGCTTTGCGATTTAGCGGTGGGAAATCCCAGCTTGAACCCAGGGGTTTCTGTGCCCGCTGACGGCGTGATGGTATCTGGATTGTCCCTGAACCTTACCCCCGGCCAAACGGCGTATGACGCTTTAAAGCAGACGGGCCTTGCTTTGGATTATTCCGGCAGCCCGTCGAGAAAAAATGTTTATCTGCGGGGGATCGGCGGCCTGTACGAAAAGGACTGCGGCCCCGCCAGCGGCTGGGTTTTCTCCCTGAATGGGGGATATCCCAACACCAGCTGCAGCAATGTAACCTTAAACGACGGCGATGTGGTCGTTTTCCAATTCACGGATGGAACAAAATTATATTAAACAACAGGAAAAAGGGGCGCTGCCAGATGAGAAATCCGATTTCAGAATTTCATCCACTGGCGGTGTTCCTTTATTTTATGACCGCCGTGGGAGTGACTATTTTGTGGAACCAGCCGGTTTTTCTGCTGGTTTCCTTTATGATCGCCTTTGGTTACGCCAGCGCGCTGGAAAAAGGGAAAAACATGCTTCGAAGCCTGGTGTGGCTTCTGCCGGTAGTGCTTCTGCCGGTTATCGTCAATCCCCTGGTGAACCATAGGGGGGACACGCCCATTCTTTACATTAACGACAAGCCCGTCACCTTAGAGGCTCTTTTATACGGCTTGTTTACCGGGGTGATGATCGCTGCTATGCTGTTCTGGTTTCAGGCCTATTCCAAAACGATGGACAGTGACGATTTCCTCTATCTGTTCGGCAGGCGGCTTCCGTCCATCGCTTTAATGGTCACCATGATTTTCCGGTTCGTGCCTCAGTTTCATCGGCGTCTTCAGGAGATTGCCGCGGTGCAGAAAACCCTGGGAGTATCCGCCGGCCAGGGCAGCCTGAGGCAAAGGCTGCGGGCAGGCGGCGCTTTGCTCTCCGCTTTGGTCTCCGTCACCCTGGAGGACTCTCTGCAGACGGCGGATTCCATGAATTCCAGAGGCTATGGCCTGGGAAGAAAAACCCGGGCGCGGCAGATCCGCTTCACCCTGCGGGACGGGCTTCTTTTGGGAAGCGCCTTGGCGGAGCTGGTGTTTTTTCTCATCCTTTGGTTTTTGGGCCGGATTGATTATTTCTATTTTCCTGCTTTGTCAGGATCAAAATGGACGCCGGAGGCCGCGGCCTTTTTCATCGCGACAGGCCTTTATTTTTTGATTCCGATTTTTATTTTTATCGGGGAGGGAATCCAATGGCTCTTTTTGAAATCGAAAATCTCTCGTTTGCCTATCCAAAAGCAGAAGAGCCGGCCATAAAGGAGGTTTCTTTCTCCTTGGAGCGGGGCGAGTTTTTCCTTCTCAGCGGGGCGTCAGGCTGCGGAAAAACCACCCTTCTGCGGCAGCTGAAGCCCGCTATCGCCCCTTATGGAAAAAAGCAGGGGACAATTTTATACGAGGGCCGTCCCTTGGAAAGTCTGGATCAGCGCCGGGCGGCCTTGGAAATCGGCTTTGTGTTTCAGTCTCCCGACGCGCAGATCGTCACCGACCGGGTAGCCTCCGAGCTTGCCTTCGGTTTGGAAAACGCCGGCGTGGCGCCGGAGGAAATCCGCCGCCGGGTGGCGGAGATGGCGGGCTTTTTCGGCATTGAAAGCTGGTATCATAAGGAGATCAAGGCGCTTTCCGGGGGGCAAAAGCAGACGCTTAATTTGGCGTCGGTGCTGGTGATGAAGCCCAAGGTGCTGATTTTAGACGAGCCCACCTCTCAATTGGACCCGGTTTCCGCCGGGAATTTCATCGCTATGCTGGAAAAGCTGAACCGGGAGCTGGGACAGACGATCCTGTTCACCGAGCACCGGCAGGAGGAGCTGTTCCCCATGGCGGACAGGATTGGGCTGATGGAGGAGGGCAGGCTGAAAACCGTCTTGCCTCCTAAAGAAATGGCCGCCTTTTTACTGGAGCGGGAGGACCCCTTGGCAAAAGCCCTGCCCACCCCGGCAAAAACCGCCTGGGCGCTGGGAGAACGGGAGAACCTTCCTCTGACCATGAAAGACGGCAGAAGATTTCTGGCGGCTTTTTCCAAAGGCAAAAGCCCAGTTTCCCTCTGTCAGCCGGAAAAGTCCAAGGAGAGGGAAAAGGTCCTCTCGGCACGGAATGTGTTTTTTCGGTATCAGAAAAATGGCCCCGATGTTTTAAGAGATTTTTCCCTGTGGCTGGAACGAGGGCAATGCGTGGCGGTTTTGGGCGGAAACGGCGTGGGAAAAACCACGCTGCTCCAGGTGCTGGCGGGTATCCTGCCCCCCTACCGGGGAAAAATAAAACGAGGGACAGATAAAATCGCTTACCTGTCTCAAAATCCCAGGTCCGTGTTTTTAAAGGAAACCCTGGAGGAGGACTTTGCTTTGGTGCAGCAAAGCAAAGAAAGCTGGAGGCGGAAGCTGAATGATGCGCCGCTTTTCAACGGGTTGGTGCCCTTGCTTCATCGGAACCCCATGGACTTATCCGGAGGAGAGCTGCAAAAGGCGGCTTTGTTCAAGGTGATTTTAACAGAGCCCGAGGTAATCCTGCTGGATGAGCCGACCAAGGGCCTGGACCCGTTTGCCAAAGAAGAATTAGGGAGTATTTTGAAGGAATGGAGATCACAGGGGAAAAGCCTGGCGCTGGTTACTCACGATATTGAGTTTTCCGCCCGATACGCCGACCGGTGCGCGTTTCTGTTCGACGGCGAAATTGTGTCCCAGGGCGATCCGGGAACGTTTTTCTCCACCAATCAGTTTTACACCACCGCGGCCTGCAAAATGTCCCGGGACATTTTGGGGGATGTGGTGACAGGGGAGGAGGTGGTCCGTCTTGCGGCTGGCGCTGATGGTTAGTTTTTTATTGGCGGCGGGAGCGTGCCTGCTGTTCTTTTTCTCCTTTGAGAAAAGAAAGCCTTCCGTCAAGGACATCCTGCCGGTGGTGGTGATGGTGGCGGTAGCCTCGGCCGGCCGGGTTCTGTTTAATTTCCTGCCGCAGATTCAGCCGGTGACGGCCATTGTGATGATTATGGGGATTTACTGCGGCGGGCGGACCGGCTTTCTCACCGGCGCGATGAGTGCTTTGGCCTCCAATCTGTTTTTGGGCCAGGGGCCGTGGACGCCTTTCCAGATGCTGGCGTGGGGCTTGATAGGCGTGTTAGCCGCCGTTTTGGCAAAGGCGCCGGTTTTCCGCAAAATTGGGGCGGTATGCGTTTACGGCTTTTTGGCAGGATTCCTTTATGGGCTGATCACCGATCTGTGGACCCTGATGGCCATGGGGGAAAGCCTGAGCTGGACTTTGGTTCTCACGGTATACGCCGCCGCGGTTCCGTTTAACCTGCTGCATGGCGTGGGCAACGTGGTTTTTTTATTGCTTCTGTATCGACCCCTGGGGAAAAAGCTGGAGAGAATCCAAGAAAAATTCGGCGTGCTTGCTTCCTAATGAAAATCCGTGGAAAAACATTTTAAAGGAGAAAACATGAAACACTGTATTCACATTTACTGCGGCGGCGGCAAGGGGAAAACCACCGCGGCGGCGGGCTTGGCGGCCCGTATGGCGGGGTATGGAAGGAACGTGCTGTTTGTCCAGTTTTTCAAGGGCGGCGAAACCGGAGAGGTCAATTTGTTTTCCGCGCTGCCACAATTTCATGTTTTGCGGTGCGAAAAAAGCTTCCCCTTTACCTTTCAGATGAGTGAGGAGCAAAAACAGGAGCTGGCTGGGATTCATAACGGGCTGATACGGCAGGCGTCAGACCTATGCCGGCAGGAAACCTACGGCCTGGCGGTTTTGGACGAGGTGTTCCCGGCGATTCAGGAAGGCCTGCTTCAGGAGGGCCTTCTGAAAAAGTTCCTCTCGGAACAGGCCGGCAGAATGGAGATTGTCATGACCGGCAGAACCCCGCCGCAGGGCTATTTGGAGCAGGCCGATTACGTGACGGAAATGAAACTGAAAAAGCACCCCTATGACCAGGGGCTGATAGCGCGGCAGGGCGTGGAATTTTGACGATGAGAATTGTAAAAAGGCACGGTGGAATCCGTGCTTTTTTTGCGCTGTTTTGGTATGGAGGATTGTTGCTTTTTTCAAATGCCGTCTTGACTTTAGCGAATAATCCCGCTATGCTTAATAGGGAAATCATGTTCGGAGGGGATGATCTTTTTGACAGACGCTGAGCTTCATGAGCTTTTAAAGGCTAAGGAATATACCTTAGCGGTTTTAAAGGAGGATAAGGTGGTGTTCCACTCTCAGGAAAGAGGGCTGAAACCGCTTTATCGGCTTTACCGGGAACAGCCGGAGACGCTGAAAGGCGGCGTGGTGGCCGATAAGGTTACCGGAAGAGCGGCTGCGATGCTGGCGGTTGTCGGCGGCGTGAAAGAGGTCTATTCCGATCTGATCAGTGAGAAAGCCTTACAGGTGCTGGAAGACGGCGGCGTAAAGGCCAGATACGGCGGTAAAACGGCGTATATCGTCAACCGGACGAAAACCGGCATGTGCCCTATGGAAACTTTGGTGCTGGATGCGGCATCACCAGAGGAAGGGGTCAAACGGTTAAACGAATTTTTTGACAGCCAAGCTTAAGGAGGAGCGCAATGGAACAGAGAAAAATGAAAAACACAGGGGAAATGGTTTCCCTGCTGGGTTTGGGATGTATGCGGTTTCCCCATAAAACCCCAGGCAGCGACGACATCGACGAGGAAAGAGCGGCAAAGATGATTGATGATGCCATTCATAATGGCATCAATTATTTTGATACCGCCTATCCTTATCACGGCCAGATGTCAGAGCCTTTCTTGGGCCGGATCATGAAGAAATATCCCCGGGACAGCTTTTACCTTGCCACCAAGCTTCCTATGTGGTTTCTGAATAAGGAAGAAGATGTGGCCCGCTATTTTGAGGAGCAGCTGGAGCGCTGCCAGGTGGAATATTTTGATTTCTACCTGTGCCACGCCATGAACGAGGAGCGGTTCCAGCAACTCCAGGAATACCGTGTTTTTGAAAAGCTGGCGGAGTATAAAAAGCAGGGAAAAATCCGTCATATCGGTTTTTCCTTCCACGATTCCCCGGAGGTGCTGGAGAAGATTTGTAGCGCCTATCCTTGGGAATTTGCTCAGATTCAGCTGAATTACATGGATTGGGATTTCCAGGACGCTAAAACCCAGTATGAGATTTTAGAGCGGCACGGCCTCCCGACGATTATCATGGAGCCGGTGCGGGGCGGCGCCTTGGCGGATTTGGGAGACGGTCCTAACCAGGTGCTGAAAAAGGCCAACGAAAAAGCCAGCGTCGCCTCCTGGGCAATCCGCTATGCGGCGTCTCTGCCTAATGTGCTCACCGTGCTCAGCGGTATGTCTACCGACGAGCAGCTGGCGGATAATATCCAGACTATGACGGATTTCCAGCCCTTATCAGATGGGGAAAGGGAAGCCCTGGGGAACGCTTTGGAAATCTACCGCCAAAACGTTCTTGTCCCATGCACTGGATGCCGTTACTGCATCGATTGCCCGGTGCAGATCGATATCCCTTTGATCTTCCGGCTATACAATCATTTTTCCATGAACAGGCATACGCTCAATAAACCGGAAAATGAATTTTTAGCGGATTATCAAAAAATTGAGGAATCCTGCCGGGCGGACCAGTGTATCGGATGCCAGAATTGCGTTTCCCACTGCCCTCAAAATATTCAGGTGCCAGAGGAACTGAAAAAGATCGCTGATTTTGCGGCTGGGCTTCAGTCAAAATAAGAAAAACAAAAAAGGCGCGCCGATTTTTCGGCGCGCCTTTTTCGTTTCACA
>CABUCM010000068.1 GCA_902490005.1 uncultured Ruminiclostridium sp.
GGGCAGCTTGCCCGCCATAGTATCCTCAAACGAGGTTCTGGGGTCGCCGGAGCCGGTAACCCGCATGGCCTGGTAAACGTAAGCCCGTCCCGAAAGGGGGTCGCGGATAGCGCCGCCTAAGCAAGTGGCCGCGCCGCCGAAGGGTTCGATTTCGGTGGGATGGTTGTGCGTTTCATTTTTAAACTGGACCAGCCACTGCTGGGTTTCGCCGTCGATGGTTACCGGCACCTGGATGGAGCAGGCGTTGATCTCCTCGCTGACATCCAAATCCGGGATTTTTCCTTCCTTCCGCAGCAGCTTCATGCCCACCAGCGCCATATCCATCAGGGAAACCGGACGGGCGGTATCCTTGCCGTAAACCGTGTCTCTGGCGTCATAATAGGCCTTCAGCGCCTCTTCAATGGCGCCGGACAAAGCCCCCTTCTCGATCTCCACCTGCTCCAGCCGGGTCAGGAACGTGGTATGGCGGCAATGGTCGGACCAATAGGTGTCGATGACCCGCAACTCCGTTACCGTAGGGTCCCGGCGCTCGGAATCCCGGAAATACGCCTGGCAGAAAGCCAGGTCCTCCAGCGTCATGGCAAAGCCCATGGAATTATAATAGGTCTGAAGCTCATCCTGGTCCCAGCCAATAAAGCCGCTGACCGCGGCGACATCCGGCGGCACCTCCGCCTGCATATCCAGGCTTTCCGGCTTTTCCAAGGAAGCGATCCTGGATTCCACCGGGTTTACCAGATAAGACTGGATTTTCTCAAACTGCTCGTCGGTGATGTCCCCCTTGACAGCCACAACCCGGGCGGTCAGCACCTGGGGGCGCTCCCCCTGAGTCAGCAGCTGAACGCATTGGGCGGCGGAATCGGCTCTTTGGTCGTACTGGCCAGGTAAATATTCCATGGCGAATACGCGGTAGCCCTCCGGCGCCGGAAATTCCTCGTCATACACCTGATCCACGTTGGGCTCGGACAGGATCGTCCCCCTGGCCCGCTGGAACTCCTCCTGAGAAAGCCCCGAAATATCGTAACGGTTTAAATAACGCAGGTCCTCAATCGCGGTTAGCCCAAGATTTTCCCTAAGGTCCGCCATTATATGGCCCGCTTCGATATCAAAGCCTGGTTTCTTTTCCACAAAGATTCTGATTACCTTCGACATCTTTTCCTCCATTCCGCCGCGCTGCGGCAACTTACTGCTGTAACTTCTATTATTTTAACATATCCGGCATTGATAAAAAAGGGCAAAATTCACTTAAGCTTGCCGGCCTGGCCTAAAAGAATAAAACCAAAAGTCACAAAGAAATTTTCAGATACCCCTTGACACATAATACTATGCAATATATAATATAATGCATAAAGGGGGTTGAAGCCATGGATATACAATTAAAAAAGGGTCTGCTGGAGGTCTGCGTATTGGCCAGCCTGATGCAGGAAGATTCCTACGGGTATCAGCTGATCAGCGATCTTTCCTCCTGTGTGGAAATTTCCGAATCCACCCTGTATCCCATATTAAAGCGGCTGGACGCCGCCCAGTGCCTTACCACCTATTCCCGGGAACACAACGGAAGGCTGCGGAAGTATTACAGCATTACCCCTGAGGGAGTCATCCGGATTCAGGAATTTTTAAGGGATTGGCCTGAGATTCTGGAGGTTTATGATTACATCGAAAAAAATTTCAACAAAGGAAGGATGCTTCGTGATGACCAGGGATAAGTATTTGAAGGAGCTTCGTCTTTTCATTGGGAAACTGCCCAAAGAAGACCGGAAACGGATATTGGAATTCTATAACGAGCTGATTGACGACAAGCTGGAAGCTGGCCAAACCGAGGAGGAAATCCTTTTGGAGTTCGGCACGCCTGAGGATCTGGCGAAACAAATTTTCCAGGATAACGGCCAAACCTACTCCCCGCCCAATACCACTTCCAGAGTGATGAAGGTCAGTGCTATTGTGTTGGGAAGCCCCATCTGGTTCTCGCTGCTGGCGGCTTTTCTGCTGATTGTTTTCGCGCTGTTCTTAACCCTATGGGCGGTGGTGTTCGCCATCTGGTGCTGCGCCTTCGCGTTTTGTGTCGCCGGAGCCGGCGGAATAATTGGTTCTATCCTGATGCTGGCTTTCACCGGACAGCCGGCGGCGGCCTTCTTCCAGCTCGGCGCCTGCCTGGTAGTGGGCGCATTAGGAATTTTTTCTGGGGTCGGTATTTATAAGCTGACCTTGCTTTGCGCCCAATTTACCAAAAACAGCTGCGTCGGGCTGCTCCATTTTTTCTTTGGAAAGAAGGCTGAATTGAATGTTTAAAAATAAATCGAAAACTAAGCGGCTTCTTATGGTCGCCGGAATCCTATGCGGGGCGGGTATTTTGATCTCCGCGGTTTCCTTTGCGTTCTGCAATTTTGATATTTGGAAGGTGAGCGCCATGCCCGCTTATCATGAAAGCAGCTACAGCTATTCGGCTGATAAAATATCCACTTTGAAATTAGACCTGAAGGGCCAGCCGGTGGAGATCCGCACCTCGCCAGACGATAAAATTCATGTGACCGCCTGGGAAAACAACCGGGTGAAATTCGCCGCGGATGAGACTCCGGATTCCTTGACCTTGTCCTTAGGCGCCGATATCCATTGGTATGACCAATTTATTTATGGCTTCTTCTCCCAACTTTCTTCCTACAGCCACCGCAGCGTCATTGAAATCCCCTCAGGCTATCAAGGTGACTTTATCATTTCCTGTTCCGAAACCACCGTGGACCTGAATGGATTCCAGAACCTGAAAAATCTGGAGATTAAAAATTCCAACGGTTCCATTACCCTGGAGAACATCTCCTCCACTAGATGCACGCTGTCCACCTCTAATTCCGCCATTATCTGCAAGGGGCTGAGCACCGGCGAAATGGAGGCCTATTCTTCCAACGGCGCCATTGCCTTAGAGCGGGTAACCGCTACCAGCATTCATACCGGCACCTCTAATTCCGCGGTGGATGGAAACGCCCTGGCCGCCGGTGAAATCACGGTGTCCAACAGCAACGGGTATATTTTCCTGTCCGGAATCAGCGCGGATACCTTAGCAGCCTCCACCTCCAATTCCAGCAATCAATTAGAGGACTCTTCCCTCGCAAACTCTGTCACCCTCACCAACAGCAACGGCTATCTTGGTATTGACCGGGTGAAAGCGCCTAACATCGACCTTTCCACCTCCAACAGCAAAATTTCCGGCGTCATCGACGGCAGCCAGCGGGATTATTCTATCCAGGCGAAAACCTCTAACGGCGACAGCAGCCTGATGAACGCCACCGGCGGGGAAAAGTCCCTGAAGGTCAATAACTCCAACGGCGACATCGACATAAATTTCTCTCAGCCGTAAAGCCAAAATAGCTTTTCTATCGTTCCCCATCAAAAAAGGTCCCTGAACGGAAATTCCGTTCAGGGACCTTTCGCGGGCAGGCCGTATTTTGAAAGGGTCAGCCCCTGGCCTTGACCCGGTTTCCAAGATACGTGGCAAAAAACAGCACCGCCGCCACCAGGCAGATGGTGCCTCCGGCGGAGGTCCCCAAATAATAGGAGAGAATCAATCCGGAAACGCCGGAAAACAAAGAAAATAGAATCGACAGCCCGTGATAGGACCGCATGCCGCCGGAGATATTTCTGGCGGCCGCGGCGGGCAGCACCAGCAGGGCGTTGATGATGAGAATACCCACCCATTTGATGGAAACGGTGACAATAAAGGCCACCACAATCATAAACAGGTTTTGATACAGCTTGACAGAAACCCCTTTACTGGACGCCAAATCCGGGTTCAGGCTGGACACCATCAATGGGTTAAACGCGAACACCCAAAAGCTCACGGCCCCCAGCAGCACAAAAAGGAGCAGTAAAAGTTCATCCGGGCTGACGGCTAAAATATCGCCGATTAAATAATTGGAATACTTTGAAAATCCACCGTTGGCGGAAAGAAGCACCACGCCCAGGGCTACGCCGGTAGCGGAAAACACCCCGATAATGGTGTCCGACGAGGAGGTTTGGGACGCCATCACCCCGGAAATCGCCACGGCGAACAGCAAAGCGAAGCCCAGCATAGAAATCAAATAGTTGTCGATGCCCATCATCACCCCGATGGCGATGCCCGTCAAGGCGGAGTGTCCCAGGGCGTCGGAGAAAAAGGACATTTTATTGTTAACGATCATCGTCCCGGTCAGGCCGAATAAAGGAGTTATCATCAATACCGCCAGCAGGGCGTTTTTCATAAAATCAAATTCCGCCCACTCAAAGGGTAACAGCGTATTTAAAAAGGAATAAACCGCGTCCATAGCTCCTCCTTTAATCCAGCCCAAAGGCTTCCCGCACCTGGGGGTTATTCAGCACCTTCTCCACCGTGTTCTGCATGGTAACGGTGCCGTCTTCCAAAAAAGCGGCCTTCGACGCATACTTCTTTACATGTCCGATATCATGGGACACCAGGATCACCGGCATGTGGTATTCGCTGCGCAGAGAGGTGACAAGATCATAAAAAACGCCTACGCCCTTCCGGTCTACAGCGGAAACCGGCTCGTCCAGAAGCAGCAGGTCGGGCATTGGGTCCAGGGCAAAGGCCAGCAGCACCCGCTGCAGCTCGCCGCCGGAAAGCGCCCCAAGCTTTTTCTGGAATACCCCTTCGCCCCCCACCTTTTTCAGCAGGCTCTGGGCCTGTTTCTGCCGTCTTCTGCTGTGGGAAAGCCACACAGGGACCCGGCTTTGATTGGCGCAGAACAAGTCCTCCACCGTCACAGGGGTGCTGCGATCAAAGGAAAGGAACTGAGGCACATATCCGATTCTCGGCCTCGCGATCTTTTTCCCACGGCAATCAAAATAGGTAATCTGGCCGGCGTAAGGCGTCTGGCCTAAAATCGCCTTCAGCAGGGTGGTTTTTCCCGCCCCGTTCCGTCCGATGAGAGCTAAAATCTCTCCGTGGTTGGCGGTGAGATTCACATGGTTCAAAATCTCTGTGCTTCCCTTTCGTACGCTGAGATTTTCTATTTTTACGCTGCAATGACAAATATGCTCTTCCATCGCTTTCTCCTTTTAGGAATTTAACGCCTGATCCAACACCTGCAAATTCTGTTCCATAGCGGCCAAATACGCGTCCTTGTCCCAGTCCCCGGAAACAGCCGGATCCAGCACATAGACCTTGGCGTCGGTTTCCGCGGCAATAATATCCGCTGAGGTTTCCGGGTACTGGGGCTCAACAAACAGGGCCTTGGCGTTGGTTTCCCGCACCAGCCGTATGGTGTCCGCCAACTCCTTCGCGCTGGGCTGGCTGTCCGGTTCCCGGTTGATTACCGCCGCGATGTGAAGGCCGAATTCCTCCGCGAAATAAGGGAACGCCTCGTGAAAGGTGATAATATCCCTGCTTTTCACATGGTCTAAGGTCTGATGCATCTTGTCCCGCAGATCGGAAAGCTTTTGTAAATAAGCGTCTGTATTGCTCTTGTATTCCTCCGCGTGCTCCGGGTCCAGGGCGATAATCCCTTCCGACAGGTTTTTCACCTGGGCCATACAGTTGCTGATAGAAACCCAAAGATGGGGGTTTTCCCCTCCTTCATGGTCGTGACCGCTTTCCTCATCATGGTGATGGTCCTCTCCGGAAGCGATCAGGAGGATGCCAGTGCTGGAATCGATTACCGGCAAATCCGGCAGCTGGGCTGTAATTTTATCCATAAAGCCTTCCATCCCGGCGCCGTTGATTAAAAAAGCGTCGGCGGTTTCCGCCTTTTTCATATCAGCGGTGGTCATTTGGAAGTCATGCAGGCAGCCGGTCTGCTGCTGGGCCATGCTCTCTACCAATACCCCATCCACACCGTCGGTAATATTTAGCGCCATAATGGCGATAGGATAAAAAGACGCCAACAGCTTAATCCTGGGCCGTTCCTCCCGGGCCGGCTGACACCCAGAAAAGCCCGCCAAACAGGCCGCGATGCACAGCAGCAGGGATAAAATCCGTTTCATAACGCCTCCAAGGCTCCGTAATTGCAAATTATTTGCATTTAGCCTTTCCTATTGTAAGCCAGTTTCCTTTTCCTGTCAAGGGGAAAGCATCCAGCTTGAATTTTCCCCTGTTTTCTGCTACAATTAGGGGCAAAGAAGGTGGCAGTCATGGCGGAAGGCTTTAAAAATACCAAACAGCGCAAGGCGATCCTGGATATCCTCACGAAAAAGAACACGCCCATGAGCGCCGAGGAAATCGGCGAGGCCATCGCCCCCGCCTGCCCTAAGCTTGCCTTGTCCACCGTTTACCGGAACCTGGAACTGTTCGCCAAGTCCGGTCTTTTGGAACGGTCCTATTTTCAGGATGGGGTCACCCGGTATTCCCTGGCCAAGGGGCATCATGGCCATTACCTGATTTGCACCGACTGCCAGGAAAAGATCCGGCTTGCCGACTGCCCCCTTCACGATTTAGAGCACAAGCTTACCGATGAAACCGGTTTTACCATTACGGACCACGACCTGACCCTTTACGGCTTATGCCCTGCGTGCAAACAAAAATCGAAAAGCCGGAAATAGCCGGGGCTTTCCATCAAATAGAAAAAATAAAAGCCCCCTGATGTAGTCATTTTCCTACATCAGGGGGGCTTTGTCTATTATCTGTTTATACTTGGGCTATTCACCGCGCATAAGGGGGCATCTTAGGAGTCCTGTTCCGGCTTGGAGACGCGGATCAGGGAGTTCCAAATGTCATAACCGATGCTTACAAGCGTCGCCGCCACCAAACCGATATCGATGGCCTGGTATACCCTAAAAGAGTGTTCACATTCCTCCTGGGTGGGCTGATGGCGGAATACCACAAAGGGCGTCAGCTTGCGCAAAAAAGCATTGCCCCAGTCAAACTGGGAAACCGGCGGAAGCGAAGCGTTGACCACCGCCGTACACGCCAAAAACAAGATCAGCAAAAACAGGCAAGTTCCGGAAAGATAGGGCCTGGTGGGCCGCCGCACAATATAAAAGCAGACCACAATCCCCAGAAAAAACAAACCAAAGATCAGTAGAATTGGGTTCACCAGCATTTTTGGATTCCTCCCCCTGTTTCATATATAATGGTTATAAAACCTTCTTTTCCAACAGCATCGCCGTTTTTAAAACTGCGGTCTGGGTTTTACTGTCGGGGATCTCATTGTTCAGCACCATTTCTACCGCTTTGTCCAAAGGAATCCGCTCCACCTCTAAAAACTCATCGGCATCCGGCTCCATTTCGCCAAAGCCCGCCACACGGCAGAAATAAAGGTGAATAATTTCATCGGTATAGCCGGGAGAAGGATACAATTTCCCCAAAGAAAGATAGCCAAACCCGGCGGCCCCGGTTTCCTCTTTCAGCTCCCGCTTCCCATTCTCCAAGGGAGTGGACCCTTTCTCCAGCTTGCCCGCCGGCAGCTCCAGCACCACCTCGCCGTAAGGATAACGGAACTGGCGGACAAATAGAAGCTCGTTTTTTTCCGTCAAGGCGGCGATACACACCCCGCCGGGATGCTTCACCACTTCCCTGGATGTTTCATGGCCGTTTTCCAATTCCACCCGATCCACCACCAGATGGACCACATGGCCTTTAAAAATGTCTTTTGTGGAAAGCTTTTTTTCCGTTAATTTACTCATGGAGATCTTCCTTCCTTAGCTGAATTTGGTATTTTCAACGCACCCCTGTCATACCTTTTACGGGGTGATCTTTTTGAAAGCATATCATCATAACATCAATTGGGCAAGCTTTGTTCCCGACGCCCAGGGACGGGAGGAGCTGCTTTCGGCTTTATGCGGCCTCCATTCGTCTGTCAACCGGAGGGTTTTGGGCAAAAGCCTTTGCGGCAGGCCTATCGATCTATTGCAGCTTGGAGCCGGAAATGACCCGGTTCTGCTTTGCGGCGCCTTTCACGGCATGGAGTGGCTGACTTCTTTGCTGCTGCTCCGGTTTACCGCCCAAATGGCGGCCGCCTTGGAAACCGGCGCTTTGATTTCCGATATCAGCCTAGGCGGCTTTCTGCGCCGCCGGGGCGTCGTCGTGATCCCTTGCGTCAACCCGGACGGGGTGGAAATTTCCCTGCACGGCTCCGCCGCCGCGGGGGAATATCGGGAATTGGTCTATAACGCCAGCCAGGGGGATACCTCCCGATGGCAGGCAAACGCCCGGGGCGTAGACTTAAACCATAACTTTAACGCCGGCTGGGAGTCTCTCCATGCCTTAGAGCGGGAACAGGGGATCCATTGCCCGGCCCCCACCCGTTACGGCGGGGGGGCAGGGGGTTCTTCCCTTT
>CABUCM010000069.1 GCA_902490005.1 uncultured Ruminiclostridium sp.
AACAAAAAAATATAATATAAATAAAATATTTTATTTAATATGAATTTCTATTGACTTTTGAAATAAGGGCGCGTATAATAGCTCCAATTCTAAAAAACGTTTTTTAGAAGATTTTGGAAGACATTGCTTTCATCGGAAGTTGTTTCAATCACATTTATGGTGCTCCACAAGCTTTTGCCGCATTGGCTGAAGAAGAAAATTGTTGTGTCTAAAAACATGATAAAGGAGTCGAATGTATAATGAATGTATTTGAAACGCTATATCAAGAAGGTAAAGGTATTTTTCGCTTAAAGCCAACATGGGTTCCCAGGTCGTTTTGCCGCCCAGGCCAAAGGTTAAAGCTGGATCCCAGAGATTTATACGTGTATGGTATTGAGCGGGGGGCTATTGACGAACGGTGGTTTGCTTCCACTACGCCTGCGGATAACGGGCCTGGTACGCCTGCGGATGAAGGATTGAGTTATATTGTCTCAGCAGATGGTGAAACCCAAGTTTTGTTAAGAGAAGCTGTCAGTTCGCTTAAAGAAAAGCTGATTGGAGAAAAGCTCTGGAACAAGTACGGCAGATGGCCGATGTTTTCAAAATTCTTCGATAATTTAGGCCCTTTGCCGCACCATATTCATCACCGTGACCAGCATGCCGCCAGGGTGGGAGAAGCAGGAAAGCCGGAAATGTACTTCTTCCCGGCCCAGCAGAATAACCACAACGGCGAGTTTGCTTATACCTTTTTTGGTCTAAATGAAGATGTGACCAAAGAGGATGTCAAAGAGGTGTTAAAGAATTTCACAAAAGGGGACAATGAACTTTTAAGCCTTGCGAAATCTTATAAGCTGACTTTGGATACCGGTTGGGATGTTCCTCCCGGTGTGCTCCATGCGCCGGGAAGCCTCTGCACCTATGAACCGCAGTTTGCTTCGGATGTCTACGCCATGTATCAATCGGTGCTCTTTGGACACCATACGGTAACGGAGGATCTGCTGTGGAAAAATACGCCCAAAGAGGAAATCGGTAATTTTGATTACTTGGTGGATGTTATTGATTGGGAGAAAAATGTGGATCCCGAATTCCATAGCCATCGTTTTATGGCGCCAAAACCCGTGCTTCCCGTGGAAGAAATGGTAAAGGCTGGCTATATCGAGGAATGGATTTGTTATAAATGCCCCACGGTCTGCGCGAAGCGCCTGACCATTTTACCAGGCGCTTCCGTCACCATTCGCGACAGCGCGGCCTATGGCTTTATTACGATCCAAGGCCACGGAAAATGCGGCGTTTGGGATATCGAATCTCCAGCGATGATTCGTTTTGGCCAGTTGACCAACGACGAATTCTTCGTTTCGGCTGAGGCCGCTCAGGAAGGCGTTACCTTCCTGAATCCATCCAACAGTGACCCAATCGTAATCTTAAAGCATTTTTCTGAGAATCCAGATCTTGTGATAGAATAATCGTTTCTGAATAATTAATTTTCTTGAAACGGCGGCGAATAAAAAAGACAGACGAGAAATTTCTCGTCTGTCTTTTCATCTTTTTATCTGCAAAAACTTTTATTGAGCCAAAGCCTTTAAAATTTCTTTTTGCACCGCTTCAAAATCCGCTTGGGTCACCAGCAGCGTGATCTGCACTTCAGAAGTGGTTATAATGCGAATATCCGCGCTGGCCCTGGCCGCCGCACGAAACACCTTCGCCGCCATACCAGGAGTAGTTTCCATCGCTTCATCGTAAACAGAAATCTGGCAATTTCCGCTGGATATTACCGGCTGAATGCTGGATTCCCCTTTATTCCGCAGGTCGGCGTTATAGGCCAAAAGCTTTCCCAGATCATCATCACTGATGGTGAAGGAAAGATCGATGTTCGCTCCCTGGGGAGGCGTTAACGAGATCATATCCACATTAATTCCCAAAGAAGCGATATTTTCAAAGGTTTTCGCGACAAAATTAATGTCGGCAGGAACTTTTGGCATGGTAATCAGGGTAATTCCATCGGCAGTAGTCACGGTTGCGTGTTGACTCATAAAATCAGCCTCCTTTTAATCGCGGAGCATGTCGGACATAGCGTACAGGCCAGGCTTCTGCTTCGCCAGGAATACAGCGGCGTTCAGCGCCCCCATAGCAAAAATTTCTTTCGACTGGGCAGAATGGGAGATCGTCAGCACCTCGTCGTGGCCGGCAAAAATCACCTCATGCTCTCCCACGATGGAACCGCCCCGCACAGAGTGGATTCCAATTTCGTTTTTGGTTCTGGCGTGCCGGAAAGAGTGCCTATCATAGACATATTTAGGAGATTCCTCCATCACGGAAGAAATGTTATCGGCGATCATCAACGCGGTGCCGCTGGGAGCGTCAATTTTTTGATTATGATGCTTTTCAACAATTTCTACATCAAAGGCGTTTCCAAATACCTGAGCCGCCTTTTTGGAAAGCTCGATCAGCAGGTTGATGCCCAGGGACATATTACCGGAATAGAAAACCGGCACTTTTTTTGCCATATCTTTCAGTTGGGCAACCTGAAGCTCGGAATAACCAGTGGTGCAGAGCACCAAAGGGGTCATGCTTTTTTCAGCATACTGAAGTAAAGAGGGGAGAGCGGATGGATTGGAAAAATCAATGACCACGTCCGCCTCCACCTGAAGCTCTTCGGCGGAAGAAACCACCGGATATTCGCTTTGTGCCGGAACCTTCAGGTCAATGCCTGCTACGATCTGACAATCTTCTCTTCCTTTGACAGCGGCGGTAATCACACGCCCCATTTTTCCAGTGCAGCCGCTCATAATGATTCTGGTCATTTTTACGTCCCCCGTTTTTGCATTCTTACTTAATCAATCCGTAACGATTTAAACAGTCTTTTAATTTTGCCTTCGCGGCGTCGCTCATCTCTACCAAAGGCATACGGCAGGGACCGCATTGGAAGCCCATCATATTTAAAGCTTCCTTTACCGGGATCGGGTTTACATCCATAAACAAATCGTTCATCAGTTCCAGATATTTTAGCTGCAGTTCAGCGCCCTTTTTCATATCTCCCTTGAGCATGGCCTCTGTCAGCGCGTGGGTTTCCTTGGGGCACACATTGGCAAATACAGAAATAACGCCCTTTCCGCCCAGAGACATAATCGGAACTACTTGATCGTCATTACCGGAATAAACGTCAATCATATCGCCGCACAAAGCGATTGTCTGAGCAATGGCGCTGATATTTCCATTGGCTTCCTTAATACCGCAGATGTTGGGATGTTTCGCCAGTTCCACATAAGTCTGAGGCTGAATGGCGCAGCCGGTGCGAGAGGGAACGTTATAAACGATGATCGGAATATTCACACTGTCGGCGATCATATGGTAATGCTTAATTAAGCCAGCCTGGGAGGTTTTATTGTAATAAGGAGTAACCACCAATAAAGCGTCGGCTCCCATTTTTTCCGCTTCCTTGGAAAGCTCGATGGCATAGGCGGTATCATTGCTGCCTGAACCAGCGATAACAGGGATTCTATGGTTCACCTTTTCAATGGCATAGCGGATCACCTGGCAATGTTCTTCGTTATTTAAAGTAGCAGATTCTCCGGTAGTACCACAGATAATAATCGCATCCGTGCCGTTTTCAATCTGGAATTCCAGCAGCCGGCCAAGCTCGTCATAATTTACGGAACCATCTTGGTTCATAGGGGTGACAATAGCGACGCCGGATCCAGTAAAAACTGTCTTTTTCATAAATAAAATCTCCTTTTCAGCAGCTTGCTTCCATTAATCTAAATAGCCTTCCGCACATAAAAGTTCCGCCATCAGCACCGCGCCGCCGGCGGCGCCACGAAGCGTATTGTGAGACATAGAAACAAATTTTACGTCATATTGGGTATCCGGACGAAGCCTGCCCACAGAAACAGCCATGCCGCCCTCTAGATTTCTTTCACTTTTGATTTGAGGACGATCATTTTCCCGGAAATAATGGATAAACTGCTTTGGCGCGCTGGGCAGATCCAATTCCTGAGGCTTACCTTTATAATTTTCCCATTTTGAAATGATTTCTTCCATATCGGCCTTTTTCTCAAAGGACACAAATACTGCCGCCGTATGGCCGTCGGTGACGGGAACACGGATGCATTGGGCAGTTATGGAGGGGGAAGAGGCGCTGATGATTCTATCGCCTTCAACATGTCCCCAGATTTTCATAGGCTCCTGCTCGGATTTCTCTTCCTCGCCGCCAATATAGGGGATCACGTTATCCACCATCTCGGGCCAGGTTTTAAAGGTCTTTCCAGCGCCGGAAATCGCCTGATAAGTACAAGCCAGCACCTTGGTGACACCCAAATCCATCATTGCGTTGACCGCAGGCACATAGCTTTGCAGAGAACAGTTGGATTTGACGGCAATAAATCCTTTTTTGGTACCCAAACGTTTTCTCTGAGCCGGAATAATTTCGGCATGGTCCCAGTTGATTTCCGGAATAATCATGGGAACGTCAGGCGTGCTGCGGTGTGCCGAGTTATTGGACATAACCGGGCATTCCGCCTTTGCGTACATTTCCTCTAAAGCCCTGATCTCGTCCTTTTTCATATCCACGGCGCAAAAAACGAAATCCACCAACGCAGTAACTTTATCCACATCCTTTACTGCATCCAGGATAACCATATTTTCCATGGAAGCAGGGATCGGCGTGGACATAGCCCAGCGTTCGCCAACCACTTCCTTATATGTTTTTCCGGCGGAACGGGAGCTGGCGGCAAGTGCCGTTACTTTAAACCAGGGATGGTTTTCCAACAGAGAGGCAAATCTTTGCCCGACCATACCCGTCGCGCCTATAATTCCTACATGATATTGTTTCATAAACAAAATCCTCCTGAAATATTTTATGAATCCAAGGTTTTACAAAAGCACTAAATAAAAAGAAAAACCGGTTGTAAACCGGTCATCAATCAAATATAATAGAGAGGCTATAGCGCATTCAAAAGAAAGACAGCCAGATTTGCGGTGAATGCACAGATAGCTCTCCATCATAAATATCATGATGACAGTCGCACCGCTGTTCGCCAGTGCACCCAGGAAAAGAGTTGCCAACTCTTTTCCTTCGGCGACCAAAGCCTTTTACTGGCTGTCTGCGGTTTCGGCAACCTCAAACCAGCTAATCATCTAAAGACGCACCTCTATCTTAAGGTTTCATATTTTTCTTTAGTATTAATCATACCATTGATCGAATATGTTGTCAATTTTTTTAAAAGAGATTATACTAAAAGAATCATAACCTTGGAGAGATTCAGAAAAAAACCATGGAGGCCAATATGAAAACTAGTGATTTTTATTACGATCTGCCGGAAGAACTAATCGCTCAAACACCAATAGAGCCCAGGGACCATTCCCGTTTGATGGTTCTGGATAAAAAAACCGGAAGTGTGGAGCACCGGCATTTTTATGATATTGTGGATCTTTTGAATCCGGGAGACTGTCTGATTTTAAATGATTCCAGAGTCCTTCCCGCCCGTATTTATGGTGTCAAAGAGGGGACAGGCTCCCAGGTGGAGTTTCTGCTTTTAACCCATAAAGAAGAGAATATATGGGAGGTTTTAGCCGGCCCCGGAAAAAAAGCAAAACCAGGCGCCCGGTTTACTTTTGGCAATGGCCTGTTAAGCGCGGAAGTCTTAGAAATCGTTGAAGGGGGAAACCGCCTGGTACGGTTTGAGTTCGATTCTAAGGACGGAAACTTCTACAGCATTTTAGATCAGATTGGGAAAATGCCGCTGCCGCCGTACATCACCAAACAATTGGAGAACAAGGAGCGGTATCAAACAGTCTATTCCAAAGAACTGGGAAGCGCTGCGGCCCCTACTGCAGGGCTTCATTTTACGCCGGAGTTGCTGGAAAGGCTGAAAGAGAAGGGCGTCCGTTTGGGTTTTGTAACGCTGCATGTGGGATTGGGCACATTCCGTCCTGTAAAGGTAAATGACGTTACAGAACATAAAATGCATTCAGAGCACTACGAAATGAGCCGGGAAGTGGCTGATTTAATCCTTCAGACCAAGAAAAACGGCGGACGAGTGATCGGCGTGGGGACTACCAGCTGCCGTACGGTAGAATCTGTAGCCACTTTCGAAGGAGAAGTCAAAGCCAGCGAAGGATGGACTAATATTTTTATCTATCCCGGCTATAAATTTAAAGTATTGGATGGACTGATTACAAATTTCCATTTGCCTGAAAGTACGCTGATTATGTTGGTTTCCGCGTTTGCCGGCTATGACCATACTATGCAGGCTTATCAAACGGCGGTACAAGAGCGGTATCGTTTCTTCTCTTTTGGCGATGCAATGTATATTGGGTGAGTAAAAATTTTGACAAGGAAAGACCCCGCAAAGGCGCAGTGTTACTGGGCTTTTGCGGGTTTTTGGCGTCCGATTTCAAAAACAGCTTTTGGGGCGTTTTTGGACCAAAACAGGGGTGAAAGGGCGATTTCACCCTAAACTCTTGCAAGAGTTTGGGAGGGAAAACGATGAATAAATAATTGTTGATTAATGTATAAAAATTTATTTTATAACAGTCCAATGGAGGTTGGAGTTATAATTTATCTACACGTAGATATAAGACATATATCCTAACAACCGCAGAAAAAAGAGGCATAGATCCTTGTCTCGGACCATATCTTTGTTTTTTTGCTTTAATCGGCATAAATCCCTATAAAACATTGATTTTTGTAGAAGTATTTGGTATTATGTGTTCTGTGAAAGTATAGTTAAGCGTCTACTGAAGAAAAAGAGAGGTTTTACAATGGAGTCTCCAATTGAACGCTGGTATTCTATGAAAGAAATAACCGAATATCTCGGCGTTAGCCGTGATACTGTACTTAACTGGATAGAAAAACGCAATATGCCCGCCACAAAAATCGGCCGCCTGTGGAAGTTTAAGATTAGTGAGGTCGAGGGGTGGGTAAAAGGTGGAAATACGGCGGAATAAATTAATTCAGATCCCTTTTCATTTACTGATATATGATTCGGCTAATTGTAGGATTAAAATTGATTAGATCCTTTCAATCTGACGATGAAGGAGAAGAACCATGGGAGATACAGGCACCAAATAGAAAAGAGCGGTGAAATGGCGCAGAGAATACCCTGGGATATGAGTGAGGCAGTCATCATGCTTGATGCGCTGATTGCCGCTCGTGAGGGACGGATAGCCCGGAAAGATGCAATTGAATCAGTGTCCTTTGAGCTTCGTACTCGTGCAAAGAAAAGTTGTGTCGATTTGGACGATATCTTTCGGAATGTGAATGGCATTACGTTGCAGATGTCCACAATGGAATATATTCTGACTGATGGCCAAAAGGGGTTGAAAAAATCTTCTATGCCTAAACTGTTTCAGGATGCAGTTGCTATATATCGAAACGATAGAGCAACTTTCGAAAAAATGTTGAGTGAGGCAAAAGACATGCCAGACACAAAATCAATACAAGACCAATATTTTTCATGGCTGGCGTCACAAGTGTCTCCGGCACAACTGACAGAATTATACGTAATATATGCTGACATTGAAGGTTTTTGCCTCAAGCGCGGCATTATAAAAAAGAAACTGTTTGGATTAACCAGCCTTGCCGACATTCATAAGGTGGCTGATACCGTTGAATCGAATAAAATTTTTCGTTTTACGTTTAAAAAAAATTTGAACAAGATGAGTTTTGCCATGCGGCTTTACTATCGCTTCATGAAAGAACACCCGGAGTTTCTTGTGCAGGCAGCACCTATAAAGCCTGCATTGGAGCCAATTGAGCAGGCAGAAAAAGTACAGGAACCGGCAGTAAAAAATGTTGATAATACAATCAACTTTGCATCTATTGATTCCCTTGCGTTTACACAGCCTACAGAATTTTCATATTTCGGAGAGTTACGGGCTAAGGTCAGTTCTTGGACGCAATTATATATGCGGGTCATTTCCTGCCTGTTGAATGATTACCCGGATACACTTCTGGCATATATCAATCGCAATATCAGCGGTCAGGGTCGGTATGATTTTGCAGACCAGACCGGAGTGAGAAGTATGGTGGCACCGAAAAAGGTACAGGATAATTTCTATCTGGAAACTAATATCGGTGTAGCAGATATCATTGGCAAGATTAGGAAGTTGCTCGACCTATGCAATGTGGATTACGGGAGTCTGGAAGTTTACTATCAAAAACAATGTTGAGTTTGTCTGCAACAGCCCGTTCCAGGTAGTTGCACCCAAGGGCAG
>CABUCM010000070.1 GCA_902490005.1 uncultured Ruminiclostridium sp.
CCAGCCGGTAACGGGGCTGTCTGACGCCGAAATGAGATTCCGTTTTTGCGCTGGAAAAACAAAAACCGCCATAGAGTGAAAGCCACCCTATGGCGGTGAAAGCCGCGGCGTTTATTCCTTAGAGAACATGTCCTTGCCAACACCGCACAGGGGGCAGACCCAATCCTCAGGAAGATCGTCAAAAGAAGTACCAGGGTTAACACCGTTATCAGGATCGCCCACGGCGGGATCATAAACATAACCGCAAACATCGCATACATACTTGTCCATAGTGATAGCTCCTTACTGCAATCAATTTCATTAATTTAATAATGATTATCAATATTATAATTTTATTTCTCAAAAATGTCAAGGCTTTTATCGCCCTTTATCAGGAAAAATAGGAAAACAGCCCCATTTTATAAAAAAGGAAGATAAAAAGAGTTTTCCTCAAAAAATGGGCCTTATCCAGCAAAAACAAACCTGTAATTTATAGTAACAAGTTTGTAATATTTAAATTCTTCTATTTTGCACAGACGGGCCGGTTTTTTCCGGGGCAATCAATACAACATTTTGGGGTTTTTACAGTGGTTAAATTCATAAAAAGAATTAAATTGAAAATTGTGTTGTGCAAAATACACAAAAATGAGAATCTTGAATAATTGACATATCGTGAAACTTCTCATATAATGCCTATTGTCACCTGAAAGCCGTGAATAGAAATTCTACCAACACCTATTCAAAAGTAACGGCGCATAAAGGAGAATCATCGAATGAAAGAGACCACAAAGAAAATTGTAAGCAGACGGCTTACAAAAATTGTGGCGCTAGTGCTCATGTGCGTTATCTGCACCAGCGGCGTTATTACAGTAACCGCCCTGAGCAGAGATGTCACCGTTGTTGACGGCGACAAAATGTACGCTCTTACCACCTTGAACGCAAACCCCGACGCGGTGTTAGACCGGCTTGGGATAGAACTTGCCCCACACGACGCGGTAGAGTTTGACGAGGCCGCGGCCACCATCACCATCAAGCGCGCCTTTGACGTGGCCGTAAAGGCTGACGGAAAGGTCAAGACCGTGACCATGACCGAGGGCACGGTGGCGGATGCTTTAAAAGCCGCCAACGTTACCCTGAAGGAAGGGGATCAAGTGATTCCTTTCGCAGCAACCGCTTTGGTGCCGGATATGGAAATCAAGGTCGCCAGAGGCATTGAGGTATCAGTGGAAGCCGACGGGAAAACCATTTCTGTAAAGGTGCCCGCCACGGCTACCGTGGGAAGCGCGGTCACCGCCGCAGGGCTGACCCTTGGCAAGGATGACGTTTTAAGCGCGGACAAAACAAAGACAGTAACCAAAGGCATGACCATCAAAATCGACCGGGTCACGTACCGTGAAACCGAAACGGTGCAGGAAGTGCCTTATGAAACCATCCAGCAGGAAACCGGGGATTTGGACCAGGGGGATACCCAGGTGCAAACCGCCGGGGAAAACGGTTCCCGGACCATTGTGACCCGGGAAAAGCTGGTAAACGGCCAGGTGGTAAGCAGTGAGGAAATCAGCAGTACCGTCACCAAAGAGCCCGTAAGTGAGGTTGTTCTGGTGGGGACCCGCGAGGTAGTGGCCGCGCAGGCGGCTCCTTCTTACGGCGCGGCGTCCACCTCCGGCGGCGTGCTGGTGGACCACAGCGGAAACCAGATCGCTTATACCGCCGTGTATACCGGTTCCGCTACCGCCTATACCGCGCCGGCCGGCGCTTCTACGGCTACCGGGCGGCCCGCCCAGTATGGCAACGTAGCGGTGAACCCCAATCTGATCCCCTATGGCTCCCGGCTTTATATCTGCTCTCCTGACGGCTCCTACGTTTACGGCTACGCCGTCGCGGCGGATACCGGCGGGGCTTTGATGAGCGGAAGCGCCCTGGTAGACGTGTATTTCGACACGCTGGGCGAGTGTTATGGGTTTGGAAGAAGAACCCTGAGCGTTTATATCCTCGCCTAACGGCGGCAATCCATGAGCTAGCGCAAAACAGAAAGCCGGGCACCAGGTGCCCGGCTTTTTTATTACAAACTCCGGCTTTCTTTCGGAGGATAACTGTGGTACAATCAAACCATTGAGACGATAGGAGGAATTCCATGCTGCAAATCAAACCCATGACCATAAAAGATGAGGCTGAAGTGATGGAGATGGTAACAGACTTCTACCACAGCGGCGCGGTGGACCACGCGGTGGCGGTTCCGGTGCTCCGCAGGACCTTTTTAGACGCCGTCGGGGAAGAAGAGCCCAGCGTGTGGGGCTTCGTCCTTTGGGATGGAGGCCAGGCGGTGGGGTTCAGCTATCTCACCAGCTTTTACGCCTGCGAGTGCGGCGGCAGGACCCTGATGATCGAAGAAATCTATCTGAAGGAAAGCTGCCGCGGAAAAGGCTTTGGAAAGCAGTTTTTCCATTGGCTGTTCCAGGCGTACCCTGAGGTCAAGCGCTTCCGCCTGGAGGTAACCAAGGCCAACGCCGGCGCCGCCCGGCTGTATGCCTCCCTGGGCTTTGTGCCCCTGAAATATGACCAAATGATTTTAGACCGGGAATAAAAAGCCCTGGGACGCGGAAGAAAACGCGCCCCAGGGCTTTTTCATTGTTTTGGAACCAACCGTATTTACCGGTGGAGAAATCCCGCGGAAAGCAGTAGCTTTCAGTATCGAAGGAAGCGGGCTGCGAATAAAAATGCGAGTGGATGAACGGAAATAACTGCTGATCGGGTAAATTGCCCGTTTACGGGCGGCGGGGCGTTGGCGCAAGGGCAAAGCGTTCTATGCGTTTTTTAGGGCCTGCCAGCCGGGAATAGGCCCTTCTAGGGCCTATTCAGGCCGCGCCGGCAAAGTGGTGGTGATAGCTATGAACGAGGGGCTTAAAGCTGGGAGAAAACCTGGCCTATTTTTCCTTGGATCAGCAGATCCGCTTTCTCATCCAGGGGAAGCGGGGTCTGGTTTACTACCGCCAGGCGACTGCCCTGAAAATAGCGGAGAAGCCCGGCGGCCGGATAAACGGTAAGAGAGGTGCCCCCCACGATAAGAAGGTCCGCCCTCCGGATCGCGTCAATGGACTTCTGCAGCACCTCCTGGTCCAGGGCCTCCTCGTACAATACCACATCGGGCTTAATCACGCCGCCGCATTGACCGCATTGGGGCACCCCCTGGGAATGCAGGATCGTTTGGGCGTCGAAAAGCCTGCCGCAGCGTTGGCAATGATTCCGGTGGACAGAGCCGTGGAGCTCCAGCACATTTCTGCTTCCCGCGGCCTGATGCAGGCCGTCGATATTCTGGGTGACCACCGCCAGAAGCCTCCCCTCCTGTTCCCATTGGGCCAGCTTTTTGTGGGCGGGATTCGGCAGAGCGTCCAAATACAGCATTTTATCCCGGTAAAAGCGGTAAAACTCTTCCGGGTTCTTTTCATAGAAGGAGCGGCTTAAAATCGTTTCCGGCGGATAGCGGTAGGATTGGCTGTACAGCCCGTCCACGCTTCGGAAGTCGGGTATGCCGCTTTCCTTGGATACGCCGGCGCCGCCGAAAAATACAATGGCGCGGCTTTCCTCCGCCAGCTGTTTCAATTTTAGAATTTCCCGGTTCATGAGAAAGCCTCCTTTTACAGCGCGAAAAAGCCGGCGCAGATACTGGCTTGGTATCCTCCGCCGGCTTTGCGTTTTATTTTTCCAGATCCTCATCCAGCAGAATCTGGTCGATCTCCGCGATGGGCAGTTCCATGGTGTCCCGCTTAAAATCGATGGGAGGTTCCTGGCTTTTGGGCTCGTCCCTCATGCAGATGCCGGCGCAGCTTACCAGGATCAGGGCTGCCTGCACCGCCAGCAGGGCGTAAATCCCTACCTGATAGACAGAGCCTAAATAGGCTTTTTCCACCGCAGGGAACAGGTATTGGGAAAGCACAAGCGTCAGCCCGGCTGAGGCGGAGAACAGCGTTACCGCATAGCGGATTTTGCTTTCCAGCAAAGCCACCAAAATGCCGCTGACGATGATGGGAAGATAGAAAATAGCGTCCGTCAAAATCCCGCTGGAGGAACCGGCGGCAAAATTTTCACACACCTGGGTCCACAGGCTGTCTGTAGAACCATAATTTTCAAAGGCGGGCAGAAACAACGCAGCCAGGGCCAGCAGGTCCAACAATATGGTTGCGATTTGAAGTATTCTTTTACGAACCATAATCAGCCTCCAAAAGGTTTATAGGGACTCCAGGGCTTTTTGCGCCCAGGCGGCGTCTACCCGCAGAAAACCGGCGGGAGGCACAGCTTGGCCGCCGTAGCGTTTGGCCACCTCCTTGGATTTCTCATAGGCTTCCAGCCGGGTGGTCTTGTGGTAAGGCTCTCCGGTGCCCTTTACGAAGAAGGTAAAGGCCAAATGGCCGGTTTCCGGATCCTTGGCGCAAAAATAGCCCTTCTCCAGCTCTTTATTGTACTTTTTCTGGGCCACCTTGGCCATGGCCAGCTTGGTCAGCTCTACCGCCCGGTCGTCCAGGCCGTTTTCAAAAATCAGGATTTTTTCCTTCAGCTCGTTCAAATCCGCGGCCAGGCGCTTGGTAACGCCGCCCAGTTCCGGATAACGGCTTTCCGCCTCGGCGTCGTTCAGGCTTTCCTGTTTGGCGCCGGGAACCAGATATACCATAAATTTGTTGGCCATATCGTGATATAAGAAGGGGTAACTGAGCAGCGCGTCGCTGCCGCACTGGGGGCATGTCCACGTGAACAGGCTCTCATCCAGCACGGATTCCTTCAGCTGCTGGTCCAAGGTCACGTTGATGCTGGTCCACATTTTGGCCGCCGCTTTTTCCTCGCAGGCGGGACAGGTGATTTCTTTGTTGATCGTTCTGGACATGGCAGTCTCCTCCGCTGTGATAACTATACTATAATTAATTTTATTGTAACACAGAAACTGAAGAATGCAAAGCAAATAATCAACATAGTTATTGACCTGATTGAAAAAACATGACATAATGAGGGTGCAGCCGGAAAGGAGGCCGTGTGGTGAAAGAAACAAAGCAGCGGGAAAGGAAAAAAATCAACCCCTTTACCCAAATCGGATATCTTTTGCTGACCAAGGGGAACCGCTATCTGAACGCGTTTTTTCTGCTGGCCGGTTTCGCCCTGGGAGGGACCTTTCTGGTGTTGGGGGTCAACAGCGTAGGCCCGTCCTTTGCTTACGCCGCCCGGGTCAACGACGCTATACGGCAGGGAATCGAGTTTGTCACCCGGGACGACGCTGTGGCGGCCTGGGAGCAGGCGTGGCTTTCGGCGTTTTTATGCCTGTTCTGCCTGGCGGTGATGGCGGCCTGTGTGCTTGTAGGCATAAAAATGGTCAAAATCATTCTGGAATTCCAGCGCCGGGGCAGGACTTTATAAGCTTTTTCTCAGGAAAGACTATAATTTTTCATTTTTCTGAAGTATAATAAAAGAAATCAAAAGCAAAATTCTTCATCAACGGAGGGATAAAAATGGATTTTTTCAATACAGTGAGCTGTGCCATTGCCGCCGCCTATGAGGCGGTAGCCAATAAAAACCGGCAGACGGCGTCCAACAACCGCCTGAAGGCCATTGTCCGCAGTGAAATGGGAACCATCAACCGGGCCTATATCGCCCTGGGAAAGCATTTTTACAATGACCTCCGGCACCAGGCCACCGGCGACGAGGCGGTTTTGTGCAGCGCTATCGACCAGGCCCAGGAGCGGATTCAAAAAGCCAGGGAAAAGCTGGCCGCGGAAAAACTGGTCAAAGGGAATGGCGGGAAGGATGCGCAAACAGACGGGCGGGGAAAGGCCCGCGCCTGGGAGGAGGACCTGGAAAACGACGACATCCTCACCGAAAAGCTGAGGGAAAGCCCGGTGTACCACCCCTTTGTGGCCCAGGCCCAGGAAGCGGCGGACGACGCGGAGTCTGAGGAGGACTTGAAAATGCCGGAGCCTCGTACAGGCGACGGGGAATAAAGGAGATTTTCTGATGAAAATTCTGGTAGTGTGTTTTTCCCTTACTGGAAAAACGGAGCTCATCGCCAGGAAGCTGGCGAAATCCCTTGAGGCCGACTACGCGGCGTTGCAGCCGGTGAAATGGAAGTCGCGGTTTGCCGCTTATACGGTGGGGCTGTTTTTGGCCCAGCGCCATAAGGAGGTGGAGCTTCTGCCCCTGGAGGACGTGGATGTGGCCTCTTATGACTGCGTGGTGGTGGCGGGACCCATTTGGGGCGGCGCGCCGGCGCCCATGCTCAACGGTTTTATCCGCCAATACCAGCTGGAGGGGAAACAGACCTACGGCCTGCTATCCTGCGGCTTAGAGGGGAAATCCGCTTCCAAGCTTCTCCGGGAGGAGCTAGAGGCCGCCGGCACCAGATGCCGGTCCGTTATCACCGTAAAGGCGGAGGAGGAAACCCTGGAGGCGCTGGAAAAGGGCAAAATAGAGTTCCTTATGAATGAAAAGGGCAAAATTATTCTGCAGGTCAGCGAAAAGCACCGCAAGAAAAAGAACCTGACGGAAGACCAGGTGCAGGAAATGCGGGACCTGATCGACGCTTCGGAGACCGACGACAGCGTCAAAAAGAAGGCGCCTCAGCCGGAGGAGGCCGTTTCCGCCGGGGAACCGGAAAAAGCCGAAGCCGCGGCAGAAGAAACGCAACCCGCCATGGAGGCCGTGGAAGAAGAAGCCGCCTCGGCGTCCCCGGATGAGCCGGAGGCGCCTGAGAAGGAAACGGGGCCGGAACCCGCTGAAAGCCAGGAACCGGCGGCTGCTGAAAACGGGCCGGAAGAGGCGGAACCCACGCCCCAGCCTGGGCCGGAAACAACAGAAAGTACGGCGGAAGCGCAAGCGCAGCCGGAGGAGCCTATGGGCCAAGAGGACGAACCGGCGGAGAAGGCGGGGCCCTCGGAAACAAAAGCGCCGGCGGAAACGGAAGAAGCGCCGAAAAAAACAAGAAAAGGGAGAAAACGCAATGAAGAACCCAATCGTAACAATTGAGATGGAAAATGGCGGCGTAATGAAGGTGGAGTTATATCCTGACATCGCGCCCAACACGGTAGCCAATTTTATTTCCCTGGTGGAAAAGGGCTTTTATAACGGGACGATCTTTCACCGGGTGATCCCCGGCTTTATGATCCAGGGCGGCGACCCGGAGGGGACCGGTATGGGAGGCCCCGGCTACCGGATTCAGGGCGAGTTTACCGCAAACCGTTTTGAAAATAATTTGAAACACACCAAGGGCGTTATTTCCATGGCCCGTTCCGGCCATCCGGACAGCGCCGGTTCTCAATTCTTCATCATGGTGGCGGACGCGCCTCATTTGGATGGCCAGTACGCTTCCTTTGGCAAGGTGATCGAGGGGATCCAGGTGGCGGACGAGATCGTGTCGGCGCCCGCCAACTACAGCGACCGCCCCTTGGAGGACCAAAAGATGAAATCCGTCACGGTGGAAACCTTTGGGGAGGCCTATCCCCAGCCCCGGAAAGCGTAATCCACGCCCCTGGTTTTATTTTGAGGCGGCGGGCCAAAACGAAAGGGGAATCCCAGAATGCTGAAGAAACATTGGGCGGGGCGCGGCCCCGGCGGGTCCTTGGAATACCCCGAAAAAGAGACGGCCGCCGGTAAGGGGCAGGAGGCCGGGGAGCCGTTGGCCCTAGGCGCTGCCTTCGGCCTGCTGCTGGGCTTGCTTTTGGAAAACCTGCTGCTGGGCTTTGTTCTGGGAACCGCGGTGGGCGCGGCGGCTGGAATGGTACGAAAAAAGAGATGAAGAGCATCCCCCTTCCTTTCCTTGAAGGGGATAAAAAAGGACCGCGAGGATTGGGCGGCCGC
>CABUCM010000071.1 GCA_902490005.1 uncultured Ruminiclostridium sp.
TGGTAGACGACTGTATTAAATTTGTCCAGCGGGAACCCCGCCGCCGGTATTGGACCGGCGGTAACGGGCGTGGGCCTGCTTCCACAAATCCAATTGCTTCGGCGTATTCCAAATGATCTGGGGATCGGGGCGGATCAAAATCACATCCCCCCAGCGTTCCAGCCGCTCGCCGGCGCTGGTATCCAGCAGCTCATAGTCCTTCCAATTAGCAGCTCTCAAAACAGTTCCTCCATGCTTTCAAGTTTCCGCGGCCCTGGGAACGGCTCTTTTTCAAAGCCGTTCCCAAAGCCGTCTGTTTTCTATTTGTTTAAACCAGCTTCTCCCGGATCACATCCGCTACCTCGTTTGCCAGGCGGTTGATGGTTTCCTCATTCTCGCCTTCCACCATCACCCGGATCAGCGGCTCCGTGCCGGAAACCCGCACCACAATCCGCCCGCTCTTTCCCAGAATGGCTTTGGCCTTCTCCGTGGCGGCTTTAATATCGGCATCCGTATAAAAGCGAAGCTTGCTTTCCTGACTGACCCGGACGTTTACCATCACCTGGGGATACCGGTCCATCAGGGTGGCCAGGCTGGAAAGCTTCGCCTGGCGGCGCTTTAAAATGCTGATTAGCTGGGCCGCGGTCATCTGGCCGTCGCCGGTGGTGCCGAAGTCTAAAAAGATCACATGGCCGGATTGCTCCCCGCCAAAGTTGTATTCCTCCAGCAGCATCTCTTCCAGGACATACCGGTCCCCTACCTTAGTAGCCACAAAATTCATACCGTTTTCTTCGCAGAAACGGATAAAGCCCATATTGGTCATAATGGTGCCCACTACCGTGTTTTTAGCCAGCTTTCCCCGGGATTTCATATCCAGAGCGCAGATCGCCATCACGAAATCGCCATCCACCAGGTTGCCCTGGTCGTCTACCGCCAGGCACCGGTCCGCGTCGCCGTCAAACGCCACGCCGGCGTCCAGCTGGTGCTCCTTCACATAGGCCATAAAGTTCTCCATATGGGTAGAGCCGCAATTATCGTTGATATTGACCCCGTTAGGCTCATCCGCCAGCATATACACCTGGGCGCCCAGCTCGGTGAACAGCCTTTCCGCTGTTCTGGAAGCGGAGCCATTGGCGCAGTCCAAAGCGATTCTCATGCCATCCAGGGAAAAAGGCACGGTAGCCTTGATATGGTCGATATAATCCTTGACCGCGTTTTCCGCCACGGAAACCCGGCCGATATCGCCGCCCTCCGGATTTAGGTAGGGCACTCTGTGATCCAGTACAATGGACTCGATCTGCTCTTCCAAAGCGTCCGGCAGCTTGTAGCCGTCGCCGCTGAAAATCTTGATGCCGTTAAACTCACAGGGGTTATGGCTGGCGGAAATCATAATACCCGCGTCGGCCTTGTATTTCCCCACTAAAAAGGCTACCGCCGGGGTGGGAATCACCCCCAAGCTGACCACATCCGCGCCCACAGAGCACAGACCGGCGGTCAACGCGCCTTCTAACATATCGGAAGAAATCCTAGTATCCTTGCCGATCAAGATCCGGGGATGGCGATGAGTATTATCTGTCAGCACCATAGCCGCCGCCCGGCCGATATTCATCGCCAGTTCGCAGGTCAATTCCGTATTGGCGACGCCTCTGGCGCCGTCGGTTCCAAAAAGTCTTCCCATAAACTAGAGCTCCTGTCATTTAAAATATTGTGGTTTGTCTTGATTCCTCCCGTTCCATACCGGGAGGGGTCATTCCTAAATGGAGGTAGGCCGCGTGAGTCGCGCACCTTCCTCTTGGGGTTCTGCTTAAGAATCCAATCTGCATTAAATACGGCTCATAAACATCCTCTATGGTCACCGCTTCCTCGCCAATGGCCGCCGCCAGGGTCTCCAAGCCTACCGGCCCCCCTTTATAGAAGCGGATCAAGGTTTCCAGCATCCTTCTGTCGTTGCCATCCAGGCCCAGCTCATCGATTTCCAGCTTATCCAAGGCCACCTTGGCCGTTTCATAGGTAATCACCCCGTCGCTCATTACCTGGGCGAAATCCCGCACGCGCTTTAACAGCCTGTTAGCGATCCGGGGGGTCCCCCTGGAACGGGAGGCGATTTCCAACGCGCCCTCCTGGTTGGTTTCGATGCCTAGGATTTTAGCGCTTCTGGCCACGATAGTCGCCAGCTCCTCCGGCGTGTACATTTCCAGCCGCAATACCACGCCGAACCGGTCCCGCAGGGGAGCCGTCAGCTGGCCCGCCCGGGTAGTGGCCCCCACTAAGGTGAATTTCGGCAGCGGCAAATGGTAAGACGCCGCCATCTGGCCCTTGCCGGTGATAATATCGATGGCAAAGTCCTCCATGGCGGGGTATAAAATTTCCTCCACGCTCCTGGAAAGGCGATGGATTTCATCGATAAACAGCACGTCGCCGCTGTTCAAATTGGTTAAAAGGGCGGCCAAATCCCCCGGTTTTTCAATCGCCGGGCCAGAGGTAATGCGAATGTTCACATTCAGCTCGTTGGCGATAATCCCGGCCAGCGTGGTTTTGCCCAGTCCGGGAGGGCCGTACAGCAGCACATGGTCCAGAGGCTCATGCCGAATCTTGGCGGCCTCGATGAACACCGACAGGTTCTCTTTTACTTTTTCCTGCCCGATGTATTCCGAAAGAATCCTGGGGCGGAGCGGGTTCTCAATGTCCGCGTCCTCAGGAATATCCTCCGGGTCTACAATTCGGTTTTCTAAATCAAATTCGAAATCCACTGATTACATCCTCCCAGCCATTGCCTTTAAGGTAAGCCGGATCAATTCCTCCACCGGCAGCGAACTGTCAAATTTCGCCACCACAGGCGCCACATCGCTGGGAGTATAACCCAGCACCGTCAAAGCGTTCATAGCCGCGGCGGCGTTTCCGGCCGCGCTGGCCACTCCAGCCGCGGCGGCAACCTCTTCTCCGCCGCCTAAGGCTTTCAGCTTATCCTTCAGCTCTAAAACCACTCTTTGGGCCAGCTTGTTGCCCACCCCTTGCGCCATCGTCAGGGTCTTGAAATCCCCCGAGCCTATAGCCACCGCCACCTGCTCCGGGGAAAGCACGGAAAGGATCGCCAGGCCCGCCTTCGAGCCCACGCCGGAAACCGACGTCAGCAGTTTAAAGCAGTTCAGCTCCCCCAGGCTGGAAAAGCCGAACAACTCCACCGCGTCCTCCCTGGCGTTCATGTGGGTGTAAAGGACCGCCTCTTTACCGACGGCCGGAAGGAGACGCTGGGTGTTCATGGTGGTATAACATTTATATCCCACGCCGGCGCATTCAATCACCGCAAAGGAGGGTTCTGTATGAATTAAAATTCCTCGCAACCGATAAAGCATCTATCTTATCCTTCCTTCTTTTTCTGAAGCATTTGATAACGAAACTGGGAACCGGCGGCATGGGCGTGGCAGACAGCCACCGCCAAAGCGTCGGCGGTATCGTCAGGCTTTGGGACTTCCTTTAATTTCAGCAAACGGGTGGTCATTTCCATCACCTGAGGCTTATGAGCCCTGCCGTAACCGGTTACGGCGGTTTTTACCTGCAGCGGGGTGTATTCATAAATCGGCACGCCGGATTTCTGAGCCGCCAGCAGAATGATCCCTCTTGCCTCCGCCACATGGATAACGGTTTTTTGGTTCGTGTGAAAATAAAGCTTTTCAATGGCAACCGCATCCGGATTACACTTTCGTATCATTTCCATCATGTTGTCGTAAATGTATTGGAGCCGGGCAGGAAAATCCATATCCGCCTCGGTGGTAATCGCGCCAAAGCCAATCGCCCGGTACCGGCCATGCTCGAACCGCAAAGCGCCGTAGCCTACGATGGCGTAGCCCGGATCGATCCCTAAAATAATCAATCCATCCCGTCCTTTCCGCTTTTACGATAATCAATTTATTATAGCATAAAATCATCCCCAGGGCAACCAGACAAATACATTCCAGCTTATCAAAGCCGCCGATGGCAAAAAGGATATTTTGTCAAAACCGTCGGTTGATTTACGATTTTTCATCAATCGAAATAAGCCGGATTGAAACAGTTTTCCTGAAAGCCGCCCAAGAAATTACGTCCCGCAAAGGGACCACCTTCACGGGACGCATTTTTATTGTTCTTCTCTTTTCAGCAATTCTCGAATTTCTTTAAGCTTTTGCACCGCATCCTGGACGCCCAGCATATACACAGCGATCAGTTTATCCGGATCTTTTTCATGGGAACTAATGTCAATGGGCCGACTGGGCCGGACCACGACGGCCTTCTTTTTCCTCTCCTGCTCCAGCACGTATTCCACCTGGCGGTTATAAAGGCCGCCCCGGGCTTCCAGCGCGGCGATTAGGTTTGGATACTCATGGTATTGGGCGTAAACCAAAGCTTTTGGGTAAGATGATTTTTCCTTTTTCCGGTAGGTGATATCCCTGGTCAGCACCACCACGTTATATTCATGGCCGCCGCATACGGAACGCTCCAGGGGAATCGGGTCTGCGACGGCGCCGTCCAGCAGGCGGTATCCCTTGAAGTCTACCATTTTGCACAACAGCGGCAGCGAGGAAGAGGCCCGGACCGCGGTAAAAGGATCTTTCACATCCTGCTTGCCAAAGAAAACGGCGCAGCCGGTTTCCACGTCGGTGGCCCCAACTTGAAAATTGACCTCCGCTTTTTCATAAGCCTCATAGTCAAACGGCAGCAGGTCATGGGAAAGCTCTCCGAAAATAAAATCGAACCCAAAAATAGAACCCGTTTTCCTTAGGGATTTTACACTCAGATATCTGGGGTCCGTTATATAGTGGTAAAAAATATCGAAATTACGCTTGGTCTGTCCGGAAATATAGCTCAGCGCATTGCACGCCCCCGCCGACACTCCATAAATATTGCGAAATTGAATCTCATTTTCAGAAAACACATCCAGCACGCCGGAGGTATAAGCCCCTCTGGTTCCGCCGCCCTCTAACACCAAGCCCACAGACATTTCCGGCACCTTAATCCTTTCAAAATTTCCCTTTGAAACCTACGTCAAACAAAGCCCTTAATATCGTCTTTATTTTAACACTGTTTCCTTTCATAAGCAACATTATTCCACCTTACAGATTTCTGAATTTTCAAATCTTTTTATGAAAAATACTAGGTATTTATCACCAAATTTACACACGAATATTTTGCGCTCTCACCCGATTGACACTCAATAAAAATCCTGCTACATTTATCTCAGAAACATAATAAACATAATATAATTTAACGGGGGAATTTTTATGAAGCCCGCTTCTGCCGTCTCCTCCCATGCTGAAAAAAAGCAAACCCTGTTCATTGCGGTCTTCCTGGTAGTCCTATACGCCGTTTTTGCCTTATGCGACAATTTGAAAGGCATTTTTATTCCCCTTTATAAAGAAGAGTTTCAGCTTTCGGATACCCAGGTCGGCGCTATTACCACGGCGGCGATGCTGGCTTTAGCCATTTTTCAATATCTAAGCAGCCTAATCATTGGTAAGACGGGATACAAAAAGTTTTTGATTCTCGGCTTTCTTGTAGTAGGCGGCGCCTTGGTTCTCGTTGCTTTCAGCGATCATTACCTCACCCTTTTGCTGAGCATATTTTTGCTTTACATCGGCATGTCCATGCTGAATTTGAATATCAACCTTTTAGGGCCGGCCTTGGCGGTGACTTCTCCGGCGATTTTAATGAGCTGCATTCACGGCTCTTATGGCCTGGCAAATTCCGTCATGCAAAGGACCGCCGGTTCCCTTTTGGAAAAAGGCATTCCATGGCGTTCCTTTTACTTATTTCTATTGATTCCCTTCGGATTGATGCTGGTTTGGGCTATTTTTGTAAAAATCCCTTATCAGCCCAAGGTAGTAAAAAGCGCCGGTGGAAAAAAAGCCCTTTTTAAAAATCCGATGATCTATTTATATATGTTGATCGCGGGCTTCTATTCCGCCTCGGAGGCCGGCATAGGGGGCTGGTTCGTCAACTATATGAGCGAATCCTTTCACATGGGCGCTGACGAACGGTCTTTGTATGCTTCCCTTTTCTTTCTTCTTAAAACAGTAGGTATGGTGTTCGGCGGCTTTATCATCCGCTATTTAGGGCAGTTCCGGACGGTTCTTTTCTATGCCATCGCCGCGGCAATCCTGGTCACCTCAGGGATTGCCCTGGGAAAACCCGGATTGTTTCTAATCGTTTTGGCCGGCCTCGCGTTTTCTTCTATTTATCCCACTACCCTCTCCACCATCCCCACTTCTTTCGGGGAGGAAACCTCTCAGGCTACCGGTTTAATCATGATGTCCAGCAGCTTGACGGCCATGGTCTCCAATATGCTTATCGGACTGCTAAACGACCATATTGGAACCAGGCTGGCTTTCTTTATCGTCCCTCTGTGCCTGGCGGCGGTGGCCGTTACTTCCCGAATGATCCAAAAGGCCGCCCGAAAAAACGAAACGGAAAAATATGCGTAACAAAAGAGCCGGACAGAACGAAGTCCGGCTCTTTCTTAATAAATAGCCGAAAATTCAACCACATCCACCCATAAAGTACAGACAGCATAAAAACCGCTCAACAGGAGGATACCAGCAGTCCTGAAAAGCGTATGATACGCAAGAAAATCATTTGCAGCACACGAATAAAAGCAAAAGAAGGGGCCTGATTCCTCAGGACCCTTCTTTTTTGCAACCGCGATAGAGTTTTTCGGCTTAGAAGCTTCTATGGTTCTAACCGTCCGGCTTGGGTTTTTGCATCGTTCCCTGGTGAGGCGCTGTTTGGGGAGTTCAGATCGGCGCTTGAGGTATCCGATGCTAAGGAACTCTGGCTCTCGTTGGATAAAGGCGGCTCCTGTGCTGGAAGCGATGAGACAGATTCAGAGGAAGCCTGGCTCTCAGGCGGTTGGATTTCCGCTGGTTTTTCCACCAGTTTGATTTCAATAGCCTCCAGGCGCTTTGCCAAGCCCTCTGTGCCCGCCATTTCTCCATTTTTGCGCCAATCCTGCCAGCCATAGGTTTGGACGTGAACCCGGTAATAAATATCATAGTGTTCCGCCAGTTCACCGGTCAAGCGGATTTCGATCCCTTCCAATCGCTTTCCTTCACCGGACGTGCCGCTGTCGGCGCCGTCCTTGACCCAGTTCTGCCAACCGTAGGTCTGCACATGGGTGTGGTATTCCACACTGCCGCTGTAACCGGGATTTT
>CABUCM010000072.1 GCA_902490005.1 uncultured Ruminiclostridium sp.
TCTTTTTCATTATATAACACCGCCCTCCTTGCCGCTTTGGCTTGGAGGGCTTTTTTTACTTTTCTATAGAAGCCGTTTCAATAATAACGTTCTGATCTTTCTCCAACTTATCCATAATAGCAGCTAAAAGAAAATAGAACCTTTCTTGATTCACAATCACTGAATTCAAATTTTCGTTAATAGATTCCAATAAAATGACTTTTCTTTTTTTGTTCTTCATTAGAGCCAAATCCTTTCATTAATTATAGATTAGCCTAACAAACACATTTTTTGATACACATCTTGATACACATATATAGGGTTTTATGTGTATCAAAATGCCTTCTTGACGCTAAAATGGCAAATAAAAAACCGCATAGAAAAGCTCAAAAACGGCTTAACCATGCGGTTTCTCATTGGCCCGCCCGGAGGGATTCGAACCCCCGGCCTTCAGAATCGGAATCTGCTGCGATATCCAGCTTCGCCACGGGCGGATATTCCATCCAAAGCAAATACGATTTATTACTTCTGCTTTTGGACACGCTCTATATTATAGCATAACAAAACTTTAGATTCAACACTTTTTATGAAATATTATTTTAAGGGCAAATAGACAAAATCTCTTTGATAATACCTTTTTTGCTTTTTTTATTGTATCAAGAATGTAAAAATCCTGTTTATTTTATAGTATCTGGTTGTAATTTACCTGTAAAATATGATATGATAATTTTCGTGTAAAGTCCTATTATGATAAAGCAGAAAAATTTCCAACCAATCAGGGGGATTATCATGAAAAAAAAGCACCTGCTTGCAGCACTGATTGCTGTGGTTTTTATAGTCTTCACATGTGCCGTATCTGTTTTTGCTGAAGAAACAAATACTGTTACAGACGATCCCAATAATCCTGTGGTTTCCCAAGAACCATCTACCGATCCACCTGACGACCCGCCAGCACCTCCTTCCGACGCTGGAACAAGCAGCGTCGCTCCCAGCAGCACCCCAGAGCCCAGTGATGGACAAGGCTCCACCGGCGACGAAGACCCCTATAGCAGTGAATATTCTGAAGAACCCACCAGCGAGTATTACGGATCCATCTCCGACGACTATGGCAATGGTTATGTGGACAGCAGCGTTTACACCAGCAGCGCCTCTACAGGATCTCTTCTTCCTGAAACCTCAGCCGACGGCGCAAGCGGCACCACCAGCCATAACTGGGATAAACTCTTAGATAACATCAATTCCGCGAATACCGCTGGCACCGAAGAAGGTACCTTTGTATTTAAAGATGATCCTAATAATACGAACAATACCGGCGCTAACGATGGCGGCTGGATCCTGTGGACGGGAATCGGCCTCATATTTTTAGCTGTCTGCGGCATCAGCTATGTGATTTACGCCAACTTTTTCAGCAAAAAATGCCCTAGAAAACGTTTCGCTATGGCTAAAGCCGCTCAGAGAGCGAAAATTCAGGCAGCAAAAGCACAGTCTTCACAACCTCAGCAGGGCGCAACCCCTGGAAAACGGCGTCCCGACTCTTCCAGCTCCGCTTATGGTGACGGCTACCATTACACCAAGAAGCCCGCTTCCCCGCAAAACGGCGCTTCCGCAAAGTCTGGCGCCGCTCCCCGTCGGGACGAAACTTCAGACCGCTCTCAAAGGCCTCCTCAATCCAGAGAATACAAGCGTTCCCAAAGTAATGACGATTTTTGGGACAAATTCTTTGATAAATAATCCCCACGACAAAATTAGATAAAATCCGTCTTGAAAAAGCAGCCTTTTTAGCAAAAGGGCTGTTTTTTATTTTCTCGCTTGATTCTTTCCCCACTTTGCAGTATATATATAGTGGCTAAGTTTTCGAATAATTTTAAATAGAGGAGATATATGGTATGGATCAGGAACAAATCATTTCCCAGGATTCCGAAATTTCCGATCAGCCTCAGGAAGAAATACAGAAGGAGAAATCTTATTTTGCCGACTATACCCTGCAAGCAGATGAACTAAAAAAAGCCATTAATTTGGATAACAGAAAACGGGGGCTTTTCAAGCGGCAATTGATTCTTTTGATTCTAATCGTGATTTTATTCGCTTATTTCGGCGTTTATCAATTTATTGCTTTCCCGGAACAACGTCTCCTTTCCGCGATCAGCATGGTAGTCGCTGTTTTTTGTGCCTTTTTCACGATTTGGTTTCCAATGCAAAACGATAAAAAATATGTTTCCAAGGTTTTGGCGGTTTGGCCCCGGTACACGGTAACGATTTCAAAAAAAAGCTTTCAGATCTGTGATCCGGATCATCCCGAAAAAGAAAAGCGTAATTTCAACCTGCCTTATGACGAACACCTGCAGGTTTATGAGTGCTCTGATCTTTTCATTTTTATCTATGATAAAAGACGCCTGTTCTGCCTTCCGAAGAAATATTTCGATATGGACACTATTATAGAGATCCACGAGCTTTTCCGAGATCGCTGCAGAAGTCAGTTTGCAGTGATTGACGACCGTACCGGCAAGGAGGTGGGCCACAGATAACCGCACCAAAAAGCAACTATATCATATTTAAAGGAGTCCTCTTTGTATGGGTTACCAGTTTTTGTTTAATTTAGCGCTGATCCTGCTGAGCACTAAGCTGTTCGGTATGTTGACCAGAAAGTTTAAAATGCCTCAGGTTGTGGGCGCTTTGGCGGCTGGCCTGATCCTGGGACCGGCTCTGCTCGGCTGGCTGCAGGAAACGGAATTCATCGACATGATGGCTGAACTGGGCGTCATTGTCCTGATGTTTACCGCTGGGTTAGAGACCGACATCAAGGAGCTGAAAAGAAGCGGGAAAGCCTCTTTTGTCATCGCTTTAATCGGTGTTATCGTTCCCTTGGCGGGTGGTTTTGGCCTTGCCTATTTCTTTAATAATGAAGCAATCAGTGATGCTTCGGCAAGTATTTTCCTGCAAAATATTTTCATCGGTATTATCCTCACCGCAACCTCGGTAAGTATTACCGTGGAAACGCTGAAAGAAATGGGCAAGCTCAATACCCGGGCCGGCAACGCTATTTTAGGCGCCGCGATTATCGACGATATCTTAGGGATTATCGCCTTGACTATCGTAACCAGCCTGGCGGACTCCTCTGTAAATATCGCCATTGTCCTGCTGAAAATCGCGGCTTTCTTTGTGTTCGCCATTGTTTTTGGAATCGTGTTCTATTTGATTTTCGGAAAGCTTCAAAAATACTACAACAAGGACCTTCGCCGTTTCGTCATTATTGCCCTTGTGTTCTGCCTGCTTCTTTCCTATTTGGCAGAGGTATGGTTTGGCGTAGCAGATATTACCGGCGCTTTTATCGCCGGCGTGGTGGTTTCCAACACGCAAAGGGCAAAATACATTGCCTCCCGGTTTGAAACCACGTCTTATATGCTGCTTTCCCCTGTCTTTTTCGCCAGCATCGGATTGAAGGTTTCTTTGCCCAGTATGACCACCTCCATCATTATTTTCTCTGTCCTTCTGCTGGTGGTCGCGATCCTTACCAAAATCGTCGGCTGCGGCCTAGGCGCAAAAATGTGCCACTATACCAACGCGGAATCCCTCCAAATCGGCTGCGGCATGATCTCCAGAGGTGAAGTTGCCCTGATCGTCGCCAATAAGGGAGCCGCTCTGGGCCTAATGTCCACCACATTTTTCGGCCCGATTATCATCACCGTTGTGGCCACCACGATTATCGCCCCTATTCTCTTGAAGCTGGTCTTCCGTTCCAAGAAAAAGGCGGCTCCAGAGGCAGAAGTAGTGGAAACTTCCCCCCTCACCGAGGGCCTCGTGGAGGTATACGAATATTCCCAGGCTGCCAAAACCGCTCCTGAGAATGAAGACCCTGTGCCCATCATTCAAAAGAAAAAATCAAATTCTAAAAAATAGGAATCATCAAAGCGCCCCCGGCCATGCCGGAGGCGCTTTTGCGATTTGCGGCCTCCGCCTTTCTTGGTCCGCGGATTTGTTCCGCTTCTTATCCAGATATACTGAAAGCAGAACAAAGGGAAAGCATCTCCCTCGTCCAGGAGTTTCCGCCCTTCTGCCAAAACGAATCAAGGTGAAAAAAAGCCCCTCCAATTTGGAGGGGCTTTTTTACTTGGCTTATTTGAAATATTTAACGCCGGAAGCGAAGAGCCCTTGGTCCTTTTCTCCCGGAACGTTGCCGTACAGGTTTTGACCCTGCCGCTCAGAGTGGCCCATTTTGCCCAGGATCCTGCCGTCGGGGCTGGTGATGCCCTCGATCGCGCAAACCGAGCCGTTGGGGTTCCACTGAATATCCATGCTGGGATTACCGTCCAAATCCACGTATTGGGTGGCGATCTGGCCGTTTGCCATCAACTGGGCCACCGTCTCCGCGTCCGCCACAAAGCGGCCCTCCCCGTGAGACACGGGAATCGTATACACCTGGCCCGCTTCCGTCCCCATCAGCCAGGGGGACTTAACGGAGGCCACCCGGGTATAAACCATGCGGGAAACATGGCGCCCCAGGGTGTTGAAGGTCAAAGTTGGATCGGTTTCCTTGATCTCCGTGATCCTGCCGTAGGGCACCAGGCCCAGCTTAATCAGCGCCTGGAAACCGTTGCAGATCCCCAGCATCAGGCCATCCCGCTTCTCCAGCAGCTCAGAAACCGCCTGAGCCACCCGGGGATTCCGGAACGCGGTGGCGATAAATTTGCCCGAGCCATCCGGCTCATCGCCCCCGGAAAACCCGCCGGGGAGCATGACAATTTGGGCGTTTTCAATCGCTTTTACCATCGCCTCAATGGTTTCCTCGATATCCGAGGGCGTCAGGTTCTTCACAATGAGCACGTCAGCCTTGGCCCCAGCCCGTTCAAAGGCCCTGGCGGTGTCCACCTCGCAGTTGGTGCCGGGAAACGCCGGAATAAAGACCCGGGGCTTGGCGCACTGAATTACAGGCGGCTTTTGGTTTCTTGCCGTGTAAAGAGGCACCCCACAGAAATAGGCTTTCGCCTTAGCCCTCGTGGGGAACACCTTTTCTAAGGGCTTCTCCCAGGCCTCTGTCAGTGCCGCTAAGGACAGCTTTTCAGAACCAATAGAAACGACAGGCTCCTGGCACACCGCGCCTAAAACAGACCCACCGACCGCCTCCAGGCCGGTTTCCCCGTTCACCTCCAGCACCAGCGACCCGCTGACAGGCGCAAACAGGCCCTCCATTGTGGGCGCGCCATCAAATTGGAAGCCCATTTGATTGCCGAAGCACATTCTGCATACCGCGGCGGCGGCGCCGCCCTCGCGGACGACAGACGCGGAAAGCACTTTACCCTCTTCCATCAAGTGATGTATCTTCTGATAAGCCGCTTTCAGCTTTTCCCAATCCGGAAGATGGGTAGAAGCGTTTTCCGGCACCGGTACCAGCCAAACCTGGGAACCGGCCTTATTAAAGCAGGCGGAAACCGTTTTGCTCGCTTTGGTCATGGCCACGGCAAAGCTTACTAAGGTAGGAGGCACGTCCAAATCCTCAAAGGAGCCGGACATACTGTCCTTGCCGCCGATGGACGGATTCCCCATTTTCACCTGAGCCATAAAAGCCCCCAGCAGAGCTGCGGCAGGCTTGCCCCACCGTTCCGGTACTTCATGGAGGCGCTCAAAATATTCCTGGAAGGTAAGCCGCGCGGCAGCCGGGTCGGCACCCACCGCCAGCAGCTTAGAAAGGGATTCCACCACCGCGTAGGCGGCGCCGTGGAAGGGGCTCCACCGGGAAATGCCCGGAATGTACCCATAGCTCATGGCGGTGGCGTCGTCGGTTTCCCCCTTCTCTAAGGGGATTTTCGCCACCATCGCTTCTTCCGGGGTCAGCTGGTATTTCCCGGAGAAGGGCATCAGCACCGTACCGGCGCCGATGCTGGAATCGAACCGCTCGGACAAGCCCTTTTGAGAGCATACCTCCAGGCGCTTCAGGTTTTCTTCAAAGGCTTTTCCCATGGGCAGGCCTTCCAGTGCCTTAGGCGCAAGATGCCGGTAATCCTCCGACGGGTTTACCGCGGTGATCCTGGCCTTGGCGCGCTGGGTAACGCCGTTGGTATTTAAAAACTCACGGCTTAAATTTACAATCAGGTCTCCCCGCCAGTTCATTTTCAGCCGGGGATTTTCGGTGACCTCCGCCACCTGCTTGGCCTCTAGGTTTTCCTGGTGGGCCGCCTGTAAAAAGGCGGGCACGTCTTTGGGATCCAGCACCACCGCCATACGCTCCTGAGATTCGGAAATAGCCAGCTCGGTGCCGTCCAGGCCCTCATATTTTTTAGAGACCTGGTCCAAATCCACCGTTAAGCCATCCGCCAGTTCGCCGATGGCGACGCACACCCCGCCGGCGCCGAAGTCGTTGCAGCGTTTGATGAGCTTGGCCACGCTGCTATTGCGGAACAGCCGCTGGATTTTCCGCTCGGTAGGCGGATTGCCCTTTTGCACCTCCGCGCCGCAGGTTTCAATAGACTGTTCGGTGTGGGCCTTAGAGGACCCGGTAGCGCCTCCGCAGCCGTCACGGCCCGTTCTGCCGCCTAACAGCACGATGGCGTCTCCCGGCATGGGAGTTTCCCGGATCACGTTCTCTTTAGGGGAAGCGCCGATCACCGCGCCGATTTCCATACGCTTGGCCATATAGCCGGGGTCGTACAGCTCCGTCACCTGTCCGGTTGCCAGGCCGATTTGGTTGCCGTAGGAGCTGTAGCCGTTTGCCGCGCCGGTGGTGATTTTACGGCTGGGATTTGGATGTCAGCGAGGAGATCAACGCCTGC
>CABUCM010000073.1 GCA_902490005.1 uncultured Ruminiclostridium sp.
ATATAAGTCATTTTGCGAACGCCTCTCTATAAAATAGATTGGCTGTGTTATACCGATATTATCCCTCACAAACCGAAAAAATGGGAGGAATTGTGCGGATTATCCTATTTCTGCTGAAAAAAGGAAACGTACCAAATGAAGCAACTTAGACGGCTATCAAAGTTTCATTCGAGTGAATGGGGAAAGGATGAAAATAGGATGGAAAAAAACAGCGTGAGCTTAGGAATTTTGGACTATTTATCGTTCAAGGCTGGCTGTATGTATTTGTCTGATCTTCGCGATAGAAAAACGCTGCCGTTCGTACAAAATGCAGTGGCACGCATAGACCCTAACCTGTTTAGCTTGGAGGAATGGAACGACGCGGTATACTACATCACTGGGGAGGACGTGGAATTCCCCACCTGTGAGCAGGCGGTACAGTATCTTCTGTCAGAAAAGGTATATTAAAAAAGGATATCCGGTCATATCCCAAAAGAGCTATGTCTTGATGATACCCTCTATACAGCAGATACTGCCGCCGCATATACAAATACATATTCGATTCAGAAAAGCCGCCGGGCTTGAGTGTAAAGGCTCAGGACAGGCGGCTTTTCATTTACAAAAAGGCTGATAACCGTTTGGTTGGTTCCCAGCCTTTTGAGTTTCTGCTTTTTTGCAAAAACGGAAAAATTAATGGGGAAAATTATGCGGAATAAAAAGCAGAGATGCCAATGAGGATAATCCATCTCAAAAAATAACCCTATCAGTATTTAATCGGCAGCGTTCTGATATCATCAGAGCCGCTGTGCTTCCGACTGTTTCTTTTGTGATAAGATCACAGAAAAAACTGAAAATTCGGTGTATATTAAAACCATAATTAAAAAACAAGGAGGACAAAACAATGCCTGCCATCCAGATTACAAAGGAAAACTTTGCTTCCGAGGTAATGGGCTCCTCAAAAGCCGTCCTGCTGGATTTTTGGGCGGATTGGTGCGGCCCCTGCCGCATGGTAAGCCCTATCGTGGATGAGATTTCGGATGAGCGTAACGACATTAAGGTCGGCAAGATCAATGTGGACCAACAGCCGGAGCTTGCGGCACAGTTCGGGGTTATGGGCATCCCGACGCTGGCGGTAATGAAAGGCGGAAAAGTTGTCAACAGCTCGGTGGGCGTTCGTCCCAAAGAGCAGATTTTAGCCTTGCTGTAAGGAGGGGATAAAATGGGATTATTTACTTTTCTTCGTTCTCCCGATATCAATGAGGGCGTAAACAATTTCAACTCAACACAGGGCGCCGTCCTTTTGGATGTGCGAACCCCGGAAGAATTCAAAGAGGGGCACATTCCCGGCAGTAAAAATGTGCCGTTACAAACAATCGAAAGAGTGGCAAATATCATAGAGGATAAAAACACGCCGATTTTTGTTCATTGCCTAAGCGGCGGCAGAAGCGGACAAGCCGCTTCCATTCTTGAAAAAATGGGTTATAATAATGTTATCAACATAGGCGGAATTTCCGCCTACCGCGGAAAGGTGGAACGGTAAATGAAGGTTGTAATTGTTGGCGGCGTGGCAGGAGGCGCTACCGCCGCGGCAAGAATACGCAGGCTTGACGAAAAAGCCGAAATTAAGGTGTTTGAGAAATCGGGATATATTTCCTATGCCAACTGTGGGCTCCCTTATTATATCGGCGGCATGATACAGGATAAAGAGGATTTAACCTTGCAAACACCCGAAAGCTTTTATTCCAGGTTCCGTGTGGAAATGAAGGTGCATCATGAAGTGATTTCCGTAAATCCCGACAGAAATACGGTCACGGTTAAAAATCTTGAATCTGGCGGGGAGTTTGAGGAAAGCTACGATAAGCTTGTTCTTTCTCCGGGAGCGCGGCCCATGAAACCGAATTTTTCAGGTATGGACAGCGAGAAGATTTTTACCCTGCGCACTGTTGAAGACACGCTGAAAATAAAGGACTATGTCAATGAAAACCAGCCGGAATCCGCGGTTGTTGTGGGCGGTGGCTTTATCGGCCTTGAAACAGCGGAAAACCTCCGTGAGCTCGGCCTGGATGTGACCCTTGTGGAAGCGGCTTCGCAGCTGATGGCGCCCTTTGACAGCGATATGGCGGCGTTTATTCACGCTGAAGTACGAAAGCACGGCATAAAGCTTTCGTTGGGAACAATGGTTGACGGCTTTGCCGAAAGGAATGGCGTTATAGAGGTCAGGCTGAAAGACGCCGGGCCTGTGGCCGCCGATATGGTGATTCTTGCAATCGGCGTTGCGCCGGATACCGCCCTCGCTGAAAAGGCGGACATTGAGCTTGGCGTTAAAAAGAGTATCGTTGTCAATGACCGCATGGAAACATCCATCCCCGGCATTTACGCGGTGGGGGACGCGGTGCAGATTAAGCACTATATTACGGGAAAGGACACGCTGATTTCCCTTGCCGGCCCCGCGAATAAGCAGGGGCGGATTGCCGCCGACAACATTTGCGGAGGCAACAGCCGCTATACCGGAGGACAGGGAAGCTCCATCATTAAGATCTTTGATTTAACCGCCGCTTCCACCGGTATCAACGAGCGCACCGCAAAAGAGCTTGGAATCCAGACAGACAAGGTTATTTTGTCGCCTATGAGCCACGCGGGATATTATCCCGGCGGTAAGATGATGACAATGAAGGTGCTTTTTGAAAAGGGAAGCTGCCGCCTGCTGGGCGCCCAGATCGTCGGCTTTGAAGGCGTTGATAAACGGATAGACGTACTGGCTGCCGCCATTAGAGCCGGTATGAAAGGAACCGATTTAGCCGAACTGGACCTTGCCTATGCTCCGCCGTATTCCTCGGCGAAGGATCCTGTGAATATGGCTGGCTTTATGATTGAAAATATTGCAAACGGCGTGGTAAAGCAGTGGTATTATGAAGACGCCATTAGGCTTCCCCGGGACGGAAGCGTAACGCTGCTGGATACCCGCACCGCCGCTGAATATGGCAACGGGCATATTGACGGATTTACAAATATCCCCGTGGATGACCTGCGCCAGCGGCTGGATGAAATCCCAAAGGACAAACCGGTGTATGTGATCTGCCAAAGCGGGCTGCGCAGTTATATCGCCGTCCGCATCCTTATGGGAAACGGCTACGATGCCTATAACTTCGCCGGAGGCTTCCGGTTTTACGACGCGGTCAAAAACGACCGTGCCTTAGCGGAAAAATCGACTCTCTGCGGTATGGATAGCTAAAAATAAGCCGGCTGCATTTGCTTTGCAGCCGGCTTTCAGCTATTTTTGGGTCAGGCTTTCCAGCTTTTCCATATCGGTAAGCTCCACTGTGCCCCGGGACAGCTTTACCATACCTTCAGCGGAAAAATATTTGAGCATTCGTGTTACCACTTCTCTTGGATTTCCCAAATGGTTGCCGATAATCTCGTGTGTTATATGCAAAATGTTCGTTCCCTCAATACTTGCTTCATTCAAGAGAAAATCTGCAAGACGCTTGTCAAAGCTTTTCCACATGATCTGGTCGATCAGCCACATAACATCAGAAAAACGGCTGGCCATAATCTCGTTTGTATAATTGGCAAGGGGAGCGGACACTTCCATGACGCTTTTATATATTTCAGATGGAATAACGACGACTTCCGTATCCTTTTCAGCCTTTATGGCCATGTCAAACTGAATACTGTTCATCATGCAGGAAGCGGAAAACAGGCAGATATCACGCTCAAACAAGCGGTACAGCGTAACCTCTCTGCCATCCGCCGAAACGGTATAAGCGCGGATCTGGCCGGAGCATACTAAAATAAGGCCGGTACAGCCAGCCGATCCATGATGCATTATTTCGCCTTTGCGAAAAGCGCGGTTCACAGAGGCGGAGGAAAGGGTCTCCCTTTGTCTATCATCAAGCTTATTCCAAACGGGTAGAAAATCCAAAAAATCCATAAGCCATATCTCCCTTGAATGGTATCAGTATAGCATGATTATCGGGCATATGTCAATAAAGTTATTGACATATGCCCGATATGCTGATAGGATATTCAATAGAGAAAGAGGTGATCGCGTTGCCCAGGCCGACAAAATGCCGCAGGGTCTGTCGTTTTCCAGAAACACTTGAGTTCTGCCCGCAAAATGCCGAGAAAAGAGAGCAGGTTGTTTTGACTGTGGATGAGTTTGAGGTGATTAGGCTTATTGATAAAGAGAGACTGTCTCAAGAGGAGTGCAGCAAACGGCTGGGGGTTGCAAGGACAACCGCGCAAAAAATTTACGAAACCGCCAGAAGAAAGCTTGCCGATGTGCTTGTTGACGGCCTGCCTCTGAAGATAGAAGGCGGTGATTACCGCCTGTGCGATGGATGGGATAGTTCTTGTCCACAACACGATTGCTGTAAAAAGCAAATTGTCCAAATCTATAAAAAAGAAAAAGGAGAAAATATGATGAGAATTGCAGTAACTTATGAAAACGGAGAAATCTTTCAGCACTTTGGCCACACGGAACAGTTCAAGGTTTATGATGTAGAGAAAGATGAAATTGTATCCAGCCAAGTTTTTGATACCAACGGCAGCGGACACGGCGCTCTGGCCGGCGTGCTGCAGGCGCTGAAGGTTGATATCCTTATTTGCGGCGGGATTGGCGGCGGCGCACAAAGGGCGCTGGCAGAAGCGGGCATTAAGCTTTACGGCGGTGCCAGCGGCGGCGCGGACGATGCGGTAAGGGCTTTGCTCGACGGTACTCTAAATTTTAATCCCAATGTGCACTGCAATCATCACGGGCACGGAGACGGGGAAGGACATGCCTGCGGCTCAAACGGCTGCGGCGAGCATCATTGCGGCAACAACTGAACCCAGCTCTAAACGCAGAATAGGCCGCGATAGTATGAAAGATAAAGGGAGCGCCTATCTATTCTAATGAATGATAGACGCTGACTTCTCCCTCAATTGATTTTGCCGTATTTTTAAATTCATCCTAAAGCATTTGAATTAACGCCATTTATGTAATCATCCCCATAAGAATAAAGCACGCCGGATTGCTCTATCCGGCGTGCTTTATTCTATTTTCAGCGCTTAAAATATCCCTCGATTTCCTGCTTTCGGACCATTTGAGTTAAAAAATAACCTAGATTTTTGCCGGAGAGAGCGCTTGATTTTTTGCCAGACCTGTGATATCTTAATAAAAAAACGAACCGATTCGGATTTTATTTTGAAAAAGGTGTCCCGTATTGGATTTTCAAAGAAACTCCAGCCAATATGGATAGGGAGGCGGTATTCATGCGGCTGACTATTTCTGATATTGCGAAGAAAACAGGGTACGCGAAAAGCACGGTTTCCGCTGCGCTGAACAATAAACCGGGAGTAAAGCCTAAAACCAGGGAGGAAATCCAGCGGATCGCCGCGGAGATGAACTATGTCCCCAATGAGTTTGCCCGGAATTTATCCATGCGGACCGCTAACACCATTGGTATTATTGTGCGGGATATTACCAATCCATTTTACGCGAAAATTTGCCGCGCTGTTGAAAATATTGCTTCTGGGCATGGCTATACCACCTTGCTGCTGAACACGGATGGAATCCGGGAAAAAGAACAGGACGCCATTAAAGTTATGTCCGGACAAATCGTCAGCGGAGTGATTATTGATATCAGCGGTAAGGATATGGACCTTTTGATGGAATTGGATAAATTTGGCCTGCCGTTTGTGGTGTTTGGAGCTGCGGCCAGAGAGCTTGCCGCGGATAGCGTGGAAGCCGACGACTATGACGGCGCTTATCAAGCGGCGGAATATTTATATTCCTGCGGGCATCGAAAAATAGGCTTTGTCCACGGAGGTACGGAATCTGTGTATTCCCAGCGCCGGATGAAGGGCATTCAAGATGCGCTGGAACGCAACGGCCTGAAGCTGGAAGAAAAATATATTTATCATCAGGCAAAAACCATTCAGGAAGGATATCTAATTGGGAAAAAGCTGGCGGATGCCCAAGAGCTGCCTACCGCGGTCATTGCCTATAACGACCTGGTGGCGGTAGGGATAATCCGGGCCTTGGAAGAAAAGGGCATGCAGGTGCCGGCGGATCTTTCCATCATTGGGTTCGATGATATTGAGCTGATGACTTTTCCATTGACGACCGTTCGGATTCCCGAATACGAGATGGGGGAGAAAGCGGCTGAACTGCTTTTTGATAAAATTTCAGGAAAAGGCGGCGAGCCTAAAGAGGTTTTGCTGAACACAGAACTCGTGGTGAGAAAGTCGGTAAAGCGGTTGTTATAACCTAAAATGCTGTGGGGCCCTACACGAAAAAACGTGTTTCCGCTAGTCTGACACAGGTGCTTAATAGTACTAAATATAATTTAAACAATAAAAAAGCGGATAAGAAGAAAGAGGAGGAAATACTATGACAAATAATCAGTATGGCGCCAAGGTTTATCCTTATGAAGCGACGGAATGTAAATTTCTGC
>CABUCM010000074.1 GCA_902490005.1 uncultured Ruminiclostridium sp.
CAGGCTCATCAAAACCACAGGGCCCCGCCCGGCTTTTTATTGTCGCTTAAGCAAGAGAACCCCCGGTTCTGCCAGGGGCCGGTAAAAACACCGCAGCAAAAGGCTTTTCCCCAGGGAAGCCTTCACCGGGGTGATGAAAAAAGCAATCTCCCTATATTATAAAGCGAAATATTATGGATCGCTGCCGGGTTACCGGCGGCAGTAGGTGTATTGCGATGGTGATATTTCAGCGCCCCTCAAGGGGCTAAGTCCGTATTACGCCCTTCTAGGGCCGGCGCATACCGCCGCTTTAGCGGCGGTTATGATTTTGTATCCTTCCGGTTTCTAAAGGAATTGCCTGCCTCCCAGGGGGAGAGGCAGGCAATCCTCAGGCAAGTTATCAATAAATTGGGAGCACGCAAAATAGCCTTAGAATTTAGAGGTGATTTCGTAGGCCTTGCCGGTACGAGAAGACTCATAAATTCTGTCGATGATCTCGATAACATGATTCTGCCGCACGATAGAGCAGCCGCCGTCTGGGAACTTGCGGTTGTTTTTGATCGCATCTAGGAACAACGCCAAAACGCTGTCGTGATTATCCACTTTGCCAACGCTTACGCTGTAGCAGTAATCCTGTCCCATAAAGCTGACCTTCTCCCCACCGGGGACCTCCGCGTTGGGAGAAACCACGATAATGGGATGGTCGGTACGCATCATATCCAAATGAATCATGCCCTTGGAGCCGTTAAAGGTGAATCTCCACAGTCCGTGATCCTTATGAACGCCAGTGCACCAATTGGAGCGCATGGTGGCTACCTTGCCGTCCTCCCATACCAGGGTGGCGGCTACGTTATCTTCAACGCTGGGAATAAACTCTTCCCCCGCGTCGGAAACCCGGCGCTTTTCATAGCATCTGGTTTCGCCGTACACTCTGGCCACGGGGCCAAACAAATAGGAAAGGGTGCTGATGGAATACACGCCTAAATCGGCCAAAACACCCCACTGGGCTTTGTCATAGTCGAAGAACCAAGGCGCGTGCAGCGGGCCGTGATGGGCAAATACGCTGTCCACGGCGCAGATTTCTCCGATTACGCCCTGCTCGATCAGTTCCTTCACCTTTTCGATCTGGGGATAAGCGTCATTGGGCATAGCCATAAACACTTTGTCCGTCTGAGCCGCCGCTTCTTTCAGCTGTTTGGCCTGATCGATAGAAACCGAAACCGGCTTCTCTGAAATGACGTGTTTTCCAGCCTTTAACGCTTGAATCGCAAGAGGCGTGTGGCTGGGATGGTAGGTGGTGACGATAATCGCCTCGATGGTAGGATCATCCAGCATTTCCTCATAGGAGTCAAAAGCTTTTACTCCCAATTCCTCCGCTGTTTTCAGCAAAAAGGGTTTGTTCATATCGTAGATGCCAACCAATTCGATCTCCTCAAAGTGAGGAATGCTGTAAAAATAGCGGATATGGGCGATATCGCCGCAGCCAATCAAACCAAAACGGATTTTTTCCATAAATCATTCTCCTTTTTTCTTATTAAAATGTAATGAAAATTATTTACCGGTATAAACGTTTTCTTCCTTCAATATTTTTTTGATGTACTCTACCGATTCCTTCGCGTATTTGTACTGATGGTCCAAGCCGGCCAATTCCAGAGAAAGATAGCCGTCAAAGCCCACCTTTTTCAGGGAGTGCACCAATTCGTTCCAATCAATGATTCCCTGGCCAACCGGCAGACTATAGACCGCCAAGCCGTCGGAGTCCCGGATATGCACATGGAAAATCTTTTCTCCCAGCTTATAAACGGACCAGGGCAGGTATTCCCGCTGCATGAGCTGCCAGGCCGTATCAAAGTTGGTGCCGAAAGCATCGCTTTTAATCCAGTCAAAGGCCCGCAGCATAGCGTCTGTGGTGCCTACGATCACGTTGGCATGGCCTTCCAGGGCAAACCTCATATCGGTTTCCTCGCACATTTTTACAACCTTTTCCAAAGAATCCAAATAACGGTTCCAGTTCCAAGTCGCGTCAAAATCCTCTGGGATTTCCATGTACTGCTTAGGATTGTTGATATTTTTTCCACAGGCAACCGGATGAAAATAATAAGGCAGGTAATCCACCGGCGCTTTGATTTCCTCAGGCCAATTGGAAACGATGTTCATGGTATTGGCGCCCAGCTTTTTGGCCACCTCGATGCCCCTTCGGAAAAAATCGAGAGATTTGTCCCGTTCTCCATCGTCCGGATCCAAAAGCCCAACCACCGCGTGGGCATAAAGGACAAACTCGGATACCTCCATCCCATAGCTGTCAATGAGCTTTTTCAGCTCTGTGCAGCGCTCATCCGTATAGTATCCGTAAAGGTCATCGGAATTATAGGCAATCATCTCAATCCCGTCCACCCCAAGGCTGCCCACCGTTTTGATAGCCTCCTCATAAGGCGGCTGATAATGGGGATGGGTAAAGCACCAGGACGCTGCTCCAACTTTCATACAAAATCCTCCTTGCTGAATATAAATATTGATTGGTCAATCTTTGACACCACCGGCGGTCAGTCCCGCAACGATATACTTTTGGAAAATCAGCGCCAAAAGCATGGGAAATACCGTAGCAATACAGCCAGCGGTGGAAATCATACCGTAATCGATGCCATACCGGGTGCTGAATTCGGAAATCGCCACCGGCATAGTTTTGCTGGAAAGGGAGGTCATGAAGATCAGGGCATACATAAACTCATCCCAGCACATCAGGAAAGACAACGCCCCTACTGCTACCAACCCTGGCTTTGCCAAGGGCAGCACAATCCTCCAGTAAGCGGAAAACCAGGTGCAGCCGTCGATCTGAGCCGCCTGCTCCAGATCCGATGGGATTGTTTTATAATATCCATTCAGCACCCAAATCACATAGGGCAGCGTAAACGACATGTACAAGACCACCAAGAACATGGGCTGGTCAATCATGCCGATTTTTCTGGCGATAACATAAAGAGGAATCACCAAAGTAATGGACGGCAGAAGCTGGAAAAACATCGTCGCCATCAGCAGGGTGTTTTTAAACTTAAACCGAAGCCTAGCAAAAGCATAGGCGGAAATTCCTCCAAATATAATGGCAAAAACCACCGTGGTTACGGAAACAATAATACTGATCTTCAGAGAATTCACAAACTGGGCTCCCGCGTCGCTGGAGGACCCTGTCTGGGAAAAAATCGCGATGTAGCGCCCAAAGTTCACATTTTCTGAAAACCACTTTCCGTCAATGGTCAGCAAATCCACCGTTGGGGTGATGCTGGAAATAAACATCCAAAGGATCGGAAGAAGCGTCCACAGGAAAACCACGATTGCCGCGATGTAAATACCGGTGCGTTTAATGCCCTTTTTTATCGTTCTGGAATTCATAGCTGTTTCTCCCCTCCTTAATAAATGTCGTCGGTTCTTAAAATTCTTACATAAACCACGGTGATGATGGTGGAAATCACCGCTACTACAATGGCCAAGGCCGCGCCGTAGCTGAAGTGCATAAAGCCGAAGCTTTGATTGTAGATGTAATAGCTTATGACCATGGTACCGTTTGCCGGGCCGCCGTGGGTCAACATGTAAATAATATCGAACACCTTTAGCGCCTGCATGGTGCGGATTACCAAAACCACCAGCAGCATGGGCTTAATTAGGGGAAGGATCACGTTGCGGAACCGGGAAAACGCGCCGGCGCCGTCTAAAACCGCGGCCTCGATCTGTGCTTGGGGTATGGTCTGCAGGCTTGCCAGCATCATCAGAACATAAAGTGGAAGCATGCGCCAGGTATCCGCAAACACGATCACCCCCATCGCCTTCATGGGGCTGTCAAACCAAATAATAGGCTCGCTGATGAGATTAAACTGCATTAAAATCCGGTTAGCCGCGCCGTATTGGGTATTGAAAATCCAATTCCACAGGGTGGAGTTTACCAAAGTCGGAACGGCCCATGGGATTAAGACCACAGAACGGAGCAGCCATCTTCCCTTGAATTCCTGGTTGAGCAGAAGCGCGACCAACACACCTAAGGGAAGCTGAATTAACAGCGATAAAAGCGTAAACAGCAAGGTGACCCAAATGGAATTCCAAAATTCGCCGGATGTAAATGCCTGTATGTAGTTTTCAACACCTTTGTACTGGGTTTCACCCGTCATCATGTTCAACTCAGTGAAACTGATGAAAATTGTGTATAAAAGTGGATAAATTGCTAAAGCAAAAATTAACACCAAGGACGGAGCAGCCATCATCTTGCCCACTCTGGCCTCCGGCCATTGTCGCCGCATTTTTTTCGCGCTAGAATGATTCAATGCCATACCCCCTGTTTATAGCTTTTAACTGCCAACCCGGTTCCCTGTTAAGGAAACCGGGTTGGCAAAAAAGCTTTTATTCGTATGATTTCCGTTTATTTGTAATCAGCAGACTTTGCAATCATTTCATTGAGTACATCCTCCACGCTCTTGCTGCCGGTGACCGCCTCATGCAGGCTGACCTGCATACCGTTGGACCACTCGCTGTATTTGGCAAGAGCTGGACGGGCCTGAGCGTACTCGTATTGGGGATAGCAATCCTTCATAGTGGGGAATTGTTCGATAAATTCCTCATCCTCATACATAGATTTAATGGGGGGCGCGTTAGAGGCAAGTTCCGCGGACTGGAATAAAGCCTCGCGGCTCACAACGTTCTCGATAAGCTTCCAGGCATAATCCGGATGCTCGGATGTGCTGGCAATGGCGAATCCGCCGCCGCCGGTTACAGAGGAGCTGACCACGCCGTCGCTGTTGGAGGGAACCAAACCGATACCTACGTTACCAGCAATGGTAGATTCCGCCGGGTCGTTAGCCAAGGCATAGGCAAAGGCCCAGTTCAGCACAAAATCAACAATAGCTTGCAGCTTTTCCGGTTTGTCCCCTGTGTTTTCGCTCTCTGCGGCAGAGGCCGCGGAAGAGCTTTCCCCTGTTGACGACGGATCAGCGGAAGAGCTGCCTTGCCCGTTATTGCAGCCGCTGAGCGCTATAGTAAGTACCAAAGAAGCGCTTAGAATTCCCGCCAGAATTCTTTTTGAACTCATAATTATGTCCTCCTTCAATTTAAATAAATCCCACGCACTTAAAGATAGAATTGCCTATTAGCTAATAACAATCGATCTTGTCTTTTATTATACCTAACACAAACAATAAAAAATATAATATATTTGTTTGTTATTTATACAATTTTGCTACATTCTCATTTTTTTCCTATAATTTGCCGGGGCTTGGCCGGTTTCCTTTTTAAATACACGGTTGAAATAAGCCACCGAACCGAATCCTGTTTCAAAAGCAATATCCGTAATGGTACGGTCTGTGGTGACCAGCAATTTTTCCGCCCGCCTGATGCGGATAAAATTCTGATACTCCACAAAAGTCTTCCCGATCACCTTTTTAAACAGCCTGCAAAAATGGTAATAGCTCATGCAGGCGATCTTCGACGCCTCGTCTACACTAAGCTCGGTTTCAATATGCGTCTCCATATAACCGATTACCGGCTTGATCCGCTCTAAATCCTGAAAATTTACGTTCCGTTCCCCAACTTCAATGACTTTTGTTCGGACCAAATAGGAAAAAAGCCTTAGGATGTCCCCCCGAATGTACATTTCATAGCCGGGCTGCTTCCTTTGGTATTCAATCAAGATTTCAGACAAAATGCTCTCCAGCAGCGAGCCCTTGGGCGTGCGGATCCTACGCTGGTATCTGCCGTTTCCCCGGATAAACGGCACCAAGTACTGAGATTCATAAAACGGGCTGAAGGCGGTATCCAACACGGAAAGATCCATTTGGACCCCTAACAGCTTACAGTCCGGATCCCTGATGATGGTGTGATCCTCCATAGTATGAATAATCACAAAATCTCCCGACTGGCACTCATAGCTTTCTCCGTTGACCTTAATGATACAATGGCCCTCGCTGCAATAGTCCAGCTCCATGTGCTTGTGGCAGTGCCAGGAAAATTTCTCATCCTGCGCGAGATACACGGAAAAAGGAAGATTGCGGTCTACTTGAAACAATTCCATTTGCTCTTCCATACGATCACTCCTTTTGTTATGTATCATTTTACAACAACTAACTGAATATTGTATAAAAAACATATACTACCTTTTAAGTCTATCGTTTTTTTATATAAAACCCACGCCTAATTATGCTCTCTTTTTGCACAATTTTGTCAAATGAAACATAAAAGCAAAATACTTCTATTTTTCGTATATATTGTGTAATTGTTTCTAATATATTCCTATGATATAATGCAAGCAGCGGCAAAAGGCCTGACAAGGACTCAGAGGAGGAATTAATTTGGAAAAAGCAAAGGTCTATTTTACGGACATGCGAACCACGGAAAACGCCAATCTGCAGCAAAAATTGGCACGGCTGATTA
>CABUCM010000075.1 GCA_902490005.1 uncultured Ruminiclostridium sp.
TTTGCCGCCAGCTTTCGCAACTGCCGGCGGGAGCGGCCTGAGCCGCTCCCCCTCCGTTTACGCTCTTTCGAGCTCCTGTTTCATTGCTCATTTTTGTCTCCTTTTGCGATAGAAAACAATGCCACCTGTGACGCCTGCCGCCACCAGCACCGCGCCGCCGCACAAGCCGACAACCAGCGGCCAATTGACGCCCTTCGCCTGCTCAGGCTCCGGGGTGATGGTGGGCGCCGTTTCATTTTCTATCCCGGTTTCCTTGACGGCCTCGGGATCCTCCCGCCAAAGCTGCACGCTGTCAATGTAATAATCCCCCAGCATCCCCTCGTCGGTATTGGGGTAAAGCACCGCGTAGGTAAGCTCGTCAAAATCAGTGATGGTGGTGCCGTTCATGGTGCTCAGGCGGATAGGATTGCCGGTGGTATCCCCGTTGATCCTGGTCCAGCCCTTGGAGGAAAGATAAGTTTGCCTGCCGCATACCAGCCACTCTTCCGTACCGTCCTCAAACTGCAGGTAAATAGAATAGCCAAGGCCTAAGGTTCCCGCCGTATCCGAAGCCCGGCCATAGGCGCTAAAATACCAATCGCCCCAGCCCTCCTGCTTTAAATAGTCGGTGACCACCCAGCCGGGGCCGCTGTAGGGGCTTTCCCGGTCAGAAACCAGAAGGGAATATTTCCCCTTGTTCGCCACATCGGATGCTCTTTCCAGCTTGCTGCTTTCGCCGTGCTTGAATACATTGCCCGGCGCGCCGATTTTTAAAACCTCCTCAAACTCGCCGTCCAAGGGGAAAGAGCCTTCAAAAGTGAATACCGGGTCTTTGTAGCCATCGGCGCCTTTATAGAAGCTCACCGCGTCGATGTAGAAATTGCCCAACTCCCCTTCCCCGGTGCAGGGATACAGAGTCGCCATAACCAACTGGTTGAAATCGTAGGTTTTTCCGGAGGAACTGCGCAGCCGGGAGTCACCGTCCTGGTAATCGGAGTTGACACGAACCCACTGGCCAGGCTCTAAATAGGTGGTATAGGCCGGGTACAGCCAATCCTCCGTACCGTCCTCAAACTTCAGGTAGACGGAATAGGATAGCGTCATGGGTTCGTCCTCCGCCATTGCCCAGGCGGTAAAGAACCAGTTGCCCCATCCCTGCTCCCGCAGATAAGCGGTCACATCGTAGCCGGGCCCGCTGTAGGGGAATTCCCGGTTGAACACATAGCAGGAATGATTTCCCTCATAGCTGATGCCGCTGGCAATGGACAGCCCCACCTCGCCACCGTGCTGGAAGGCGTAGCCAGGCTCTCCCAGCCCAAGCTTTTCCTCAAAGCCTCCATCCAAGGGGAAGTAATCATAGCCGTAGTGCTGATTCGTTCCGCTGGGCGCTGTGGGGATGGCGTCTCCAGTCCGCACAAAGCTCACGTTGTCAATGTAGTAATCTCCCAGCTGGCCTTCATTGGTACAGGGGTACAAGGTGGCGATTTCCAAATTGTCAAAATCCATAGCGTGACCGGTGGTGCTGTACGCGTCGCCAGATAAGGTAACCCATCCGCCAGAATCAATATCCGCGCCGGCACAGAACAGCCAATCCTCCGTACCGTCCAAGTACCTCAAATAAACACTGTATGCCAGATGCTGGCTGGCGTAAGCGGACCGGGCCGAGGCCCTGAACGTCCAGGTGCCCGCGCCGCCGCTTTGCAGCAGTTCTTTCACATCCCAGCCCGCGCCGGCAAACACTAGGGCGCGGTTCTGCACCAGCAGGGCTGAATCCCCCGCCGCCACAGGCCAGGTGACCCTAACGGCGTCAAAGCTGTCGTCGCCGCCGTGCTTGAAGAAATACTTGCCCGCTATGGTCATGTTGTCAATGTAATCGGCTGCCCCGGTTCTTTGGAAGCTGACCCCGTCGATGTAATAATCCCCCCGATCCCAGCTTTGCTCATTTCCGGTCACTGGGTACAGGGCGGCTCCCGTCAGCCCCTCCAAATCCGAAGGCAGAAGTTCCATATCACCCGAAAGCTTCACCCAGCCGTTTTTCGTGGCTGTCACCGGGCCGACAGCGTAATATTTCCAATCCTTATCCCCGTACTGGAGTTCCAGGTTATAGAGCAGATTCACGCTTGTATCCTTGGCCCGGACGTAAGCGGTGAAATTCCATTTGCCGGACTGGAAAGCGGAAGGCTGAAGATACCAGGCCGCGCCCGCGTAAAACGCCTCCCGGTTGGATACATACAAAGAATCCTTCCCGGTATACACCACATCGGTGACCCGCTTTAAAGCAGCGCCCTGGCCTGAAGGCTCCGCGCCGCCTAATTTCATATTGTCAGGAGTGGACACATCGCCGGTACGTTTGAAGTCCACGCCGTCGATGTAGTAATCGCCGGAATCCCATTTTTTCTCATTGCCGGTCACCGGGTACAGGGTGGCCCCCGTCAGCCCCGCCAAATCGGCGGCCGTGAGTTCCACTTCTCCGGATAGCTTCACCCAGCCGTCCTTCGTGGCTGTCACCGGGCCGACAGCGTAATATTTCCAATCCTTATCCGCATACTTCAGTTCCAGGTTATAGGTCAAACTTACATCGGTATCCTTGGCCCGGACGTAAGCGGCAAAATTCCATTTGCCGGACTGGAAAATGGAAGGCTGAAGATACCAGGCCGCGCCCGCGTAAAACGCCTCCCGGTTGGATACGTACAGGGAATCCTTCCCGGTATACACCACATCGGTGACCCGCTTCAAGGCAGCGCCTTGGCCTGAAGGCTCCGCGCCGCCAAGTTTCATATCGTCTGGCACCGGCAGCTCGCCGGTCTTTCGGAAGCTGACCCCATCAATATAATAATCGCCGGAATCCCACTTTTGGTCGTTGCCGGTCACTGGGTACAGGGCGGCTCCCGTCAGCCCCGCCAAATCCGAAGACGAAAGTTCCATATCGCCCGAAAGCTTCACCCAGCCGTCCTTCGTGGCTGTCACCGGGCCGATAGTATAATATTTCCAATCCTTATCCGCATACTTCAGTTCCAGGTTATAGGTCAAATTCACATCGGTATCCTTGGCCCGGACGTAAGCGGTAAAATTCCATTTGCCGGACTGGAAAGCGGAAGGCTGGAGATACCAGGCCGCGCCGGAATAATAGGCCTGCCGGTTGGATACATACAGAGAATCGTTTCCCGTATAAACCATGTCCTCCACCCGCTGGATATCCGCCGCCTGAGGGGATGGCTGAACCCCGCCTAAGGCCATATCATCCAAGCTGAACCCAACGAGACTAGGCGCGTCTAGGTAATAATCTCCCAGCTGTCCCGCGCCGGTGGTGGGGTAAACCGTAATGGACTGGAGGGAATCCGCCAGATACTCCTCCGGGATTATCCATCTGGCCTTCAGCTCCGTCCAGGACGAGCTGTTGATCTCCGAGGAAACGGACAAGTACTTGCAGTCGTTCACGTCGCCGGAATACCAGAACTGAAAATTATATGTTAAATTCATCGCGTCAGCGGCGGAACGGGCTTTCATGGAAAACTCCCATCCCCCGGCTGTTTTTAAATCCCCCAGGGACGCCGCTGGAACGCTCCAGGCCGCGCCCTGGTAAGTTTCCCCGCGCCCCTGGGAAAGAAGGGTGTCCGCGCCGGAGGCCGGCGTAACATCCTGGGAATAAGAAATCGTCCCGCCCTGGGCGTAAGGCTCCGCCCCGCAGATTCTCATATCCCCGTCTATTTTCCACAAACGGACATCGTCTATGTAATAATCCCCAGCGCCGCTGCCGCCGGGGTACAGGGTGGCCCAGCCCTCCCTGTTTACCGCTTCCAAATCGTTTTCGGAAACGGTAATGGTCCCGTAAAGCCTGGTCCAATTAGCGGAGGACAAAGTCACCGCCGGGACCCCCAGCCAATTGGCGTTGGCGGCATTCACGGTGTACCCCAAGGTTTCGCCGTCCACGCCAAGGACATAAGCCTCCAGGGCATAGGTCCCCGCCCCGCCTGAGGCCAGCACGTTCTTCACATCCCAGGTAGCGCCATGCCAGTCGGCGTTTCTGCCAGTTACATTCAGGGAATCGTTGCCGCTGTGGGCCTTCTCCGTGGTCCGGGCGATAGCTGCATCTCCCTGTACCCCAGGCTCAGCGCCCCCGATGGTCATATCGTCATTTTCCTGGGCAAACACCGCGAAACCAGGCAGGGCAAAACACAACGCCAACAAAATCGCCAGCAGGCTCCGCCCTTTGCTTTTGAACCGCTTCATAAACAGTCTCCTCCTTTTCCATTGCCAAAGCAGAAAAACGTAAATTCATTTAGTCTAATTTTATCAAAAGAACCAGCTAGACCACACTGGTAAATTTTGTGAAAAAGCTATGAAATGCAGTGCTGTTTTTTACGCTTTTCCTATCTTTATTTCTATTTTCTTCTATTTTCATAAATTAAGCAATAGCTATTTTCTTAAAAAAGATGGACAAAATCGATTCATACAATTTACATTTCAGCAACGATATGCTATCCTTTAAATAGATTTGTGCTGAAACACTGAATCTGAAATAAAAAGGAGATCGGTTTGCCAATGCATGATTTAATTCATATCGATTTTACCGCCAATAATATTCAAACCGTGCCTTCCCACCAGCATGCATTTTGGGAGATGATCTATATCCGCGTGGGGACCGGTCTGCTCCACATCAACAGCGAGGAAATCCCCTTTACGCCGGGAGATATTTTCATTGTCAGGCCTGGAGAAGAGCATTTTGAAACCTCCGGGCAAGGATACGGGAACTGTTTTTGTTTTTTTAATGACTGTTTTTTATCCGGAGATCAGCCCTTTTACCGGCTGCGTGATACCCCGGAGCAATCAGTCCTTTCCATTGAAAAGCTGATGATTACAGAATTTTCCGGCAGTTCTCCTTATCGGGAATCCTTTTGCGCTTCTCTTTTTGAAACCTTGCATCAATATATACGCACCCTGCTTCCTACTGCGTCTCAAGACCTGTCGGTGGAAAAGCTGCGCCAGGAAATCGAGCATCATTTCCGTGATCCTTTATACTCTCCTACCGCGGATTCCTCCGGTTCTACTTTTTGTTCAGAGCATATGCGCCGGCTTTTTGCCAGGGCTATTGGAATGACGCCTTTACAATATCTGATTCAATTGCGGATCAGCTATGCCAAATCCCTCATTGCGGACCAGATGAAAATAGGGCTTTCACTAAAGCAAATCGCTTTCACCTGCGGCTATAACGATTATTACTATTTCTCCCGGCAATTTAAAAAGCAGACGGGCTTTTCGCCCCGGGAATGGAAAAATATTTCTCCTTATCCCAAGGATTCGGCAAAAAGCCTTCCAGAAATGGATTAATTCCATTGAGCCTTTCTTTTTAGTGTTTTTCTGTATTGCAATATTTCAATTTAAAACACCATATAGCAAAAGGAAGCGGAGGCTGTAAATACGGCCTCCGCTTCCTTTTGCGTTCAATCCAGCTCGCAAAGCTCAGGGTTGTTCTTCAGTTCCACGCTGCTGGTATTTAATTTAATAAAATTAATTGATCGATGTGGTAGTACTGGGCCAGCCCTTTATCAAAAGGGCCAGCCCACTCGTACAAATCTATCAACCCATCTTTTAGCATAATAACAATCTTGTAATAATCGAAACAGACTAAAATAAGGCCAAGAGAAATTGCCCCTGCTCTCTTTGGGCGGAACAGCAAAGTATATTTCCCAAATAGAAATCATCCTTGCGTTTTTAAAGGCTTTTATTATTACACATTGTGTGAAAGTTTCCTTTTTGGTCTGTTGTGTCTCCGTGTTAGGTTGGAACCAAGGACCCATTGGGTCAGAAACATAGTGGCCCTGCTTCCCTGGATCGCTTCCTCTCGCTTTGTATTTCTTCCCATACAGCGCCTTGCTTTTTCCCGCGCCGCGGGCGCAACCCCGTATTTTCGGTATACAGCCACACGGTTCCTTTTTCCGCCGTGTGTGCTGTTTTTTTGTTTTTAGATAGTTTCATAAAATACAAAAAGCCCGTAAACATAGTGTTTACGGGCTTTTTCTGGCTCCCCCTGTTGGGCTCGAACCAACGACCCTGCGGTTAACAGCCGCAT
>CABUCM010000076.1 GCA_902490005.1 uncultured Ruminiclostridium sp.
CCTGTGCTTTTTGCATTCTCATAACTGTTTGAACCAAAATGTGAAGAAGCCGCCGCGCGAGAATTCACCGTATTCCCAGCCGCTCCAAAATGACTGTTTTGACTATTCCGAACATTCTGCCCATTTTGCGAATTAGCATTCGTTTTGACATCGTTATGTTCCACGCTACTGGAATTTGTCCCTCCAACATTTGTTCCACCTATCGAACTATGCACAGAGTTTTTACTTGGTGGAACCGTTCCTGCATTTCCGGCAGCTTTTCCTCCTCCGGATTTACCTCTGCCTACTTTTGAAGCCGTATGTATCATACTCTTAATCGCCATCATAGCAATCATTCCGCCTCTTCCATGCCCCAAGGGATCTCCGGTAATTGCCGGATTCAATTCTATTTTTGAAATAAGATTATCCGCCTTTCTCGCTACTTTAGCGATTCCTACGATCAATAGGCACCACGGAAGAGCCATATCTCCGGTAGGCATTGTTGACATGCCTGTAAAATCATTCTATCCGAGATGCTCCAAATTTCCAGGTGTGAGTATGACCCTGTCTGCGTGGTAGATGATGACCGGGAAAAAATAGGGCGCAGTATTCTGGGCATTAAGATTTACGGCCCCACTTCAAAAATCCCGCAGCTATGTGAAGTATACGGGATAGAAACCATCATTTTCGCAATTCCTTCCTGTGATGAGGCAGAAAGAAAGCGGATTTTAAATCTTTGCTCCAGCACCCATTGCAAAGTAAAAATCCTGCCCCATCTCCACAAGCTCATCTTTGAAAAGCAATTACTGGCACAGACCCAGGATATCCAAATAGAGGATCTTCTTGGCCGGAAACCGATTCAATTCGATAATATCCAGGTGGCCGATTTGATCCGGGGAAGCGTCTGCGTCGTTACCGGGGGCGGCGGTTCCATCGGCTCGGAGCTATGCCGGCAGATTGTCAGATACCACCCAAAGAAACTGGTTTTAATCGATATTTATGAAAACAGCGCTTATGACATCCAGCAGGAGTTGCTGCGGCGGTATGGTCCTGATTTGCCTTTAGAGGTACGGATTGCCTCCATTCGGGATTTTCAAAAAATGGAGAACTTATTTCGGGAATACCATCCGGATATCCTTTTCCACGCCGCTGCCCATAAGCATGTGCCCTTGATGGAGGAAAACCCAGATGAGGCGGTAAAGAATAATATTTTTGGAACATTTAACCTGGCTACCTTGGCAAACCAGTACCAAGTTAAAAAATTCGTTATGGTTTCCACCGATAAAGCGGTGAATCCTACCAATATTATGGGGACCACAAAACGCTGCTGCGAAATGATTATGCAGTATATGGCCGAGATCTCTACCTGCACGGAATTTGTTGCCGTTCGTTTTGGAAACGTATTGGGCTCTAATGGTTCTGTTATTCCACTGTTTCGGAAGCAAATTGAGGACGGCGGCCCTATCACCGTAACGCATCCGGATATCATCCGATATTTTATGACTATCCCGGAAGCGGTTTCTCTAATTTTACAGGCGGGTTCTATGGCAAAAGGTGGAGAAATCTTTGTGCTAGACATGGGTGAGCCTGTAAAAATCACAACCTTAGCGGAAAATCTCATCCGTCTGTATGGAAAAGAGCCTTATAAGGATATTGACATTAAATTTGTCGGCCTCCGTCCAGGGGAAAAGCTGTTTGAGGAGCTGCTGATGAGCGAGGAGGGCCTTAAGTCCACTTTAAACCACAAAATCTTTATTGGGCAGCAGATCCCAGTGGATCGGAAAGAGTTTATCTCCAAAATCAACAGGCTGCATCAAATCATAGAACAGGATAAGCAGGAACAGCTGGTTCCCTGCCTGCAGGATCTTGTTCCTACTTTCGGAGGAGCCCAGGTAGTGAATATTAAGTTCCACCGTCAGGAGCCTAATCAGGAATCCGGCCGGGAGGTATCCTATTCCCACAGCTAATTTCCCTTAATAGGGCGTTTCATCAGCACAAGCGCTATTATCTCCGCCGGGTATTACAGAAAAAACGCGCAAGCCTCGCGCGCTTTTCATTTGAGCTGGATCGCCGCCGGCGCTGAAACGAATCCTTTTTCTTTCCCATTGCTGATGACCGCCATATCAGCCGCGGCGCGCCATATTGGGATAAACCGGTTTTGGCGGGTTTGCTAATGGATTCCAGCGAAACAGACGAATGCTATCCGGCTGAAAAATCACGAAACTCAAAGCGGTTACCGCCATAAACCTGGCGGTAATTATTTATGATGATGAAATTCTATACCAAGAAGCTGATTAAAACCGGAACTGTATCAGGCCGCTAACCAGATGCGGCCCGCGCTTGGCGCGGCTAAAATGGAACATGCCGCGGCAAAGCTTGGGAAGGTCATAATCAGCGCTTCGGCGGGTAGAAAAAGGCCCCGGCATCGAAACCGGAGATTGCCGCCGATTTAGCTTTCACCGCTGGATTCCCGCGCGGTGCTGAATCGGGTTCTTGAACACATAAATCACATGGGGTATTAACGTATGTACACGAAATTTTTTAAGCGTTTGATCGATATTGTCCTTTCGGGAGTTGGGCTGATCTTGCTTGCTATTCCGATGGCTGTTGTCGCGGTTATCATTCGGTGCGAAGATCCCGGCCCGGTGATCTTCATGCAGAAGCGCGTTGGGCTTCATAAGAAATTTTTTAACCTTTACAAATTTCGCAGCATGAAGATGGACACGCCCCACGATACGCCCACGCATATGTTGGAAAATCCCCAGCAGTACATCTTGAAGGCAGGCAAATTTATCCGCAAAGCCAGCATAGACGAGCTGCCCCAGCTCTGGAATATATTGAAGGGCGATATGAGCATCATCGGGCCCAGGCCGGCTTTGTGGAACCAGGACGACCTGGTGGCGGAGCGTGACAAGTATGGCGCAAATGACGTCAAACCCGGCCTTACCGGCTGGGCGCAGATCAATGGCCGCGACGAACTGGAAATCCCCGTAAAAGCTAAATTAGACGGCGAATATGTTGAGAAAATGGGCTTCCTGTTCGATTGCAGGTGTTTCTTCCTAACGGTGCTGAGCGTCGTGAAAAGGGATGGCGTCGTCGAGGGCGGAACACAAGAGATCAAGAGAGAAGAAGGTAAGGAGCCAATGGATAAATGAAAAAGATATTGATCACAGGCGCAAACAGCTACATCGGAGCAGCATTCGAGAACTATTTGAAACAGTGGAGTGATCAATACCTGGTTGACACTGTAGATATGATAGACGGCTCATGGCGGGAGAAAAGCTTCGCGGGCTATGACGCGGTATACCATGTCGCGGGAATCGCCCATTCCGACACCGGCAGCGTGACGGAAGAGCGCAAGGCCTTTTATTACAAGATAAACACCGAACTTACAATTGAAACCGCACAAAAAGCAAAGGATGATGGCGTGAAGCAGTTTATCTTTATGAGTTCCGCCATCGTTTACGGTGAAAGTGCGCCGATTGGAAAGCAGAAAAAAATAATGAAAGATACAATACCGTCTCCTGCTAACTTCTATGGTGATAGCAAGTTACAAGCAGAGAACGGTATTTTGTCGTTGCAGGCCGACCGCTTCCATGTAGTAGTCCTCCGGCCCCCGATGATTTACGGAAAGGGAAGCAAGGGGAACTACCCCACGCTTGCGAAATTCGCGCAGAAGCTGCCCGTCTTCCCCTATGTAAAAAACGAGCGGTCCATGCTGTATATCGAAAACCTTTGCGAGTTTGTCCGCCTTGTGGTTGAGAATGAGGAGCATGGGATTTTCCATCCACAGAATGGCGAATACAGCAACACAACAGAACTGGTCAGAATGATCGCCGCGGCACATGGAAAGAAAATCCGGGTGCTGAAAGGATTTGGCTGGGCTTTGAAACTCATGAGCCATGTTACCGGGCTTGTGAACAAAGCGTTCGGCAATCTGACTTACGACATGGAGCTGAGCGCCTATAAGGCCGACTATAGGGTTTGCGGATTAAAGGAAAGCATCGAGAGGACAGAGAGGTAGTTGGATGAAAAAAGCACTGGTTTTGGCTTCTGTCGCCTCAATGATAGACCAGTTTAATATGCCGAATATTAAACTTCTTATCGATATGGGATACCATGTTGACGTGGCGTGTAATTTTGTGCAAGGCAGCACCTGCTCCGAGGAAAAAATCAACAGCCTGATCGGCGAACTCGACGGCTTAGGGGTGGGACATTATCAAATAGATTTTTCCAGAAGCATTGCAAAAGTGGGAGATCATGTCACGGCGTACAAGCAGGTGAAATCGATCCTCAAAGAGAATCAATACGAATTTGTTCACTGTCATTCGCCCATCGGCGGCGCGGTTGCCCGTTTAGCGGGAAAAGCAACGAAAACTAAGATCATCTATACCGCGCATGGTTTTCATTTCTATCAGGGCGCGCCTCTGAAGAATTGGCTGGTGTATTATCCCGTGGAATGGCTTTGCTCCCATTGGACGGATACGCTGATTACAATCAACCAGGAAGACTATGCGCTGGCAAAAAAACACATGCATGCAAAACAGGTTGTTTATACGCCGGGCGTCGGGATTGATCTCGCGAAATTTGGCGGTATTGCTGTTGACAAAGCCAAAAAACGGAAAGAACTTGGCGTCCCCGAAAACGCGATGTTATTGATTTCCGTGGGCGAGCTCAATGAAAATAAAAATCATGAAATGGTAATAAAAGCAATCAACGGCATGGACGTTTATTATATAATCGCTGGCACCGGAGATAAAAAAGGCCGCTTGCAGGCATTGATCGATGAGCAAAATATGGCGGATAGAATCAAGCTTCTAGGATTTCGAACCGACGTAAAGGATTTATATGCGGTTTCGGATGTCTTTGTTTTCCCCTCGTTTCGGGAGGGCCTTTCCGTTTCCTTGATGGAAGCGATGGCGTGCGGCAAGCCCTGCGCCGTAAGCGCGATCAGAGGGAATCTGGATTTAATCGACGAAAACGGCGGGGAATTTTTTGACCCAGGGGATGTCAAAAGCATTCGGTCTTCCATAGAAAAAATAGCTTGCCGTGATTTTAAGAAGCTCGGCAATTATAATGCGGCTAAAATCAAAGGCTTTGATTTGACGCCTGTGATAGAACACTTGGAAAATATCTACGCGGGCAACGTCTCCCTCCAGTTTTACATCCTGCCTTCTTTGAAGTAA
>CABUCM010000077.1 GCA_902490005.1 uncultured Ruminiclostridium sp.
AGAAAAGCGCCTGAAAGCGGTTAACCGCTTTCAGGCGCTTTGGCGTTTTGACAGCCTTCCGTTGTCCCTGACAGTGATCTCCGTTTGAATTCGGAAAAGAGGTCAAATAATATAATTATCCTAAAATTGGGAAATTTATTTATAAAACATCTTGATTTTTAAATTTTACGTGGTATAATAGTATTACAGATAGAACATATGTTTTTTTGTAGCAAAAAATTGAGAGAAAACCGGTTGAATCAATTTCAAAAATGGTTTTCCATGTCCGGTGAGATAGAACATCTGCGGAAAGGCAAAGTTGGCTATGCATGCCTTTTACTCGTGGTTTTATCGGGAATCGTTTCATTCATTTGCTATTTATTATATTTGCGGAAACGAGTCAATGCCCGCCGCTCATAAAAGGACTCCAAGGCTATCCGCCTGTGGAGCACAGCTTACCACACGCAGGGGTTATATCCCTCGGTACAGGAACAGCTGCCCTCACTCTTATATCTGCTGTGATGTAACTAGCGATTTCACATTTTGCACACGAACAAGGCCGATGGTTTTTACTGTAAGGAGGCGTAAGACATTGGATCAGAGAAAAAATAGAAATAGGGAGACCTGTCAAGGCAGCATTTACTACAGGCCGCTGCCATTTAAAGGGGATGGCAGTGTGTGTTATTGCCTGTATTGTCACGTCACTGGAAATCCCAGAGGCTCTCTACCCAATCCATATAATAAAAAGGGGGTAGCCCTATGGAGGAGTTTATAAAGGCGATCGGCGCGATTTCTGAAGCCGCAGCACTATGCTATACTCAGCTGGTGAAGCATGGGGTTCCTCCACAGCAGGCTGCTACTCTCACTGGAGCGATTATCGCCAAGGCAATGAAAGGAAAAAGCACCGGCAAGAATTAAGAAGCCAAGGCATCCGATCGACCGGAAATCACAAGGAAACAAAAGCAGTCCATTAGGACACAGGGCTAAGCCCTCCCCGGCCTAGGCCGTCAGCAGCCTGCTATTGTGATAGCACCGGTTCAAAGTCACAACTCGGAAATAACGATGATATGAGGTGAACAACAATGGATCAAAACTATAGAAGCTGCCCGCTGAAACCCCCTTCAACAGCAAGCACAGAAAGCAACGCCACGGCGACGTCTGAATGCGCCGGTTCTGACTGTGCTTGGTTCGACCAATCCAAGGATTGCTGCGCCATGCTGTCCATTGCAAAGCAACAGAGAAGAAAATAAAAAATGGAAAGCTGTTGTCCTACACTCGCCTACCAAATCCAAACACTAAAAATATGTACTATCCCTATTGAAATCCACTCTTTGGTAAAGCATATTGGAAAACCAAGAAAAGTTTGCATATAAAAACGATGTTTGCGGTTTTATGTGTTCTATGTTTTATCGCAGCTGTGACTCTGGCAGTAATCTTTGTGTCTGTTTTCACCGGCACGGTGGTGAGTCTCGCAAATATGATCCAGAATACAGAACCAATTATGTTCAGAGTATATTTGAAGAATTGGGTGGCTAAAAAAGCTACCGAGAAAACCGCCGAATCCCGGCAGCAGAAGGAAGAAAGTGCCGCCTCGGAATTTTCCAGTTTGGCTTCTACAGCAATAAAATCTTAGCAGGCGAAGACAGGCGGCTGAAAAATCTTGAAAAGCTGAGACAGAACAGATATGATTACGTTTTTATTTTTAATTTTTTAGTATCTAGTTTTTGTTAAGTGTTTTTTGTATCCGTTTTGACCGGCTTATACCGCAGAGTGGAGTAGGGGTTAGCTCGACGGCCCCAGTAGCCGTAGGTCACCGGTTCGAATCCGGTCTCTGCAACCAATTAGAAATGTGGGGGAGGTAGAAAATGATTCGAGAACTTACGGAAAAGAACATTGGACTGATCCAAAAATTAATCAGCCGGGGTTCCGTCGTGGAAGTTAAGGTAGAGCAAGGCCAGATCACCGTGATAGAGGTAAAACGAAAAAAAATCTCATAGCGCCGTCACAATGGTGACGGAACAGAGGGCCATGGGGCCATAGACAGATGTGATTCTGTCTGTGGCCCTTTTTCTTTAGGAAAATCGCGGTGAACCATAGGGTAGCTTAGTTTTCAGACCAGCTCGCGACGTAACAGTCCCCGTAGGAAATTGGACCTAATTACCGCACACTACCGCTGTCACAACAACGGTAATGATAAAATTTTTTAGGAGGCATTCATTATGTCAATTGATTTATCCAGCGCAGGCGTAACCCTGCAGTATGCCGTGGAAAACACTTCCGGCACCATGCCCACCACAGGCTTTACCGTAGTACCCGGTATTAAGGCGATTCCCGACCTGAATCCAGAGCCCTCCAGTCTGGAAACCACCACCTTAGAGGCGATGGAATGGAAAACCTATATCCCTGGTTTAAGGGATCCGGGCGCTGCCTTGGCATTTACCGCCAACAATTCCGAAGCGTTTCAGACCGCTTGGGCTTCTCTTGTGGAGGCCGCGGAAACGGCGAAGGAAGCCGACAAGTCCATTTGGTTCGCCATCGTGATTCCCGGTCTAACCAAGGCGTTTTATTTTACTGGAAACCCCTCTCCTCTGGGCTTGTCCGCCATTGAGGTGGATTCTGTCCTGGAAATCCAACCCTATATTTCTCCCAATGAGATCAAGGGCTGGAACGCCAAACCCACACAAGGCTAAGTAAAAAGCTATTAATTGGAGGTTGTTTCATTTGGCAAAAACAGATAATAAGGTTATGCCCATTCGAATTACCGATCCCCACACCGGCGAAATGTATACTCTGGAGTTTTCACGGGAAAGCGTTCGTTTCGCGGAACAGCGAGGATTTAAAATTTCTGAGTTAACTGACTTTCCCCAGACCAATATTCCAAACCTGTTTTTCTATAGTTTCCGTAAAAACCACAAAAACGTGGCCAGGGAAAAGACAGACAAAATGCTTGACGAATTAGGCGGCCTTGCTCCTGCCGAGCTTGCCCGTTTGGTTGAGCTTTATAATCAGCCCAACGAATCTTTGATTCTGACCGAGGAGAGCGGAAGAAAAAACTGCAATCTGACGGTGGAACTATAAAAGAATACACCGTCGGAGATTACACGGCAGGCTTCAATCGGGTTTTTCCTTATTATCTAGCCATCGGTATGACCGCCAGCCAGTTTTGGGACGAGGATCCCTGGCTGGCGGCGGCCTATCGAGAAGCATCGGAGTATCAAGCCGAGCGTAAAAGCTGGGAAATGTGGCTTCAGGGCGTTTATAACTATCACGCCGTAGCCACGGCGCTGGGAAACGCTTTTCGAAAAAAAGGTGCGAAACCCCTTAATTATATGGAAGAACCGATTCGGGTCCTTCCTCTTACTGAGGAAGAAAAAGAAGTAAAAGCGGAGCAGGAGCGGCAGAAAACCATTGCTTACTTGAATCGCTTTGCAAAACAATGGGAAAAAAATTGAACCTTGTAAACTTTATATCGAGGTGTCGGTTTTTTTATTTCAAAAAGGAGGGAAATTACTGAGCGTTGAGCTGGATATCTTAACAGCAGAAATACCATCAAACGCAGACCAAGCGGCGCTTAAGATCGACAAACTCACCTCCGCTTTAAGTGATCTTAAAAAAATTACCCAGGGCGGCGTTGGGCTTACGGCGGTAGCAGGCGAACTTTGTAAGCTCAATTCCGCCCTTTCCGGTTCGAATTTTAAGTCGGGTTTGTTAGCCCCAGGTGGTTGCGATTTTTTGAGCAATTTTGAGAAACACGCCGACTTAATAAAAGAAGCCTTTGGCTTTATTTCGTCTATGTCGGGAGCAGCCGGAGAAGTAATATCAGCATTGGATCTCTCTAAGGCCGCCGGAGGAACTCTCAAGGGACTCGGGGATATTTCTTCGGTTGTGGGCGGCATAACCGGGGAAATTGAAAATATCACTAACATTTATTCCGGTGAATATGACAATACATCATGGCAATCCATGGAATCAAGCTTACTTTCAGGCGTTGATGTAGGTTTGGGATTAACGGAGCTTGGCGTGCCCCCCATAGCGATTCCTATCGCGGTTGCTCTTATGCCTCTTGTAACGGAAATCGCCACAAACTGGGACAACATAAAGGAGGTGGGTTCCTTAAACTGGGAAGGAGTACAATCTTTATTCTCAGGCGATACGCAGAGCGCCGGAGATAGTTTCGCTCAATCTATGGTAACTCAGTTAGAATCCGATTCCTGGGGCGTAGCCATAGCGGAAGCCGTTTTAGGCGAAGATGCAATAGCTGCCGCAGCAGAATTATTCCGTGAAAAGGGCGGTCAGGCGTTTAGTGATGCCTGGAACTGGGGATTAGAATCTGTTAAAACAACAATTTCTGATAAATGGATTGAGATCACCGCCTTCTTTTCGGAAAAAGTTCCGGAAGTCATAAATGGCATCGTTGATTGGTTTAAAGGTTTACCCAATAAGATAGGTGAGGCTATCGGTTTTGTTATCGGTAAATTATCCGCTTGGAAAGATAATATCTATATATGGGTTTCAGAAAAAGTTCCGGAGATTATCAATAATGTTGTAGATTGGTTCAAAGGGCTACCTAATAGGATCAAGGAAAAGCTAGATGAGTTTAAAAGCACAATTATTCAGTGGAAAGATAACGCTATCAAATGGTTCAGCGAGGAACTTCCCAAAATACTAAATAATATCGTCGATTGGTTTAAAGGTTTGCCAAATTCATTAGTGACAGCTGGAAAAAATATGATATATGGGCTTTGGAACGGCATTATGAGCGTGGGAACTTGGCTGCAAGATAAATTGGGTGGTTATTTCGGTGGCTTATGGGACAGCGTAAAAGGTTTCTTTTCAGGCTTCGCCTCTGGGTATACAAAAGGTTATGAAAGTGTACCAACTTTTGCCTCCGGCGGCTTCCCCACCCCGGGCCAGCTGTTTATCGCCAATGAGCCGGGCAACCCGG
>CABUCM010000078.1 GCA_902490005.1 uncultured Ruminiclostridium sp.
ATGCGGCTGTTAACCGCAGGGTCGTTGGTTCGAGCCCAACAGGGGGAGCCAGAAACGAATAGGGGAAAGAATGCTTTCCCCTATTTGTCATATAGAAAAAGCCTTTAAAAACAAAGACAATTTCTATATGGCAAATATATTCAGTTGCCCCCGTCTAAAGAGAACAGGGGCAACCTCATAGTCTTATAGGTCTTGTCGCTTGGCTCTCGGAACCCGTTCCTATGGCACACCGACAGAGCCAGTGTGTTATTCCATGTATTCACATCACCAGAGGAACGCTATCCTAAAAAGGGTTACGGCGATTCTAAAGCAAGATTATATTGCTTATTAGTGATGGTATCATTTCCGCAAGCTGATGAAGTCAGAAACAGTCTTTTCTTTGTTAAGTGGGTGGGCTGTTTTTATAACCTGTTTGTCAAGGTACGGTTTATTGAAAAAATAAACCTGCACTCTTAACCCAAGCATAAGAGTGCAGGCTTGACAAATGGATATTTAACAGGTTAATATATAACCTGTAAATAGCATTTCACAAACCGTAGGAGTATCATTACTACTCTTATGGTGGGGGACGGTTGATTGTTGGAAGCGATCAGCCGTCCAGAAGTGCTTTTTTATTTTTCGTGTTACATTATATCACAAATTTAGAAAAAAGGAACCCCCTTTGATGGAATATTTTGCTAATTGCTGTTTTTTGAAGTATTTAGTCCGGTTTAATGCCGGGCTTTTTTATTTATGAAAGTTTCTTCTTTTTTCTTTTAGGGAGGGCGGAACTAGTTCCGCCTGTGCAGGGTTCTTTGCTCTTGTGAGGCATGAGCGGGTGGATAAAGGCCGCAAGATGGTAAAGGAATTTGTAACTGCAAGGTTATGGTTTGTTTATTAGAAACAGGAGGAATAAGCGTTCCAGTGTTCAAAAGAGAGGCAAGCAGTAATTGTAACTCATTTTTGGACGCCGGTGAGCTGCTGCGGGATATCATTTGAGATACAGACGAAGAATTGATTTCAGGCTCGTGCTCAATTAATTGCATTTGGTTATGTAGATATTCCTGGTCGGGGTGAGTATACCGGTTAAGGGTAAAGGTTACGTCAGTATGGCCCAGCAGGATAGAAACGGCTTTCGGGTCTGCGGTTTGTTCGATCATGCGTGTGGAAAAGGTATGTCGGCAAACGTGGTTTGTAAAAAAGTCAATGCCGGTTCTTTTCCGAATCCGCAAATACAGCTTACGAAGCGAGGATTTTGTGATAGGGTTACCATGGGTATTAGTGAAAATATAATCACAAAGGCGCGATTGTCTTTCGATAATCTCTATTAAAGTGGAGGTTAAGGGGAGAATTCTGATTCCGGCTTTTGTTTTACTTGTTCTGATTTTTAGCTCTTGATACCGCTTGCTGTAATCGTCCCATTTAAGATTCATTAATTCACCAGCACGTAAGCCGGATTTTAAAAGAAATAGAACGAGATCGCCCAGTGGGTCATCGGCGGCGGCTTCTACACGCTGTTGTTGAAATACAGACAAGGCCGGAACCTCTTTTTCTGAGGCATAAGCTGGAACGGTCAAATCAGTTGCCGGATTAGAACGGCACCATTTGTTTTTGTTTCCCTTTTTATAGGCGTTTTTCAATATGATAATCATTTTTCTAATGGTAGACTTTGAATATTCATATCCAATATCATTTAATAGATTTTGAATATCTTCCTCATGTAGTTGATCTAAGAACATCGTTTGAAATTCCGGTTTAAAGATCAGCATGATTTTGATACAGCAAAGATAACTGTCATATGTAGTGTTTTTACAGCAAGGCTTTATATAGATGTTTAACCATTCTTTCATTGCATTTTCGACGGTTTTTTTCATTGTAAATCCTCCTGGTGTATTTTTCTTATATGAAAACTTAATTATTATATAACGGTATTAATTTAGTTCAAGATAGTGTGATGGAATTTGTGACAAAGCCAAAGGCGGAACCAGTTCCGCCTTAAACTTTTGGTGATATTAAAGCACCGAAAAATAAAGTCGAAAGATTGTAACTCATGGTTTCGGCGGCTCCAGACTGATCGGCGCAGACCTATAAGACTAAACGAGTTACAAAGCAATCCTTATGATATATGTTCCAAACTCCTATTTTGTATAGTTGGATACCCCCCAAGAGCTTCAAAAAGTCAAGTCCGAAAATCAGCCATTATTTTAAATTAGCGACTTTTTGAGCTGAAAAACTAAAAGAGCCAAACCACAATATATTGTGATTAGGCTCTTTTTTTTATATCTCGTGTTTTCTGCGCTTTTCTTAATTTTTCTTTTTGTCTCGATAGATAAGAGGTGTAAGAAGCATGGGTATTATAGATAGCGTCTGGTGAGTAGGACAATAAAGTTTCCACCCTTTTCTGAGTTCGCTCATCTTTGATAGGAGGTAAATCCAATAAAAAATCTACTGATACTTGATAAAAAGCGGCAAGAGTTCTTATCTTCTCTAAAGATGGTTCTGTTCTTCCTAACTCATAGTAAGCGTAAGTAGAACGATTAACGCCTATTATTTCCGCTATATCGTTTTGCGTGAGATCATATAAGTCTCTTAATAGCCGCAACTTTTCAGTTAACACTTTTATCTCTCCTGAATAGCTTGTATTTTAGATAAATATCATTAATTAAGATAATTTGATTATAATTTTGTTGTGAATGAAAGTCAACAAAAAAACTGCAAATTATATCTTTAATAAAGATTATTATCGGTATCAAGTTGTTCTAAATATCTTAAAAGCAGATATACTAATTATAGTGAGAATAAACAAAGTGGAGTATAACATGAGTACCAGAGATGTAAAAAAGTCAGTTGGAAAGAAAATAAAACTCTTTAGGGAAAAGTGTGGATTAACTCAGGAAGAACTATCTGAAAGAGTGGGTTTATCGCAAAATCACTTATCGTCTATAGAAAGAGGAGTAAGTTTTCCAAGTCCTGAAAAGCTTGTTTTGATTATTGATGAAATTGGTGTTTCAGCAGATCAGCTATTTGAAGATGTGACAAAAAATTCATATCAGGCAACGGCTTCTTTACTATCGGAAAGAATTAAGCATTTACAGGCGGAAGAACAACAACGAATTTTAGCGGTGTTAGAAGTTTTGATTCAGGAAGCAGAAAAAAGACTTTAATCCCGTGGGAGGTATTGTGTTAATGGTAGACAAAGAAATGTTGGAAGCTGTACGGGCTATCATGAAAGAAGAATTGGAGCCGGTAAAAGAGGATATCTCAAGTTTAAAGGAAGATACGGCGGCTCTAAAGACTGATGTTGCCGTACTTAAAACCGATGTGTCCAGTCTAAAGGAAGATACCGCCAGTTTAAAGGCAGACGTTTCCGAAATGAAAGAAGATATGTCAATAGTAAAGGAAGATTCTAACATCACACGCACAGCGGTAAACAAATTACTGGATTGGGCGGACGACGCTAGTATTCAAATTGTCCCCTTATTCAAAAAAGCAAAATAGGTAAGGCACCGGGGGAGTTTCCCCGGTGTTTTTATATTTAGAGCAAGAGCGGAACCAGTTCCGCCCCCACGGGAGATGGTCGAAGGTCGGAACTAGTTCCGACCTTCCTTTTTGTTATCCTTTATTTGCTTTAAACGTGCGACCCGGCGCTTTACGATATTTTCGGAATCTTCCACGATAGCGGATTTCATGAGTTCGGTGTTGTATGAATCCTCGGCCTCTAAATGATAAACAAGGGAATTGAGAATTTCCACGATCACCTCAGTGCGGCGGTCTGCCATTGTGGAGGCCAGCCGGATTCTGGTGAATAGGTTCTTGTATTTTCCTTCCAGCAGATCAATTACTTTTTTTGCCAAGATATCAATTTCCTGCCCCCGATTTTCCTGATGCTCACAAATGAGTTTGTTTAATGCGGCATTGTCACTCAAATTATGCTGTTTAGCAAAACCGTGCAAATGAGTGTAAGCTTTTTCGGTTAATCGGAAGGTACGAGCGTGAGACAAAATTATTCCTCCTTTTTCTCTAAAGAATTTCTTAGCTTCTGTAATTCAGAGGCTACAGAAGCCAAAGCCTCAGCGTTGATCGAAAGAATATTTTGGTACTTGTCGTCAAGCAGAGTTAGTTCATTGAGTACGGCAAGGTTTTGCAGATACATTCTTAAAAACGCTTCCCGTGACATATGGCGGTCAGCGGCTTCCTGATCGAGTTTCGCAATTATCAGCTTGTCTACATTGCGGATTTTCAAATCCGGCATATACTATCACTCCTAACTGAAATCCCGCACGCAGGTGCGGGGAATCGGTTTTCTACTGCGGAACGCAGATAGAAAAAGGGCATAAGGGAAAACTGTCCCCAAATTCTTTGGGGAGCCAGGCAAAGCCTGGCGTTTTCATGGGGTCAAAAAACAAGCGATTGAACACAATTTGAACACATAAAACAACCTTTTGTGTTACAAACTGAACACAAAAAAGTATCGATTTAATACTTAATAGATCAAGGGCGGAACCAGTTCCGCCCCCAGAGAGGTGCGTAAGAACAAAACTAGTTCCGCCCTTGTTACTGTTCCAATTCATTTCGCAGTTGTTGTTCCATATGCTCGTAAACCATTTGGTTATATCTTTTGTCGCGTTCATTACCAAGGTTTTTGAAGAGCCTAGAAAGCAGATAACCAATCTTTTCTTTTACCTTTTGTTTCACCTCCTGGTATTGGTACGTTTCCTTTTCCAGCAGAGCTTTGGCGAAAAGATTTCCTTGTTCCGCTGAACGGGAAAGCCTGTCAACGCCAGTGATAAAATGTAAAAAAGCGCCGAACAAAAAATGTAGGATTCT
>CABUCM010000079.1 GCA_902490005.1 uncultured Ruminiclostridium sp.
CTTTGTTACTTTCTGGTGAGAAAGTAACGCAAAAGCACTTTCACACCGCCGCCCCGTTGTGGCGTCAGTATGAAAGTGCTTTTGCGCGCTCCCGCGGGTTTTTCTCAATAAATCTATGTTTCACAATCTACAATTTTTTCATTAAATTGTGTAGAAATTTTTACATTATAGTGATATGACTATTAATTGAAGATAGAGATTCTATCGTTCAGGCCATACAGGCCTAAATCAAAATTTTCAGGAGGATCATCATGAAAAAGTTTGTATCAATGGCTCTTGCCTTAACCGTGGCGGCTTCTATGGCTGTCCCCGCCTTCGCTGCATCTGAACCTGTTGCTCCTCAGAATGAACCGACAGCAGCGACTGAAAGTGTCTCCCCTTGTATCTATTGGACGGGCACTGCAAAACTCAACACCACTGATTATGTGAACATCACTTCTTCCAACAACATCTTCCCGGATTCCCCCCTGGTCACCAGTGATGCCAACAACCCCGGCAATGTCACGATCCGCGTAATCAATGAGAAGGGTGCCCAGGTCGGAGAAACCAAGACCATCGCCCCCGGCTCCTCTGTCCGCCTGGATCAGATTCCTGCTTTTAGTGGTACTTACACCATCCAGGGTAAGGCAAGCGTAGCCGGAACCTATACCTTCAACATCGACTAATTTCCATTCACTCATCACTTACTGAAATGCCCTGGCATTGCCAGGGCATTTCTTATTTGAACAGAAGCGATGCACCATAAAGAAGCGATATATGTACTGGATAAAACCAATAAAAGAAATATTTTATAGACAAATTTCCGCGTTTCCCGTTATATAACAAAATTATAAGAGCTGCAACAACAATAAAAATCGTTGGCTGATTTCCTGTTGTCACCATATACATTATGAGAAATCCTGCACTTTGTAAAAGTCTACTTTTTCTCAAGAAATATAACATGGATACATAAACAATGCCTTGGCTTCCATAATCGCACTTAACCAGTTCCGCAATTATTGCCATTATTATAACAACACCAAGCTGGCACAATATTTTTGTTACCTTGCTTTTTCTGCCGTCCCCACTTATTTTAAGAGCAACCTTCTCTATAATAACCAGCGTAAGAAGTCCCAAAAACAGTGTGAAAAAAACATTTTGGTATTGCAAGTAAAACGGGAAAGTTCCCTCAGCTATTGAATAGCGACTGAAGAATCCTATATCAAATGGCACTTCCGAGATTAGAGCGAAAGCTAACATTCCTCCAATATACCGTTTTCGATTTTTGGTATAAAAGAAACCTTCCGACAGCAATAAGCAAAATAACGGAAATGCGATTGTCCCAATTCCATTAAGAATATTCTTCTGAAAAGCATCAATTCCATAAAACTGTTCTGTTGACATTCCTCCTGCCAAATACAATGGAAACAGTTTATCATTCATAATGGATTCTAAAAAAATTTTGCTGAAATGATCTATAAGCATGGTAATACAAGCAATTATCTTTATTTTATTCCCTGTAAGACATTGTACTGCCTGCAATCTTTTATCAACTCTTTTTATCATGAATCTTTTCATTCAAATAAACGCTTCCACCAGCTTCTACGCGGTACTGTTTCTCGTTCCTGTTGAAGCTCTTCTCCCTCTCCAGCAACGAGCTGCTGTTGAATGGTACCAGCGTGAAGGGCCTGAGCCGCTACCGCTGTCTGCTGGGCGGCAGCCAACGCATCAGTAAGCCGGGTGATGGTCTGCGCCTGCTGCTCGATCTGCCGATCTTTTACTTCAAGTTGCCCTTGCAGCGTGTCGATGGTGGCCTGTAAAACGCAAACCAAATCGGAAACTTCGTGGTTTTCGGTTTGCGATTTAGTTTGCGTTTGGTTTTCGATTTCAGTTTGCGATTTTTCAGAAAACGCCTGTTTTATCAAGGCTTCCTGTTGTTCATCAATCGCAAACTGGTTTCCGTTTTTTCGCAAACCTGATCGCAAACCGAGGTTTGCGATTTGCTTATTTACTGCTGTCTTTGATACCCCTATCTCGTCGGCTATCTGCCGGATTGTTTTCATGCCCTCACACTCCCCGCACTATCGCTGGCTGGTGTGTCCGGCTGCTCTGCTATGTATTGTTTCAGATCTTCATCAAGCTCAAAAGGAAGTTTCCCAAGGCGGACGGTTTCTTCAAAAAATAAAATTGTTGCCTGTTCCAAAGTCAGCCCATTTTCTGCAAAAACCTTTTCCGCTTGCTCTTTCAGCGCCACGTCGATCTCCAGCGCAACTTCAACCAACTGCCCCATTCCCATCACTCCAACAGCCGACCATAATCCCGTTTCGCATACACTACACGAGCCACTGTCACCAGCTTTTTTTCTTCATCTACCCAATAAAACATCAGATAATTTTGCACCAAAATTTTTCTGTATTCGTGCTTCAAGGGACGGATCGGCTGGTAAGCCGGGGTTGCATACGGAAAGTGCAACACACCTTCCACTGCATCGATCAGCTCCACCGCCAAGCGATCCGCTGCGTCCGGGTTTTGCAGTTCCCGGCTGATATACCGCACGATTTCAAGCATATCTTTCCGGGCAACAGGCAGATACTCTAATTTATACAACCTGTTCCCCTCCAATAGCAGCTTTCATCGCTTTCAGCACATCTTTGGAAGAATAGCGTTTCTCCGTCAGCTCTGCCTCTCTCTCGGCCTCTTGCAGCTTGAAATATACCTCGCTCTCAAATTGCAGGTTTTCAAATGCCTCCATGCTCAGAACAACCATATCACCATAGCCATTCTTTGTCAAAAAAACAGGTTGAGCGGTTTCATGCACAGTCTTTGATATGTCCGCAAAATTATTTCTCAAATCAGAAACAGGTCTAATCATATTCATAACATCAACCTCCTATGTTTTTATTTTAGCATAATTACGCTAAAATATCAATATTCCTCACGTTAATTATTTTTCAGCTTATGTAGACATTTAGAGGTCAAAAAAGTCTTGATTTATGCAGCTTTCCGGGCGCAATAGAGAGGGGGGGTGGTATGTTTACCCTCAGAGCGCCGGAAAAACCCTCCTGGACCGTCCATGGGCCGAAAACCGCCCCTAATCCTTACCATGGCCTAATGCCTCCACCAGCAGATCACTCAACGCCTGTGACGGTCGCACCCGTGCCACCATGTGTCCATCCTCCTGCCACACCGCAGACGGCTCGCTATCCCACCATTTTCGGATTGTCTTGGGATCAAGACCAGTGTCCCGATGACAGTCCGCCTTACGTCCGTCCGGGTGCTTCTGCCTCCACACATGAACTATTTTCTCTGCCGTTGGTCTACCTTCCGCAGATTTCATTGAAATGCCTACCGCTTTCATGTCCTCTTTTCTTCTTCGAGCTAAATACAAATGCTGATCTTGTTTTAACCAGTTTCTCTTATTGACCGGCATAGTCATGCCGGATAGCTTGGCAATATCATCTCTCGGAAAGGTCACATAGTCCTCATTGAACATCTCCAGAGCGCATACAATATCGTCCTTCGTGAAGCGGTTGATGTCCTCCACGCTCATGTCATCATAGGGCTTGAGCAGAGCGAAAGCGTCCCTGCGCAGCTCTGCTTCGTCTATGCCGCACTTTTTAGCGTAGATGGCCAGCGTCATAATTCCGTAGAACCGATGCCCCACCCGGATCTCGTCAGCGATCCGATGCAGCCACCAGTCATATAGATCCCGCTTCACCGTCCAGCGCCCCCGGCGCTCCTTCTTCACCACCCGGCGCTCATACCAGTCTGGGTACTTCTCTTTGGCCTCGGCCAGCGACAGGCGACTCTTTCGCATGAGCGCCTCTATGCGCTGCTGCTCTCCGTTGCTGTCCGGGATATAGTCCAGCAGCTTCTCCAACTCCACCGCACCGCCATACCGATAGGCTACCACAGGATAGTCCTTCCCCAGCTTAGAACTGGTGCCAACCACACGGAACCCCTGCAAAATGCCCTGCATCTGCGGCTCCTTGATGGACGAAGTAAACCTGTTCCAGATCTGCCGGGTGAGGGCGTATTTCAGTTCTTTCAAAATTTTCTGATTCTGCGGGTACATAGGGATCGGCTCCGTCAGCACATAATACAGATGCAGGCCGGTCCCGCTGTTTACCACGAAAGTGGCCTTTGGAATAATATCCTTGTTCATCTGATGCAGCGTGTCCCGGAGCTGCGGCATCCCTACGCCGTCCAGATCAAAAACCATCGCATAGAGATACCTGGCATTCTGCCCCCGGCGCTGCCGGCCAAAATATGAGATAGGGGACATGATCGTAAAGTCCGTGCCTTTGATGTCCTCCAGTTCCCTCAGCTCGTCCGTGATCACATGACGGTTGGCTTTACCATCGCCCTTGATCTCCAGTGCAACGCCGTTCTCCTGCACCACTTTTGACTTCTGAGGGACTACAAGAGCGATACCGTTTCCCTTGGCATCCTCAAAATGCCCTTTGCGTTCAAACGATCCCTCCGGGAAAATCTCCCGGTAAAACTCATACGGCTCCACCGGCTCCAGATATTGACGAAGATGGGCATTTTTCTCCCGATAAAGTGCCTGTTGCCGCTCCAAAGCAGTCTGCTGATCCATAACCATAAAAATACCTCCAGTCCAGAAAAGAAAAAAGAAGCAAAAAAGAAAATCCGCTACGGCGGGGAATCGCCTGCGGGCGGGAAGGGGGAAAAGGGGAGCCAAAGAGCGCCGCCTACGGCGGCTTAAAGAGAAAGTCACCTCCCCTTTTC
>CABUCM010000080.1 GCA_902490005.1 uncultured Ruminiclostridium sp.
CAAAAGCCCGCAAACCCTTGCGACACAAGACTTTGCTCCTGCATCTTTTCTGTCATGAACGATCCTACCCAATTCGAACAAGTTGATGAGACTTGCGGATCGGGTAGGGTCGTTTTGCACCTCAAAAGCCTTGGTATGACAGTGTTTTTTGAAGACATTATACCAAAGCGAATATGAGACGCTCAAATTCAAACCTCTTCAAATCGAAGCAGAAAACGTAAAAACCAGGCGATTCGAACACAGATGTCTCATTTGTCGTTCTTGCTGAAGTTTTCTTCCATCTGGCATGGTGTTAGATTTTTCAATGTTCGATGCGGTCGTTTGGTATTGTAAAACTCAATATAGGAGGCAACACTGGCTTGAAATGCTCTATCGGAAGGATGTTCTCTTCGATAGAGTTCTTCTTTTTTCAGCGATGCGAAGAATGATTCTGCGACCGCATTGTCATGTGGCTTGCCGGGTTGCGAAAAAGACTGCTCCGTATTGTGTTCATGCAGGAGCTGTTGGAAACGATGTGAGGTGTATTGCGCTCCTCGGTCGCTATGAAAAATAAGACCAGACGGTGGTTGGCGTTCCTCATATGCCATTTTGAATGTTGCGGTGATAAGTTGCGTACTATTCCTTTTTGAAATCTTATATGCGATTACTTTACGGGAGAAGAGATCAATGATCACGCAGACATAAAAATAGTGATCTCCGAGTTTAAAACAGCTAACATCGCTGACCCACCTCTGATTTGGCTGAGTGGCAGTAAATTGCTGTTGTAGGAGGTTCTTCTTTCGCTCCGGCTCACGCAATTTCAGATATTCCTTTTTCGCTGTTGTCCGAACACTGCTCAAGCCCATCTCACGCATGAGCCGTGAGACATATTCCGCACTGATTTGATGCCCACGCTGAATGAGAATCGTCCGAATTTTCTCCCCGCCCAACACCTGATGATATTCATCAAACACATCTCGAATCACTTGGCAATACTCTTGTCGGCGCTTCTCAAACCAGGCATTTTCACGCTTGTTTCGTAACATATGGTTGTAAAATGTACCACGGTCGACATCCAGAGCTTCGCATATTGTATGGATCTCATATTTTCCATAAAACGGCTCCAAAGCATGAAGCCGTTCCCTCAATGGTGCGGATACCAAACAATCAGCAGACTTTAGAATCGTGATGATATTTTGTAATTTTTCAACTTTACGCTGGAGTAATGTATATTCTTGATAGGAAAATTTCAATGGCTTTCCAGCACTGTCCGTAGGAAAAGATTTGAGCCACCGATATAAGGTGCTGCGCGGGATAGCGAGTTCATTGGAAAGAGTGGCAATGCTTTCCCCTTGCTGGCAGCGTGCGACAATGGATAACTTTTCTTTGTTTGAATATTTCATAGCAATATCCTCCTTTGTTATTAGGTCAGGATACCACGGAAAATAAGGCGAGGAAACTCGCAAGACTTCGCTGCTAATGTGATGCGCGAGATTAGCACCGATGTAAAAAGGTCGCTATAAGCAAGGACATAGCTTCGGCAAGAAGTTTCTCCGATGCGTCGACGGTTGAAGCCTCTAAACGGATACTATCACCGGACAATTCAAAATTGCAGAAGGTAAAAATGCTGTGGATACGATAAGCCGGTAGCAACATAATTTACTGGATTGACTACTGGTACAAATAGAGTGTCTATGCTGGTTGAGAGACTGAACATCGCCTCCCCTGTTTGTCAATAGGAATCACGAAAACTAACACTGGTTCTTCGGGCGCTAGCGCGAGAACATGATCGTGGCGAAAAAGTCCACCTTGCTATACACGCAGATTACCCGACTGAAGTGGCAAATCGAGACACACTGGCTGAGTGTTGGGCGTGCCTCCATTTCTTATTTACTGGATACAGTGGACAAATTATGGAAACAGCAGTACAATAAAAGGCATTAATAAGGTGAATGTATGGCACAAATCCAGCTTTGATATACGCAAATACTGGTTATCTTAATGCCTAATGCACTAAAGGAAGTGAGGAAATACCATGCCGAAATTTTTGAAGAACAATACAATTGTGTTGTTAGATGGTGGTGTTGAGTCTTATTTAATGGCACTTTATGGTATGGCTATGCCAACACTTAGAAACCTTCGTAAACCTGAAACTAAACAGGCTCCAATAGTCGGCCTTTATGGTGCTGCTGCAGAACTTCTGGTAAAAGCGTGTTTAGTTCAGGCAAAAGGTGTAGAGGCAATGTATAAGGATGGAAATATAGCATCTGGCGTATATCGATTTGGCAGTGAGGTCATTGAAGATATGCGCCGCTACATAAAAAACGAAGATAGTTGCATTTCCTATATTTGGGGAAATCCTGATGACCACGCGGAGCAAAGAACGAAGATTCTCCATTGCCTTGGGAAATTTAAACTACACCAAGAATTACGTGCTAATGGTCTGCATGCAGGACTCGGTTGTTCACGTGATATAGCAATTGCCGTGGCCTCGGATATATTTGATTTTATTCAATTGCTATCTCAGAGCAAAAAATTAAAGCCATACCTAAAAAATCTTCCAGCGCCTGAAGCGGCAATTCGGGATAGAGAGGTAATTATAGAAGATCTTACCCGAAGGTTTCGTTCTGCAAAAGACAATGCAGCAAAAGTAAATTTGTTGCGCGGAATGTATATTGTCCTACCGTATATCCCAGAAATAAAGCCAGATTGGGTTGATTCATTTGATCGAATTGCTGTCTCACCACCAACAGAAGGGGATCTGTCATATTTAGCAAAAACATTGACAGATGCGCATAGCATATATTTACTTAAAAACCGCGGTGGCAAAGACGGGGTACCTGTTCGGATTGAGCCTCATAACCCAGAAGCACTGCCAATAGCCATACAAAATATTAAGCGCACGCTAAGCACGACCCCGGATAAATTTAATAATGACATTTTGACAGCCAATACTCGTCTTGATGAAAATAGATTGGATTTACCAATTGACGAATTTTTAGTAGATTTGTACGCTTTAGGACTAGATTCTGCAGGTGTCTTAACCGCTGAAAATCGGAAATTGACCGCCCAACAAGCGTGGCCATTTGTTGCCGCCGCATATAGCACAAACGGTACTCCTCGCCCCTGCTGGTTTATTATCAGTCAGTGTGATGAAATTGATCAATTGATTGCATACATGCAAAGAGCAGCGATATGTGGGAACGGATTTTTAAAAAGAAGAATTCCAGAGTTAATTGCTTCATTGCAGGCATACAAGAATCATACAACAGTATGTTTCACTACCGCAAAAGATACTGCATTTAAAGATTTACCAGTAAGCAAAACAAAAATTGAAAATATGTCAGGGGAACAGAAAAAACCATTTACTCCAGTATTTTTAAGGAAGTATTTACCCAGTGATTGTGTAAGCGCTATGATTCAGGACTTTGTAACGGGCGCAAAAAATGCTGGAAATACATTGTCTGCACTTCTAGAGTTAGAGACACTAAGTGAGAACGATAGAAAGATTGCGTTAACTCTTCTTCCTCTTTGCTTTGACGGAAACAATAAAAATGGTCTGATTTCCGTACTTCGAACGAAACATTTAAAAAACTATATTTCTACTGCCAGAAAGATGATGTTTGTTGCAGATTTTATTGAATATGGCCCGGATTTTTGAGCATTTCAAGTATACTTATAAAAAAGTCTCGCATTAACAATAGTTTTAAATCCTGTTCCATGCTTCACTTTTAGTAATGCTGACAAAGCCCATATTTCTCCATTTTGGGTGTCCATTTTAGTGATGATTAACCCGACTTCTACAGATATGCATATGTTAACATCAGGAACTGATGAATACGTCAAGAAAAAATTCATCGAAATTACAAATTATAGTAAAATGATGGCACTTATTTTAATTGGGAGCCTGCTGCTCATTTGATATACTCGATGCAAATAAATCTCCACTGCGCCAAGGTTTTCGCTGTAAAGTAAAACACCCATACAACATATAAACGGCAACGCTCATATAAGGTGCATCTTTTTCGTCAACACGCTCCAAACAATGATAATCCGAACTACATTATCCAAGTGGGTAATGTGTTCGGATTTATCATTTCTATTGAATATGTGCTTTGATGGACAAGGGCGGGACTATCACCCCGGGTCAGGTAGAATAAGTTTCGCAAAAAGACAAAGAGACATGGTTTGCAGATGTCT
>CABUCM010000081.1 GCA_902490005.1 uncultured Ruminiclostridium sp.
TATCTTTAACGCTAGAATACTATATCATTTTCGAGAAAATTTGTCAAGGGAAAAGCGAAAATATTTTATACTTCCCTTTTCCCTTTTCCTCCGCTATTTTTCCAGCTTTTCTTCCGCCCGGTTCTCTAATTTTCTGCGGAACCAGCCGGGGCCGTCGCCATAAATTTCAACGGCATGCCAGTGGTTCTCAATTGTGACTTCCTTTAAGGATCCGCCATATTCCCCATCCAGGGTCCAGGGAATCTCCTGCTGGGACAAAATTTTTAATTTGGACGCCTTGAAAATCTCAAAATAAGGTGAATTTAAATTTTGGCTTAACAGGTCGTGGATTATCTGCTGAATATCCCGGGCGTTTTTTGGCATATGGATCAGGGTGACTTCAAATTTTCCATCATCCAGCTTTACGTCGAACAGCGCCTGCTTTCGAAAGTGAAAGCCTCCCACTGAGGTGGAGTTAGTGACCATTCCAAAAATATAGTCTCCCTCTGCCTCTTCCCCGTCACAGTCGATCTTGATATGATAGGGATGAATGGAACCAAGGCTTTTTACTCCCTCTAAGATGTATGCCAAATGGCCAAACACTTTTTTCAGCTTGCCGGGAGTCTGATAACTTACTTCTGTAAACGCACCAAAAGATGCAATATAGATAAAATAGTCATCGGCAAAAGAACCTACGTCAACCGGGATGGACTCCTCGGTTAATATCAGTTTCGCGGCCCGCTCCGCCTTTTTGGGCAACCTCAGGGTACGGGCAAAATCGTTGGTAGTGCCAGAAGGAATATATCCGATCACCGGCCGCTTTTCACAGGCCATTAGGCCTGTGACCACCTCGCTCAGGGTGCCGTCGCCGCCGCTGACCAGGATCATGTCGTATTCATCGGCCATCTCGGCCGCCGCGTGGATAGCATCTTTCGGGTATTGGCTGGGATAGACGTTTACCTTCCAACCTTCCTTCACAAACAGGTCGATAATATTCAGCAGATGGCTCCGAAGGGAATTTTTTCCCGCATGCGGATTCAGCAGTAAAACCGCCTTTTTAGCCATTTTTCATCAACCCCATTTCTCAGCGTTATCAATCTTTTGATAGATTCCTAGAAAAACACACCAGATCTTTTACTTCTCCTTAAGTTTCCCATGCCAAACGCTATTCTACTCCCCCAAAAGGGAACCGCGGAATAAACCGAAACCAACACAGGGCCTTCACTGCAAGATTATTCTTTATAGTGCCCGGCGGTTTTTGAAAAGCCCCCGCGCAGCAGTGCACTTAAAATAATTATTTGGTTCGGAATAAATTTTTATGAACCCAGGAAAACAGGATATAACTATTTTTATTATAACCCCGATTCCCTGGTTCGTAAACCACATTCCTCTTTTTGTTTGTTTTTGCATATTTTTGTTCAATCAAGCAGGCTTGAAAGTTCTTATAACAACTTATCGTACAATGATAGACACAAATGAGCAAAAATGCTATGATTAAAAGGAACATTGCCGGCCTGGAAAAGGCGCGCCGGCAGAGAGTCGCTAACCATAAAAAAGGGGGTTCCCCTTTCAACGGAGGTTTTTTGTATGAGCAACCTATCGAAAGCTTATGAAATCGCGAAAGAGATCTATGCCGAAATCGGCGTGGATACCGACAAGGCCTTGGAAAAGCTGAAAAAGATCAAAATTTCCCTGAATTGCTGGCAGGGCGACGATATCAACGGCTTTTTATTCAAGGACCAGTCCTTAAGCGGCGGCATTCAGGCCACCGGCGACTATCCCGGCAAGGCCAGGACTCCCGCCCAGCTCCGCCAGGATGTGGAAAAGGCCCTCTCCATGATTCCGGGCAGCCACAAATTGAGCCTGCACGCCATTTACACCGACACCGACGAAAAAGTGGATTTGGATACCCTGGAGCCCCGCCATTTCGATTCCTGGATTCAGTGGGCCAAGGAAAAAGGCCTGGGCCTGGATTTCAACCCCACCTGCTTCTCTCATCCTATGTCGGACAGCGGCTTTACGATCTCCAGCGCGGACTCAGCTGTCCGTGAGTTTTGGATCCAGCACTGCAAAGCCAGCCGCAGGATCGCCGAACATATGGGCAAGGAGCTGAACGAGAGGTGTGTCACTAACTTCTGGTTCCCGGACGGCTATAAGGATATCCCTGTGGACCGGGTAGGCCCCCGCCTGCGGATGAAAACCGCTTTGGATGAGGTTTTCAGCGAGCCCATTGATCCAAACTATAATTTAGACGCGGTGGAAAGCAAGCTGTTCGGCATCGGCAAGGAAAGCTACACAGTGGGCTCCAATGAGTTCTGCCTGGGCTACGCCGCTCAGAACCACGTTGCCTTGACTCTGGACGCTGGCCACTTCCACCCCACCGAAGTGATCTCTGATAAAATCCCCACTGTCCTGCTGTATGTAGATGAACTGCTGCTCCATGTGAGCCGCCCGGTACGCTGGGACAGCGACCATGTGGTAATCATGGACGACGAACTGGCTTATATCGCCCAGTCCCTGATTCGGAACGACCTGCTGGCCAGGACCAATATCGGCCTGGACTTCTTTGACGCCAGCATCAACCGGGTCGCCGCCTGGGTCATCGGCACCAGGAACACCATCAAGGCCCTTTTAAGGGCTCTGCTGGAGCCCACCGAGGCGCTGATGAAGCTGGAGCTGGAGGGGGACTACACCAGCCGTTTGGCCCTGCTGGAGGAGCTGAAATCCTACCCCTTTGCCGCGGTGTGGGATTATTACTGCGACACCATGGGCGTTCCGGTAAGGGATTCCTGGCTCCAGGAGGTCAAAAAGTACGAACGGGATGTGCAATTCAAAAGAGCCTAAGCCTTACCTATCTCATTTTCATGAAATTCATAAAAAGCGGAAACCAATTGAATTGGTTTCCGCTTTTTCATTCTCATTCCGTTTTTTCACAAAGGCGCCGGTCCTTAGACGTAAAAGGGGTTGCCGCGCCGGCGTCAGTTAAATGGTGGTGAGCACCAGTTCCGCCTTGCCCTCTATGCTGTATCCGCCTAAGCCGGCTGGCACCAGGGCGCTTTCTCCCTTTTTCAGCGTCATCTGTCCCTCCGCCCAGGAAAGGACGGCCTCCCCCTCTAATACCAGCAGGGAATGAAAGGACGTGCCGTCGGCGGTAAAGTCTCCTTTGCCGGAAAGGCTGATTTGAGTCACGGTAAAATATTCGCAGCTGGAAAGCAGGGTTTTCATCCCGCCTGAAAACTTCTCCGGCTGTCCCTCTGGCTTAGGCTCCCGGTCCGGCGGCGCCAGCCGGGTCACCATCTGGGCCTTCTCCACATGAAGCTGACGGGGCTTTCCGTCGGCCCCCACCCGGCCGTAATCGTAGATGCGGTAGGTGGTATTAGAGTTCTGCTGGATTTCCGCGATCAAAATTCCTTTGCCGATGGCGTGAAGGGTCCCGGCGGAGATGAAAAACACATCCCCCTGGTGAACCGGCACCTTGTTCAGAACCTCCAGCAGGGTGTTGTTCTCGATCCGCTCTTTAAACTCCTCCTTGCTGATCTCCTTTTGAAAGCCATAATACAGGTAGGCGCCGGGCTCGCAGTCCACGATATACCACATTTCCGTTTTGCCGTATTCCCCCTCCACCCGCAGGGCAAACTCGTTGTCCGGATGCACTTGGATGGAAAGGTTGTCCTTGGCGTCGATGAGCTTGATGAGGATAGGAAAATCCTGAAATTTTGACCCGTGGGTCCCCAAAATCCTTTTGCCGTGCTTTTCAATGTACTCAGGCAGGGTCAGGCCCTGATCCTCCCCAGAAGCTACCACGCTGGGGCCGTCCTTGTGGCAGGAAAGCTCCCAGCTTTCCGCCACCTTTTGCAGGCTGGTTTCCTTGCCAAAATCTGTTTTCAGCCGGGTGCCGCCCCATAAGTAATCCTTTAACGGTGCTTTCAGTTTGATTGGCGTCATGTACTTTCCCCTCTGTTCCTTTAATGTTTTTCTTCCGGCGGTTTTTGCGCCACTGGAAAAACTATGTTATAATAACCTCACGCCATAAGCGGCGGCAAAGCCGCCGATGGCTGAGAGAGCATTTGACCATGAACGAAAAACGACAAGCGTTTTTCATCTAAGGCCCAGGCTGTGCCAGCCTGTGGTTATGGTATAATAACCTCACGCCATAAGCGGCGGC
>CABUCM010000082.1 GCA_902490005.1 uncultured Ruminiclostridium sp.
AATGGGAAGTGATACCAGACACCCATGAGGGGATAGTCACGCAGGAGGAATTTGACACCGTACAGCAGCTTATGACGAGCCGCAGGCGGGAGCAGAACGCAGGGGGATTTGAGAATATCTTTTCGGGCGTTATCAAATGTGCGGACTGCGGCTATGCAATGCGGGCGGCGAGTGCCAACAGGAGGAAACGCCCCGACATCATCGACTGCGTACAATATACCTGCAATAATTATGGCAGATATGGCAATGTTATGTGTACCGCACATAGCATTGAAGCGAGGGATTTATTCAACGCTGTCCTTGCCGACATCAACCGATTTGCGGATATGGCGGTCAATGATGAAAAGGCGGTAAGGGCGATTGAAAAGCGGCTCACGGAAACAGACCAGAGCAGGGCAAGGGCACTGGAAAAGGAGCAGAGAAAGCTAAACAAACGCCTTGCAGAACTGGACAGGCTGTTTTCCTCACTCTATGAAGATAAGGTGATGGAGCGTATTACGGAGCGGAATTTTGAGATGATGTCGGGGAAATACCAGAAAGAGCAGCTTGAAATTGAAGCAAGGCTGAAAGAGGTAACGGAAACGCTAGGCGACAGCTATGAGAAGTCGCAGGGTGTCCGTGATTTCCTCTCCCTAATCCGTAATTACCAAGGCTTAAAGGAACTGGACGCAACCATCATAAACGCACTCATAGACAAGATACTTGTTTCGGAACGTGAGAAACTTACAGACGGAACGGTAAGACAGGAAATCAAGATTTATTATAAATTCATCGGCTTTGTCGGTGAATTACATATCACGCCAACCAAGCGGTGGACGGCGTTAAAGCCTAAGAATTGTACGGTGTGCGGTGTTGAATATGTTCCCCGCTCTGGCATATCGAAGTATTGTCCTGCTTGTGCCAAGAAGATACAGAGGGAGAAATCAAACGAGAGCAAACGCAGGAGCAGGGAGCGAAACAGACAGGCATGTATTGAACTGTCCGCAAAAAATGACCGACTGATATCGAACGCCATAGAGATTATACCGATAAATTACAATTTTATATATATGGTGCTGAAGATTTAATCAATTCACATCTTGATTACGACGGATTTGATTATGATGATTATCGGGAACGTTACGGGAGTTATAGTGATGCAAACTCAGAAATAGATTATATTTTTAATAGGGAATAAAGATATACTTTGAAGGAGGTGAATCTATGAGAATTGTAATCTACGCACGATATTCAAGTCACAGCCAGACGGAGCAATCTATCGAAGGTCAGTTGCAGGTCTGCTGTGAGTACGCCAAGAACAACGGCTATATGGTTATTGGTGAATATATTGACCGAGCACAAAGCGGTACAACGGACAACCGAGTCGAGTTTCAGCGCATGATTACCGACAGTGATCGGCACACCTTCGATGGGGTTTTGGTCTATCAGCTTGACCGTTTCGCTCGTAACCGCTTTGACAGTGCTGTGAACAAGGCAAAGTTGAAAAAGAACGGTGTGCGTGTGCTTTCGGCTCGTGAGAACATAACCGACGATGCCAGCGGCATTCTTGTTGAGGGCATACTGGAAAGCATGGCTGAATACTATTCCGCTGAGCTTTCACAAAAAATTCGCCGTGGTATGGATATCAATGCTGAAAAGTGTTTGAGTAATGGCAGCAATCCAGGTCTTGGTTATACCGTGGACAAGGATTGCCAATTCCATATCAATACCGAAACTGCCCCTGTTGTTCGTGAAATCTTTGAGCAATATGCAAGCGGTAAAACCGTTACGGAGATTATCACGGATCTAAATGTAAGGCAGATTAAAACCTCTCTTGGTAAGGCGTTCAACAAGAACAGCCTACACCGCCTTTTGAGGAACAAACGCTATATCGGATATTATATCTGCAAAGATACCGAAACTCCTGGTGGGATGCCACGAATCATTGATGATGAACTCTTTGAACGGGTACAGCGTACGCTTGACCGCAATAAGAAAGCTCCTGCCCGTAAACGAGGCAAGGACGAATATTTGCTCACCACAAAGCTGTTCTGTGGCTACTGCAAGGAAATGATGATTGGCTATGGCGGTACAGGCAAGTCTGGCAAGGCTTATCATTACTACGCTTGTAAAAACGCCAAGAAGAAGCTTTGCAAGAAAAAGATTGTGGACAAGCAAACCATTGAAGAGCGTGTAATCACAGCTTGTTTAAGTCTACTGACCGAAAGCAATATTAAGAAGATTGCCAAAGCGGTTGCCGACATCTGCCAGGCGGATATGGATTCTGCACCAATCAAACGATTAAAGGATATCATTAAAGAAATTGATATGGCGATTGAAAACCTCTGGAAAGCCTTGGAGCACGGTCAGTCGGTAGATATGATAACTGAACGTATTGACAAACGCAAACAGGAAAAAGCCGCCTTAGAAGACCAGCTCGCCCTTGAAATGGCAAAAGAATTTATCCTTACCGAGCCACAGGTTGTTGCTTTCCTGCAAAAGTTGAAAAGTAGCAAGGACGATATTCGCCGTCGTAGGAGCATTATCAATATCTTTGTCAGTGCCATCTATCTGTGGGATGATAAATTCCGTATGGTACTTAACGGCAGTGACAAACAAATCGTGATTGATGATATCCTATTGGATGATATTAATGAGCATTTTGATGGCTTAAATCAAGCAAATTCGGAGTGTTCACACTTGGTTGCGGACGCTCCACCACCAGGCCCGGCTTTTTATTTTACCGTTTCACCCGCGTTTATGGCGGGTATCTTTTTTGTAGCATAAACCCATCAGGTTGATGGCCTGTAAACAGATCGCGCACCGCTTTGGTGCGCGATTTTGTTTTTGCCTGCGATTTAGACCACGGTGGATATGATAGATTGAGTCTGGACGGAATACGCGTTCGGCCTCTGTTTTTCTACGCTATACCGTACATTTCAGCTCTCGTCTGTTTCGGCCTGGCTTATCAGGGAATCCTGGACCTTTATCCACGGTGCTTTTTATAAAAGTCTGAATATGGGCCTGTCATCCTGCCGCTTCACCCTTGCGTACGGCGAGTGTATACAGTACTGTCCACTCTGTATAGCGATTTTTGTGGCGGTAGTCAAAGAAGCGCCGAATCACATGAAAGCGAAGTTGGTTTTAGCCTCAACTTCTCCGAAAAGAAAAAATTTCACTATGCTGGGACTTGATTTTACCGTTCAGGCGGCTGATATCGCGGAAGTTGTGGTGCCGGGCCTGCCGCCGGAAGAGACGGTAATGTCTCTGGCCGCCCAAAAGGCCGCGGCGGTTAAGGAATGTATGGGTGATTCTTAAAAGACTATCGTGGGAGCTGATACGGTGTTTTTCAGAATCGGGTTTTTAGCAAACCGAAATCGCCTCAGGAGGACTTTTCCATGCTGTCGGCTTTGCCGGGCAACACCCATCAGGTATATACCGGCGTATGTATCCTTTTTTCACTGACGTAGGAAGAAATTTGGAATTATATACATGAGGAAAAGCCCTTTGATAAAGCGGGCGCCTATGGAATCGAGGGAGAATCCACCGTATTTGTGGAAAAGATACAGGGGGATTTCTTCAACGTAGCAGGCTTTCCGGCTGTCTGGTTTGTCCGAAAGATGAGGCATTGGAGGAGTGAAAAGGGATCTTTCCAAAGCGCTACGAAAGGGTACAAGGCCGTTCTCTCTTTTTAGAAAGCTCAAAAGGAAGCTCCTTATCCGCAACGTGCATGCGGTTGCTTATGCGCCGGTGCTTTGCCGGCAGAACAGGATCGAATCCGCGCGCTGACTGTTTGAAGAAGAATTGCTCCCGTTGATTTCGCTTAATGCTGACGGACGGAACCTTTTTTTCAACAGCGCACCGGAAGGTCGATTTCTCTAGAGCTCGTGTCACCTGGCTGGAAGAAAAGAAAAAATCCCCCGGTGATGCCGGGGGATTTTTTTCTATAGCTTCAGCAAAAAAGAAGTCGTGGAAAGTTCAAAATTTTAAAAACCACCTGCTAAAGGGAAACGATTGTTTTTGAGGCGAAATAGAACAGAATAAAGAGAACTAAAATTATATTTTATGAAAAATAATTTCATAAAATATAAAATAAATTTAAAATACATATTGACTTTTCTTAAAATATATAGTATTTTAA
>CABUCM010000083.1 GCA_902490005.1 uncultured Ruminiclostridium sp.
CAGCCCAGGCATCAGCTTTTTATTCCTGAGGTGGCAATTCCCTGAACGAAAAACCGCTGCGTAAACATGAAGAAAATAATCACAGGGAATGACAAAAGGAATACGCCGGCAAGAGTAAGATTTTCCTGCTGGAAATGCGCGTTATTTACCGTTTGCAGTCCTACCACCAGAACATATTTCTCCTGTGTACTGATAAACGTGGAAGGTACCAGGTACGAGTTCCACGTACCGGTAAAATTAAAAATAGCGATGGTTGCCAGCAGCACTCCTGAGATTGGCAGGATAATCCGGAAATAGGTTCCGAACCGGCCAAGCCCGTCGATACGCGCGGCCTCCTCCAGTTCCTCTGGAATCCCATAAAAAAACTGCCTGGACATAAAGATAAACATGGACTGGGATAAATACGGAAGGATAATCGCCAAAAGCGTATTGACCAGCCCCATCTTGGCCATCATGATATACTGCGGAAGCAAAACCAGCTGGCCGGGAATCATCATAGAAAGCATCAGGCAAATAAAAATGACTTTCCTTCCCGGGAACCGCAGCCTGGCAAGCCCATAGCCCGCCAGCGGCGTAAAAAATATATTGCCCAAAACAACGGCCACGGTTGAAATAGCGGTATTGCCATACCATTTCATAATCGGATACTCTGAGAAAAGCTCTTTATAGTTGTCCAAGCTCCATAGGGCAGGCGAAACAAAGGAACCAATATACTGTTTTGGAAGCAACGAGTTATACATTACATAAAAAACCGGAACCAAAAACAACAGTGCTAAAAGAATTAGAAAGAAATAGATCAGAATTTTTCCGGCGATGCTCTTTTTTGTTTTCATTTACACTGTTCTCCTTCCCGCAAACTCCCGCACGGCGGATAAAGCAAAAATAATCAAAAACAGAATGACCGCGGCGGCGCTTCCATATCCCATATCCATATAGCTGAAAGACTGCTGGTACAGGAAGGTAACCATAGTGCTGGTAGCGCCGGACGGAGAACCCAGCGGCGCCTGCTTTGACAGCGCCGCGATTTGGTCGAAAATCTGAAAAGCGCTGATCATACCGAAAGTCAAAACCAGATAGGTTGTATTCTTGATTAACGGCACGGTGATTTTAGTCAATCTCTGCCAAGCGCCGGCCCCATCGACCTTAGCCGCCTCATACAGCTCAGCCGGAACCTCCTGCAGTCCGCCGATAAAGATCACCATGTAAAAGCCTATCTGTTGCCACACATATACGATAATCAGGAATGCCAGCGCATATTTCGTGCTGGCAAACCAGCTCACATTTTCTAAGCCGAAAAGGGAGAAAAACTTAGTCGCGGGTCCATTCTTTACAAAAAAGTACATAAAGAAAATCGTTACCGCCACAGCCGAAATTACGTAAGGAATATAGCAGCTGGAACGGAAAAATCCCTTGCACCGTATTTTTCCGTTTAGCAAAACCGCGATTGCGAAGGAAATCAGGGTTTGCAGCGGTACAATAATCAGCACCATCAAAAAGCTGTGTCCCATTGCCGCAAAAAATTTGGGATCGTGAAACAACCGGATATAATTATCCAAACCGATAAAAGCGTTGGTCTCCGGCGTCGCGTAATTATACTGATAAAAACTGATGGAAATTGCTTTTATTGCGGGATACAGGAACCAGATCAGCCAAAAGGCGACTGCCGGCAGCACAAAAATCCATCCGGCAATTGCTTCCTGTTTTCTTAATTTGCTGTATTTTTGTCTCTTTTTTCCTGTATTCTCTGCCATCATCCTCATAACCTTTCTTAATGCCTCCCTACCGGCTCAACCAGCAGGGAGGCTGTAATCACTTGTTCCGTTTAATAAGCATCCGTTAGGTTATGCGCCGTATTCTTCCTGAAGCTCCTTGACAATTTCAGCTCCGGTCAGGGTTGAATCAGAGTTAAAGAGAGCCTCCTCCATTTTAGAAATCAAGGCGTCTGCAAACTCTTTACCGGCCGGCGGATAGTCAAAGCCATTTGATTTTGGAATAGCGTCTACCAGATCAGCCAGCTCGGGCTGCTTTTCTTTAAACTCGTCATAAAACTTTTCATTCACCGGGATATACCCAAGATCGATTAGAGATTCGTCGTGCGCATCATTCATCATGTAATTAATCGCCATGGCAGTCTCCTTCTCATGAGCGCCGCCCTTCAAAATTGCATAGCCCGGTGCGTGGAAGGTGCCCGAGGAATCCTCATGGCCTTCCGCATAAGGAATCTTCAAATATCTCATCTCGATGTCCGGGGCATTCTTAGCGAAGTCGTTCACATACCAGGTACCGCCGGTGGACATGGCCGCGTCTCCGGACATCAGCACGTTGCCGTCATAGCTGGCGCCCAGCTCTTTCGGCGTAACCACATAGCCCTGGCGATAAGCGTCAATCAGGAACTGGAGAGCCTCCGCGTTTTCCGGAGTATCGATGGTTTTGCCTAAATCCCAGCCGCCGCCGAAAGACAGGCAGTAGTTGGTGAAATGGTATTCTTGTGTATTGACGCACAAGCCGGTCATGCCAAGAGTATCCTTAAATACCTTGCAGGCATCCAAAACGTCATCCCAGGTTTCCGGGAAATCGGCCTCTGTCAAGCCCGCCTCGTTCCAAAGGTTCATATTGATAGCGAACACTGCGGGAGTCTGATAGAAAGGTAAGGCATAGATATGTCCGTCAATCGTCCACACATCTTTTACGTTCTGGGCAATATTATCCCAGCAGGTGATGGTGCCGTCTTCAATATATTGGTCGAGGGGAACCACCAGGCCGTCGTTTATGTAGGGCAGATACAGCTCGTTAGTCAGAGCGATAAAGTCAGGTGCCGTTTTTGCCGCGATTTGCGCCGGAAGATTGTTCCAGAAATCAGAATCCGTAGGATACGTCTGGAATTCCACCTTAACGCCGATGGCTTCCTCCATTCCAATGGTTCCAGCTTCATGTTCCTCATCAAAGGTGCTCCATCCGCCCATGCGAACCGTTACCACCTCACCGCTGGGCTCTTGAGATTCCCCGCTGCTCTGAGACGCTCCACTTTCTCCGCCGCTGCTTGTGCCGGAGCCCCCGTTTTGAGAGCAGCCAGCCGCTGCCCCAACCATAGCCGCCGCTAAAAACAGCGCTAAAAGTTTCTTTTTCATTTTTATCCTCCTCTGTTCTTTTAGTTGGTAAGACTAGTTTTTTAAAGTACCTCCTTTTTGTTTATTTTTACTGGTTTTGGAAC
>CABUCM010000084.1 GCA_902490005.1 uncultured Ruminiclostridium sp.
ATTCACCGATTTATCCATATGGACCGCCGATGAGGTTGATCCTGGAAATCGGCAGACTCTGCCGCAATACGTCAAGGATCAGCTTCAAATTGAAGAGAATACCCTCCAGGGTGGCCCGCAGCAGGTCCCCCTGGGTATGCTCCATTTTCAAGCCGATGAACGCGCCCCGGGCCTCCGGGTTCCAGCGGGGGCTGCGCTCGCCCAAAGGGTACGGCAGGAAAAGAAGCTTGTTGGCCCCTGGGGGAGAAGCCGCCGCCAGCCGGTCGATCAGGCGGTAAATGTCCGTGTTTTCTAAGGCCGCCTGGTCCTCTAGATTTTTGCACATTCGGTCGCGTACAAAGTTGAAGGAGTTGCCGGCGGCCTGCATGGTTCCCATCGGCGCGTAAAGGCCGGGAACGATATGAGCCCAGTTGAAGGTGCGCATTTGCGGATCCAGAATGGGGGCGTCGGTGGCGGCGGAAACCCAGGCGGAGGAACCCAGATAGCTGTAGGCCACGCCGGGCTGAATAGATGCGGCGCCCACCGAGGCGCAGCACCCGTCGCCGCCGCCGATAACCACCGGCGTGCCGGGGCGCAGGCCGCAGGCCTTGGCGGCTTGAGGAAGCACGCCGCCGGCCACATGGGTAGAGGGGAACACCGGCGGCATGACGGAGGGATCCAGCCCCGCCGCCTGGAAGATAGGCGCCGACCAGCAGAGACGCTCCAGGTCGAAGGCGTTGGTGCCGGAGGCGTCGGTGTAATCGGTGACAAAGCTGCCGGTGAGCTTGTAGATCACATAGTCCTTTGGCTGAAGGCACCGGTAGGTCCGGGCAAATATCTCCGGCTGGTGGCTGCGCACCCACATCAGCTTCTCAATGGTATAGGAGGGGCTGGCCCGGTGGCCGGTAATGCAGTAAAATTCCCGTTCTCCAATGCGCTGGCGGAGCTGGGCCGCCTCCTCCGCGCTCCGCTGGTCTGCCCAGATAATCGCGTCCCGCAGAGGCTCGCCCTGTTTGTCCACGCAGACGCAGCCCATCATCTGGCCGCTGAAAGCCATGCCCCGCACCAGGGCAGGGTCCCTTCCCCGCAGCAGGCGGCTGGTGGAATCGCACACCGCCCGCCACCAATCCAACGGGTTCTGCTCGGCGCACACATCCTGAAAAAAATGGGTGCCGTAGGCTGTGGTGACGCTGTCCACCAGCTCGCCGCCGGTGGTGAAAAGGGTTGCCTTGTTGCCGGTGGTGCCCAAATCATGGGCGATGAGATAGCCCGGCATGAAAACGCCTCCTTTATGCTGCTTTTATCCGCTTCTGGAAAAGCGCCGGTATAAAGGTTGTTTTCCGGCCTAAATTTTTTCAGCGCGGTTTTTCTTTATGATAACAAACAGCACTTTAAAATACAATTGAAATAATGAATAATAATATAAAACAATTTATAGCAATAATTTATTATTCTTTATTTGTTCTTATTGATTTGTATTGACAAACCGTCCGCGGTTTGCTAAGATAAGAAAAAATCACCGGGGAGGCGGCTTATGTTTGTACAGGAACGGCAGGAAAAGATCCTTACTCTGCTCAGGCAGGACGGTAAGGTGCTGGTCAAGGAACTCAGCGGGCGTTTCAGCGTCACCGAGGACTGCATCCGCAAGGATTTAGCGTCCCTGGAAAAGCAGGGGCTGCTGAAGCGGGCCTATGGGGGCGCGGTGGCGCCCAGGGTGAATACTCACGAGGGCATGGTGGCCCAGCGCAGCGGCGTGGATGTGGCGGCAAAGCGGGCCATCGCCCAAAAGGCGCTGAAGCTGATAGAAGACGGGGAGGTACTTTTCCTGGATATTTCCACCACCAATGTGGAGTTGGCGAAGCTGCTGGCGCAGGAAAGCCGCCGGGTTACGGTGGTCACCAATATGGTGCAGGTAATGGAGGCGCTGTCCACGCCCTGCAAGGCGGAGCTGATTTTCATCGGCGGCGTGCTGAACCGGAAAAACAACGGGTTTGTAGGCAGCCTGGCGGTGGATTTTCTTTCCCGCATGCGTTTTGACGCGGGCTTTTTCGGCACCGTGGGGGTGGACGTGTACGACAACGCGGTTTTCACTTACATGCCGGAGGATGGCGTAACCAAGCAGGCGGCGGTGCGGCAGAGCCGGCGGTGCTATCTGCTGGCGGAAAACGGGAAATTCAGCGCCGACGGCAATTTTCAATATGCGGCCTTAGATGATTTCCAGGGGATTCTTACCGAAGGGCCTCCAAGCCGGGAGGTGGAGGAAAAGCTGGAGGAATACCAGCTAGAGCTGTTTTAGGGCTGATAATAGCGAACGGAAGGAGACTAAGATGGAGTTTTTATTTGACAGCGCGAATTTAGACGAGATTGAGAAATACAGCCAGTACTACCCGATCACCGGAGTAACCAGCAATCCCAGCATTTTAAAGGGGGAAGGCAGAATCGATTTTTTTGCCCATATGAGAAAGATTCGTTCCCTGATTGGCTTGGAGAAAACCCTCCACATTCAGGTGGTGGGGGAACGGTGGGATGATATGCTGGCGGAGGCCGGGGCGATTCTCAAGCATGTGGATGAGCGGGTTTATATCAAGATTCCCACAACCGAGGAAGGGCTGAAGGCTATGCGGATTCTGAAGGCCAAGGGCGTGCATGTGACCGCCACCGCCATTTACAGCAAAATACAGGGCTTTCTGGCCGTCGCGGCCGGGGCGGACTATATCGCCCCTTATTATAACCGGATGGAAAATTTAGACGTGGATTCCCGGGATACCATCGCCGCCTTTCGGCGGATGATCGACGAAACCGGAGCGGAGGCCAAGATCCTGGCGGCCAGCTTTAAAAGCGTCTCCCAGGCCAATCATGCCCTGCTGGCCGGGGCCCACGCCGTAACCGTGAAGCCCGCCATGCTCCACGAGGCTTTCCATACGGCGCCTCTTCAAAAGGCGGTGGCGGATTTCCGCGCCGACTGGGCCAGCACCCAGGGAGAACGCTCCATCTGCGATTTGGCCTGAAACGGCTGATAAGAAGCGGGGAAAGCCGCGGTATGCGACATAGAAAAGGCTTTGCCAGCGGCTTAAATGGGCCCTTGAAGA
>CABUCM010000085.1 GCA_902490005.1 uncultured Ruminiclostridium sp.
CCAGCACACGGAAGTTATCGCGCTTTTTGTATAGCTATCGCTGTTTTATTGAAATTTCCTCTCGCCTGCAATAGGAATATCCTTGCTGTTTCAGGCTTTATATCGGCGTTGTTTTAAAATCTTTTATGATCTTTATGCCGGTCCGTTAAGCGCGTCGCTTTTTCCGCCGGCGAACTATTTCAGAAAAATAGGCAGAAGGGCGATAATGGCGCCGGCGAACATAAGGCATACCCCGCCGAACTTGGTGCTGATACGGTAAAGGTCAGAGGGTTCATCCGCTTGATAAGATTTCCACCGTTCCGTCAGCCGCCAGAAGAGGTCTGGCTTTCGAAAAAGAAAGATGCCGATCAGCAGCAATAAAATCCCTAAAACCACGGCCCAAAGAATTTGCGGGTCCATAAAGTTCCTCCTAAAACAGAGGCCAATCAATGCTTAGACGGCCACCGTGAATTTGTCTGGAAATAGCGTTATTCCTTTAACGGCAGGCCCGCTTTATCGGTGAAGCTGCCGCAGGCAATTAAAATGAGATCCACCAGCCAGCCGATACCGAACAAGCCGCAGGTGAATAGATAGAGTATCCCGGTGCCAGTTTTACCTACATAAAACCGGTGGATACCGATTACGCCTAAGATAAAGCACAGCGCAAAGGCGATCCATCGATTATGGGAAGAAATGGGCCTGGAATAAACCGGGGCCCCGTAAACGGGATAGGGCTGGTTGACGGAATAGGGTTGGTTGGCGGAATAGGGCTGCTGGGAATTGTTATAGCCAGGCAGCACCGCGCCGCAGTTGCCGCAGTGGCGGTTTTCCGGCGGGTTTTCCCATCCGCAATGAAAACAGGTCATGAAATCCTCCCCCTTTTTCTCTATCAGTATAGTGAAGGGCATTTGTTTTGTCAATAGAACCTTTCTTTTCCGACAAGGAATCTTATGAAAATTTTCAGAAATATGTGCAATTTGCAGATTAAGAGAGAATTTAAAAAATATTAGTTGATTTTACAACATAAAAATTTTACAATATATTCATAATTTTATATGAGGGGGATTACAATGGCACAGAATTCAAAGGCCGTGCATCCAAAGGGCGACTTTTTCGACCTGAAGGGCACCGGCTCCAACGTGAAAACTGAAATCGTTGCAGGTCTTACTACATTCTTTACTATGGCGTACATCATCTTCGTAAACCCGGGAATCTTGGCGGCCGCCGGAATTCCGGAAAGCGCTGTTTTGATCGCCACCTGCATCTCCGCAGCAATCGGTACCTTCTTAATGAGCTTCCTGGCCAACTATCCTTTCGCCCTGGCTTCCGGTATGGGCCTGAACGCGTTCTTCGCTTACACCATCTGCGGCTCTATGGGCTTTTCCTGGCAGGCCGGCTTGGCGGCTGTGTTCGTATCCGGTATCATCTTTATCCTGATTACCGTTACCGGCCTGCGGACAGCGGTTGTTAATGCCATTCCCATGTCCTTGAAAAAGGCCATCGGCGGCGGTATCGGCCTGTTTATCGCGTTTATTGGCCTGAAAAACGCCGGTATCGTGGTATCCAGCGAAGCGACCTCTATCGCTCTGGGAACCTTTAACAATCCTACCGTAATCCTGTCTGTCATCGGCCTGATTATCACCATCGCTTTGGTGGTTTGGAAGGTCAAGGGCGGCCTGCTGATCGGGATCGTAATTACCTCTGTCATCGGCGCTATCATGCAGTATGGCATGGGCTTCAATGTGGGTATGCCCGAAGAGGTCGTATTCTCCTTTAACTTCGATTTCTCCGCCGCGGGCGCTTTCACCAGCGGCTTCGGCGAGCTGTTCAGCACCGGCAAGGGCGTTTGGGTGATGATCTTCGCCATCATCTCCGTACTGCTTTCCCTGACCATGGTGGACATGTTCGATACCATCGGCACCTTGATCGGCGCCGCCAGCAAGGGCGGCTTCCTGGATAAGGACGGCAACCTGCCCAGAGCCAACCGCGCTCTGCTGGCCGACGCTATCGCCACTTCCGCGGGCGCCGCGTTGGGTACCTCTACCGTTACCACTTATGTGGAATCCAGCTCCGGTATCGCCGAAGGCGGTAAGACTGGCTTGACCAGCCTGACCACCGGCGTCTGCTTCCTGCTGGCCATTGTGGCAATGCCTCTGCTGGGCTTTGTGCCCACCGGCGCCACCGCTCCTATCCTGGTGATCGTGGGCGTTATGATGTGCAGCTCTATTAAGGACATTGACTGGGCTGATATTGAAGTGGCCATTCCCGCTTTCTTCACCCTGGTGATGATGCCCTTTGGCTACAGCATCGCCGACGGCATCGCTTTTGGCTGCATCTCCTACACCATCATCAAGATCGTCCGTGGCCATGCCAACAAGGTGCATCCTGTTATGTATGTAATCAGCATCCTGTTCCTGCTGCGGTATATCATTCAAGTAATCCCCATGCCTCAATAAGGCGTAAATCCATAAAGAATAAAAAAGCTCCTGCAAAAGCAGGAGCTTTTTTACTGCCTAATTGGTTTTAATTCCGAAAGAACGGCGGGGCTCCCTTTACAGCGT
>CABUCM010000086.1 GCA_902490005.1 uncultured Ruminiclostridium sp.
GTGTTTTCCCAAGGGGCCCGTCTCGCTGAACCCGCCGCTTTTCGCCGCCGGAAATTTCAAAGGGAGACGCCTGAAGCAGGTCTTCCTTTAAGCCCGCGAAGGCCGCGGCCATTTTCACCCGCTCTTTGATTTCCCCTTCTGAAAGGCCCATGTTTTTAGGGCCGAAGGCGATATCCTTTTCCACGGTTTCCTCAAACAGCTGGTGTTCCGGATATTGAAACACCATCCCCACCTGAAACCGGATGGCCCTGATTTTTTTTGGCTCCGCCCAGATATCTTTTCCCTTTAAAAGCACCTTTCCCGAGGTGGGCCTGAGCAAGCCGTTCAGCTGCTGAACCAGGGTAGACTTGCCCGAGCCGGTATGGCCGATCACACCAACCAGCTCTCCTTCCTCAATTTGAAGGCTCATATGGTCGACGGCGGTTTTCTCAAAAGGAGTTCCCGTACCGTAAACATAGGTTAAGTCTTGTGTCTCTAAGATGGGCATTTTTCGGCCTCCAAAAGCTTTTCTAAGACGCCAACGCATTCCTCCGCGTCCAGGATCCCCAAGGGCGCGTCGCATCCGCAGGCCCGTAGGCGGTAGCACAACTCCGTGGCCTGAGGCACATCCAGGTGGTGCTGTTTTAACAGCTCCACCTTGGAAAACACTTCCCTTGGCGTTCCTTCGGTGAGGATCCTGCCGCTGTCCATCACCACCACCCGGTCGGCGGTCACCGCTTCATCCATATAATGGGTGATCAGGACGATGGTAATACCCAGTTCCCGGTTCAGGCTGTGAATGGTATCCAGCACCTCGGCGCGGCCTCTCGGGTCCAGCATGGCGGTAGGCTCGTCCAGCACGATGCATTCAGGCTGCATGGCGATAATCCCCGCGATGGCCACCCGCTGTTTCTGGCCTCCGGAAAGCTTATACGGCGCGGCCAGGCGGTAATCATACATTTCCACTGCTTTTAAACCGTCGTCCACCCGCCGCCGGATCTCCTTAGGCGGCACCCCTAAATTTTCGGGGCCAAAGGCCACATCCTCCTCCACAATGGAGGCCACCAGCTGGTTATCCGGATTTTGCAGCACAAGGCCCACCCGGCGGCGGATTTCATATTTCAGTTCTTCGTCCGCGGTGTCCATGCCATCCACGTACACCTTGCCGCCGGTTGGCAGAAGCATGGCGTTAAAATGCTTTGCCAGCGTGGATTTCCCGCAGCCGTTGTGGCCTAACAACGCCACAAATTCTCCTTTTTCCACAGCGAGGCTCACCCCGGACAAAGCCTCCTTCAGGCTTAGGGGGTCGTCCGTACTGTAGCGGAACGTTACATTTTCAGCGTTAATAAAGCTCATACTTTTCCAAATCCTATCTGCTCAGCGCCGAAAGGCAGGCGCAATTGTATGTTTGATCAATCCGCGTCTTTGCCAACCCAAATGGCGGTGGAACCGCAGGGCAGCACCTGCCCTGTGCTGGTTACCGGAAGGCCGATTTCATCGGCGGCCACGCTGCCGCCCATGGTTTTTTGCAGCAGCACCCCCAGAAGGTATTCCATCACCGACGGGGACAGCCCGGTGGTGTAGCTGTTCAGCAAAAAAAATTTCGCGTCGGGAGACAAAATACTCCGGCACAGCTCCACAAGGGAAAAAAGCTGTTCCTCCAGCTTCCAAACCTCGCCGCCGGGGCCTCTGCCGTAAGAGGGCGGGTCCATAATAATTCCGTCGTAAAGGTTTCCCCGGCGCTGTTCCCGCTGGACAAATTTAATACAGTCGTCTACCAGCCAGCGGACTGGCTTCGCCGAAAGGCCGGACGCCGCGGCGTTTTCCTTGGCCCAGGCCACCATCCCCTTGGAAGCGTCCACATGGCACACGCTGGCCCCTGCTTGGGCACAGGCCAAAGTCGCCCCGCCAGTATAGGCGAACAGGTTCAGCACCTTCAGGGGCCTCTTAGCGTTTCGGATCAGGCTGCCGGTAAAATCCCAGTTGACCGCCTGTTCCGGAAACACCCCAGTATGCTTAAAGCCCATGGTTTTCAATTGAAATTGCAGCTCGCCGTACTGGATTTTCCAAACAGGCGGAACCTTTTTGAGAACCTGCCACGCCCCGCCGGGAGAAGCTGGTTTAAACAAATA
>CABUCM010000087.1 GCA_902490005.1 uncultured Ruminiclostridium sp.
GTTATCCTACAAAATTTCCTCGCCCTTTTCTTGCAATTTTAAATCGGCGTTGACAGTACACACACCTGCCGCCGGTCAAAACCACTGAGGCCGGTAACGGCGTCTAAATCGTAATAGGTGCGAAGGGAAAGCAGGGCCTCCAGCTGCTCCGCATTCTTTTTCTTCTCCTTTACGGCTTCCAGCCGCTGGGCAAGACGGGTGTCGCAGACAAAGCGTTCTTTGCCCTTTCGCACCATCGCCCGGATGGGCTTTTGAATGATGCGGTTCTCCAGAAAAATCCGAGATAGAAATGGGATGTATTCCCCGATGATGGCATCCTGCAGGGCAACGCTGGAGGTGGAAACCACCACCGGCTGGGAACCGGCAGGCCCATGGGGTGCAAACTTTTTCAGTAAAATGCAGGCAGTCAGGTAGGCGTAGGTTTTACCGATCCCGACCCCTGCGTCGCACAGGGCGATATTGTTTTTGAGCAGGGTGTCCAGCATGGCGTGGCAGAGGGTAATCTGTTCCTCCCGCACGGCCAGCCCGTTTTGGGGAAGAAGGATTCGGAAAATCCGTTCAATCTCCCCGTGGGCCTGCTCTTTCAGGCTATTGTTCATTTCGGCACATTCTCCTTAGAGCCATTGGCTCTTGTGCGTTGGCGGCAAACTAATGCGGCGCAGATTTTCTGCGCCGCACGGATTCGCCGTCAACGGCAATCTGAATAAAAAGGTTTGATTTTGATGTGCCGTATTTGCAGCCCGCCCCCCGGCAACCTTGGGAACCATACGGGCAGGCTTGCAGTTGACAAGCCGTTCACTGGCTCCCCGAAGGTCTTGCTGATTACAACCCAAGGTCGGCCAGCCCATCTGACGTGTGGGCAAAACGATAACGTGTATCATAATCCCCCGGCCCGAGGTCGTGGCGAAAAGGGAAACCATTCCCTCTTTCCGGTCAAAATGCATCGCTCGAATCCAAGAGCAACAGCCGCCGTCCCTCAAAAGGGAGGCAGCCCTTACTCTGGATTGTCTTGGCGCTTTTTCCAAAGTTCTTTGTACAAATTCTGCACTGCGAACCTTTTAGTCGCTCGCTCAGGCGAGAACGTACCCGTATGGCTGGTATTCACTTTTCAAGCTACGAGTAAAGGGATTTTTTCCCTTCACCCTATAGCCACTGTGAAATACCAAAATATAACGCTGGTTAAAAATATTTTTTAAATTTTTTTCGCAGGCGGTAGATTCGCATATTAACAGCGTATTCCTCCATTCCGAGAGAAGCCGCTATTTCCCTGTTGCTGAACCCATCGATCTTCATGAGGATAATTCTAAGGGTAAGCTTGTCCGCTTTGGAAAGCATTGTATAAAGCTCCGGGCTTTCTATCTCGTCTAAAAGCTGTTCAGTGGTGGTAATCTCCGGCTGATCCTCCATAGTCTGCTGGCTTATGTATTCTTCCGACTGTACGTTCCACCGCTGATAGTTCCTTTCCGCCTTAAAGCATTCCCAATCGTAAAAGTACAGACGCTGGATCGTATCCTCATCCACCCTTAATTCTCTGAGTTGTGCTTCTTCCACTGCTTTCCATTCGAGCCATTGTTTTTCGGCTCTGGCCTTATTGTAAGCCACGACTGTTTCCTCCATTCAATCTGAATTTTTTAATTCAGATTGCCGGAGGTCCGCGGCAAGCTTTCAATAGGACTGACCACTTAAAACGCCAATAAAGGATGAACATACTATGTTTTCCTTTTATCGTTATTATCAATCCCTGCCATTAAGTGTTAATGACTATAAAAAGCTTT